>JANQGJ010000027.1 GCA_028277395.1 Bacteroidales bacterium | reverse complement strand
TTTATCATGTTATGCTAACTTTATGATACAATGTCACAAAGTTAACCACAATATTCATTCTCGGTTGGTGTGATATTTTTCGCTCATGGGTATTTCATGTATTTAAATCAACAAACGATCTGGAATATAATTATGAGTCAGGTAAAATATCTTGTCTGTTTGCCATCGAATATTTTCATGGGATTTTTGATGATAGCCTAGCTGTGATTCAAACGTATAAAGACCTGGGAATTAACTATATTACATTGGTCAATAACAAATCTGATGTACTTTTCTTGGATTCCAGGTTGACTGATTTTGGGAAATGTGTTATTGAGAAAATGAATGAAGTCGATATAAAAATTGACATTTCACACCTGGATGAAGGTGAAATGCTTGAAGTCATTAAGTATTCCAAAGCCCCTGTTATTGCTTCTCATTCAAATGCCAGACATATTGCACGCATGGATTACAATTTGTCAAATAAGGTACTGGAAGAAATAAAAAGAAATCAGGGGTTAGTACTACTTTCATTTAATACAAATGGATTATATGAAACGGATAACAGGATCAAAGATGAGATAGAGCAGCTTGCTGACCATATTGATTACTTAAAAACAATTATTGGAATCAATCGAATTGGATTGGGAACAGATTTACAAGCTTATGGTAAATATGTACCATCTGGACTCTCTAACGAAGAAACCTATATGAATATACAAAACCTTTTGATTACTAGAGGTTATCCAATAAATGAAATAGAATTAATATTCTATAAAAACTATATAAACTTTATGAAGTAAGCACTGTACACCATGGAGCAAACTCCATATTGGCTTTTCACGTGCTTTGCAAAAGAAAAATCATATAATAAAACAGCAGAATGCAGACGTACATTATAACTTACTAAACAAGATAATTGCTTACACGAAGCCCGCGCCAACACAGCGTTTGCACAAACCGCCAAATGTGGATTTATAAACAATAATAATTTTAAAAATAAGTAGAGATTAAAATGAAAAAACTAATTCTTACAAGCTGCTTACTAACGCTATTAATATTAATTAAAGCCCAGGAAAAAGATTTTCCTAAATTAACAGGATCTTATTTTGGGCAAAAACCTCCAGAAAGTGCTCCTGAATTATTTGCCCCCAATTATATTTCCAACGGGATTGATCATTGTACCCCAACTTTTAGCCCTGATGGGAAAGAGATTTATTTCGAAATATTAGACAAAAAGAATACTGCAAAAATAGGATACACAAAACTGGTTAATGAAGTCTGGAATAAACCCGACACTGTTTCATTTTGTAAAAACGATTCATTCATCTATGGTAATCCGTTTATAAGCCCTGACGGCAAGAGGATGTTTTTTACTTCATTTCGCCCTGGCGCAGTTTCTGAGAACAAAGAGAATATTTGGTATTCCGAAAGAACCTCTGCGGGATGGGCAGATCCTAAACCGGTTTCTTCTGCTGTAAATGATTTACGAATACATTGGAGTATATCCATATCAAAAAGTGGTACTCTCTATTTCCAGGGAACCGAAACGGATAAAAATAAAGAAAGTGGTATCTATTATTCCAAATTGGTAAATGGTGAATATGCGTATCCGGTAAGAATGTGTGTGGAAATAAATGAAGGTAAAAACGAAACTTGTCCATATATTGCACCTGATGAATCATATATTATCTTTAACCGGTTCGATATGGTGAATCCAACTAATTCAGGTATTTTCATTAGCTTCCGGGATAAATCCGGAAGTTGGTTGCCAGCTATAATGGTTCTTGGAGGAAGTCCTGATAAAGGCGGAATGAGTCCTAAAATCACACCTGATGGCAAATACATTTTTTATGCAAATCGTGGAATTTATTGGATGCCTTTTGCAAGAATTATCGAAAAGCTGAGGCCAGGCAATTGACAAGAAGACTGAACTAAGCTGGAAGACAAAACACCAGGCAGTAGCAAAGATAGTGTTCGTAAAGGAATATTCAAAGAGACAGAATAGAACAATAAATAACAAATAAATTAAAAATGAAAAATAAAACAATATCAATAATTAGTATTTTATTTTTACTGATTAGTAGCTTGTATTCTCAAACTAAAGAATCAGAATCAGGCAAATTTATAGATGGTCGTGACAATAAAGAGTACAATTGGGTCAGAATAGGTACTCAAATATGGATGGCTGAAAACCTTAATTTTAACATTGAAGGTTCATGGTATTATAACAACAAAAAAGAAAATGCTCAGAAATATGGAAGGCTTTATATTTGGGAAGCAGCTCTTAATGCATGTCCCGAAGGATGGCATCTGTCTTCAGAAGATGAATGAAATCAACTGGAAAAAAGCTTAGGACTATCAAAATCTGAATTGGAAGAAATTGATTATCGGGCACCTAAAAAGCAAATAAAAACTAAAATTCAGAGTATTGGGTTCACATTACCAATGGGTGGTTGCCGAACTTTTCATGATGATAATTTCTTAGGGAAAGATGAGTTTACTTTTTTTTGGACAGCAACTCCACATAAAGATTCTTATGCATGGAAAAGAGCCTTTGATATTAGCACTGAAGGAATTGGGCGTCATTCACACAATAAGAATCATGCTAATTCTGTACGTTGTATTAAAAATAAATGAGAACCAAAAGTGACTGACGAACCCTGCTCCGAGGCAACAGCAGAAAAGTATATCGATATATCAATAAAATCGCTTGTAAAAGCAAAAGAGATGGTATAACTGAAATAAAAAACGGCATACCACAATGGCTATAATTCATTGCGGTTTTGGTGCCACACCAAAATAAAAATATCAATCAAAGGCTGATTTTTAAGCGGAATAATAATCCTGCTGATGATTCCACAACGAAATCATAGCCGAGACTGTTAGCCATAAAAACTATGTTTCTTAACGAACATAATATGTTGTGAAACTTTAATCAAAGGAGAACTAAACAATGGAAACAAAAAAGACAATTCGATTCATGTTGGTATTTTTAGTAATATCTATTTTTTTATCAATTAATTTATACGCGCAGGAAAAAAGCAGGAACCTGAACAAACTGTTCTCTTACTATAATTTGAATGGAATGTTTAACGGAATTGTACTTGCAGCAGAAAACGGAAAAATAATTTTTAAAAAGGCCTATGGATTTGCTGATTTTGAAAGGAAAACACATCTTGATACATCTTCAGTATTTTCTATTGGATCCGTTACAAAACCTTTTACAGCAACGGCAATTATGATTCTTAATGAACGTGGATTATTATCGTATGAAGATAAACTAATAAAATATTACCCTAACTTTCCATCATATTTTGAACACATTACCATACGTCATCTTTTAACTCATACATCAGGTTTATATGATTTTTTAGGTGATCTGGATTTAATTAACAAGACTCCTGAGGTAACCAATAAAATTGCTTTAGATTCTTTAATTAGTCAGTCGAACAGGCAGGCATACTATACCGATTATGATTAAAAAAGTTTATGGGAAATCGAAGATTCATGAACTCATATAAGGTAGAATAGTTTGTGAATAAAGCGAAGCAGTTCCATCTACCAGGAATTTTAGAATTGCTTTTATTTCAACAAATTACAAAATTTTAAACAGATAAAAAATATACCAAGTTGATGCATTTACAAATAGATTGTTCTCGGGAAGCCCTGCCGCTGTTTGCATTTTAGATAAATGGATAGATGATGATTTGATGCAGTTTATTGGAAATGAGAATGATTTAGCTGAAACGGTATTCGTTGTTCCAAGAGATTAAGATTTTGAGATTAGATGGTTTATCCAACAACCGAAGTAGACTTGTGTGGACATGCAACCCTTACCACAGCATATGTACTATTTGATACACTTGACTATCCTGATTCGGAAATTCGATTCCATTCAATCAAAAGCGGATTGTTGACCATATCGAAAATTAATGGAATGTTATGTTTAGATTTTCCTACCGACACATTTGATTTAGCAGATGAGAGTCTAAAATCCACAATAGAAAAATGTATCGGGACTAAACCCACTGAGCTATTCAAAGGCAAAACAGATTATATTGCCATAATAAATAGTGAACAACGTTACCAAACATATTACTAAGAAAGATATGTAAAACTTAAATCAAATAGATAAATCAAAAGGATACAGATTATGAATTTAAAGTTGTTTATTGTAACATCAATAGTTAGCATTATCTCATTGTCGAGTTACAATGCTCAAAATAATAACGGGTATATTAATGGATTTACAGGCTTAAAAGGCCCATATCTGGGAGAAGCCCCACCGGGCTCAACGCCAAAGCTTTTTGCTCCTAATATTTTTAAACAAGTGGCGGGCAACAGTGTGCATAGTTCTCCATCATTTTCTTCTGATGGAAAAGAAATGTATTATACTATTATGCCAACAGAAGGACCTTTTGTAATAAAATACATGAAAATGATTGGCGAAAAATGGACTAATCCAGAAACTGTTCAATTTACAGAAGGTATTGATGGTAAAAATTCTCTTTTTGCTAATAGTGATGATATAATCATATTTAAAAGTTTATCACAGAGAAAAAATAAACAAAACTACCCAACACTATGGAAGGTAGAAAGACAGAATGGGGTATGGGGAAAACCTTATGAATTGGATTCAATTTTCGATAACCTGTCAATGGGTGTATCCATAACAAACTCCGGAACATTATATTTTACATTAGCCAAGAACGGGTATGGTTCACATGATATATACAGGTCCCAATTGATCAATGGACAATATTCTAATCCGGAAAAATTAAGTATTGAAATTAATAGCGATGGTGACGATTGGCAACCTTTTGTTGCACCGGATGAAAGTTACTTGATCTTCAGTCGGTATAAGGGCGAACCCCAAAATGGAATTATTAATCTATTTATAAGTTTTCAGAAAACTAATGGCAATTGGACAGAAGCATTAAATATGGGTGAAGCTATTAATGAAAAAGATGCAGGATGGCCTTACGTTTCTCCTGATGGGAAGTATATTTTCTTTGTAAGTAGTAAAGATAATGACAGTTGGTTTTATAAGGTTTATTGGATGGATGCAAAAATAATTGATGAGTTAAAATCAAAAGTTTTAAAAAAGGAATAATGATACGTTTGGCAACCGTGTGTAAAAATACCGCAAGCGGACGGCAAATAAGAGTTATTACTACCACTATCCACACTCAATACATGGTAGTTCTCCTCCATCACCATCCGTTGGACAAGGATAGTGGCTATAACAACTCCTTCTTCGGCTAATTCTCATTTTGATGTGCTATTTTAATCATTAAAAATAGATTCTATATAATTTTGCATCAAAAAAGGATAAGTTATATTTTTAAAGCTTTAGTTGAGTTGGGTTGCTTTTGCTGTTTTTCAGCATTCATAAATTTCTCAATTTTTTCGTAATCCTGGGCTAAAAAGTTCGAGATTGGGCCTTCCGGGATCACAGATGAACAGAAAGTCCGTGTACATCACTGATGTACCGGATTTTTTGTTTTCAGAAAATCGCAAATTCATTTTTGCAATACAGGACAGTATATTCAATTTGAGATTCACTACTACATTATATTAATTAGTGTAAAATTCCGAAACCATCATAATAGTTGTATATTTATTGCCCAATTTAATCATATCCAACTGAAAAAGTTGACTTACACTATCCTGCTATTTTTCCCTTTGTTTTATTCATACATTAATTTAAATGCCCAGTCATCTGTATCAGGGCATATAACAAACCTGGAGACCTCAACCCCATTTCAGTTTGTTACAGTTAAAGCCATTGGCAGTGGAACTTATACAACTGAAACAAATTCTGGCGGTTATTATGTAAAGGCATTATATACAGTACAACATTATTTAACATATCTGGGAATGTTGTTCTATCCGATGAAAACATCAATAATTATGAAGTGCAAATAAATTCACCATCTCTACCTGAAGGTTTGTATATCATGAATATTGAAACTGAAAACGCATCAATCGTTAGAAAAATTATAGTAGTGAGGTAGTTTTACCGTCTATAAAAGTTTACAGATTATAGGACTACACAGCTACTATAGCATTTTGATTTTGTAAATTTTACTTCCTTATAAAACAGAGAATAATTACTACTATCAAAAGGGTGTTCAAACATTTTCATTAGTTGGAAGTACAGTATCCAGGAATTATTTTCATAAAAAAAACGAATACTATTAAAATCACTTTCGATAATAAAATTTAGTTCATTTGACAGTTGATAATAATTTTGAAATTATGCAATGATTAAAATATATATTGGGGAACCAAAAAAAGTGTTACAAAATGACATATAAAGATTAATATCTAAAACAGAAGTTTATTTATCCTTTTATCTTACAAAAACTATCCTCGTTTAGTACTGCATAACGAGGATAGTTTTTTTCTGGTTTACAATCCCATTACCAGACTTAACTTATAACAAATGACATCTGCTTTATTAAGCATCGTAAATGCATACAATCGAAAAATAATCCATATTATAATAGCGGACAAAAAAATATATAATCCGAAGGTTATGAATTATCGTTTGAGAAATTTAATTTTTTGATGATCATTATTCGTACTCATATTCATGAAGTATATTCCTTTATTAAGATCTGATATATCAATCTGGTATTTGGAATAACTATCCATTTTAATAACTTTTATGGTTTTGCCAAGCGCATCATAAATAGTTATATCTACCGGGTTCACCTCCTCCATCTCAATAAATAATACATCTTCAGCAGGATTTGGATAAATTTTAAAAATCCCGATTTCCATATCATTAGGATCGGAAACAACTTCTGATCCATTTGAGCCCCGCAAATTACTTCCTAAATCACATCTCCATTCATAGTTAGTTTCCAATAAAGTAACAGTATTTGGATCATAAGTCCAGTTGCCATAGGTCAGATCAGGATCATAAATAATCTTTGCTTTATTTGTACTCGATGTTCCCCTGAACTCAAGATCCATCAGAGCTACTTCCGGTTCAATTGTTACTGTAATACCACCACGTAATTTATAAATCGAAACAGGGTGTGCGTTAACATCACAATATGATGTAGATACTGGTATCTGGTGCAAACTATGAGAATTCAATGATGTTGTTTGCCAGTATTCTGCCCAGTATTCATATCCGCTCTTATCCGGATATTTACCATGTACCGTCAGGAATTTATACAAACACGGGAAAACAATATCATCATATATCGTAACCAAGGATGGATTATAAATTATTCTTTCCGTTTCATTAATATCTTCAAACTGAATACTTTCAAAAACATAATATTCATGCTCACATCCAGTTTCAAGAGTATTATTATAATTGAAGCCTGCCCAATATTGTCCTGTATTATTAAGCAAAGGTGCATCAATTAACGAGTATCGCGGAGGATGAACATACCATGTATCAAAACTATAATCCATGGGAATAGGAGGATAAAAATTAACAGAACATTCAGGTGTAACTATTTCTTCCGGAGGAAAAAAATCAACTGATCCTGTATTAGTTTCACATCCGCTTTCATAACATTCTTCATTAGACGTTTGATTGTAACTATGTGTATCACAGACAATCAGCTCAGGTCGGAATAGAACATCGTAAAACTCAGGTTGTGCACCTATACAAGTATTACTACTCCTGAAAGGATAGAATTTCATTCTTCCCCTTGTATTATCATACAACCAGGAAACAGAATCAATTATCAGGTCACCATTTGGTTCGACACAATGAAAATAAAGTGTATGTTTTAATATTGAGTGAGGTAAATAGGCCTGTTCATCAGTTATTGAAGGCATTGCCTGAACAAAACCTCCACTAATAAGCGATAAATCAGCATCTAACCGCCCATACATCGGATACTTAAAATCAACATAAAGTACTTTAAAAATTTTCCAGTTTCCCCAGTTCCATCCGGTTCCCCTGTATTTACCATAGACAATATTAGTAATTGGTACCTGCATCAATTCGCAATCAAATTGCCTGTCTGTCCCTCCACCGCAAAGATTTGAATTAATATCTCCGGGTTCAAGTCCTATAGGTATAAAAGGGATACTTACCACTTCTATTTTTAATGACTTGACAATTTGTTCAAAATTTGAATTCGACCAGAAAAACTTATCAAGAAATACCTGGTACTCTCCATTATAAGGTGGACTTGGGTATGTGCTGCCGTATTTTTGTTGATTTGTTGTTACCCCGTAGGCATCAATCGGGTTTTGCGACATTCCAAATAAAGGAATCAAAATAAATAATACAATTGTTAATCTTTTCATGGTTTCTGATTTTTAAGTTTATCGTTTAATTTATTATTTTTGAGTTGCAACAAATATAAGAAAATTATACCAAAAATGCAAATTTTTAACAAAAGCTGGTGGAACCCAATCTATGCAGTTTGAAATTAATGACATCATCCTTAGTAACTTATATCTGAAAATCCGTAACTAATATAATTTTTAGTATATTTATTGCACATATTAATAATATCCTCATGAAAAAGTTAACTTTGTTTAACCTGTTATTTTTTCCATTAATATTAGTGTACATCGATATAGTTGCACAGTCTTCATTATCAGGCCATATAACAAACCTGGAGACCTCAACCCCATTCCAGTTTGTTACTGTTAAAGCTATTGGCAGTGGAACTTATACAACTGAAACTGATTCTGACGGTTACTCTGTAAAGGCATTATATACAGTATAACATTATTCAACATATCTGGGAATGTTGTTCTATCCGATGAAAACATAAATAATTATGAAGTGCAAATAAATTCACCATCTCTGACTGAAGGTTTGTATATCATGAACATTGAAACAGAAAACGTATCAATTGTTAGAAAAATTATAGTAGTGAGGTAGTTGTACCGTCTAAAAAAGTTTACAG
>JANQGJ010000024.1 GCA_028277395.1 Bacteroidales bacterium | reverse complement strand
AGATGATCGAAGATATTGAGAAGGCAAATAAATATATTTATATTGAAACATTCCGAGTTGGTAAAGATGAAATAGGTGAACGGTTCAGAAGGGCTTTGACAAAGAAGGCAAAGGAGGGTGTTGAGGTAAAAGTGCTGATTGACTATTGGGGTGCCGGACCAATCGATCATGACTATTTTAAAAAGCTAATTAAGTATAAGGGAGAAGTACGTTTTTTTGAGAAAATAAAGTTTAATTCAGATATCTTTACCAGAAGCCACAGGCGGAACCATAGGAAGTTATTGTTAATTGATGATGAAATAACATATATTGGATCCTCTAATTTAACAGGTTACAACATGAACTGGCGCGAATCTGTTTTAAGGATGCAAAGTGACATAACTGCCACATTTGTAAAACTGTTTAAACAAGACTTTAACGGATACAACAAATACTCTTTTAAGAGCCCATATAAAACCAAGCTTATAAAACACGATGGTTTTGAAATTGTAAGAGATGTTCCGTCCATAACCAGGAAACTCATAAACAATAAGTTCATCAAATTAATAAAAGGAGCACAAACTAAAATATCTATTGAAACTCCATATTTCCTTCCCGGATATTTTCTGAGAAAAGCCCTTATGGATGCCGCTGCCAGAGGTGTATTAGTAAATATCGTTCTGCCACGTCACTCAGATGTTACGCTTATTGATATACTTCGCAATAAATATTTTGGTTTGATGTATAAAACGGGTGTTAACTTTTTGTTTTATGAACCCAATAATCTCCATGCCAAGATGATGTTAGTAGATAAAAAAACTTTTGCCATTGGATCATCTAACTTCGACTACAGGAGCTTTAGATATATGTATGAGATAATGCTGATTGGTAATAATAAAGATATTGCATCACAAGTAAATACTCATATGAAAAAAACTATTAGTGATTCAATAAAGTTTAATTATAACAATTGGAAAAACAGGCCCCTTATTAATAAAATGTTCGAATGGATACTATTGCCATTCAGACACTTACTGTAACAATTCTTGAGTTAATTTCAGAAAGCCTGTTCCTGTAACAATATGTCCGGATTTAAAATTAAAAATTTATCTATCAAATAATCCTAAATCAACTATTTTTAAGTCAGTTGAATTATAAAAAGACTAATTTTGAGGCTTTATTTTATTATCTGTTTTAAATTTTAAAATTGCATTCTTATGGCAGAGATACTAACATCAAAAATTGCAATGGAGCTGGAAGATAAACATGGGGCACATAACTATCATCCGCTACCTGTAGTTCTTTCCAAGGGAAGAGGAGCTAAAGTATGGGATGTTGAAGGTAAAGAATACTTCGATTTCCTGTCAGCATATTCAGCTGTAAATCAAGGACATTGCCACCCTAAAATCATCGGGGCAATGGTTGATCAGGCTCAAACATTAACATTAACGTCAAGAGCTTTTTACAGTGATGCATTGGGTGTTTACGAGAAATATATTACCGAATTCTTTGGTTATGATAAAGTATTACCAATGAATACAGGTGCTGAGGCAGATGAAACTGCCCTTAAACTATGTCGCAGATGGGCTTACGATGTTAAAGGAATCGAACCTGATATGGCTAAGATTATTGTTTGTGCTGATAACTTTCACGGCAGAACGATATCCATTATTTCTATGTCGACCGATCCTGAATCAAGAACGGGTTTTGGTCCATATACACCGGGGTTTATTGTTATTCCTTACAACGACCTAGAAGCACTTAAAGAGGCTTTAAAAGATCCAAACGTAGCCGGATTTCTTGTAGAACCTATACAGGGAGAAGCCGGTGTAGTTGTTCCTGATGAAGGCTATCTAAAAAAAGCTTTCGATATGTGCCATGATAATAATGTATTATTCATAGCGGACGAGGTACAAACAGGTATTGCACGAACAGGTAAAATGCTTGCATGTGATCATGAAGGAATCCATCCTGATATACTTATTCTTGGTAAGGCTCTTTCAGGAGGAACATATCCGGTTTCAGCAGTACTGGCTGACGACGAGATAATGCTGACAATAAAACCCGGCCAGCATGGTTCAACATTTGGAGGTAATCCTGTTGCTGCTAAAATTGCTACAGCAGCGTTACAGGTTGTAAAAGAAGAAAACCTTGAAGAAAAAGCAGAAGCACTTGGAAAGATCTTCAGAGAAGAGATGAAAAGTATTGATTCAGAAATGGTTGAAGTTGTAAGAGGAAAGGGACTTCTTAATGCCGTTGTAATAAAACCTAAAAATGGTAAAACTGCTATGGATGTTTGTGTTAAGATGGCGGAAAACGGAGTTCTTGCAAAACCAACTCATGATCATATAATACGTTTTGCACCACCATTGGTAATAAGCGAAGAACAGTTGAGAACAGCAATCGGACTTATCAAAGATTCGATATTATTCTTTGATTAATCAAAGTAATTTTCCAGATATAAAAAAAGCTGCTTTTTTCAAAAGCAGCTTTTTTTATGATTCCTAAAATATTATTGTAGCGTAAACTTCACTGGCAGGTTATATGAAACCCTAACCGGTTTTCCGCGTTGCATACCAGGTTTCCATTTTGGCATGCTGTTTACTACCCTAATTGCTTCTTCGTCGCATCCACCGCCAATTCCTCTTAGAACTTTAACATTGGAGATACTGCCATCG
Organism: Bacteroidales bacterium; assembly: GCA_028277395.1. Classification (GTDB taxonomy): domain Bacteria; phylum Bacteroidota; class Bacteroidia; order Bacteroidales; family F082. The sequence goes on along the minus strand of JANQGJ010000024.1, from coordinate 54,885 downwards.
GGTTCAACAACAAAGTTGATAAACACACGGCCCTGAATGTTTGTTTCTTTGGCAAATGGAGGATATTTAATATTATTACCTAAATAGCTCATCAACTTACCCATACCTCCAGGGAATTCAGGCATTGCTTCAACAACGGTAAAAATCTCAGCTTCTACGATTTCCTCATCATCATCTTCTGGTGGAATATATTCTTCCATTTCTGTTTCATCATCAGCTTCAACATCAATGTCGATTTCATCTTCAACCTCTACATCATCCTCAACAATAGTAATTTTTGTAACCTGTTTTGGAGGTGGAGGTGGAGGTGGTTTCACCTTTTGCTCAGTAATTGGAATAATTTCCTCAGGAGTATCATCAACTGCACGTGCAGTAAGGTCAACAGTTATTTTATCATAACTTTTGTATTCAAAAGCTGCAAAAACAACTAACAAAGCTATAATCAGACCAATTTCAAAAAAGTAACCTTTTTTTCCTTCAAGGTCCGCTTTTTTTGTTTTTCTGGCTTCCATCTTTATTAAATTTATGATTAAACTATAATTTGGCTAAAATAACAAAATCTTCAATCGATTTAGTTACCAGCATTTTTCTTTTTATAATTAAACAAATAATATGCCACAAAACCAACAAAAACACCAATAACATCAGCAATAAAATCAAAAATGTTTCCATCCCTTCCGATAAATAAATACTTTTGAAGAACTTCAGTAACCAATGCAAATAATGATGTTGCAGTAATTATTGTTATGTTGTAAACTAAACGTTGTCGCAGAGATTTATATTGTTTATCCAAAGCATATAATATCAAAAACGACTGAACGCCAAATATAAATACATGAACTAACTTATCAGGAGACAGCCATTCCCAAAATGTTTTAACATTTGGGAAATATGTTCCGGGCACACCAACCAGAATAATTATAAATACTGCCCATAATATTGGTGCCCAAAGTATCCTGAAGTACATTCTGTTTAAGAATCTATATTCTCAGCATATGCTTTACTATCCAGCAACTCGTCAAGCTCAGATTTATCAGCAATGTTGATTTTGATAATCCACCCGTCTCCATAAGGATCTTTATTTATTGCTTCCGGATCTGATTCAAGTATTTCGTTAAACTCAATAACTGTACCTGCAACAGGCATAAACATATCAGAAACTGTTTTAACGGCTTCAATCGTTCCAAATGAGTCACCTTTTTCCAGTTCTTCATCAACTGTTTCAACCTCAACAAAAACAATATCACCAAGCTCCTTTTGAGCAAAATCAGTTACACCAATAAATGCGTTATCACCATCAATTTTAACCCACTCGTGGTCTTCTGTGTAAAGTAAATTCTCTGGAATATTCATCATAATTTTTTTAATTAAATCAGCGCCAAATTTAGTTCATTTTTATTGTATCAGGTTAAGTTACCGTGATTTTTTTCAAGATTTTATCACCAACATCTACCAACAACTAACTGCGTAACAATTAAACACTTAAAGATAATAAATGAGTCTTATACAATATTTTGTATGAGTCTTATTTAAAGACTTATTGAGCAAGGTTGAACCTTAGGCTAAATCCACCACTTGTGGTAGAATTTGGCATTTGCGACGAAACATAAGGATTACTACTGGTCCAGTTGTAATAAAGTTTGAGCTGAATACTCTGGCTAAGCATATAATCACCTGCAAAATTTAGTGTATATTGCTTTGTACCTGCTGATACCTGATTGTTTACCTCATCTATTCTGCGTAAAGTTGTTTTATTATCTCTGATCCCAAAATCAAGTTTCAGGTTCAGGTCGCTTTTAAAGCTTTTATTTCTGCTGGTACCACTCATTGAACCGATGGAGAATTTCAGCCCTTTAATCCGGTAACCCATTCCAACCACAACTTCAGAACCAACAACTTCCGTTAGCTGATTATTTACAAAACTCAAATCAAGCTTTCTTGATTTCTTGAATTCAACTTTTGCAGACAGACTGTTATGCATGGTAACATCAACACCTATTAACGGACTATACTGTTCCATAACTGATACAATTCCTACATCATACCTGGTGATGTAATTATTTGAATTAGGGAATGTCTGATTAGCATTCTCAGGATCAAAATTTACATTAGTTGACCACGAAGCAATACTTAACATTGATCTGTATCCATGTGTAATATTAACAGTTCTGAACATCTTACCAATCGACTTAATCTTTGTTAAGCCATTGAAGGTAATTCTCCAGTTTGGTACCGGAAACTTAGGGAACGGACTACTAATACTTACTGATGATGTACTTTGGCCTGAGTAAGCTGCAAGGAATGAATAATACAGCACCGACTGCGAACTTGACGTATATCCTTTTGGATAAATATCTCCCGCAATACTATCATATACTTCTTCTCCATCCCAGGAACTATTATCATTTGCAAGACGATATGCTATATCTCTACGTGAATTCAGAAAGGTTGTGAACGTTTCTGATACATTATCGGAGCCGGTTTTTGAGAATGATGTTTTTATAATTGAATAAGATATGCTGAAGTTTCCTCCATCCATTGGTGTATATTCCTGGAATACCGGATCATCAATCGTATTACCATTCCTGAAATAAGACTGATAATTACTGGCATAAATTCGGTCACCATCAATATCAATCTTGATTGCACCAAGGATATCAGCACCAATTTTATACGATAAGGACTCTGTAGATTTTCGCATATATGGATTATTCAAAATGGTATCGGTAGTTATCCATCCGTTTGCAGCAGCATCCCATTTTATATCTCGTTGATCTCCAAATACAAATCCAAGCCCTGGTGCAGATGTCCCAAGATTAACTCCAAAAAGTTCGGGTTCCTGGTTAAAACCGGGCAATAACATACCATATCCTGAACTATAGGTAAGAGAAGCTTTTTTTATTGACATTATTGTCTTTAAAAATCCTTCACCTATGATCTTACCATAATTTACTTTGGGTTTCTCAATTGTATCGTTCACATCTTCAGGAGGATCTGGTGCTCCACCTCTTGTTCTTGATGTTGGACGTGATGATCTTTTCTTTGAACTGTTAAGTTTCTTGAAATATGGGACTTTATTATAAAGCTGGTCTAAATCAACCTTACCATTAAGTTGCTTCTGGTTTGAGTTCTCAATTGTATTACCCATTCTGCTTTGAATAGATATTGGAGAAGCTGACCACTTATACAGTGCCTGATAACTTAATGCAACTGTTACCCAATCAACAGCCGGGATCTTCTTTAAGGGCACATTATATGTTGCCTTAAAGGACTGATTATATCTCTGCATTGTTCCACCACCATAAATATCTCTCCAAACATCCTTCTTGTATTCTTCCCATTCCTCGGTACCTTTATCGGGATAAATAGTAGGTTCGTTGATATATGCATTAGCTCCTGCTGTAAATTCAAATGTTAAAGCCTTTGAGAAGTCATATTTAAAATCATAATCCCTGTTCCATGTCCATTGCCTATCTATTGTAGGTTTAATTATAATATCTCCAAGACTCTTATCCCTGTAAAGTATTTTTCTGATTGACCTGTCCATATCAGTTCTGAAACTAAACGTTTTTGGTAATAGATAGAAGTTGAAGTCTTTCACCAGTTTAAGATGTTTGCTTGAAAACATCTTGGACTTATTCATTGGTTTGTAATTTTTGGGTTTAGGGTTAAAATTATAACCCAAACCACCCCGATATTGATCCTGATTATCATATTCAAAATCAATATCACGATGATGATTTTTCGAATAAGCAAATGAAACATCAAAGTTTTCTATATCATAAATCCTCTGTTTTTTGTTCGTTCCAACCCTGTCTTTACGAACGTTCATCAGATTTATATTTTGCCTCACAGTATGATCAACCACCAGCTTCCTGACCGAGTCACGTTTGCTTTTATCCTCATATGAATCAAGGTCATCATCCAGTATAACATCAGGATCTAATGGATTGTACTCAGGTGTTATTGTTGTTACTGCATAATCATAGTGCAGGGGTATTCTTATACCGGCCTTTTCTCCAAAGAATTTACCAAAATCCAGATCTGTTGCAACCATGAAATTGGTAACATGTTCCAGGGGTATCTGGCTAATCTTCTTTTCCAGACTGGCAAATCCTGCGGAACTATGAGAACTTGTAAGTACAACACGTCCCAAATCAGCCAATGTAGCTTCTACCCTACCGGTTGCAGCCCATCCTGCATGATCATTGAAATCTGTTAATCGTAACTCATCAACCCAAATTATTGCACTTCTGGGGCTTCCATCATCATCCAATCCCGATTTTTGTCTTGGATTACGAACCCCGATCAGTATCCCTTTAACATCACTAATACTTGGGCTGCCCAGTACAGTAACTTTATTATTTCCAACATATTCAGAATAAGGAACATTAAGCTTAAGTTCGCTGTTAGGGTCCCTCATTGCTATATTCCTGTTCTGTTTAATATGTACCAGTTGTTGCAGGTCTATATCAAAGTTGTTAACTTCGGGCCAAATGGAATCAACAGCTGAAGCAGCAGTATACCATTTGGTAAACTCTAATGGCACTTCATATTCGTAGTAATTATCGGTAAAGTCGGCTCCAATCCTGATAAATGCAGTTAGGTCTCCATATTCAAGTTCTTCATTTTCGATCAGCTTCTCTGCATGAACAAACATCTTCAATCTTTTGTACTGACGAAAATCAAAATCTGTAGTTTTAAATATACCACGTGCATCACCATCATACAACTGCGATACATTCATCTCAACAGACTGTTCATTCTGTAGTACATAACTGGTTGTACCAAAATTTGATTCCCTTTCAATTCCAGGAGGTATAACATATGGTATTGGTTCACGTTTTCCATTTTCTTCAATATTTACGGTAGCAACTGTAAAGTTGGTTTCATTACCATAATCACCCGGTGAATAATCACCTGGTTCCAGGATTGGGTGATCGTATCTTCTCCATTCTCCTCTAACCAATTCAAATGTTGCAAAACGTGCTACTATTGGTTTTTCAAAATCGCGCATGAACATTCTCATAAAACGAATTGATCTGAAGTCACTTATGTTACCAATTACATCATCAGGGTTCCTAACAGGAATTTTAAACTGATACCAGTGTACACTTGTCACATCACCATTTGCAAGTTTAATATCATTGGCCTGAAATACATCCGTGATATAGTTCTGTCCAACTTCCATTTTAGTCGGATCAAGTTCAATCTTATACTGGAAATAACGCTCCGATTCACTTAAAGTATTATCCCTGTTAATATCTTCAACATTGGGGAGATTAGTTGCAGCAGTTGGGTATGACTCTACATTTTGAGCATCTGTAGGTGAGTTTCCATCAGAATTGTTGAATTTCTTATATCTTTCTGTAACACTGGAATATGTTGCATCAGTATCATAATCACTACCTCTAAAATAATGATAGTTATCTGATGACGGATCCTCATTAGCTCTTATAAAAGCCTGTGAATTTGAACCGTATTTCTCCCTGATAACGTCAAGATATGTATTGTCATACCATGATCGTTCATCTTCGGTTCTAAGTCCGTCATAACCAACATCCTGAAATTCCCTGGAACCACCGGCTGTACTAAACGATTCTACCAATGCCTGTAAAGATGGAATACGACCCCATATCGTTGTGTCAACATTCTCAACGACTTCAGAAGTAGGTAATCCGTTTTCATAACTCTTTCTGCCGTCTTTCAATATATCCTCAGATATTTCACCAAGGTTAATATAAAGCTCACCTTTATTATCAGGATCTTCCGTAAACGGGTCCATCATCCAAAATTCAATGTATTCGATGTTGGCGGCTTCAAAATCCGATGATTCTATTTCCCTCATCATACCACCCCATCTGGATTCAGGATTTATAAGGTCTCCGTTTTCATCAATACCATCAGAATATACGTTTGGTTCTACATCATAGTTGTAGGAACCTTTCTCACTTGGGAAATAAGCAAGGTTTAGCACAGCAATATTAGTTGGTATATTATTTAAATTATAGTCTTTATTTGGAAATACCTCTTTCTGCAACACCTGGCGAACAGAGTTTTTGGATATTTCATTTTTATCAACATTTGGTGGTCTGTATCCGCCCCTGACATCATAAAACAAGGGATCGATTATATACCATGCAAATTTGGCACGATTCTTACCATATGCATACCTGTTAATCGAAGTAGTATCAGATAACTGAGCTTCAGGAAATAACCCAGGTTGTCCCTGTGGAGTACTTGCCAGGAACCACATTGTAGTGTTTTTCAGGTCAATTGATGACGACGCTCCTTCAAAGTCATCTATATATGATGTTCCTGACTTTCCAATCGCTCTGCTATGCCCGGGTATAAATTGTGCAAACTCACCATCTACATTAATTTGTGAGATTTCCTTGGTGGAAATTCCAGGTAATTTATCAATCATTTTTGTTAACCAGCGGGACTCAGTGCGATAACTCATGTCGATTCCCCACATAGTGTTTGAAATAGGATCATCACCATAATTTACTTTCTGAGTAAGAGGACGTTCATGAAGATTTAACAATGTACCTCCAATGTGGAAGTCTTTATTAATTTCATGATCAACATGAATTCCCATCATCCTTTTTTGCTGAATATTAAACATGGAGTTACTCTCAAGTGATACATTAATAGGAACACCTGAATTCATAATTCCATCATTTATTATCTTAACCCTGCCCAGGGTATAATCAACAGTATAATCTACATTTTCAACAAGAGGTGCACCTCCGGCTGTAACTTTCACTGAACCTTGTGGAACATTTAGTGCATTAAGACTAATATCGGCACCACCTGATGAACTGTACATCCCCTCAAGTATGAATTTATTTTTATCAGGAAATTGCTCTGCTCCCGATTTTGTCATTGTATAAAGTGAATCATAAGCATACATATTTGCATACTCGGGATTATCCGGGAATATGGAATCCCTGATATAACTTCCAAAAGGTTCAAGCTTTGTAAAAAATATCCTTCCGTTCGATGCCTGTATAGTTCCTCCGTTTATGGTGGCTCCGTCAATAAAGTCAAACATTCCATCACCACCGGGGATTGGGTTCAGCTGATTATCAAGATTATCCAACCCAAATAAATGTATTAAAGGTATCCCGGTAACATCAGCAGGTCCTTCGGTGAAATATCCGGTTGGTACTCCCTGTTGGTTTCCTGAATACAGAATATTAAACATAAAATTTTGCTTCTGAACCTGATAGGCACCAATAGCATATACGTTTTTCATCATCAGATCCCACATCGGCATTGTTGTGCTCAACGTATTACTTTTAAGAAGCTTAACAACCAGGTTATCGGGTGAAACAATTCCCTGATCGGAAAATTCACCCACCTGATAAACACTATCACTACCAATAATTGTATATTGAAAAGCAATTGCCAATACCTGGTCCGATGATAATGTAGTATTCAATGATATGAAACCAAGCTTTCTGTTAACGGAATACTCAGATTCACGTAACTTCCTTGCATTTTCAAGCTTTACATAATCTTCTCCTGCTACAAAGTAATTGGATTTACCAATTCTTAAAGGGTCACCACTAAGATAATTTGTAACGGTGTTTATTTGTCTGATCTGGTTAGTATCAAGGCTCGACATCAAACTATTTGAATAATTTGAAGGATTAGTTCCGCCCGGCAATGCATAAATATAAGGGCTGTGTATATTCTCTTGTTTTCCTTCACCAAGATCGGTAAAAGCAACAATATTCCTGTTTTCTTCAGTAGCAGCACCAATATTTGTAACCCAAACCTCAACCTTGGTAATGTTCACATCAGATGCTATAATTGGGAGACTGTTCAAGGCTTTTGGATACTGACTTCGAAAAGAATGAGCGAAGAAAAAGTGTTTATTTTGCTCATAATCAAGTGCTGTTAGCTTAAACCTGTTTGTTTGGGCACCACCCTCAACTGTAATATTCTTTGTTTCACTCTGCTGTTGTGAGAACAAAGCTGTAACATGTGTTTTACCAAACTGCAATTCAGTTTTAACACCAAACAGGCTCTGACTACCACTTATCAACGTTGATCTCAGAGGCAAACTTACGTTACCGGCTTCAATTAATTTTATTATTTCATCCTCTTTACCTTCGTATTTTAGTTTAAGTGTATTTTCAAAGTCAAAAGATGATTCAGTATTATAATTAGCTTTAAATTCGATTTTATCCCCAATCTTAGCGACAACATTCATTTGAATTTTCATGTCAAAATCAAAGTTGGTTGTCTTTCTTTGCCTTACATCCAGTGCAGGATCGTCCCGTTTGGTTGATAATATTCCAAAGCTTACTTCGGCAGACCCCTGGGGCCTGATATCTATTGTATTACTACCAAATATTCTGTCAAATGCTTCACCTCCGATATAAATTTTAGGGATCAGCCGTTCTCCTTCAGCCGTACCGGCCGTTTGGGTACGTTCATTCCAGTAATCAGCAACATCTCTGTCCAACTGATATTGCTGATATTCGTCAAAATCCATCTGGGTAGGAGTTCTGTAAAGAAAATCACCAATTTTGTTGGTAAACTCATAAGTATTTGTCTCAGGGTTATAGATAATCTCACGCTCAATATTTGTTGGAGGGCTCATGAACAAAGGACTTGAGTTCTGATTATCCAGATAAGGATTACCTGTAAAATCGCTAAATGGAAAGATCAGATCAACTTTTGATGTATCCTGACCGGAAACTGAGTCAGGATAACTCACATTCTGGGCACGAATCGAGAGCACGCTCAGCAATAGTACTGCAAGTAAACCCGGAATAATTAATTTAACAGCCTTAATGTATATATTCTCCCTGTTCAAAGTCTTCTTTTTTGTAGCTTTAGTTAATTTGTTCCTAAATTACATCATTTTCAAAGCTTCTTTTATAAGGCCTTCAACACCTATAGTGTTATCATTCCTAAGAATTTTATCAATAGCTTTTTCTGCACCAGGTTTATTAAACCCTAATATCAGTAAACCTGATAACGCTTCTTCCCTGATTGTATTGTGAACCTGGTCTATTTTTTCGAGTTCAATTCCTGATTTTATCAGTTTATCCTTTAAATCAATAATAATTCTTTGTGCTGTTTTACCTCCAATTCCTTTAACTCCCTGTAAAACATTTGCTTTTGATTGTACAATTGCATCATATGCTTCCTCGGTTGTAAGCGATGAAAGAATTAATCTGGCAGTGTTGGCACCTACTCCTGAAACAGTTATCAGAAGTCCGAATAAAGATCTTTCATTTATATCATAAAAACCATAAAGTGTATGAGCATCTTCCCTAACGGCAAAATGAGTATAAATTTTAACAACTTCATCATCCTTAATTTTTGAATATGTTGTTAATGAGATATTTATCATATACCCAACACCTCCAACATCAACAATAATATATGTTGGCGTTTTCTCAACAAGCCTTCCCTTCAGGTAATCGTACATTCTGCTTCATTTATATTGGTTTGCCAGGGTCAAATCCCGACAGGCAAAAATACAATTTATCAGGTATTAATTAACTATTAATTAAGGTTTTTTTAATCAGATTATAAGCACAATTGAAACACTAATAGTTTGATTTTACAGACCTGATTATAGCACTGACATCATATCCGCAAACCTGATGTAAAGTTTGCACATTTCCATGGCTGATAAACTTATGCGGGATACCCAGATTTACAAGTTTTGACCTGTAATTGTGTTTATTTTTAAAACAAGCCACTGAAGTACCAAATCCTCCCGTAATTATTCCATCTTCAACTGTAATAACGTTTGTATAATTCCTAAAAACATGGTGTAGTATATCTTCATCAACCGGAGATAAAAACCTCATATCAAAATGACCCGGACAGATATTATCATTGTTCAGAAGATTCAAAGCTTTGGTTACAAAATTACCCACATGTCCTATACTTAAAATAGCAGTGTTAGTTCCTTCACTAAGGCATCTTCCTTTACCTATTTTTATTTCGCTGAGAGGTTGAAACCACTTCTCCAAAACACCTTTACTTCTTGGGTATCTGATTGAAAAAGGTCCATCAGTATAAGATTTCGCCAGATACATCATGTTACGTAATTCAGACTCATTCATTGGAGCACATGAAACAAGTCCAGGGATAAAATTCATAAAAGCCATATCAAATGCCCCTTGATGTGTTGCCCCATCTTCACCAACCAAACCTGCCCTGTCAACACAAAATATTACAGGCAGCTTTTGCAAAGCAACATCATGAATTACCTGATCGTATGCTCGTTGCAGGAATGTCGAATATATGGTACAAAAAGGTTTGAATCCCTCTGCAGCAAGTCCGGCAGCAAAAGTAACCGCATGTTGTTCAGCAATTCCAACATCGAAAACACGTTCAGGAAACTTATCTCTCATATAATTTAGTGCTGAGCCGGTTGGCATGGCAGGAGTTATTGCAACAACCTTACTGTCCTGTCGTGCTATTTCCAGTAGTGTTTTTCCAAATACCTCCTGATAAGTAACACTGGTATTTCCTGATTGAGATGATAGTAACTCACCTGTTCTCCTGTTAAATTTCCCCGGTGCATGAAATATTGTTTGTTCTTCTTCAGCTTTACTGAATCCTTTACCTTTTTTGGTTATAACATGAAGCAATTTCGGACCATTAATATGCTTAATTTCTTTAAGAATTTCCACGAGGCTGGGTATATCATGACCATCAACCGGACCAAAATATTTAAAATTCATGGCCTGAAAAAGGTTACTTTTCCTCTGAAACTTTCTCTTTATTGATGAACCTGACACTGTATTATCAACATGCAATCGATTCGATATACCGAGACTTCTCCATTTGGGCTGCTCTGATTTATATGAGGATGCAAGCTGTGAAAAGTAATCTTTTAATGATCCAATATTTTTATCAATTGATATCCCGTTATCATTTAATACAACCAATATATCAGCATTAGTTGCCCCTGCATTATTTAGTCCTTCTATTGCCATTCCACCTGTTAAAGCACCATCACCAATAACTGCAATGTGTTTTCTGTTTTTTTCACCCCTGAGGTTAGATGCCTCTGCCATTCCTAAAGCAGCAGATACTGATGTTGATGCATGTCCGGTACCAAAAGCGTCATACTCACTCTCTCTTCTTATCGGGAAACCACCAATACCTTTGTATTGTCTGTTAGTATGGAAAACATCTCTTCGCCCGGTAAGAATTTTATGACCATACGCCTGATGCCCGACATCCCATATTAATCTGTCGTAGGGAGTATCAAATACACTATGTAATGCTACTGTAAGTTCCACTACACCCAAACTTGATCCAAGATGACCAGGATGAACACTTACAACATCCAGAATAAAATCTCTCAATTCAGAAGACAAACGAATAAGTTCTGATATGCTTAATTTCCTGAGATCAACCGGTGAATCTATAGTCGATAATAATGTATCTGGATTTGGTGTCATTAACTTCAGATAAAGATTTATTAGTTTCCTGGTATTTTCAGGAAAATTGCGGCAAATTTATAAGTTTTATACTTACACAGGTTGTTGTTACAATATTTTGGGGAAAATTGCTTTTCTATTAGCCGGATAATCGCTAAACTTATCAATATACCATTCATGATGATTTTGTGCTCTCGGTATCAGATTCGCCATTGTCCATAAAGCAAAAGAAGCAGCAGGCATATTCCAGCATAGAATTGCCCAACCCGTCCATTCTATTATTTCGCCAAGCAAATTTGGTGAGGATACATAATTAAATAAACCTCCATGTGGAATATAATAACCTGATTTACCACCTTTTCTCAACCTTATCAACTTATTGTCTGAAGTAATATTTAAATACATCCCAACTATAAATAACAGAAAACCTGTAACAAACCTTGGATCGTAGAACCATGAATGATCATAGATATGAGTTAAAGACCCGAGCCAAAAACCATTGAAGAAACCATTGATGAGATTGAAACAAATTGCAAAAAGTACAATTACAACAGGCATTTGCTTTGATTTGGATTTTATTTTTACCGGAAATATAAAAATCCTGTTAATATAATGAAATGCAAACAAAAAGTAGAATACATAAACTGGTGCCGATTTTGTTACATTGCCAGAAAAGAAAAACCATGAGAAAACAATCAATACAGGTATTTCCATTATTACCCAACCAACCCGATTATTGATTTTTAATCCCCATGAATCCGATGTATGACGTCCATAGGGTACAACCACCTTCTTCAGGATAAAAAAAACAACAACTGCCATTCCCATCCATGCATACAGCAGATAATTAAATACTTGTTCTGAAATCATCCTCAATTGTGTTATTTATTAAACCATTCTACCGTATCAACTACTGTTTCTTCGATTGGTCTTGACATAAAGTTTAATTCATTCTTTGCTTTCTGTGATGATATACGAGTATTACAATACTGTAAAATCGTCAATGATCTATTTGAATATAGCTGGTCTGAACCAAATATTATTGAGTAAAGTTTCATAAATTGAACACCTGTTTTTGCAAGCCAATACGGAATATTAATGAACATTGTTTTTTTTCTGTTCAAATCAGAAATCAAACAGGACAGATTTTTAACCGACATCCATTTTCCTGACAGGAAATATCTATGACCACCTCTTCCGTTTATTAGGGCATTCAAAGACGCATTAACAATATCTCTTACATCAATCCAATCATATCCTCCAGGTACCAAAAACACAATCCTGTTGTTACAAGCCATTTTGATGAATCTTCCCATCAGTGACGGGCCGTGGTCTTCCGGACCAATTACAGCTGTCGGACATAATACCATAACATCGAAATTATCTCCTTGCTGACTTATTACCCATCTGTCTGCCACTGCTTTTGATTGTTCGTAAGGAATCTTTGAATTAACTAACAGATTGTTTTGTTCACTCATTGGGGCATTATACGGTTTATGATCGTAAGCATGTACCGAACTAAAGTATATGAACCTGCTAACACCTTCTTTTTTTGCCTGATTAACAAGGTTCCTTGTTCCGGATACATTTGTGGAAATAATATCATTTTTAATATCTGATACAATGGAAATAACTGCTGCTAAATGAAAAACCACCTGTATATCCTTACAAAAACCTTCTATTAAGGATTCATCAGTTATATCTCCGGTAAAAATATCAACATCAAGATTCCTCAGTAATTTATCGTTCCTGTGCACCAGCACCCTAACATAATGACCTTCACTTACTAATTTCTTCACCAGGTTTATACCAATATGTCCGCTTGCTCCTGTTACTGCTATTCTCATTATAACCTCTTTAAGAATATCATTTCATTAATGTGAATTAATTATATTCAACATATTTGTTAATTTAAAAAGTACATGAATCAAGTATCCGGAACATTCTGTTAAATTTCTTTATGAAGAATTACTTTCTTCAGGATTATTCTAAATGTTGTTCCTTTACCAGGTGTTGAGTTCTTCACAAATAACTTACCTTTATGATAATCGTTTATAATCCTTCTTGATAATGACAATCCCAGGCCCCAGCCACGTTTTTTACTTGTATAACCCGGATTAAATATTGCTTTTTGTTCGGTGGCGGAAATCCCCTTCCCGGTGTCACTTACATCAATTATTACGTACTTATTCTCATTATAAAGGTCTATGGTAATTACCCCATTCCCATCCATGGCATCAATGGCATTTTTACATAAATTCTCAATAACCCAGCTAAAAAGTGCACCATTTACAGGAATGAATAACTCTGATTTCTCATTAAAATTTAGCACATAAGTTACTTTCCTCGAAGACCTTGGACGTAGATAAGATATACTGTTTCTCAATATTTTTACAATATCATTATTATCAAGAGCAGGTTTGGATCCAATTTTCGAAAACCTTTCAGTTATCATATCAAGTCGCAAAACATCATTTTCAATTTCTTCAACGGCCTGATTTATATTTTCCTTGTTTATTTTTAGAAGTTCAAGCCATGCCATAATTGAAGAAAGAGGTGTTCCTATCTGATGTGCTGTTTCTCTGGCCATTCCTGCCCAGACCCTGTTTTGTTCTGATTTGCGGGCAAAGCTAAATAACAGGTATGCAATGGCTGCAAAAACTGCAATAATCAATATTTGGGTAAGCGGGAAATATTTAATAATTGTAAGTAATTCTGAATCCTGATAATAAATATAGGAAGTTCCCTGATCTCCGAAATTAACCTTCATTGGCCTGTTCTGATCAGCCATTTCTTCCAGTTTATTTTCCACATAAACAGTGTCATTCATTTTTTGTTCATCTAAATTACCAAATATCAACACCTTACTTCTTGAGCTATCTGTAATTATCACTGGTACACTTGACGAGTTAAGAGCAACTTCTGACATAAATGATGCTACATAATTGCTAAGTACATCCTTCAGCTCTGTGAAAAATCTTGAATCTTTGTAGTACAGATAATGGTTGTGATTTGGCAAATACTGATATACAATGGGGTCATAAACAGTGAATTCCTCTTTTATCTTACCAGATAATCGTAATACTGTATCGGTTTTGAAATCAATATTCTTTGAATCCAGTATCCACCCTTTATCATCAGTAATTATTATAGGTATTGTATTGTTGTCACGTACAATATCCAGATAGAAATCATATTCCGATTGGTTATCCTTTAGTAACTGATTATAAACATTCGCCAGTAATTCAACCCTTTTTCTTTCCTGTTCCTGCAACTGTCCAAAGAAAGATTCTGTATATCTCACCAACCGGGCTTTTCTCTGAACTGCATCTGCCCATAAACGTACATTTTTACGTTCCTCTTCACCAAATTTTCTAACAATCAGATTCGTATAAAACAAGGATACTCCTATTATCAACAACCCTAATATTGACAGTGCCAGTTTCCATATCCTTTTCCTTGTATATATATCCATAAATTATAAAATATAATCTTTAATAAACAAAGTTATAACTTATTATTAATTACAATATTGCGTGCCGGACAAATTGATATTACAGGTTATAGCGTTTTAATAATAATAATTAATTTTTGTTAAAAAAAAACAAAAGCAATCAGGCTTTCGTTAAAATTGCATATTCAAAATTATAACAGCAAGAAATACACAACAAACATGAATCAATACAACTTTCTAAGACCATCTGATCGGTTTCGCACACCTGATGTAAGCAACCCGAACACTATTTATTAAATGATTTTTCTTTACAATCAGAAAATCAAATATATACACACAATGGCATAATTATAGCTATAAGCACATTGTTTTATTGATAAATCTACTGCAATAATGATAAACCTTAAAAACATAAATAAAACATATTACACAGGAAGTACCAGTTTGCACGTATTAAAAGGTATTGACCTTGCAATAAACAAGGGTGAGTTGGTTTCAATAATGGGATCATCAGGTTCTGGTAAATCCACATTATTGAATATAATAGGCATGCTGGATAACTATGATAAAGGTAGTTTTGAGCTAAACGGAGAGATTATAAAAAACTTAAGTGAAAAGAAAGCTGCCTACTACCGAAACAAGTTTATCGGGTTTGTCTTTCAGTCTTTTAACCTCATATCTTTTAAAAACGCAATGGAGAATGTTGCTCTACCATTATATTATCAGAAAGTAGGCCGAAAAAAACGTAATATGATGGCAATGGAATATCTGGATAGAATGGGACTTGCAGAATGGGCACACCATTTACCCAATGAGTTGTCGGGAGGTCAGAAGCAGCGTTTGGCAATTGCAAGAGCCTTAATATCAAAACCAAAGGTTATATTAGCAGATGAACCTACCGGTGCACTTGACTCGGCTACTTCAATAGAAGTAATGAAATTATTCAAGGAAATCCATAAATCCGGGATCACTATTCTCATTGTAACACATGAAAGGGAAATTGCAGCAGAAACTGAACGAATTATCAGATTAAAAGACGGCCTGATTGATTCCATTGTTGAGAACGGACAAAGGAAGGAATGGCTGGCATCCCAACACATGGCATAAAAACACCGAATATGTTTGACATTGACAAATGGCAGGAAATATTTAATACTATTGGCAAAAACAAGCTACGTACTTTGCTGACAGGATTTAGTGTAGCCTGGGGAATTTTTATGCTGGTAATATTACTTGGTTCAGGTTATGGACTTGAAAACGGGGTTAAAAAAGAATTTGAAGGCGATGCTGTTAATTATATTACCGTTTACTCCGGTGTAACGTCAAAAGCTTACAAAGGAATGAAACCCGGCAGACATATCAGGTTTAGTAATGATGATTACGACATGTTAAAAGACATGGAAAATGTGGATTATACTTCAACCAGAAACAGAGTTTTTCGGAACAATCTGTTATCTTATAAAAATGAATACGGGACGTTTGATATATTTGCTATTTCACCAGATTACAGGCAGGTGGAATCAATTGAGATGATCGACGGAAGGTTCCTCAACAAAAACGATATGGATGACTACCGGAAAGTAGTTGTTCTGGGCAGGCTGGTATATGAAGCACTTTTTAAAGACGGACAAAACAGCATTAATGAATATGTGAAAATTAGTGGAGTACCATTTAAAGTAGTTGGAGTATATGATGATCCGGGTTCTGATCGCGATTTGCTCAGGGTTTATATCCCGATTTTTACCGCACAACGAGTTTTTAATATGGGCGA
Organism: Bacteroidales bacterium; assembly: GCA_028277395.1. Taxonomy (GTDB): domain Bacteria; phylum Bacteroidota; class Bacteroidia; order Bacteroidales; family F082. The sequence goes on along the minus strand of JANQGJ010000024.1, from coordinate 38,231 downwards.
TCTCATAAGATCAGTACATTTCAACATTGAGGGAGGCACAGTTGCAGAAAGTCAAAAGGTAATTGAAGAAGCAAAAAACATGCTCTCAGCTGTACATAAATTCGACCCTGAAGACAGACGTGCTGTGTATGTTTATAATAGTATTGAGAACTACCAGCAGTATATGAGTTTATTTGCCGGTATTAGGATATTTATCTGGATTATTGGAGCCGGAACAATAATATCAGGTATTGTTGGAGTGAGTAATATAATGATGATTGTTGTTAAGGAAAGAACCAAAGAAATCGGAATAAGAAAAGCATTAGGTGCTACACCTTTTTCAATTGTTAGTTTAATACTGCAGGAATCCATCCTAATAACTGCTGTTGCAGGCTATATAGGATTAGTAATTGGCGTTGGCCTTCTTGAACTTGTTTCAATGTATTTGCCTGCGGTTGACTACTTTGCAAATCCTGAGATCAACATGAATGTTGCCCTTACAGCGACAGCATTATTGATCGTTGCCGGTGCATTTGCCGGATATGTTCCGGCCCGAAAAGCATCTTCCGTTAAACCCGTAATAGCTTTACGTGATGAATAGTAAAAGAGATTATTATGTATTTGTTCGATAAAGATAAGTGGACTGAAATAATGCATGCCCTCAGTAAGAATAAACTACGAACTTTTTTTACTGCTTTTGGTGTTTTCTGGGGAATTTTTATGCTTGTTATTATGCTCGGTTCAGGGAAAGGACTTAAAAACGGAGTAAATCAGGAAATGGGTGACATGGCAACTAATGCACTTTTTATGTGGACCAGGCCAACATCTGTACCATACAAAGGTTTCCCGCGAGGCAGGAGGTTTTATTTCCGTAATGATGATACAAAGGCTCTGAGAGATAATATGCCTGAGCTTGAATATATTGCTCCCCGGCTTCAGGTATATAGTACAAGAGGAGATAACAATGTTGTAAGGGGTGATCGTACTGCCGCATATAACATTTACGGTGATTATCCGGACATGAATAAAATTGATCCGGTAAATATTCACCAGGGCAGATTCATTAATTATAACGATATTGAAAACAAAAGGAAAGTTATAGTTATCGGGACAAGGGTCAGAGACGAAATGTTTGAAGTTGATGAAGACCCTATAGGCGAATATCTCAGGATCAGAGGGGTATACTTCAAGGTTGTCGGGGTATTTTCATCAAAGAAAAACGACCAGGAGGCAGAACGTGATAATCAAAATATATTTATACCTTTTTCTACTCTTCAGCAAACATATAACTATGGTGATATTGTTGGGTGGTACTCTATGACAGCACACAAGGATATACCGGCCTCTGTTGCACTTGAAAAAGCGAAGAAAATAGTTAAGGAAAGGCACTCAATTGCTCCCAACGATGACAGGGCTATAGGTTCATTTAATGTAGAAGTCCAGTACAAGAAAATGGAAAACCTGTTTACTGGTATAAATGGATTAATCTGGATTGTTGGCATTGGTACTCTGCTGGCAGGAGTTATTGGGGTTAGCAATATCATGCTTATTGTAGTGAAAGAAAGGACAAAAGAAATAGGGATACAGAGGGCAATCGGTGCAACACCGTTGGCAATTCAGAGTCAGATTGTAATTGAATCAGTATTCCTAACGGCACTGGCAGGATATATTGGCCTTGTTTTGGGTGTAGGAATTTTAGAACTAATAAATTATCTGCTTATCGAGTTTGACTTATCATCAGATATGTTTGCCAGACCTGAAGTAGACTTTAACAAAGCAACTATAGCATTGATCATATTGGTAATCTCAGGCGCATTGGCAGGCCTTATTCCGGCACGGAGAGCCACACAGATTAAACCAATTGATGCATTAAGAGACGAATAGAAAAATAGGAAGTAACAAATATTAAATAGTAGTATCAAATTAAATTTAACACATGAAAACATTTTTCAAAGTATTATTAGGATTGATAATTGTTGGAGCAATCGGCTATACAATGTATTTTCTGTATCAAAAATCCCAGGTAAAACCCGTTATTTACGAAACAGACTCTCCTAAAGTTATTGATATTATTAAAAAGACTACAGCTACAGGATCTGTAGTACCACGAAAAGAAATCGAAATAAAACCGGTAGTATCCGGCATCATTGATGAACTTTTTGTTCAAGAGGGAGAAATGATTAAGAAAGGTGATCTCATAGCCAGAATTAAAATTATCCCTAACATGATCAATGTAAACAATGCAAAGTCAAGAATTGAAGTTGCGAAAATAAACCTGAAAGAAGCAAAACAGAATTATGAACGACAGCTAAGTCTGCTTGAGAAGGGAGTAATTGCAAAAGCCGATTTTGAGTCTTATGAAACAGCATATAAAAATGCGCTTGAAGAACTGGAAACAGCAAAGGAAACCCTTGAATTAATACAGGAAGGGCAAACAAAGAATTCGGGAGGTAAAACAAATACACTGGTCAGATCAACTATTGACGGAATGATCCTGGATATACCTGTTGAGATTGGTTACCAGGTTATTGAAGCTAATAATTTCAATGCCGGTACTACTATAGCAAATATTGCTGATATGGGTAAAATGGTTTTTGAAGGAAATATTGATGAAACCGAAGTAGGCAAAATAAAAGAAGGAATGCCCCTAATTTTGGTTATTGGTGCCATTGAGGATGTAGAGTTTGAAGCTCAACTGGAGCATATAAGCCCAAAAGGAGAGGAAGTTAACGGTGCCGTTCAGTTTGAGATAAAAGCTGATGTAAAACTCCAAGAAGACCAGTTTATCAGATCAGGATACAGCGCAAATGCAAATATTGTTCTCGACAAAGCTGATAGTGTACTTGCTATTGCTGAGGGTTTGTTACAATTTGAAAACGACACCGTTTTTGTAGAAGTGGAAACAGCACCTCAGGTTTTTGAAAAAAGAATTATTAAAACCGGACTTTCTGACGGGATAAACATCGAAGTAATTGATGGATTATCAATGGAAGATAAAATTAAAAAACAGTAAAATCAACTTTGGTTGAAAGACCAAAGCATTTATTTTCATGTGGTTATTTTTCTTTTCACACCTGAAACCTGTCATCTTACGCAACAGATGGCAGGTTTGCTCTTTATTTTTCGGATAGTTTTGCAACAGGATAAAGCTAATCCTTAGCACCTCAGCCGGGCAAAGTATTGTACATCTATTCACTCTTATGCTATTTCTTTAAATCAATCCCGAAACATTTCATTTCTGAAATGACAAAATATCTACATTTGTATCAGAAAATTATAACATAAATCAATAATATGAAGAAGATAAACGTAATTATTGCCATGATTGCTGTGTTTACTGTGTTTGCAGGCTTCGGGCAAAAAGCTAAAAAAACAGATAAAAAAGATATAATAGACAAATCCTATCAGATGAGAAAATATGCAAAAGTTAAGCTCACTGCAGATATAAGTCATCTTAGTGACAACCAAAAGGAAATGCTAATGAAGCTATTCGAAGCCGCAAATCTTATGGATGAGATCTTTTGGGTAGAGAATGTTGATGAAAAAGATGCATTCATTCTTGGAATTAATAATAAAAAACTTAAGCAATACGCTGAGATCAATTATGGTCCATGGGATGAATTAAATAACCTGGAACCATTTATTAAAGGGTATGGTGCAAAACCAGCTGGTGCACAATTTTACCCATCTGATATGACAGTTGAAGAATTTGAAAAATTTGACGACCCGAATAAAACAAGCTTATATACTCTGATAAGAAGAAATAACGAAACCGGCAAATTGGAATGTGTATGGTATCATGACGGTTTTAAGGAGAGGACAGAAAAAGCAGCAAGCTTACTTGAAGAGGCAGCCGAACTTGCTGAAGACGAAGGTTTCAGAAATTATCTGAATTTAAGAGCACAGGCATTACTTACTGATGATTATTTTGCCAGTGATATGGCCTGGCTTGATATGAAAGACAATCTTGTAGATTTGGTAATTGGTCCGATAGAAAATTATACGGATGGTTTATTTGGATATAAAGCTGCTCATGAATCATTTATATTGATCAAGGATGTTGAATGGAGTAATAAGCTTTCAAAATATGCTAAATATCTTCCCCAATTACAAAAAGAACTACCTGTTGAACAGGCATATAAAAATGAGGTGCCGGGTTCCGATGCCCAGCTTAATGCATATGATGTTATTTTCTATGCAGGTGACTGTAATATGGCTGGCAAGACAATAGCAATTAATTTGCCAAATGATGAAAGAGTTCAACTTGAAAAAGGTACAAGAAAGCTTCAGTTGAAAAATGCAATGAAAGCAAAATTCGATAAGATCCTGGTCCCGATATCAAATGAGTTAATTAGCAAAGAACAGCGCAAACATGTTACTTTCGATGCGTTCTTCTCAAATACAATGTTTCATGAAGTTGCTCATGGTATGGGAATAAAGAATACGATAAATGGTAATGGCCCGGTTCGTAAGGCATTGAAAGAAAAGTATTCAGCTATTGAGGAAGGAAAAGCTGATATACTTGGACTGTTTCTGGTAACCAAATTAAATGAAATGGGAGTATTCACAGAAACAGATCTAATGGACAACTATGTTACGTTTATGGCTGGTATATTCAGATCTGTCAGATTTGGAGCATCCAGTGCCCATGGCATGGCTAATATGCTGAGATTTAATTACTTTCTGGAAAAAGGCGCTTTCACGAGGGGTGATGATGGGACCTATGCCATTGACTTTGAAATGATGAAAGAAGCTTCAAATGAACTAACCCGGAAAATATTAATTCTTCAGGGAGACGGAGATTACGAAAAAGCAAAAGCATGGATTGAAACTGAAGGAAAAATTAGTGAACAACTTCAGGAAGACCTTGACAGAGTTAATAAAAAAGGAATACCTTCCGATATTTATTTTAAGCAGGGTCCACAGATTATCGGGTTAAAATAACCACTGTCCGGTTTAACATGAACACTGTTCGTAAGTGAACAGTGTTTTTGTTCCACAACCCACTATTCACATCTACAACACTGTTCTTCTGCAACTTATGGCAGTTGGTACAATTTATGATGTTATGCATACTTTACAAAACAAATATTTATAAAAAAACGGCTTAATTATGCAATTTCTAAAGCTGAGCCGATCAAAAAACTGACTAAATGAAAAAAATTACTTACTTATTTGCTTTCATACTGTTATTTAGTTCTACTAAAGTTAAATCTGATGAAGGCATGTGGTTGCCTATTTTTCTGGAAAGGCTTAACTATGTTGACATGCAAAAAATGGGACTTAAACTCACTCCCGAAGAGATTTACAGTGTTAACAAAGGAAGTATCAAGGATGCTATTGTTGGATTATCCAATGGTCCAACCCCACAGGGATTTTTCTGTACCGGTGAGATAGTATCAAGCAAAGGTTTGGTATTCACAAACCATCACTGTGCGTATGGCAATATTCAGAAACACAGCAGTATTGAAAACGACTACCTGGCGGATGGTTTCTGGGCTATGAATTATGAAGAAGAATTACCAAATGAAGGATTATCGGCCTCTATTCTTTACCGTATGGAAGACATTACCGACAGTATTATACCAAATCTGTCCGATACACTTTCAGGTGACGAAAGATCTTCTGCAATCAATGAAATTATTTCAGGGATCAAGAAGAACAACTCAGAAGACGGGAAATATAATGTAGTGATTAAGAGCTTTTTCGACGGGAATGAATATTATATGTTCATTTACGAAGTGTATCAGGATGTTCGTCTTGTTGGTGCCCCACCATCATCTATTGGAAAATTTGGAGGTGATACAGATAACTGGATGTGGCCGCGACATACAGGAGACTTCAGTATTTTAAGAATATATACAGCACCTGACGGCAGCCCGGCAGAATATTCTGAAGATAACATACCAATGGTACCAAAACACCATCTTCCTGTTAACCTCGACCCTGTGAATATGAATGATTTTTCTATGATCTGGGGATTCCCAGGCGGGACTGAAAGATACCTTACTTCTGCCGGTATTGAATTTAAAGTTGAACATTTCTACCCTCCAATAATAGAAGTATTCGGGAAGAAACTGGAGATATGGAAAGAACATATGAACCAGGATCAGGATGTTAGAATTAAATATGCTTCGAATTATGCAGGTATAGCTAACGGGTGGAAATTATTTATTGGTCAAAATAAAGCTATCGCGGACCTCGACTTATATGAAAACAAAAAAGAATTTGAAGATGAGTTTCAGAAATGGGTAGATATGGAGCCTGACAGGAAAGAAAGATACGGAGAGGTTCTAAATACAATATATCAGGGTACTAAAGATGAGTCAGTTGGATATTCCACATTGATATATTCCAGTTTATCAGGTATTGGTGGTGCAGATTTAATAGGGTATGCAAGTGATTTTTCGGCATTAAAATCTTTCCTTGAACAATATAAAGAAGAGAAAGACAAAAAGAAAAAAGTAAAGAAACAAAAACAAATTGACAAAGAGATTAATAAGCTTAAAGAAGGTATCGCGGAACATTTCAAAAACTATGATGTGGCAACAGATGAAGATGTTTTTGCTGCATTAACAGAAATGTATTTCAATAATGTGCCAGAAGATATGCAACCAAAATTATTAATTGAACTTGAGAAGAAATTCAAAGGGGACTTTAAAGAAATGGCTTTATATGTTTTTGAAAAATCTAATTTTTCAACTCCTGAAAAAGTAAATCTGTTTTTGCAGGATCCTTCATTAAAAGACTTTAAAAAAGATCCGGCGTTTGTTCTGGCATCAGAGTTCAGGTCTCAGTTGATGAAAGCTAGTGGAAATATCAACAGAGGAGGTTATGAAGTTGAGGAAGCTACAAGACTTTTTGTAGAAGGTATTCGTAAAATGCAACCAAATAAAAAATACTATCCTGACGCCAATTCAACATTAAGATTTTCATATGGCAAAGTTCTTGACTATTATCCGGCAGATGCTGTTCATTTCGACTATATAACCCATCTAAGTGGTGTTATTGCCAAAGAAGACCCTGAAAATGATGAATTTATTGTACCGGAAAAATTAATTGAGTTATATAATACCAAAGACTATGGTGATTATGGTAAAAACGGGAAAATGATTGTTTGTTATTTAACAAATAACGATATAACCGGTGGAAACTCAGGTTCACCTGTAATGAATGGCAGAGGTGAATTAAAAGGGATCGCATTTGATGGAAACTGGGAAGCTATGAGTAGTGATATTGCTTTTGCTCCTGAACTTCAAAGAACTATAGTTGTTGACATAAACTATGTTCTTTTTATTATTGAAAAGTTTGCAGGTGCCAGACATTTAATTGATGAACTGACCATCATCAAAAAAATGCCACAACATGCTCAATCGAAAATTAATGAAACCAATTCTGAAGTTATAACTAACTAACAATATGTAATACTAACTGGTGAAAAGGTTGCTTTTGTGAATAAAAGCGACCTTTTTGCTTATTAGAGAATCCGTATATTCGCCATAATATTAATTCCCTGGTTAATTTTTCTGCTAACAGGTAGGGTATTTTAATTTTCATACGGTGTATATGTAAATTTAAATACGAACTTAAATCATAGTAAAATGAAAAAACTAAATTCAATAATGATACTCGCACTTATTGCGGGTATTATTTCATTCACATCAGCCTGCAAAAAAGAAGATAATAAAACGATCGATGACACATCTCTTTCTTCAGATGATGCAATGGCCGAAAGTATTTATGAGGATATCTCAAATATTGCTGATGAAGCATATGAAAACGGTGGTAACAATTTAAAATCCACTGATGATATAATGTATTTAAACAATTGTGCAACAGTTACGCTCGATACAACAGTAACTCCACGAACAATGACCATCGATTTTGGTGAAGAGAATTGCTTATGCAGAGATGGAAGATACAGAAGAGGTAAAATTCTGGTATCCTTTACCGGCAGGTACCGACAACCTGGTACGGTTATAACTCATGGATTCGACCAATACTTTGTAAATGATAACCAGGTTGACGGATCAAAAGTCGTAACTAATATGGGATTAAATGAAAATAACAACCTGTATTATGATGTTGAAGTTCTGGGAATCATTCACAAAGCAAATGATGGAGGAACCCTAACATGGAATTCTTCGCGTGAAAGAGAATGGGTAGAAGGTGTATCAACCCGTTTTCGCCGAGATGATGTTTATCTCATAACAGGTAATACAGAAGGTATCAGACCTAATGGTCAAACCTGGGAACGTGAAATCATTAGTCCTCTCAGAATCGAAATAGGATGTAAATGGATAGTTTCAGGCACCATGGAAATCAGACCTGAAGGGTTACCGGTAAGAATTCTTGACTACGGCACAGGTGATTGTGATAATATTGCAACGGTTTTGGTTAATGGGGTGACTTATACTATTTTCCTACCCTAGATAGAGTACATTAAATGCAATTATGATAATGTTGTCCGATGTACTTTTTCGGATAACATTATCATTACTAATTAAATAAAATTAATATGATGTATTTTTACATTAATTAAAAACGTAATTCTTTGACACGCGATCAATTTAAGGAAATATTTGATTATCATTTCGACACGGTGAGAAATTACATTTATTATAGATCAGGCGACTCAGAGTTTGCAACCGATACCGCCCAGGATGTATTTCTCAAGATATGGGAAAAGAAAATTGATCCGAAAAAAAACAATGTAGCGGGTCTGCTTTATAAGATTGCAGGAGATCTGATAATCAACACGTACAGGAAACAAAAAGTAGCGAATAAATTCCTCCTTAAACTTGAGCAACCTGTTGATTCCTATTCACCAGCGCACAGATTGCAGTTTTTAGAATTACAAAACAAATTTGAGCTCGCTTTGGAAAACATGCCTGAAAAACATAGAATGGTATTTCTTATGAGCAGGATAGACAACCTTAAGTATTATGAAATAGCTGAAATTATTGGTATCAGCGTTAAAGGTGTCGAAAAAAGAATGAATTATGCATTGTCTTTTCTAAAAAAGGAGCTCAATTATTAACATGGAACACAACAAAAAAAATAATTACAACAAAAAATATACTGAAAAGGAATTCTTCTCTTTCAACAAACCTGACTATAGAAAATCGAAAGATGATGTATGGAAAGAAATAACTTCTATTATTGATTTAAATGAAGAAGCTGAGTTAAAAAACAAAAAGGAGTTCATTCATAATTCAAAGATATTTTACTCACTTGCTGCTGCGATTATAATACTCCTTGGCACAACACTGATGCTAAGACATTACAGCACATCGGTTTATTGTCCTGAAAATAAGATAATGACTTATACCTTACCAGACGGCTCAACAATAGAGTTACAACAAAATTCTTCGGTTACTTACTATCCTCTGTGGTGGAAGATATCAAGAAAAGTAGTATTGTCTGGTGAAGCATTTTTCAATGTTGAAAAAGGTAATGAATTTATGGTATCATCTGTACTTGGTAATACTATTGTCCTAGGTACCAGCTTTAGAATTACAGCTTCAGAAAGCAAATACCATGTTACATGTTTTACGGGTAAAGTAAAAGTTGTTTCTAAAAGTCAGAGATCAGTTGTTCTTGGAGCTGATTATAGTGCACATATAATACATAACGGGGAGATCAAAGTAGAAAGATATACTGAAGAAGATATTGATTTAAACCCTGAAAACAATATGTTTGACTATAAATCCGTTCCATTAACGAATGTTATCCGGGATATTGAAAATTATTATAATATCAGCATTACATCGGGAGTTGAGTTAAACCATAATTATACCGGTTTTTTCCCAAGAAATAAAACCCCGGAAGAAGTTCTTTACCTGTTATGTAAACCATATGGACTTACTTTTGTAGTATTGTCAGAAAATAAATATCATATAATAAAAAATTGAGATTTATAACTAATTCAGTTGTTGTTGTACTGCTCCTACTTTCGTCACATAATATTTCCAAAGCACAGGAAATAAATGTAAACGCAATTGATCAACCATTAAATGAGGTTCTGATAGAAATAATAAACACCAACGACCTGAATATATCTTTCGATGATAATCATCTCGCACAATATATAGTAAATACTTCCGGTACATTTTCCAGTATTGAATCTGTCTTAGACAATCTGTTGGAAGGACTCCCTCTGGATTATGAAATAATTGAAGATGTATGGGTAATTTATCCAATGGCTGGTGTTATCAGGAAGAAAGTACTTTCCGGTAAAATTTACGACAGTTTTTCAAGTGAGCCTCTTCCCTACTCGCATATAACAGTTAATAAACTATTGTCAATATCAGATGGAAATGGTTACTACTCTTTAGTATTACCCGGTAAAGACAGTATTTACAATATAAAGGTATCTCATCTTGGATACTATATTTATGATACAATTGTTAACAGTTGTGATAATATGGATTTTTCACTTATCCCGTCTGTAGTAGGATTATCTGAAATCACTGTTAAAGGTTCCAGAATTGAAAAATCTACTCAGGCCGGTGATAAACCGGGATTAATTAAGTTGAATCACAAAATTGCGGATTTCTTACCAGGATACGGCGACAACTCAGTTTTTAATCTCATCAGATTAATGCCGGGGATACTGGCTTCCGGTGAGCAAACAAACGAATTAATAATTTGGGGAGGATATGCAGGACATAGTAAGGTAATATTTGATGGATTTACAATTTACGGACTTAACAATTTTAATGATAATATTAGTTCCTTTAATCCATTTATTACAAAAGATATAGAAATACACAAAGGAGGATATGAAGCAAAATTTGGAGGAAGAGTTGGTGGTATTGTCAATATTACAGGAAAAAACGGTAATCCTACAACCACATCTGCAACAATCTGCATAAACAATATGACAATAAACGGTATGGTGGAAATACCAATACTTCAAAAAGGATCATTGATTTTTGCGTTTCGTCACACATATTACAATCTCTATAACCCATCAGATATGACAGGCCTTTTTTCCAATGAATTAAATAATGACTCAACAAATAATATCAATGTTGTTATAAAACCTGATTATCAGTTTAGGGATGCAAATCTGAAATACTCAACCCGGATAGGTAAAAATGACGATTTCTATATTAGTTTACACTCGGGAGAAGATAGGTTTAATTACTCAATTTACGAACCATATAATATCAGGATTATTGACAAGCAAACTTCAGAAGAAAATATTCAACATGGGGGCTCTGTATATTACAACAGGAACTGGAATAATGGTAATTCGGCAGGTATTAGAGTCAGTGGATCATCAATTAATAGTTTATATACTAATAAATACAAAACTATTAACACCAAAAATGACCACATTATATACAGAGCAGATGAAAATAACATTAATAGTCTGGAAGAATACAAACTCGAATTTAACAGTTCCTTCCTTATTAATGAAACTCAAACAATTGAAAGTGGTGTCGAATATGTAACTAATATTGCATATCTCGAAGAAAATGATTTTAATACATTAGTTGGCTATCTGAACAAATCAGGTCAAAGACTTAATATATTTGTTCAGGACAGACTGTTAGTTAACAAACACATGAGTGTTATAGCCGGTGGCAGAGTTAGTTATGCTTTTAATTTAAAAAAGTTTTACGCCGAGCCAAGAATTTCCCTGGTTTTTAATCCAAATGAAAAGTGGAAAATCACAAGTGCAATGGGGTTATATAATCAATTTATTGCTCTGACTTCAACTGTTGATGAATTTGGTAACTTCAGATATTTATGGACACTTTGTGATAATGTTGAGATACCGGTATTGTCATCAACTCATTTCACTCTTGGCACTTCCTATCATAATAAAAACTTTACAATCAGCGCTGAAGGATACTATAAAACTACCTCGGGATTAACCAGATTTATCAGACGTGTAAATGCTAATATCAGTGATTTATTCTATGGTAGATCGGAGAGTTATGGAATTGATTTGCTGGTAAAACAGGAGGTAAAACGACACTCGGCATGGCTAGCTTATTCTCTTGGTAAAACAATGGAGAGTTTTGATTATTATATAAAAACCGATGATACAAGGAGAGCTCCACAGGATCAAAGGCACGAATTAAAAATAGCCACATTGCTAAATTTTGACCCGGTATTTCTGTCATCAAGTTACATTTATGGCTCCGGGTTTCCTTACACCAACAGTCTTTATCTGGATGATGAGTCTGAAAATATGGATTATAATCGTTTTGATTTGTCAGTTATTTACAAGTTTCTTGACAGGAAGATAAGAGGTGAGACCGGAGTATCAATCCTCAATGTACTTAATACTACAAATATTAAATACGCTTCGTTTGAAAAAATCCCGACTAAACAGCTAAACGATATTAATTTCCATGTTGAAGCTTTGCCACGAACATTATCATTATACCTGAAATTATATCTTTAACTATGCTTTTTAAGTATTATCAAGTTGTATTTTTAATTTCCCGGGTAACTTCTCTACTATCAGATCATAAGAATCATCAATCCATTCTTTTAATAAACTTCCCGGAATACCTTCAGCCAGAATGATTGTATTCCAGTGTTTTTTATTCATGTGATACCCCGGAATTACAAAATCATACCTTTCGCGTAATGCTATTGCCTCTTCAGGATCACATTTTACATTTAATCTATGATTTTCATCAATATTTACGAGTGCAAACATTTTGCTTAACACTTTAAATACCAGCGTTGTATCATCAAAAGGAAAACTTTCGGTAACACATTTCTTACTCAAACAATATGATCTTATATCTTCAATATTCACGGTACTTTACAGTTTGATTTTCACAAAGTTAATAATATTTTTTGCACTATATGGCAGAAAATAACTTGCTTTTTTACGATTTTGATATACTTTTGCAACCGCAGAGATAAGTTTTTCAATGAAGAAAAAAGTCAGTTGGCTTAAACTTATCTCTTTTTTTGTTCACCCAAAACTAAATGATATGGGCATCAAAGAAAAATCAATAGATCTAAAGAAACGCATGCGCACTGCTTTAAAAGGCGGTGGAGAAAAAGCTATTGAAAAGCAGAAAGCAATTGGTAAACTTACTGCAAGAGAAAGAATAATTGCACTTCTCGATCCAAAATCGTTCCATGAGTATGATTTATTCGTTGAACATGCTGCTAAGGACTTCGATATGAATAAGAAGTACTTACCAGGAGATGGTGTAATTACCGGAACCGGAACCATTAGCGGAAATCCTGTTTGTATATACGCACAGGACTTTACTGTGGCTGGTGGATCACTTGGCTGGATGCACGCAAAAAAGATAACGAAGATAATGGACCATGCACTTAAACTGAAAGTTCCTTTGATAGGAATAAATGATTCAGGTGGTGCTAGAATCCAGGAGGGTGTTAACTCACTTGCAGGTTATGGTGAAATATTCTTCCGTAACACACTTGCCTCCGGTGTAATTCCACAAATTTCAGTAATACTAGGTCCATGTGCCGGAGGAGCTGTTTATTCACCTGCTCTGACAGACTTTGTATTTACTGTCGAAAAAATCACAAAGATGTTTATAACCGGTCCTGAGGTAATAAAAACTGTACTTGGTGAGGAAATATCAATGGAGGCTCTGGGCGGTGCAAAAGTACATTGTGAGGATACAGGAAATGCGCACTTCTACGCAGAAAGTGAAGAAGAATGCTTTAGCCAGATAAAACAACTTGTAAGCTTTATTCCATGGAATAACATTAATAAAGCCAAGAACTTTCCGAAAAAATCACCTAAAACAAGGCGATACAAGATAGATACAGTTATGCCATCAGATGCCAAACAACCTTATGATGTCAGGGATCTGATAAAAGCCATTGCTGATGATTCGGAGTTTTTTGAAATCCAGGAATTGTTTGCAAAAAACATAACAATCGGATTTGCAAGAGTAAATGGTGAAACAGTTGGTGTTGTGGCTAATCAACCCCTTTTCCTTGCAGGTGTTCTTGATGTGGATTCATCAGATAAAGCTGCCCGGTTTGTTCGCTACTGCGATTCATTTAATATCCCGCTCTTTACCTTAGTTGACCTGCCGGGATATTTACCAGGTGTTGATCAGGAACATGCAGGAGTAATACGACATGGTGCCAAATTGCTTTATGCATATTCTGAGGCAACAGTACCGAAGATAACCCTTATTACAAGAAAAGCTTATGGCGGAGGATATATTGCAATGTGTTCACATCACCTCAGAGCAGACTTTGTATTCGCCTGGCCTACTGCAGAAATAGCTGTAATGGGACCTGAAGGAGCTTCAAATATTATTTTCCGTAAAGAAATTATGACAGCGGAAAATCCTGATGAAATGCGAAAAGAAAAAGTAGCGGAGTACAAATCTAAATTTGCTAATCCTTATGTTGCAGCAGCTTATGGCTATGTTGATGCTGTTATTGAACCAAATGAAACCAGGAAGATGCTGATTCATGCCCTCGATATTTCAAAGGATAAAAAGGTTCAGCTTCCTGCTAAAAAACATGGTGTTCCACCGTTTTAAAAAGGATTACTATGGCAACAGAAGAAAAAAAACCAAGATTTAGTTCCATTGAAGTTGATGGAGTTAAATATAAAACTCTCCTTACCGACAGGTACAAGAGAAGAAAACGGTACGAAGAACACGATCCTTCAAAAATCCGTGCTTTTATACCGGGAACTATCAAAGAGCTATTCGTAAAGAATAAACGCAGAGTAAAAGAGGGAGATATTATCCTTATACTGGAAGCTATGAAAATGATGAACAGTGTAATTGCTCCTATGGATGGAGAACTGAAACTTCATGTGAAAGAAACTGAAGTTGTATCAAAAAACCAACTTCTTTTTGAGATCATTGAGTAATCTCTATTTGATAAATATCTTGTTTGTTTTATCGATGTAGCTTAGGAAATCTTCGCGTCCAAGACCAGTTGGAGATGATGTAACAATTGTTTCAGGTAACTCATCCCAGGTTTGTAATAGTTTTTCCTTATACCTTTCCAGATTACCAGTAACCTGGTTTGGTTTTAACTTGTCGGATTTAGTGAAAATTATTACAAAAGGTATATTCGACATCCCTAACCATTCAATGAATTCCAGGTCAATCTGTTGTGGCACCAGACGGATATCAATAAGGAGGAACAATGTAAGCAGATTTCGTCTGTTGAGAATATATTTCCTGATCATCTTCTCCCATTTGAAGCGTTCTGTTTTAGAACGTTTTGCGAAACCGTAACCTGGTAAATCAACCAGGTACCAGAGTTTATTTATTACGAAATGATTGATTAATATCGTTTTACCGGGAGTTGAAGAAATTTTTGCCAGCTTCTTCCTGCCCGTTAGCATGTTTATTAATGAAGACTTTCCTACGTTAGATCTTCCAATAAATGCATACTCCGGTTTATCTGCCGGAGGACACTGCGAAATATCTGATGAGCTTTTGGCAAAATCAGCACTGATTATCTTCATTTTCCGGATATTTAGTTTTCTTTTTGATATGATGTAAGATGGCGATCTTTTTTACCTGGAAATATATCTTCAACGGTTACAAGTATTCCTGTTTCCTCAACACCACCAAAATGATGATTTACAGCAGTTCCAAACGTTTTCATGGTTGCTGACAGGTTCATATATGCATTAACCAGAGGTGGAACATTTTCTCCCAGTTTTCGAACTTTTTGAATCAGGATTTTATAATCTTCGTCGTAGTTACAACCTGTAAATATATTATTTAGGATCTTTTTTGATGTTTCTATCTTTAAAGGATTTATCGGATAAATCAATTTTTCATTGTCAGGAAAATACTTCTTAAGAAAAAACAATATCATATCCCTGGCTAAAGTATCAAAATGTGTGTACATTGTTACCTTTCCAAACATGTACCTGATATTTTTGTTATCTACAATTACTGCTCCAATACCATCCCACAGGTTATCCAGCGCATAAAGTCCTCGCCTAAGATTGAATGTTGGCTGGTACATTGGTTGCACAAATGATCTTCCCAGCTCAATTGTGTAAGGAAAATACTCTTTAATAAACTTATCGGAATATTTGAACAGGCTTGCTGTTGGTGAAATAACTGTTTTGTCCTTTTCAATTTCCAGATCGTTACAATGTATATATCTGTATCCTCCAATTATCTCTTTCTCTCTGGGGTCCCACAGTACAAGTTGTTTAAAAGCGTATTCTCCACTATCATACGAATCAAGATCAATTTCCTTTCCTGTTCCTCCTCCGGCGTCCCTGAAAGTAACTTCTCTCAATCTGCCTATTTCACGGATTACATTAGGTGCATCACTATCTGTTACAAGGTAGATTTCATTGTTCCCGTTATTAGTATTTCTTAGAAAATTTGTAGATTTCAGATCGTTCTCAAGTAGTTTTTTATCAACGGGAGGTATAATAGTTTTCATTTTTCTTTGATTAATGGCACAAATATTCGTGGATTTCTATCCAAATTTATAATAATATTTATAACAATAAAAATTAACTAAAAATATCAGGATGGAACGGTTCTATGAATCCATCGCCCAGCATGTATGAATACTGTCTGAGCATTTCCGACCATTCATACTTTGTAAACCTTTTATCAAATATCTGGTATGGTATTTTAGGCCCGAAAGTTATCTTCAGTGTCGTATTCTCTTTTTTATAAAATTCATCAACAAGAAACAACATTTCAATATTTGCTTTTATTCCTATCGCCTTACGAAAGTTCGACAGATTATAAAAGAAATTCGTATTTCGTCCATCAATATGAGTTGGTATAATATCTCTTTTATACTTTATTGACTTAGTTATAAAAGTACTTTTCCACAACAGATCCCTTACCTGTCCTTTCTTTTTTCTGGAAACCAGTCCAAAAGGAAAATAACAGATAATATTATCGGCAGCAAATGTGTCATTCAGTATTTTTATATTCTGAACATTGCTACCATGTTTGTTTATGGGAATAAACAGTGGTTTGAGATTTTCAATATTTAATAATATATCATTAACCGGGAAAAGCAAATCTTTTCTTATTCTCCCAACAGCCAGCATTAGTGCTAATCCGTCAAGGCCTCCTAACGGGTGATTTGAAGCTACAAGACATCTCTCCTTAACAGGTACATTTTCAATTCCCGAGATATCAAGCTTTGTATTCATTTCTTTAAGAACGGCATCAATAAAATCCACCCCGGTTAGATGTCCAAACTTCCTCATATACAAATTTAGTCTGTCCTGGTGAATTATTTTTTTCAGATAATTAACTACAAATCCCGGAAGTAATTTCCCAAGTATCGGACTTTTATCTGACAGAACCTTCTCAATACTCAGGTATTCCGGTTCTTCTGTATTTGATTTAACTGTCATTTTTATACTCTAATAATTACTACAAAAGTAGCTATAATGATAATACATGAACGTGGAAGCATGTTTCATTTGTACTTGAAAACGAACAAATTTTACCTGTTAAAATGAATACAATTTAGTTTATATATTGCTTATGTTTGATATTCCCGTATACAGTAAAAACAATTATACAGGAGTTTTGGCTCAAATAAATTAAACAAAAAAACCCCGAAAGGTTTCTACCAATCGGGGCTTCATATAATTAGTTGATCTATTCTATTCCTAATTTTGTTTTCACGAGTGGCAGAATGTTATCACCTGTTTCATAAAACACAAGTGCACCGGTTCCAACATCAAATATGTAGTTGTAGTTATTTTCGCGTGCAACTTCAGTAATAGCAGCTTTTACTTTCTCTATCAATGGATTAAACAATTCAGCTTGTTTTGCCCCCAGATCCTGATCTGCAGATTGCTGAAAAGCCTGAATTCTGTTTTGCAGGTCTGTAATTTCTTTTTCTTTTGTTTGCCTGATAAGATCAGACATTGTAGCTACATTATCCTGATAATCTGTAACTTTTGACTGATATTCCATAGCCATAGTTGACATTTGTTCATCAAGGTAATCAGCATAAGCTTTAAGCTCTTTTTGTAGCGAATCGGTTTCGGGCATTAGTGTTAATATCTCATTCGAATCAATATACCCAAACTTTGCTCCTGTTTGAGCATATCCCATTCCTGATATCAGAATAACAAGAGATAATAATGCAATTACTTTTCTAAATGATTTCATCTGTTAATTTTATTTTTTAATAATTCGATCCGATTATTCTAACCTGTAACTCTCACTTCTTAATTATCGAAAATAAAAGTCGAATTGGCCAGCTTCCTCATTTCTTAAATAATGTGGTTAAATACATTCAATTTCAGGGTTGCAAACTTAAATAAAAAACAGGAATACAACTACATTTATATCTAATGTATTTGATTATTAAGAAATATTAACAAATGTTGCAGAGTTTACACCTGAACAATCAGGTTACAATAGGCTCGTATTAAAACAGATATAGCCCTAACAGGAAGAATGAAATATTAATTATCCCCCCTGGTTCTGCTATCTCTTTTTACTGTTTGCATAACATTACCAACTTCGTCCAACACATCATCACTAATATCATATTTTGGATTACCATAAAGCAATGTCATACCTCCTGCCTTGTCAAAAACAAATGAATAATTATTGGTTGCTGCTATAGTTTCAATAGCATTATAAACTTTCTCCTGTATTGGCTGAACAAGTTCCTGACGTTTTTTATAGAGTTCACCTTCAGCACCGAAGTATTTTCTCTGTAGTTCCTTAACTTCTTTTTCCTTATTAACGATCTCTTCCTCTCTTTTATGCTTTACATCCTCAGGTAACAATACGGCTTCTGCCTGGTACTTCTGATACATTTCACTTACTTTAGCATATGTACTTTCAATTTCTTTTTGCCATTTTTTGGAATACTCATCCAGCTCATCCTGAGCATCCTGAAACTCAGGTATATTATCCAGAATATATTGAGTATCAACATATGCATATTTCTGAGATTGACCGTTTGCAGTTATACCGGCAAACATAGCTACTGCAATAAGCAGAGTTAAAACATAATTAGCGATTGAATTTTTCATGATTAATGAATTTATTTTTATCCATATAAAGCAAAAACATTGCCAAGATTAATCGAGTGATTGATTAAGTGAGAAATGGAAATGGCTGCCATTTGCACTTGGAATTCCGTAAATCGGATCAAACCCATAAGCCCAATCAAGTCCAAGCATACCAAACATAGGTAGAAATACCCTTACACCAAATCCGGCTGCCCTTTTCATATCAAACGGATCAAAACCCTGTGATCCTAACCAGGAATTACCGGCTTCAACAAATGTTAAAGCGTATATTGTTGAACTGGGATTTAATGATAGTGGATATCTCAGCTCCAAAGTATACCTGGTATATACTGTACCACCTATATTTCTGTTTTGATAGAAAAACGGTGTTATTGACTCATTAGTATATCCTCGCATACTAACAATTTCCCTGCCATCAAAATTATTTGTTCCCGATAAACCATCTCCTCCTAAATAAAATCTTTCAAATGGTGTAACACCGAGGTCACTATTATAATATCCGAGGTATCCAAACCTGAATTTTGTTGTAAATACAAGTTTCTCCATTAACTCGAAATACCAGTATGCTTTAAATTTCCATTTATGGTATTCAATCCATTTATACTTTTCATTATCTCCAATTTGAGTATAATCCTTATCCGAGAACAACGAGTAAGGTGGTGTTAACTCAAGTCCAAGTGAAATATCAGACCCCCTTCTCGGATATATGGGCTGATCTATTGAATTTCGTCCAAAGATAATCTCATAACTGAAGTTATTATATGTACCATTACCATCTCCTATGTAAAAAATAGTTGCATAATTCTGCAATCTGTACAATTGCATATTTATACCTTGATACAAAGTAAAGAAGTCATCAGGCCAGGTAAGTCTTTTACCAATTCCCACGGTAATCCCATCTATAACAAATGATGAACGAAGTGTATCATAAGTTGGTAATCCGTTTGAATATATTGAATGGTAATATGATACAGTTAAAGCATTTGGTTTACGACCCCCAAGCCAGGGCTCTGTAAACGAAACGCTCCAGCTTAAGTAGTCTTTTCCATAGGTCTGAAACCGTAATGATAATTTCTGACCATCACCTGATGGTATTGGTCTCCAGGCTTTTCCGTTGAAAATGTTTTTTACTGAGAAATTATTAAAGCTTAATCCCAGTGTCCCTATAATTCTTCCATAACCCCATCCCCCGGACAACTCAACCTGATCAGCAGAAGTTTCTTCAACCTCGTATTCAATGTCAACTGTACCGTCAACCGGATCCGGATTAATATTTGGTGTAATTGTTTCCGGGTCGAAATACCTTAGATTTGCCAACTCACGTGTGGTTCTGATTACATCTTCCCTGCTGAACAACTGGCCCGGTCTTGTTCTGAGTTCACGAATTACAACATGATCATTGGTTTTGGTGTTACCTTTAACTGATACATTTTTTATACGTGCCTGCTTTCCTTCAAAAATTCTGATTTCAAGATCAATACTGTCGTTTCCAACATAAGTTTCAACTGGTGTGGCATTAAAAAACAAATAACCATTATTCATGTACAACGAACTTACATCAAATCCCGCCGGGTTATATTGCAGGTTGGTTTCAAGTAATTCAAGGTTATAAACATCACCAGGTCTAATACCCAGAACTGAGCTCAGGAATAACGAGTTATAAACTTTGTTGCCCACCCAGGTTATGTTCCTGAAGTAATATTTATTTCCTTCATCAATATAAATATCTATTCCGAGATTTTCATTATCAATTTTATATACCGAATCTAAAACTATATGGGCATCCCGATAACCTTTTTTGTTGTATTTGGCTATTATATTATTCAGGTCGTCTTTATAGTTTGATTTAATGTATTTCGATCCCTTGAAAATATTTACCCTGATGTTATCTTTGTAATAATTCACAAAATCATCACCAATGTTCTTAAACTTTAGAGTTACAATATCAGAAACTACATCAACAACAAATGGCCCGAGACTATCCAAAGGATTGAATACACCACGTGCTTTTGTTTCTTTCATGCTTGCTTTTACGGCATCAATTGATAATTCCTTGGTACCATAAATATTGATCTCTTTTATTTTAACCTTCTTGTTCTTCTTGATATTTATACTAAGGTCAACAAAGTTCAGGTTTCGCTTATCGGGCTTTTCTGAGATCTGTACCTCACTATTAAGATATCCTTTGCCTGAGTAAAAATCCCTGATTATATTTTTAGTTCTGATGATCAGATGGTCCGTTACAACATCGCCTCTGCTAAGGTTAATTTTTTCACGAATATCATCAGCTTCAGCTTTTCTTATTCCACTAAATGAAAACTTGCTCAACCTGGGACGCTCATGAAGAATGATCTTCAAATAAATCGTATTTCCCTTAATTTCTGAAGCAACTATACTAATATTATCAAATAATCCCTGCTCCCATAATCTTCTGATGGCCCCTGTTATCTCATCACCAGGAATTTTTATCCTTTTTCCAACCTCTATATCAGACAACATTATAATAACATTCTCATCCAAATACTCAACCCCCTCAACCTCAATTCCACCGACAGTATATTCTGTTGGCGAATCATAACTTATTCTTGATAAATCATTTCCGATACTTATCTGGGCAAAAGTACTTCCAGTTAATATAATAAAGCTAATTACCAGTACGATCCTTGTTAATTCTTTACTTATTCCTTTATCCATAAAGTATATTAGCTTAATAGTTGTTCACTTGTCAATCCAAATCGTCTCTCTCTTTCCTGATACTCAACAATTGCCCTGAAAAATTCCTCTTCATTGAAATCAGGCCACATTACGTCAGTAAAATATAATTCTGAATATGCTATTTGCCATAACAGATAGTTACTGATCCTTAATTCACCGCTTGTTCTGATAAGTAATTCAGGATCAGGTATTCCTTTTGTTGCAAGATAATTCTCAAAAACATCTTCACTAATACCGGTACTTTTAAGTTCGCCTTCTTCAATATCTTTACAAATATTTTTAACGGCATTTATAATTTCCCATCTTGAGCTGTAACTTAACGCCAGTGTAAGGGTCATTCTGTCATTTCCTGATGTTTGTCCCATTGTTTCCACGAGCTTCATATAATTCTCGTGCGGTAAACTTTTCAGGTCACCTATAGCATTTAGTCGTATATTATTTTTATTCAATGTATCCAGTTCCTTAACTATGGTTTCAACAAACAGCGACATTAAGGCATCAACCTCATCTTTGGGACGATTCCAGTTTTCTGTTGAAAAAGTATAAAGTGTTAAATATTTTATACCAATTTCTGCTGCAGCTTCAGTAATGGTTCTAACAGAGTCAACTCCCTTATGATGACCTCCGACACGATCCATACCGTGCTTTATTGCCCAACGCCCGTTACCATCCATGATAATAGCAATGTGCTGTGGTATTCTATCAATGTTTATTTTTTCTTTATAGCTTTTCATTAAAGACAGAAATATTATTTCCAACTTACGTTATTACATCTTTTATTACTTCGTAAGTCAAATTTATATGTAATGGTTACTCCTGTGTAATTGTACCAGTCGTTCGTTTTACTATCTCCTCTTTGCATGTAAGCATCATGATTCATAGTAGGATCGCTGAGAATTTGTCCGGGATCACTTGGGTCGATACCAGATCCCTGTAAATAATATGTTGTACTAATATCGTCAATATAATCAGTAAATGTTTTCCTCATTCCCCACTCAAAAGTAATTCCCAGTCTCTCAGAGAGACTATATTTAAATCCAAATCCAAAAGGAAATGCAAAACTATACTGATCATAAGGACTCCTTCCGGCAAAACCAATATTTTGTCCTTCAGTACCAATGGGCTGTAAAGCTGTGCCTCCAAATGACTGAGGTTCGAAAGTAAAAAATGATACACCTCCAAAAAGAAACGGAGTAAAATAATTTTTTTTGCTCCCCGTAAAATACTTCCAGAAATTAAACTCTGCTACTAAGGATATATCATTAATAACAGATTTAAAGTTCAGATCACGTCCTTCCACCCATCCACCGGTTTCATCGCTTCCTTTCACTTTTCCTTTATAGTAAGACATCTTAATCGCCCATCTTTCATTTAGATTGTAACGTGCTAATGCACCATAAGCAAGTTGTGTTTGATTATAAGGTAAACCAGGATTTAATTCCCCAAGGTAATATGATGTCCCAATAAATCCTCCCAGCTCAAGTGTTTGAGAATTCAAATTCATCGCAATTCCGGTAATGAAAACCAAAACAATTAATTGCCGCATAGTTCCTCTAAACCTGTATTTTAAATTATGCTCTGTCATTTTTTTTTCGAACGGCAAAAATATTACTTTTTTAGTTATGTGTAACATGTATTATATGGTATAAATCAACACATAACAAACTAATTATTTCACTAAATATTATTCAAAACTTTCTAATTTCTGAAATCAACACCCCAATGCAATTTATCCCTTATTGTTGAGTAAAAGTTTTTATTATCCATTTGGATTAAATTAACATTAAAATTGCACCTCTTAACTATTATTTCATCATCTTTATTAATTGCCGAATGTCTTGAATCCATTGTCATCAGATATTTGTCTTCTCTCCCCTCAATTTTTATCTTAATAACACTTGAGTCCTGTAAAATAATAGGACGGACTGTCAGGTTATGTGAAGCAATGGGAGCAATTATAAAGTTTTTTGACCCTGGTGTAACAATAGGCCCGCCAACACTTAATGAATAAGCTGTTGATCCGGTTGGAGTAGATACAATTAATCCATCACCCCAGTATGAATTTAAAAATTTATCATCAACAAACACATGAACAACTATTAATGCTGTGGCATTATTCCTGTAAATGGTCAAATCGTTCAGGGCATAATTAATATCACCAAACAATCTTTTAGGTTCCTTAAGTTGTAGCAGTGCTCTCT
The DNA here is from genome assembly GCA_028277395.1 of Bacteroidales bacterium. Classification (GTDB taxonomy): domain Bacteria; phylum Bacteroidota; class Bacteroidia; order Bacteroidales; family F082. The sequence goes on along the minus strand of JANQGJ010000024.1, from coordinate 14,345 downwards.
TGTCTATGTAATAATTCCCATTAAAAAAGCTGTTTATTGCATCAAGAATTTCAAATTTTGAAACGCTTGAAAGAAATCCAAGCCTGCCAAGGTTTATTCCCAGAATAGGTATTCCGGAATTTCTCACCAATGGAACAGTGTCCAGTATTGTACCATCTCCTCCTACTGAGAATAATACATCTACATTATTCTTTATGTCTTTGTTTGTATTAAAAAAGGTAACATTGTTACCAAGTTCAATTTTTCCGGCAATAGCATTATAATATGGCTCGTAAATACATATATCTGAGCTCCTTTTGGTTAACTCATCAATTATCAACTGTAAATACCCTTTTTGATTATCAGCATAAACTTTGCCAAACAACGCCACCTTCATAAGACTGCAATTTTTCCGGCAAATGTAACCTAAAAACCCTAATTATTTGTTTGATTTCTTACGTTTAACTTTTCTTATAAAATGCACAATAAAAAAACACCGTGACTTAAATTTCTTTTTCAGAATTCTGCAAACATGCTTAAAGTACTGTGTATATGTCATTTACAGATTGATGAAATTGAGGAATATCTTTATGAAACAGCAATATATCCGAATTCCAATTAACTTTTTTTAACTAGCAGGTACTTTTATCAATTTACACAAAAACAGGAAGCCAACTTTAATAAATTCAACATTACCAGACTATTCAATCAACAAATAATCAATGATTTCACTAATTGATTGATAATGTTAAATCGGAGCCATAAAACTTACAAAAAAGCCTCTTTCTTTTTGTTTGTTTACAGAGAATTCAAGTCGTAAAACAATATCATAATATGAAACCAGGTCAAGCCCGATACCTGTACCCCATAACAATTGATTAGAAAGAGGATTAACATCCGAGGTGTATATATCAGATACATATGCCATATCAAAAAACAGGTTAGCATACATTGCAAAAAAAACTTCACTGAACTTTTTCGATCTAATCCAGCTGATATTGAAAGTTTTTTGTGGTATCAATTCAAATTTAACATTAGATTTAAATAACGCTATCTGCTGGCCATCAACAACATATAGCTCATACCCGCGAATTGTATTCGGATAGTAGCCTAAACCTGACTGAATAAAATATGGCATTCTGTTCTTATCATCAGATATCTGACCACCAACATTGTAGGCAAAATACCACCTGTTTATCAGGTTGAAGTATTGATCAAAATTTGAACTAATTATCAGGTTGTTTATTTCATTTTCGAACAATCCCAGTCCTACTTTAGAAACCCCAACATCAAAATAGTAACCCTTTAGTGGGTAAGGTTTGTAATCCCTTCGATCAAGTTTGAATGAATAACTTAGAGTAAAATAATTGTATCTGGATTCACCTGAAGCAAATTCAGGGTTTAACTCAAGTATTGTATCTTTAAAATTAAACTGGTCGAAATCGACACTAAAACTATGTAGATAATTGTACTTGGGACGGAATGTAAAACTTACTCTTCCAAAGTAGTTTTTCTGAGCATAGCCATCCATGGATGTATAAAACTGCTCTTTATTATCCACAGTCTCATAAGCCATAACATGGTTTAACTGTAATCCTCCGTCAAGTCCCATTCCAAAAACCTGATTTTTTGTAAGATAGGGAATGCTCCACTTAAAGCCAAGTTTAACATCATATCCAAACTGAAGGATAATGTTGAGTCTTTCCATTAGCCCCCTGAAGTTTTCAACTCTCAGGTCTATTCCATAATTTACCCTGCTAAAATCACGCTTTTCCCACCATGCGTTTATATTCCTGTCAGCAAACTGCAGTATGGGAATAGGCCATATATACCACCTTTCGATAACAGATACATCGATGTAACAGTTATTTTCATCAACTTTTTTCGAAATGGTAACAAAATTAAATAATGACCTGTTCATTAGGTTTTGCTGACTTTTTACAATCAGACTATCCAATTTAACTGTTGAAAGGCTGTCATTTATACTGAATTCCAGTTCACGAATTATTATCCGGTCTTTTGTAATCTTGTTTCCTGAAAGTTTAATTGACCTGATGGTAAGAATCGAATCCTTTTCATTATTAACAATGATCGTTTGATCTGCCAATAAATTACTCACAGCAGAAAGCAGAATCAACATCAATGAAAAGTAACGGAATGAAATCAAGTCCTAAATGTTTAAATAATTAATCAGTGAATCATAATTGTCCTTTAACTCGTCATAATCCACACTTTCCTGAAACGAAGCAATTATTCGATAACCATATCTTTCAAAGGTTTGTAAAATTGAGCCCAGATCCAGCCGGCTTACCTTTATAATTACCTCAAGTTTTGTGGAATTAACTTTTGAAACAATGTAGGAGCTAAGAATTTTAGCATCGTTTGTTTCTACAATATTAGCAATCTCTGTTAAGCTATAGTCATTAACACTAACTTCAAGAACTACAACACCACCAGGAAAATCCACAGACATACTGGCTGCAAAAAAGCATATTAAATCCCTTTCTGTAATTGACCCGATATACTGACCACCTCTGTCAATTACCGGAATAAGGGTAAGCTTTTGATCACCTGCAAGTTTAAGAACGTCAAATACATATTGATCATGTAACACATAATAGTTGTCGAAATGCAGAAATTCTTTTTTTAAAGTAACATCTGTATTCTCCAGGTCAAAAATGTCACCTTCGGAAATAACCCCTATAAATTTACCATTATCAGCAACCGGAAAGTGAGCAGTTTTATAGTCATTCATTCTGGAAAGTGCCTCTCCAATTGTATCATTAGGTCCAAGAGGAATAATATCTTCTTTTATCAATTTTGATGCGATCATTTTCTATGTTCTTTTATTATAATGATTCCAGCATATTTAAGTAATTCTCATATCGAAACCTGGCTATAACTCCATTATTTAAAGCCTCCTTTACAGCACATCCTGGTTCATTAGTATGTTTGCAATTATTAAACCGGCAATCATGCATATATTTTCTTATTTCAGGAAATCGCTGTCCCAGCTCAACTTTATTAAATTCAACAAGTCCGAACTCTTTAATACCAGGTGTATCTATTACAAAACCACCAAACTGAAGCTGAAACATATTAGCAAAAGTTGTGGTATGAGTACCTTTACCATGATATTCCGATATTTCCCCGGTTTTAATATTTAGCTCTGGGTCGGCAGTATTAATGAGTGCCGACTTACCAACACCCGAATGTCCTGATAATAATGTTATTTTATTCTTTAACAAAGACTTAAACTCAGACAGACCGGTTTGTTCAACAACTGATGTTTTGAGAACCAGGTATCCGGCTTGTATGTATGCATCACTAATTAAATTCAAAGTATTATTTACTTTATCGTCGTACAAATCGCATTTATTTATAACAACAACTGCCCGTATATGATATGCTTCAGCTGTTGTTAATAATCTGTCAATGAATCCGGTTGATGTCCTGGGTTGCTTTAACGATACAATTATAACAACCTGGTCAATGTTTGCTGCTATAATATGTGTTGCTTTTGACAGCTTTGTTGCTTTTCTAACTATATAATTACTTCGCGGGTGGATTGCAGAGATAACTCCCGTTCCGTCATTTTCAATAATACTGAAATCTACAATATCGCCAACAGCAATAGGATTAGTATTCCTAATACCTTTTGATCTGAATAAACCTTTTAATCTGCAATCAAAACTATAACCGGTATCATCTAAAACCGTGTACCAACTTCCAGTGGATTTGAGAACCCTGCCTTCACGAGTTTTGATCATGAAAAATTATAGTATTTCTTTACCGGTACTTTGATATCCCAGACACATTCCAGCCCCTTATCAAATGTAACGAAATCACCTGGTCCTATTTCAAAGTTTCCTTCGCTGGTTTCAACAACAAACTCACCATTTATAATATAACAGTGTTCTGTATCTGAATAAGTCCAGTCAAATCTGGAAACCTCTTTTTCCCAAATTGGCCATGTTTCAATTTCAAGATCCCGTTTCTCGCTATCAGTCAGTTTCTTTATTGTAACCCCTGCCATCATTATTAAGTTTATGTAATTATCACTAAAATATTCGACTAAATTACAAACAATTATTATATTTGATAAAAATTTACTTAAACCATATCCAATCATGAGTTTAATAAACTATTTGTCGTTTGTTGTTTCCCCCATACTAATTATCGCTACAATAATCTATTTAAGATTCAAATTTTCCATTAAAAGTTATGTTAACATTCGAAATGCAATTTTGTTAGGTATGTTAAGTGTTGTATTTGTATATATAGCAAACTACCTGATAGACTTGCGGTGGGGAGGCAATTATAATAATATGCGAAGAATGGCTTTCTTTGTTTTTATTGTGATTGCATTTAGCTCAGAGTTTGGGAAGTTTCTACCGTTGAAGTTTGTGTTTTATAAGCTAAAGACTTTCAGCGGACCACTTGAAGGTTTGATTTATTCAGTTTTTATAAGCCTTGGGTTTTCAACTATAGCAACTGTTCTTTTTGCATTTGGACAACTGGGGCCAATGGATAATCTAAATCATTTAACCTTATTTTTGTTCACATATCCGGTTGCTAACATAATTTTTGCCATTACGATGGGGTTTTTCATTGGGTTGGCCAAAACCAGAAAGAATACATTTATCGATTTGTCCACAGGACTTTTCGTAGCCACATTTTTCCACGGACTGTTTTACTTCGGATTCATCACATCCGACATTCGTTTACTAATTTTTGACGCTGTCGGATTCGTAATTATCGGGACAACTTTTGTTGTTAAATCCGTTTCAATAAAAATGGATGACAGGAGTAATCATTAATGTTGTTAATTGTTATCCGGGATTTGTAGAGCCTTTTGATTTCTGTTCATCATAGGTTCTGTTTTCTGCAATTTGCGCATCCTTAAGATACTTGCCTATTAATAAAGCTATAATCATAGTTAAATAAAGCTGACCGACAAAGCTTAAAAATACAGCTACATTTTTAGTAAAGGGTGAATTTGGTGTAATATCACCATAACCCAGGGTTGTAATGGTTTCAAAACTAAAATATACCAGATCGGTTGATGCCAATACATTATTATTGGTAATATTTATACTGTCAGGATCGATTTCATAAAGAGCACGAAATACAATTGCCCCAACTATTCCAATAAGAAAATATATATTAACAGACCTTAAAAATTCAAGACTGCCTACTTCTTTACTTCGTGATATCCGTATAACAGAGATCACAATTATATAAACAAAGAATACAATTGTAATTATCGATGTTGTATGTAATATTAAATCCAGCTTTAAATAGGTTGATAACCATGTAAACACTGTTAAAATAACAGCAAAATACAAATACCGTATATGCCTGTCGGAAATACTTATAACTGCAGCAAAAAAAATACCTGATACAGTAATGCTGTACAGTTCGTTGATCAACGCACTATCAGGTATTATTCCAATAACAAAAACAAACGTAAAATTTAAGGCAAAAAGCAGCATACTATGCCTTAGTTTGGTTTTACGCGTGGACAATATTTTAATATTTACAAGTTTGGAAAATATGCTCATGCCCAAAAATAACACATTTAGAAGAATTATAATGAATAATTCACCAATAATACGGAAAGCACCCGATTACTTTAAACCCAAAAAAAAACTTTTAACCTCTTTACTTACTTTTGCAATAACAAATATGTTTACAATACAGACTAAAATACAGAAATAGTGGAGTATCAATATCACACACTTAAAAACGGGATCAGGATTATTCACAGAGAAACGAAGGGAACAATATCACACTGCGGATTAATGGTCAATACAGGCTCTAGAGATGAAAATGAAAATGAAAGTGGTATTGCACATTTAATTGAACACCTGATCTTCAAAGGTACGACTAAACGAAAAGCATATCATGTACTAAGCAGAATTGAAAATGTAGGAGGTGAATTAAATGCATTCACAACAAAAGAAGAAACCTGTATTTATGCCACATTTCTCTCCGGTTATTACAACCACAGCCTGGAACTTTTTTCAGATGTTGCATTTAACTCGGTTTTCCCGCAGAAAGAGCTTCACAAAGAAAAAGATGTGATAATTGATGAAATTAATTCGTATAACGACAGCCCAGACGAATTGATATTTGATGACTTTGAAGAATTGATTTTCGGGAACCATTCCCTCAGCAGAAACATACTTGGCAGCATTGATAACATTGAAACTCTTGGAAGAAAAGATATTTTCAGGTTTATAAAATCAAAATACAGTACCGAACAGATGGTAATTGCATCTGTTGGGAATATCAGATTTGCAAAACTACTACAACTCGTTGAAAATCATTTTGGCATGATCCCCAAATCCAGGAAGAACAATTTAAGAAAACCGTTTATCAACTACAATCCGGTTCATAGCGTAAAAGAGAAAAACTCATACTTAACACATTGCATGACCGGGACTATAGCTTATCCAAGAACTCATCCCAACAAATTACCTTTATTGCTGTTAACAAATTTACTTGGTGGCCCTGCTCTTAATTCAAGATTAAGCATGTTGATAAGAGAAAAACATGGTTATGCATATACTGTTGAATCAATGTACCAGCCATATACTGACACAGGTATTTTTAATATTTATATTGGGGCCGATAACAAATATGTTGACAAAAGTATTGAACTCACCAGAAAAGAACTTAAAAGTCTGATGGTTACAAAACTCGGAACCATACAATTGCACAGGGCAAAACGTCAGCTAACAGGTCAACTTGCCATTTCAAACGAATCGGCTCTTAATGAAATGCTTGGTATTGCCAAAGTATATTTAAACAAACCCAGGGTAAAAACAATAAATGAAATAATAACAGACATTGAGGCTATTTCCTCAGAAAAGCTTTTGGAGGTAGCAAATGATATTTTTAATCCGGACAAACTCAGTACCCTGATCTACTCATCTCAGGAATAAAAAAAGTAAATAACAATGATATCACCAGAGCTCGAAAAATACATTGACGAACATACAAGCGAGGAAAATGAACTTCTTAAATCGCTTGACAGAGAAACTAATATCAAAACAACATTACCAAGAATGTTGTCAGGAAAAGTTCAGGGCAGGTTTCTTACAATGATCTCACAAATGATCCGGCCTAAGAATATACTTGAAATAGGAACATTTACAGGATACTCTGCTATATGTCTGGCCATGGGATTACCTACGAATGGTTGTTTATATACCATTGAGTCGAATATTGAAATGGAAGATATAATACAACAATATATCAGCAGATTCGATAAGAAAGAGCAAATTAAACTAATATTAGGCGATGCTATTATTGAAGTCCCCAAATTAAATGTTGAATTTGACCTTGTATTTATTGATGCAGATAAAAAACAATATCTCGACTATTATTTATCTGTAAAAAAAATCACACGAAAGGGAGGATTCATTGTTGTTGACAATGTATTATGGAGTGGAAAAGTTATCAATACAAACAATAACGATCCTGAAACAAACTCATTAATAGAATTTAACGAGTTTGTAAAACACGACAAAGAAGTTGAACAGGTTATGTTACCGGTTCGTGATGGTTTACTTCTGATAAGAAAACTGTAATTCAATATCAGTTGAATAATATTTAACAACACAATTGAATCAAAAAGTTAACTTACAAACCTGAGAGAAATATCTCTAGTTTACTTTATACTTGTAATTAACCGACTTAAGATCTTCGTTAGCTTTTACGATCTTCTTTTTCAGATCATTTTTATACTTACGAACTTTTTCTTTGATCTTGTCATCACCAAAAGCCAGCATTTGTGCGGCAAGAATACCGGCATTAAGAGCTCCGTTAATTCCTACAGTTGCAACTGGAATTCCGGGAGGCATTTGGACAATAGCGAGTAAAGCATCCATCCCGTCAAGTGATGCATTTATTGGAACACCAATAACAGGCAAAGTAGTCATAGATGCTATTACACCCGGTAAATGTGCAGCCATACCTGCACCTGCAATGATTACTTTTATTCCGTTATTTTCAGCATTCTTTGCAAATTTTTCAACTTCATCAGGTGTACGATGTGCTGATAGTGCATTAATCTCAAAAGGAATCTCCATTTCATCAAAAAAGGCAGCAGCTTTCTCCATTACTTTCAAGTCGGAAGTACTACCCATTATTATACTTACAATTGCTTTCATTACTTGTTATTTTTATTATAATGTTATTTTCCTCAACGCATTTAGTTTAACCAGGATACTAAAGAAACAAATCCTACCTATATCTGATAATTGCAGAACAAGCACATCAACTTAACCTGTATATTTGAATAAACAAGTATCAGACTAAGCCTGCAAAAATAAATAATTTGCGTTTGCTAATAATGTCTTTAGTTCTATCTTTGTTGCCTTATTTATGAACAATATATTGTAATACGGGTTCTTTATATTTAGCAATATATACAGCTTATTAAACATATTAAAATCACTGATTATTCACAGCTAAATTATAACACACCGTACTTTTGTAGCGGGAAAAAGAAATAAATCATTCAAAACATCTCTTGTATGACCAATATAAAAATACATGATAAAATATTTGAGCCAAATATAAAGTTTGCTGAGATTGATTTAGCGACAGATAGAATTGCCCAAAAAATAAATAGTGATCTTAAAGGTAAAACACCGATTTTTCTGGTAATTTTAAATGGTTCTTTTATGTTTGCCGGCGATCTGTTAAAAAAAATCACATTACCATGTGAAGTATCCTTTGTTAAACTTGCATCATATGAAGGAACAAAAAGCACAGAAAAGGTAAGACAGCTTATTGGTTTTGATGAAGATATTACGGGAAGATCGGTAATAATTATTGAGGACATTGTTGATTCAGGCATTACCATGGAAAATGTTCTTAAACAACTTGAAAGTATGGGAGCGGCAGATGTTAGAATTGCTACTTTGTTGTTTAAACCGGCAGCTTTTAAAAAATCATACAGGATCGATTATATTGGAATAGAAATACCCAATGACTTTATCGTAGGTTACGGACTGGATTATGACGGGCAGGGCAGAAACCTAAAAGACATTTATAAAATAGTGAAATAGTATTAAAAACATCAGAATATGCTAAATATCGCATTGTTCGGACCTCCGGGAGCAGGAAAAGGAACACAATCTAAAAAACTACTTGATAAATACAACCTCACATACATATCAACCGGCGATATACTAAGATCGGAAATAGCAGATGGTTCGGATCTAGGACTTAAAGCCAGGAGCATAATTGAAGCCGGAGGACTGGTTCCGGATGAACTGGTTGTTGAGATCATTGAGAAAAAGATCCGGGCAAATCAAAACGCAAGAGGAATATTATTTGACGGTTTTCCGCGTACTGTAGTTCAGGCATATATTCTGGATGGATTATTATTAAAACTGAACACTTCTCTTGACATGATGATCAGTTTGGACGTACCCGACCAGGAATTAATTGACAGATTGCTGTTACGTGCCAAAACTTCCAACCGCTCGGATGACAACATGGATGTGATAAAAGTAAGGCTTAAAGAATATGAAGAAAAAACCAAGCCTGTCGCCGATTATTATGAGGATCAGGGTAAATACCATAAACTTAACGGGGTTGGTTCACTAGATGATATTTTCAACAATATTGTTGATCACATTGAAAAAAATAAAAGTAAAGAATACACCAATATAGTTTTGCTTGGCAAACCGGGAGTAGGTAAAGGAACACAGGGTCAGTTCCTGGCTGATAAACATAACCTGGTTTATATATCAACCGGAAAATTACTGAGAAAAGAGATAAAAAACGGAACCGAGATCGGTAAAATCGCCGAGCCTTACATGAAAAAAGGTGAAATTGTACCGGATGAAATTCCCATTAAGCTAATTGCCGATCAGATAAAGGAAAACCCAGATGCAAACGGTTTCATTTTTAAAGGATTTCCAAGGACTGTTATTCAGGCATATATTCTGGATGGGTTATTACAACGTGTTAATATGAAGGTTTCAAATATGATTGAACTAAAACTTAGCACATTGCAAGCTGTAAAGCGACTTAGCAACAGAGGTAAAGATCCACAAAAAGCCAGACCTTATGATCTCACAACTGACATGATCGTAAACAGGCTGGAACAGTATAAGGAGAAAACAGAACCTGTACTTAATTATTATCAGAAGCAGCAAAAATACAGTAAGGTAAATGCAGAAGGTAGTGAACAGGAAGTTTTCAACAGGCTTTCAGAAGAAATTGAAGAAACTCTCAGAAAAAACTTCTGATAAATCAGGCTGTATTGCATAAAAAAAGACTGACGGGGTTTCCATCAGTCTTTTCTCATATATATTGTAACCTGTTTATCAGGCTTTATAAAAACCTTTTTCAGCAGCTTCTTTAAGAGCGGCAGTAATACCTTTCTTATTGATAATACGAATACCGTTAGCACTTACCATTAATGTAATCCATTTACCGGTTTCTGGCACGAAAAACTTCTTAGTATGTAAATTTGGTTGAAATTTTCTTCTTGTTTTAGCGTGAGAGTGACTTACATTATTTCCCGAAATCACTTTCTTTCCTGTTATCTGACAAATTCTTGACATTTTTCCGTAGTTTTTTAATCCTGTTCAAAAAAGGAGTGCAAAATAAGACATAATTTTCCAATTATTCAAATGATTTAATAAATAATTTTATCTGAATTTATATTTATTGCAAAATAACCGTAAATAAATGTATCTCAATTAATGAGGAGCAAACAATCAACACTAAAAACCACCCGGGAAATTACTTTTATCAATCTATTTTAAATATTAATTCTGTGCTGAATCCTGATTGAGCAGAATAACATTTAAGATGTTAATCGTCAAAAGAATTACCGGGGTTGAAAATTGTATTTAAAAATCCAAAATACAGGGCTACGTTAAAAATAATTGTAATTTTGCCCTTATTAAAATTCTTATTACTATTTAATCTAAATAAAAATAATATGTCAAAGTTCATCACAAATCACGATGTAACAGATGCATTAAAAGAAGTAATATTTTTTGCCAAACAGAATAATATTGTAGATCTCAATATGATAGACAATATTGAGATTAAAGGTAATGATATAAAAATATCCGTAATATTTCCCAAACTCGATGATCCGTCGGTTGGAATAGTATATAATTCAATTGTTAAAACGATTAAAGATAAGCTGGGAGAAGACGTAAATGTTGAGGTATTACCGATTTCTGAAAAAGATAAAGGTTTGGGACCATTATCGGGAGTTAAAAATATAATTGCAGTGATTGCCGGAAAGGGAGGTGTAGGAAAATCAACAGTAGCAGCCAATCTGGCTATAGCACTTTCAAAAGAAGGAAAGAATGTTGGTATCCTTGATGCTGATATTATGGGGCCATCTGTTCCTATTATGTTTGGAGTTGAAGGTCAGCAACCCGGTGTTATAGAACGACAGGGAAAACCTGTTATGGTCCCTCTTGAAAATCATGGTGTGAAAATATTGTCACTTGGTTTTTTTGTCCAACCTGATCAGGCGCTCATGTGGCGTGGTTCAATGATCAATAATGCATTTAATCAGTTAATGAAAGATTCCGAATGGGGCAATCTGGACTATCTTGTGATAGATATGCCTCCCGGAACAGGTGATATACAGTTAACACTGGCACAATCTTACAATATCAGGGGTACTGTTCTGGTAACTACACCTCAAAAAATTGCTACTGCAGATGTACGCAGGGCTGCAATGATGTACAGGCAGGATAAATTAACCATTCCATTACTTGGGCTGGTAGAGAACATGTCTTATTTTACTCCTGACGACCAGCCTGACAAGAAGTACTACATTTTTGGGAAAGGTGCAACTGATGAACTGGCCGGTGAGCTGGACATACCGGTTCTGGGACGGATACCTATAGGTGAAAAAATTGTTGAGTCAGGTGATGGTGGTACACCGATCATTCTTAATGGAAATGAAAAAATAACTTTAACCTTTAAGGAGATTGCTCTAAATGTTCTTAAAGAAATAGATAAATTATAATAATAAAAACTATAACTATTCTGAAAAAATGGATAATATAAATGATGAATTAACACAAAAAGTACTTAATGTACTTGACCAGGTGAGGCCTTATTTACAGGCTGATGGTGGAGATATTAAATTTGTTGACATTACAGAAGATAAAACAGTAAATGTTGAACTTACCGGTGCATGCGGATCATGTGCTTTCAGTACTGTTACATTAAAAAATGGTGTGGAAGCCACTCTAAAACGTGTTCTTCCTGAAATAAAAGAAGTTGTTGCTGTAAACCTGTAAGGAAAACAGCATCAACTGCTACTAATATAATACTCTGATTTACAACATATAACCTGGTATATTGGAAAGGCTGCACAAAATCATTGTTAAAAAAAAGTTAAACAGTTAAAACGTATATAGTTTTTCTTTACTTTTGTAGCATTAACTTTAGCAGGTTAATTTTTTGGGTTATCCCTCGAACAAGAGGGTTTTTAGGTTAATATGAAAAATCCCGAGCCGCCCGGTTCGGGATTTTGTTTATGTTACCATTTGTAAAATAATAGTCAACAGAGGTTCCTTCAATTCTTCTATTAACATATTGAATCTATGATAGAAGTTTCTTTTTGTAGAAATCATACCTTGTACTATTCAATGTGTCACTACCATAACTGCATTTAAACTTTGTAACAATACCATTTGGTTTTTTAATTATTATGTCATAGTCACTATTTGTACAGGAAAACTGTATTACTATGATAAGTAAGAATCTAGTTTTCATATATTTCTTTCATACTTTCTCTTACCTTTAATAACTGTTTTTGTTTAGGGTATTTTTTTATCATTTCATTAATTTTGGCAATATACTTTTCATAGTACTGATAATCACCTGTGCTATTCAAAGAATCATTTAATGATTTCAATATCTTTGTATCAATTCTTAATTCTTCTTTTTCTTTGTCATTTAATACTTTTTGCTTCCCAGACTGCATGCATCCAACAATTGAAACTACAGTAAATAAAATAATCCATTTTTTCATTTCTTAATATTTTAGATTTACTTAAGTTTAGAATCATCCTTAAAGTTGAAGTTAAATGGCCAAAATATTGGATTATATATTGGCACACTAGCTCCACCTGAATCATAATAAACATTACAACCTCTTTTGATAGTTAATGCAACACCAGAAAAACCCATTCCAACTGTATCTGTAAATCCACTTATATCGAATTTAATATTTGAAATACCTTTCTCAATTACTTATATAACTGTTTAGCATATTAAAATTCATCAATAAACGTTTTTCTGTCAAACTCAGAAAAACTCCTTTTAAGTGTGATGTAGGTCAAGTTGTTAGGAGACTCGGATATTTTTTTCTCTAGCCTCTCAATGGCCTTATCCTTACCCATAAATAAAAGAAATAGAAATTCGAAATTTATATCATCCGAAGCGGTAGCATTCGTTGTAGGTAAGTACTCAGTATATTCATTATAAGCTGATTTATAATATTCCATAGCTAAACTGTCATTTCCCATTTTCTCATACATAATACCAATTCTAAACGACGACTCAGGATAATCCTTTTTAATTGATTTTAAAGCATGAAGAGTTTCAATGGATTTTAAATAGTTTCCAAGTTCAGAATATGCAATAGATTTATTTATATATGCGTTGCGATGGTTGCTGTCAATTTCAATCATTATGTCAAAACACATAATTGATAAGCACAATAATGAATCCTTAACACTTCTATCATTATCAATTTTTCCATATTCCAAGAATTCAATTGCTTTGCTGTTCAGATCAATTAAGTTAATATCTCGAATGTTAAACCTATCATGGTGATATTGATTGCATGATGTAATACTATCACTCGAGGTGATTTCCTTGATTAAAGCTGAATTCTGATTATTACTTTCTTCAGTAATTTTACCAGTTTCATTGGTGTTTGAATTGCATCCTGAAAGTAAAATCAGTATGAACGAATAATATAAAATCTTTTTCATTTTCATTGATGTTATTTTAATAAGTTGGTACTGATATATTGAATCTACCAGTTGCTGGCCATGTAGGAGTTCTGCCTTCAGGTCCTGAAAAATAATATCCTATACTTAATCTTAACCTAACATTAGATCCTCCTACAACTGGCAATGGAACTAATGCACTTCCTACATTTTTCCAGCCAGGTGCGATTAATCCTGATCCTGAAACAGAATTTTTCAGTCCTAAAACACTCCCATTGATTAAAATTGGATTGTAAGAAATGTTCCCATAAGAGTTTGTTAAGTTTTGAAAAAAATTAGGATTAGTATATTCACTACCTATGTAAGGTGTTTTTTGAAACCAATTCCATGCATTTACAT
>JANQGJ010000054.1 GCA_028277395.1 Bacteroidales bacterium | reverse complement strand
GAATGTCATTAGCCTGATAAACACCGTAAATATCTTCTGCGGTATAAACTCCGTGAATATCAGCAGCCGGGTATACGTTATAAATGTCTTCTGCCGAGTACACCCCATGAATGTCATTAGCCTGATAAACACCGTAAATATCTTCTGCGGTATAAACTCCGTGAATATCAGCAGCCGGGTATACGTTATAAATGTCTTCTGCTAAGTATCCTCCTTCTTTTAGTTCTTCAATAGAAAAACCTGCATCTTTCATTTCTTCTGCAATGTACGCGCTGTACATTTCAGCTGCAGAATATCCACCTTCCTTCATTTCTGCGGCTGACACGCCAGCATTTTTCATTGCCTCAGCAGAAAAACCTTGTTCCCTAAAATCAGAAATCGGGTAACCAGCCTCAAGCAATTGCTCAATCGTGTATTTTTCATACTGTTCCTCAATTGATGGAATGTATGCTGAAGATTCAACAGGAATATTGTATGTATCAGAGTTTAAATCTACATTTTTATAAGCATCATTCAAATAATTTACAGCCTCTTCCGGTGAATATCCGTCATCAATTAACCGTTGAAATGCTTCTGTGAAATATCTTTCTTTTGCGAAAACATCGTATTCATGATACTTAGCCTGCCCTAGAAGTTGTTCAATTGATAAATCATCATTTAAATTAATTCCATAAAGTGAAGCATTACCATTTTCATCGGTAAGATATTCAAATGAATCTTCACCAGATTTTATATTGAGCAGATTATTTATATCTTCTCCATTTTCAATTCTGTTTTGCATCTCAATTAATCGTTCTTTCTCAATATTTTTTGATTCCATTAATTGGTCGGCAATAACATTTTTATACTTTTCATCAGCCGGAATGTTATTTAACAAAGTCTGATATGCTTCACCATGTTCAGGATGCTCGGGATTATATTTTTCTAACTCGAATATCCTATTGTTAATTATTCTTTGTATTTCTTCGGGATTCTCTGATAATTGAGTAGTGTAATTTACTTTACTACCTCCAAAATTTACACCGAAAGCTCCTAATTCCAGTGAATTCGGAGAGCCTTTAAATGATAATGAGCCACCTTTAAGTGTTAATTCGTTTTGGTCGTGATTCCATCCGGCACCGGCTACACCTAAATCAATTTCAGTATTTTCATAAGTGTTTTCCAATTTAATACCTGCTCCAACTCCAAAGCCGATATAATTAGTAATTTGTACTAAATCAAGTTTACCATTATTATTAATCTCCGGAGTTATTGAGGTAGTATTACTGACACCAATATCTCCTTCAAATAGTTTAATCCCAATTTTATCATTGGGTTTTGAGTCAAAACTTATATCAGCCTCAGCATTAAAGACTTTAGCACCTCCTGATATCTTAATTGCTTCTCCAGATTCGTTAAATTTAATGTAGGTACATCCTACATTCACACCATCAACATTAAATCCAGACTTAGTTTCTTCATCAATACTTAACCAATTGTCAATGTCTTTATCAACAAATTTGCATTTTGGGAAAATACCTTCATCAATTGATGGCAATGAACAGGAAAGCCCTTTACCATTGTAGGTAACTTCGAGATCAGGGTCAACAATACATCTAAGTTCTGCTCCATTTTTGAAATCAAGTTGATATTCATTACCTGTTTTATAATCTTTCAAGTACGGGTTGCCATCAGGGGTTAATCCTTCATAGTTAGGCAAATTTCCGTTGGAATTTGTCATTTGTGCAACTATACTATTTGCTTGATTTTCGTTTACATTCTCTAATAATATTTCTGTAAACTCTTGAAATTTATTTCCTTGATTTGCCATAGTTATATAATTAAAGATTGTTGATTTTTAGATTCTTAAATGATTCCACACGCTCATAAATGTTGTTTTTGTGGTCAATTGAGAATATTTTCTTTATTTCTTTAGCTGTTTTAATATCCAATAATTGCACCAACATATTTCCATCTGTCTTGCAATCTAATGATATTTCGATTTGATAATTAGTTTCATTTCTTGGAATTTCCTCAATAATTATTTTCCCAATAGACGTTTCCTTATGAGATTTAGAATATCTTAGGAATTCAAAAACCACTGTTCCGGTTGATATGCTATTTAGATAGTAAATTTTTGTGATGTTAACAGGCAATAATGTACCTTCTTGAATAATGGTGTCTCTACTGGACTTTCCGAAAGATGTATCCAAAACCTTTAGTCCTATATTGAAATTTAGCTTATTCAATTGTTGATAATCAAAATCGTATTGCTTGAAACAGTTGATATCGTTTAATTTTGCCAATTTAGCTACTCCTAAGGAAACTGCATTAATAGAATCATTGTAGAAAAACTGTTGGTTTGAAAAGTTGAACAGTTCTTGAATGTTTTTTTGGACAATTGGAATTTTGGATGAACCCCCAATAAGCACAACATTATCAATATCATTAATACATAGTTCATTTTGTTCTAATTCTTTGTTAATGGTATCTGTTATTTTCTGTATCATACCTAAACAAGATTTTTCAAACTCTGTTTTTGAAACATGCACTTCTAAAATTTGATTATTTATTAAGATGGTTTTAGTAGCATGATTTTTTGATGACAACTTAATTTTTATTTCTTCTGATATATTTTGTATATCATTCACTTCTTCTTTTGAGAAGTAATAGTCACTATCAAAAGATTTATGAAAATCAGCTATTATTTTTTCTGAGATTATGTTTGTAAACGCATCGCTTCCAAATTCATGTTTTATAATGTGCGATATGATGTGATTAGAATTTTGGTCTATTGATAAAACTGTTTGTTTTAAAGTTTTTCCCAAGTCTAATACAAGAATTTTTTGCTTTTTATCTGCTGGAACAATATCAAATGCTAATATTGCTGCTATTGTTTCATCAACTATTTTTAGTTGTTTGTAACCTGCTAAGTTCGCTGCCTTAATAATAGGGGTTAATTGATTATCCATTAAGCTATGTGGTATTGCAAAGATTATACTTTGGACTTCTTCAAGGAAATATGCCTCTGTATCAATTTTTATTTTTTTTAGCATTAATCCAATAAGGTCTTCAATGAACCAATTAATTTGCTTTTTATCAGTTAATATTGGCGTTTCTAATTCCAAATCAGGTTTTGAAAACATATACTTGGTGAGTTCCATATGTTCTCTAATAAATGGTTCTGCCGAATTGCCAACAAATACATCTTCTTCGTCAATTATAATTTTGAACGGTGTCAGAAAAGCATTTTTATCTTGATAGTCTGGAATTAGTACGTGCATACCACCTATGATTGCCGAGGCGATTATTTTGTCAGCTCCTAAATCTATTCCAATTTGTATGTCTTTAGTCTTTTGGTTCATATTACGGTTTTAATTTAAGACATTATATTTTCCTCATACAGGATTGCTTTTCTGAAGAGTTGGCAAAGAAATAACTCTTTTGGTTTTTTCTGCGTTGGATATTTGCGCTGGCAAAAACCAAATGTGTTATTTGTGCGATGGTAGTTCACTTCAGTTCATTTTAATCTTATGTACTCAGTCTCTTTAGTATTGGCTACAACTTGTTGTTATGACAAATATATATTAAAAAATTCTTATAATATACTTAATTGGCCTGATAAAGAAAGTTTTTCATCACATTTTACTATTTTTGTTATTATGGGCAGTGTTTATGATTTTATGCGGATTTTGGAGTTAAAACGATATAGTAAGAATACTATCGAAAGTTATCATAGTCATTTAAAATTGGCTCAATCCTATTTCAAAGATCAATCATTTAAGCGTATTTCTGACGAGCAATGGTTTGAGTATATCTATTACATGGTCAATGTAAAAAAGATCTCTATGTCATATCAACGCCAAATTATTGGAAGTATAAAGCTCTTTTATAAAGAGATTTATAATAGGCATATACCTTTTGAATACCTAAAAGTCACACAATTTGAGAACAAGTTACCGGTAGTTTTAAGTAAGCAGGAAGTGCAAAAGATTTTAGCTCATACTACTAACTTGAAGCATAAGGCAATTCTTTCACTTATTTACGGTTCCGGCTTACGTGTTGGAGAGTTAATCGAATTGAAGAAAACAGATATTGATTCAGATAGAATGTTAGTACACGTTAGAAATGCTAAAGGGAAGAAGGATAGATATACTGTTCTGTCCGTTAGGGTTTTGGAGATATTAAGAAGCTATTATAAAAAGTATAAACCCAAAGAGTATTTATTTGAAGGGCAGAAAGGAGGTCAATATACAACAGCAAGTTCAAGACAAGTTTTTATAAAAGCGTTGAAAAAAGCAAAGATTAATAAACAAGCAACGCTTCACACTTTAAGACATAGTTTTGCAACTCACCTGTTGGAGAGTGGTGTTAGCATTGCTCATATCCAAAAGTTATTAGGTCACTCGAATATTAAAACCACATTAATTTATACACATATTGCAAAAGACTCACTTTTTGAAATAAAGAGTCCTTTAGATTATTAATCATAATAAGTTAAATATAGAATCAAAATAAATCCGCTAATTTGCCAGTTTGTTGATCAGGTCGATTAGAGTTTTGAATATTTCCCGGTTAATATTAAACTATTATGAATCGCATGTGCAAGGCAGGATTATTTCATGATCCTTTGGGTACCATGTTGAGAATAAAAAATCCGCTCACTTCGTTACACTCTGTTCGATCGTATTTTTTGTTTTCAGACCACCTCGCAAATTAATTTGCGGGTGGCCCGAAAACAAAAAATCCGGTACATCTACGATGTACTCGGATTTAATATTCATCAGTGAACCCGGCAGGATTCGAACCTGCAACCTCCTGATCCGTAGTCATTGGATTTTAGATTCAATAAATAGTGACAAGTTTCTAAGTAACACAAAAAGAGTGATTTAAAAATCGGATAATTTCATGTGAATTCATATAATTCGTATATTCGTGTGCAAATTGAGTGCAAATTTCAAAATTGTATTAAAAGAACAAAAGACTATGAGTACGAATATACAGATTTCTTTGGACACTCGGCGGGCGAAAAAGGATGGTTCTTTCCCCCTCATTTTACGACTCTCTCATAACAGGAAAACAATTCCCATTTCTCTTGGGTATTCTATAAAAAAGGATGACTGGGATATTAAGAATAGAAAAATCAAGAAATCGTATACTGGAGTTTTAAATGTTACCCGATTGAATAACTTTCTTGCAAAAGAAAAGGCTAGAGCACTTGATATCGTAACTCAATTACAAGATTCAAATGAATTGAACAAGCTTTCTGTACGACAGTTAAAAGATCGAATCCTAAACAAATCAGGAAATTTCACATTCTTTAAATTTACTAAGCAGATCATTGATGAACTACACACATCTGGAAGACACAGTTATGCCAGTTCGATGACGGATATGTTGAGAGCGGTAAAGCGTGTACAAAATGATATTGACCTTTCCTTCGAACAGTTGAATTATAAATTTTTAAAGGATTTTGAAACCTATTACCGTAACAATGGGAATGGTATAAATTCCATAGGTGTATATATGAGAAATATCCGTGCGATTTATAATCGTGCGATAAAAGAAGGGCATGCAAAACGTAATTGGTATCCTTTTACTGATTATTCGATAAAAAGGGAGAAAACAAGAAAAAGAGCTGTTCGTAAAGAAGTAATTACGGATGTTATGAATCTTGAATTACCTAAGAGTTCAAGAATTTGGCATGCAAAGAACTATTTTTTATTTAGTTTTTTCGCAATGGGAATCAATTTTATTGACATTGCTTTTCTTAAGCCCTCTAACCTTGTGAATGGTCGTTTAGAATATAAACGTCATAAAACGAATAAATCATTCAGTATCAAGATAACAGAGCCCATGAAGGAGATTTTGAACTACTATTTAACAGGGAAAAATCCAGACGATTATATTTTTCCTATTATTAAGCGTAGAGGAGATTCTCGTTTGGAATACCTTGATATTACAAGTAAGAGAAGAGTGTATAATAGAATGTTGCGGGAAATATCCCAGAAATGTGAGCTGGAAACAAATTTAACTTCCTATGTTTCACGGCATTCGTGGGCTACAATTGCGAAAAGAAGCGGTATTCCTACTGCTGTAATTAGTGAGGGACTTGGACATTCTGATACACAAATTACCGAAGTTTATCTTGATTCTTTTGATAAAGAAGTGCTGGATGATTACAACGAAATGATTACAGGATAATTTTCGGCAAAATCCGATTTTAGAGTAAAATAAATCCATAATTTTAAAAAAATTTTCGATGAAAAAAGAAATAATACAGTCACTCACAAATAATTTTGAATCGTTTGCGAATCAAACGGAACAAGGTATAGAATTCTGGCTTGCAAGGGATTTACAACATCTTTTGGGCTATACAAAATGGGATAACTTTATAAATGTTTTGAACAAGGCAAAAACGTCTTGTGAAGTTTCAGGGCATGAAATATCCGATCATTTTGCCGACGTCGGGAAAACGATAAAAATGCCTAAAGGAGCGGAAAAGGAAGTTCCCGACATTATGCTCACAAGATACGCTTGTTATCTGATTGCACAAAATGGAGACCCAAGAAAAGAAGAAATTGCGTTTGCACAAACCTATTTTGCCCTACAGACCCGTAAACTTGAACTCATCCAAAAACGCATTGAAGAATCGGAGCGTATTTCTGCAAGAAAAAAATTAGCGGAGACGGAAAAAGAACTTTCAGGAGTCATTTATGAACAAACAGGTGCAGATAGAAACTTTGCTCTAATTCGGAGTAAAGGAGATCAAGCATTATTCGGGCACTCAACCCGTCAAATGAAGAAAAAATGGGATGTTCCAGAAAAAAGAGCATTAGCAGATTTTGCCCCAACTATCATTTTAAAAGCGAAAGATTTTGCAACGGAAATTACCATTTATAACGCGAAAGAAAAACAGATGAGAACGGAATCCCAGATTTCAAAAGAACATATCACGAATAACAAGGCAGTTCGTAATACGCTTTTAAAACGTGGAATTCGCCCAGAATCTTTACCCCCAGAAGAAGATATTAAAAAAGTCGAACGTAAGCTTTCTTCGGAAGAAAAGAAAAGTTCAAAGACCCCGGACAAATTGGAGTAAATGACAAAATTGAAACGGTTACAATTTGTAACCGTTTGAAAATGCTTGCACCTGACGGAAAAATGAGAATGACCGATGTCGCCGATACGGAGCAACTTCTCCGCCTTATTCAATCTATTCCCTCTCCAAAAGTAGAACCATTCAAAAGATGGTTCGCTAAAGTCAGTGCATTAAGAATTGAATTTTGCTTTACTTTGATTATCTTT
This sequence comes from Bacteroidales bacterium, assembly GCA_028277395.1. Taxonomy (GTDB): domain Bacteria; phylum Bacteroidota; class Bacteroidia; order Bacteroidales; family F082. Next base: position 91,709 of record JANQGJ010000054.1, on the reverse strand, counting down.
GTACTATAAACTATTCACTGATGACAACTATTTCTTTCGACAAACCTCTTGAATTTGACAGAAACCGCTTCCGTGACTTGGATGACTTTCAGAATTATATAGTTCTAAAATTACAGGCATCAGAATTGAGTTTTGCTCATCGATCAGTCCTTGATGAACGCTTAGAAGAAGCGGAGAACAACCCTGATAATTTCACCACTTTTAATGAATTGAAAAAATCAATTAAGAGAAAGTAAATGTATCAGCTTTTAATCAGGATACTTGCAAAAGGGGATATTCAAGAGATTGTAACATATTATGATGAAATATCCCCAACAGTTGCAGATCGTTTTTTGGAGAATCTTTATGCTGATTTTGAAGTTATCAAGAATAATCCTTTCTTATTTCAGAAAAAATACAGGGATACCCGAGTTCGTTATTTAAAAGTGTTTCCATTTGGAATTCACTACATCGTAAAAGGAAAGATCATAGAAATATTAGCGATATTACATACAGGAAGAAATCCTGAAGTTTGGAAAAAGCGATAGTCAAATAGAATAGGTTTAAAAACCGTTAATGACTGTTTTTTTCTTAAGATAAAAGCTAAATCTTTTTTGCGAAAAACTTTGTACTTCCTTTCAATATGTTCTACACTTTCGCTGAACATAAAAACCAAACATGAACCTCAAAAAAATATCTGCATACTGGCTGGTTTTCTCTCTCATTGGGATTTTCTTCTACACTTCAGCTCATGCAGAAAAACCTGTAGTCACAGCCAAAACAAATTCTGTAACTCCTTTAAGGGTTACATTAGAACCTTCTTCAAAAGAGAGAATACAGGTGAATGTTACCGGAACTTACACGAAAAAGGATATTGAAGATATTGTGTTTACGATAGATGGTGATTTTGATAATGATGGGAGGTTGGACAGGCAACAATTCCGACACCAGTGGAATGAAAGATATCGTGAAGATGGGGACGTGTTTCTTTCTGTCAGGTTTGATTTTGCATATATTGGTCTTGCAGAGAACTTTCGATTCACAACCGAGTTTTGGAACGCAGAAAGGAAAAGGCTTGCCAGTGGAACACAGAAGGTAAGAATTAACAAGACAATTCGTTAGCCATCTTTTTAGCCACGTTTTTTTGGATTTTTTTACACAAAGGATTAGAATCCCTTTGAACATAAAAATCAAAAATGAATTTCAAAACAGGATCGTTACTTTGGATTGTCTGCTTTTTTGCAGGGATATCTTTCAATCTTTCAATTGCAAACGGAGCATGGACGAGTTATTGGCTCTACCCTGAAACGGGTACTGTATTCAATCCACAATCAAATGAGGGATTTGAAAAAGTCGTTTTTAAGGGATTGGTGTATGATAATGTGACAGGAGAAGGATTTTTTCACGGAGATTTTAATTCCGTTACGGTGGAATTTACAAATGGTGGACAAACTCTTTCAAGTTCAGTACAAACAGAAGATGTGACTGTTTTAGGAAATACAGAATACAAGTTTGAAGTTGATCTTTCTGGTGAAGAACTTTCTGCACTTACGGAAGGTGAATGGAATGTTCAGATATCGTTTGATGTTTCAGGGCAGAGTACAGTGATTCAGACAAACTGGGGAGGAACGGTTGGAATTGATAAGACACCTCCTACAGTATTGTTTTCTTATACACCAGACACATTCACAAACGATGTAGTAGAAATGAGTATTGCTTGTTCAGATAGTGGAGCAGGATGTTTGGAAGATAATCCAAGTTTACCTGTTCCCTTCATGTTTGGAAATCCTTTTGATTTTTCGGTTTTAGGAAATTTTTCTACTGAATTTGAAAATGGTGTTCGCGGATTTGGAATGTGTGATAAGGTTATGAATTGTACATCAAAGGATAATGAGAAGCTTAATATAAACTTCTACGATCCCGTGAATCCCATGTTACAGTCTGGGATTACTGTAGAACGAGATGGATTAAGCCCTTTGACGGGAGAAGGAGGATTTGAAGCCAACACCATGTCTGCTGATGATAATTTGGTTTTTTCGCTCCTTGGGGTGAACGATCCTGCAGAAATTGATACTTATACACAAGATAACCATGCCTGTGGACGAGATGAGGATGACGATACCTACCTTGCGGAGGATATTCAGGTGTCTTTCGATGTAGTTTCGGGGGACGGATTTCCGGGGGTATGGGTACATAGAGAACGAGATGGAGGTGTTGCAAAGAAGTTTTTATTTCAAGAAACTGAAGGTATTAATTCATATGCAAAAAAGGGGATTGTGGTGAATGGAAGTGATTACGAATTTCGTCTTACAATGAAAGTAGGAGAAGAAAGTTTTGACTATTCTCCTTATATTACGATTGGGGAGTCTTGGAATGGTACATTGGGTACAGGTACATCATACGAAACCCAATTCAGTAATTTTACGGCAAATATTGTTCCTAACTCTCAGCGATGTACATCGAAGTATTTTGTTTGTGCTGTAAACCATCCAGCAGGAGGTGGGTATCCTCAACGAGTAGAAATGACTGAATTTGATGATGCCGGACAGACTTGTGCGGATAAGAGGGGAGCGAATTGGGAATTGTTTCCAACTACAGAGTGTGGTTTTCCTTTGATTTTCCCATTTGTATTAGAAGATTGTGAAAATTAGACAGTATTTCAATATTGATTTTTATTGTCGTTGTTTTCAATAGCAATGAAAAAAATAACCGACTCCTACTCAAAGAAGTCGGTTAAAATATTTCAACAAAATAGTTTTCTACTGAACAACCACCTTTTTGGTGATTCTTTCGTTTGCATTGTGCAATACGAAAAAATACAAACCTTTCGGGAAATTGCCAGTATTTACTACAAATTCATTATAAATGTTTTCAAATGAACGGATGATTTGTCCATTTGAATTTATAACCGCTAAAGAGAACTCCTTACCCAATGGTAATTCCACCGCAGTGGAAGAACTACAAGGGTTCGGATAGATTTTTATGTCTTCCTTGAAGATAGGGTCTTCAATTCCAACGTAAAAGTCTTGGGTTACATATATCTCAGTGCTTACTCCACATCCAGTAATTGCGATGACAGCTTCTCTCGCATGGCTTTGAAAGTTCTCAGTAAACTCAATAATGAGTGTGGCATTTCCACTTCCACTCACTGGAGTAACGGTCAACCATGCACCATCATCACTTTCTACACCTACTTCCCAATCAAAATTGGAAGTAAGCGCGATAATAGTATCCCCTTCACTGTGAGGAATCTCTAATGTATCCGTATTCACTCCTATTACAGGAAATTCCTGTATAAGTGTGAATGCCGTAGTAAGTGTTCCCCTATTGAACACAATGCCAGCCTCGCGGTTAGCAGTTCCCCCAGTATGGGCGGTGTATTCAATTGTGATTTGAGCATTTCCATTCCCCGACATCGGGGCAACGCTCGTTACCCACGATGGGATTGAAGTAGGATCAACTGTCCATATAGAATCGGAAGACAAGTTTGTGAAAACACTTCCCAACGTTGGTAATACAGTTGTGTAATCTGGTGAAACTGACAATAGAGGAACTCCAGCCCCTTCCTGCGTTAACGAAAAGTCTTCCGATTCACCTTCTCCCGAAACGGTGAAATTATCGGTTCTCGATGATGGAGAAGAGTTTTCTTCATAAGTGATCGTCAAGGTTTCATCCCCCGTACCAGACATTGGATTGACTGTAAACCAATCTGGAACACCTGATACTGTCCAACTGGTGTTGGAAGTAAGTAATGTTGTGGTAGAGCCTGCCGAAGCAGAAACTATTGCAGATGTCGGATTCAGATTCAGATAGGGAGTTGCCCCTTCCTGCGTTAAAGAAAATGTTTCTGATTCCCCTTCACCGGAGATTGTAAAGTCATCGGTTCGAGAAGAAGTCGAAGTGTTTTCTTCGTAAGTAATCGTCAAAATCTCATCCCCTGTACCGGACATCGGATTAACTGTAAACCAATCTGGAACACCGGATACTGTCCAACTGGTGTTGGAAGTAAGTGATGTTGTGGTAGAGCCTGCCGAAGCAGAAACTATTGCAGATGTCGGATTCAGATTCAGGTAGGGGGTAGCTCCTTCCTGCGTTAACGAAAAGTTTTCCGATTCACCTTCTCCCGAAACGGTGAAGTTATCGGTTCTCGGTGATGGAGAAGAGTTTTCTTCATAAGTGATCGTCAAGGTTTCATCCCCCGTACCAGACATTGGATTAACTGTAAACCAATCTGGAACACCTGATACTGTCCAACTGGTGTTGGAAGTAAGTGATGTTGTGGTAGAGCCTGCCGAAGCAGAAACCGTTTCAGATGTTGGGTTCAAGTTCAAAAAAGGTGCACTTACGGTAATGTAATCCACCTTTGTTTCCGTACTTTCTCCATCCCAGTTCGTTGCGGTTAACGTAACCGTAAACGAGCTAACTGATGAATATGAATGAGAAGGATTTTGATCAGTGCTCGTATTCCCATCACCGAAATCCCATAACCACTCAACAGGATTTTCAGTTGATAGATCAGTAAAAGTAATCGTTTGTCCCACATTTGGAGTTTGATTATTTACTGAAAAATCAGCAACTGGTGGACTCATGGTAAGGAGCGTCCAACCATTGGTCTCGTGTACCCTTTTTATAAACCAACCCACATCCAGATGGATGGTGTTGATATTATAAAACGGGGTTAAGAGTTGGTTAGTAGAAAGGTTGTATTCATCATCAACATGTGAAATAGCCTGTCCAGACCAAGGTGATGGAGCATAGAGCTGAATCATCTCCCCAACTGGGGTGTCGATTTCAAACCAAACATCATCACTTGTAAACAGTGCTCCTAGTTCAGAAGAACTAGAGTAGTTGGGATTATCCCAGACGACATTTCCCGCTCCATCACGTATTCCTAAATCAAAAATATTAGGAGAACCAGACCAGCCAAATTCATAATCACCAGAACTAGAATCGTAACGAGCCGAACTCGAAAACCCCATGCCATGAGAAAACTCATGCATAATTACGTACATGAGATTGTAATCACTTCCGGCATTTCCACCAGTTGTGGTTAAATCCCATGTAAGAAGTCGGTTCCACCGTATGTCCACATCCCAATCATTTCCGTTTTGGTTCTGCCCATTAAGGGTTTCGATCAGAAAGGCTGGATACCAAATTAATCCTGTACCAGGATCACCAAGTATCCAATCAACCGTTGTTGAAGCAAGAGCACTTCCCAGACCATAATCAGTTACGATTCGCACCTTTACCGGATTGCTCGCATTGGAAATGTCCAGATCTTCAACTGCGTGTTCAAGACCTGCTTTCATAGCATTTATCTGTTCGGTGGTTGTTGGTCCACCGAATTCGAGGTAAAACCAACATCCTCCGAGTTCGATTGTTTCGGCTGTTGTACTGCGGTTTGTTGATGAATTTGCGTTATTGTAAAAACTATATTCAGGGTGGTCTGGAAGGAGTGTTTTTTCACTGCCGTCTATCATGCGCACCTGAATCACCTTCATGTGTTGTTCTGCCTGAGCAGATATTGAGGATTCCTGGGCATTTCCTCCCAAGACAATTAGCAAGGCACTGATGTATATTATCAGTAGCCTAATGCTCCAAAAAGATTTTTGATTTTCTATCTTCATGTTCTTACGATTTATTGATTAAACATTTATTTACTTTGCCATGCCCATGCTCATTTTCTTTCAATGAGCATAACCATGACAAAGCGAAACAAAAGGGTAAGAAATCGCTAAACATGACTTTCAACGGTACTCCTCTTTTTTTGTAGTTAACTATTTTGTCAAAGAGCCTGTTCTGCAACTTGGTCAAAACCTCATTTTCAAAAGAAATTTGAAAATAAATATGTTTTGAGAGAAGATAGACAGAACGAGTTTATTATTGATTAATAAACGTTTATATTTATACCACGAATGGAGTTGAAAGTCAATCTAATCCTATCTTTCTATTTATAGAACAGCAACTAAATCCGTCAACGATATCTATCACCCTGTCATTATTGAATAGGACTAGATATCCTATTACGATTTCTTCTTAACTCCCGAATGCCACCAGATATCTTTTCAATTTGAGAATCATCTAATTGCCCATGAAGTGGTTTATACTTTGAAGATAATGTGATCTTAATCATGTAGTAAAGGATTTCTGATGGCTCTAAGTAAACTCTCTTTTTAAAGGCTTTATATTCATCTGTAGCATTTGATCTGTGCAGTACGTAATCAGCCCAGTCGTGCAATTGCCAACCTAGTCCGTGTTCAATAGTGATACGATCGATTTCTTTTTCAAAGGATTCTTTATTTTTTTCGGATAAATACTCAATTCCACGCTGTATCAGCCCAAAAATATTTCGATCTTCATAATCGACAATATGGGCTAATTCATGGCAAATTACTCCTACTTGAGCATTGAATGGAACATCTTTTAGCAATACACCCTTAAAATGTGGATTATTATTAATTGAGATCACATATGACCTGTCATTGTTTCTTAGGGAAAAATCCTGATAAGGGACACATGACATAGTTGTTTGAATAGAAGCGTATTTGAACTCAATATCTATATTCATTAATTCTGGGTAATGCGAAAGTGAGATAAGACTGGGTAACTCATAATCAGGGATTAGTATTTTGTTTTTAGCATATTTATCTCTCAAATAGTCTAGACTGTCTTTGTACTCATTCTGAAAATAGATTTTTTTATTTTGTCCATTCATAAAAACTGATAAACAAAGAAAAGAAGTGATTATCAAGCAATATTTGTATTTCATTGTATTCGTTTCTTAATTAAAAGAACACTCCAGGAATCCCTGGAATGCTCTTAATAATGTATTCGTCCTTCCTACTGGACGACAATAAAGAATGTTCCCAAAAGCTAATAAAATCAAGCAGATGGAGAACAAGAGATTTAATACCAGTTTCCCATTCATCATTTTTCAATTTAATCTGTTAGGGCTTCAAAAACCTTTACAATTGTTAAGATTATGATGTTGTAAATGATAAACCATATGATCTTAAATGGGACTAACCAAATTGGTTTCCACCAAGATTTACTTCCTTCAAGGGATTGTTTTTCTTTTTCGTACGCATTAAAACTCATCGCTCTACGTTTTAGTAAATGCAACCCCTTGAACACCCTGGGGAAAATCCTCCACTATCACTGATTTTTTGCCAGCTCCTACCTCCGGATTCCATATCTATTTTAAGATACCCTTTGATCCAGTATGTACTTCCAGATATACTTCCTTTCCAGGAGACTTTCATACATATTTTTAAAGTTTCGGTGATATCGTTATAGGAACACTCATCTTCCAATACATAAGTGCTTAGATTATTGTACCCAAAAGTTGAACAGCAATTTGCTAAATCTTGACCAGCTTCTTCTGCTAACTCTTCCATTGCGTCTAAGATTTCTTGGTAATCATCTTCGTCAGAAGAAGAGGAACTACTACTGCTATAACTTGAACCACTGCTACCAGATCCACTGCTACCTGAACTGTGATTATTTGAACATGATACAATTGTAAAAATCAGAATCAGCAACGATAAATATTTTAGTTTTTTCATTTTTATTTATTATTAATTAAACACTTTCTTTATTTTCACTCTGTTTTACAGTGAAGGCTAAGGAGGGTGTAGGTTCTCGTATTTAACTCTTCTTTGGATGAACCTCGTGAGATACATTTTTCAGTCATTCTATACCCTGAGGTTCTAGGGTAGGTTTTAAAAAATCTATGAAAAAAAGGCGTGAACCTCTGCTTCATTCAGCTAATTGAGGTACCGCTAAGAACCAGACAAGACTGAAATCAGCACGAGGAACACACCTTAACGGTGCGTTCACTCCCTCATTTCCTCTTGTCAAAATTATTTAGCGGTTTTCAATTAGAGAAATGATAGCAACGCTATTCTTTATATGTTGTTAATTCTTTTTTCTATAGACATTTTCTTTAATGAAGTTACAAATATACATTTTTAGTAGTTATTTTCAGCATTGATTCCAATGTATTTGTGTGAGCACTTATTTTTAAAGAATTCATTTAATTTGCACATGAGAAATTTGAAATCCTAGCAAGCATGCCTCAACAAAACAAATCATTATTTTTTCCTAATCTTGAAATCCCTTTCTTTCGATATGCAATTTTTTGCAGTTGCATATTGTTCCTATTTTTACGATGTTCGAAGGTACATGAACAAGAGATTTTGCAAAACAAAAAATTGGCAGACCATTTTATAGCTATCGGGGATTCTCTTTTCGCTAAATATTCATACAGTTCCCCCGACACCATACTTGAATATGGAAAAAAAGCCTTACAACAATCTGAATCTATTGGCTACCTTTCTGGCATTGAAAAATCACTCGCATTACTTGGCAAGATTTACCTGAATAAATCAGAGTATGATTCTGCCTCTCGCATTTTTAAAAAAGCAATTCAATTGATTGAAGATGGTAACAATTTTGATACACCTTACCTGTTTTATAAAGGAATGGGGAAAGTTTACATTAATATTGATCGATATGATTCTTCGATCCGTATGTATGCAAAGGCTACCGAACTTGTGGATGAAAGTGATACGATTTGTATTTTCCCCAGAATTAAAAACAATATTGCAACCTGTTATAAGCGATTGGGGGTTTTGCCCAGAGCTATTGAAATATACCATGAATCTCTTAAAAATGCACGATTGTGTGGAGATTCTCTTATGATCTCCATTTGTCTTACAAATATCGGAATTGTTTATAGAAATCTTCAAGAATGGGAATCTGCTATAAATTGTTACGATGAGGCATTATTAATCTCTGAAAGAATACAGGATACCATTGGTGTGGCATTAATCTATATTAATTTAGGTTCTCTTTATTCCGATCAAAAGGAAGCTCTAAAGTCTCTTTACCATTCAACCTTGGCGAAACAAACAATGGAAAATGGTGGTTTAATGAATCGGAATTACTCAGCTTTGCTGAACAATATCGGGTTGGAATATCAGAAAATTGGGAGCATGGATTCTTCCCAGATTTATTTTGAAAATTCTCTCCACCATAGCACAGGTATTGGTGATTCATCTGGGATTGCTGACGCCTTGATTAATCTTGGTTATCTTGCCATTAAAAATGGCGACATGCCGGAAGCTGAAGAGTTGATAAGCAAAGGGATTGATGTTGCCAATAGAACCAAGGTCATTGATTTTGAAATTCAGGGGTACAAAGCAATGCTTGATTATTTCAAACTACAAGGGGATTTTGAAGGTGCATTGAGTGCACAAAAAAAGTATTATGAATTGTATTTTAAAGTGTATAATCAAAATCAAAAGAAAGAGGCAGAACTTACAGCAATGCGTTATAACCACGAGCAGGCAGTATTACAAAATGCTCACTTACAGCAAAATATTCTCATCCTTGAAGAATCACATCGCTCAAGACAGTTTTTTTGGATACTTATTCTTACACTTTTCCTATCTGTGATTCTTTTGCTGATTATTTTTTATCAGGTTAAAAAACGAAAGGCTGACTTATCCAGTCAACGAAGATCGCTTCTTTATGCTCAATTGATGAAAAGTAAAAAAAAGCTGTTATCTGAAACAACAAAGCTATCTTATAAGATAGGTGTGAATAAGGAGGTTATTGATTTTTTGAATAGCAATTTATCCAACTTTCTGCCGGAAAACAGGCTTTTAATCACACGAATGATCACAAAGCTTAATGAATCCAATGAGGAAAGATGGGAAGAATTTGATTCCGCTTTTGTGGAAGTTCATGAGTCGTTTTTTAAGAACCTAAAACAGAATCACCCATCATTAACCAGCGATAATCTCCGTTTTTGTGCATTGTTAAAAGCAGGTTACACAAATATGGAAATATCTAAAATCCGAAATGTGCAGGATACCAGTACTCAGAAATATATTAATCGTCTAAAAAACATCATGCGGCTAGGTACTCAAACCGACTTACGTGGATACTTGGATTCTCTTTAGTTTTTCCCCTCCTGTTTCTGGATGTCATGTATTTTTCTCGATCATGTCAGGTTAGAGTCTGGTGATTATTAGTCTTTGATTAACTCAATATTTCTAGAATTGCAAAATCCTCATTTGGCTTTCTGCTACCTACAACAAGTAGTGGTTTTGAGGAATTTCAAGATAAAGGCTTATAAATAATTGTACAGACACTTAATCTTCATAACTATGGGTATAAAAAATATTTTCAATCGAAAAGGGATGACCCCACGTGTGCCAGATCAAAATATCCCGTGGGAATATAAAAGATATATATGCGAGTTAGATATTACTAGAAATAAAACGATTGATATCTTGAACATCTACAAAAGACTTCTTTCACTATCTGGATTGAAGCCACATTTCAGAGAAAAAGATTTGGATTTTGGCGATTATGGCGATTCTTACAGGGGTGTCAAGTTTGCCTCCACAGTTCTCAATGTGGTGGAATTCGTTCTGCAGAATTACATTCAAGAAGAGCAAAGGCTACGCAAAGAATTTGTAAATGTACAAATCGAATATGTTGAACTCACAAGCGAAAATCCCACAGAAGATCAACAGGTTTTTCTTGATGAACTTGAACAGATCAATAAAGACTCAATATTAGCAAAAGCAAAAACAAACGCTGAAAAAGTCATCACTTCAGGACATAATTCTGAATTAACTATTCTTGAATCGGAAAAGAATATACATGAATTAAGAGTAAAAACCCATAAGGATAAAAAAACAATCGCTGAACTGAAGAATTCTGATAACAAACTTTTCGGTGAGGAGATTGTTAAAAATTCAAGTCACAGAGCATTAATAAAAAACCCTGAACTAGCTCCTTTAATAGCCAAACGACTTAAACGTAATGTTTCACGAATCAATCCACTACCTCTTGTGAAAAAAAGTAATGTTGCCAAAAAATCTCCATTGAATGGAAAACCAAAAAAGCGTGAATCTTACCCACTTACACAAAATCCATTAGATAAACTCGAATAAACAAAAAATTGAAATTATGAAAGCACGTATTGATGAAAATAGCATACAAAATGAAATCAGTCTCAACAAAGGTTTAAAGCAACTAGGGGAAGGTTATTTTTCCCTGTTTAAAGCGGACGCTCAATATACCAAAAAATATGAATTTTTGCCCCAAACCCCAGAGGAAGCGAAGAATGAGGCAAGACTATCAGTGCTGAAAAGTATGAATCTCACACCGAACAGGCTTCAATCTGCTTCAAAAATGAAAGCCGTTTGGAATTACGCAGGAGCTATTTTGTCAGCCGGTGCAGAAGGTTTTGTTTATTATTCAATCGCCTATTACGTATTGGGTTTAGAGTTTTTCGCTTCTGTTGTTATTGCTCTGTTTCCTTTTGTTTTCACCAAATTAATTCAAGCGCAACTGTTACCCTACATCAAGAAATGGATCAAAGAAAACAACACAAAAATAAAATCGTGGTTTAAAGTTTTGCTCTTTTGCTTTGTTGCTTTGATACTGGTAAATTCTGTTACAGGAGGCATTCTCAACAAAATTAATATTGACCGCACCCAGGAACAAGAGCACATTGCTTTACTTCAAGAAGAAGACCCAGATTCGGAGGAACTTGATAAAGCCCTTGCCCAATTAGAAGACCCGAGCCCTTTCGATGATATTGTTGGATTTCTTGCTATCGCTCTACTCGGGCTTCTAGCTATTCCTGCTGGAGCTTTTTTGTGGGCTTTAGGGGATTTTTACCGCCAAGCCCTTGTATTGAGAAAAAGAATCGACTTTTTACGAAAAGAATTATCACGGATTCGATCGAATTTTCAATATACCGATTCGACACGACACACTCTTTTTGCACTGCAAAAAGAAATCATATCCTTCTATGGACTCAAAAACTATTATGAACGATTGATGAGTCCCGAGGAGAAAAATGATGAAAAAACAAACTCCGGTTAAACTTATTATTCACCAATAAATCTGATTCATTATGAGAAAACAAAATTATTTTAGATTTCCACGTTTTTGGGGCGTGCTGGTGCTTGCTATTTTTGCGGGCATGGTGATGTGTTCATCCTCTCCTTCAGGAGTGGAAAGAATAACCCAATCCAAAAACAAAACCAGTATTGTATTTATTGATAAAAGTGGATCAATAAGTAAAGATTCCCTGATTTTGCAGATGTATCAAAGCCAGCTGACTTCAATTATTTCTAATACTATAAACGTTAACGGAGATAAGGTTATTCTTTCATTCATCTATGAGCAAACAGATAACAAAGCCAATCAATATGTGTTTACGTACAAACCTCCAACGGAAAGGAAGTCCACAGGAAGGGGAAATAATAAGAGATTGGAAAAAATACGTTTCAACCAACGCTTGCGCTCGTACAATAAACAATTTACCAATCAGGTTCTACTAAAAGCTTTTTCAACACCTTCTTCCAGAAGTCAAACTTACATTGTCGGGAGCATAGCGAAAATGCGAGACTTGGTTGTTCAGGACAGCAGTCACCAATATTCTGTTTATTTCTTTTCCGATATGATTGAATCATCCTCTTTCAGAAATATGTCATTTTCGAAAGGAGGTATACAGTCATACTCTGAAGCAGAGCGATTAGCTAAAACGGACTTCTCGCGAATTTCAAAACAATTTTATCTGAAAAAGAACTGCCTGTCTTTGATTGAGGAAATTACTGTGATTTTCCCAGCAAAAGAAATGGACACAAACAAAGCTTTTGCTGTGATTCCTGCTTATTGGGATTACATTTTCAGGCAATTTGGTGTGCAACGAATCAATTATTTATAAACTTCAATTATTTAAATATGGATGATCACATTGGAAATCAATTCATGAATGGTCAATTTTATTTTATTAATAAAGACCACTTAAGAGCATTTTTAGAAGAGATTGCTCACCAACAATCTTTTGATGAACCGAACAAGTGGATTTTGGAATCAGAAGCAATGTCCCTTATGGGGATTAAATCCAAAAGCCATCTATGGAAATTAAGAACCGAAGGCAGTATTGCCTACACTCAGCCATCTCGAAAACATATTTTATATGATAGGGAGAGTATTATGGAATATTTAGAAACTCATAAAAAAAGTACGTTCTAATGAAAGACAATGAAATCAATGAAAAACTAGACCAGGTACAATATTGTTCAGGGTTTAACCTTGGAGCAAAGTTGTTTAAATACCATAACAGCAAAATTGTTAAAGACATTTTGCAAAGTATTTCTGAACTTAACAAGGATGATCAATGGGCTATCGGACTAGCCAATGGCTTTGAAAAAGCACGGTCGATGGCTCCTGATAAAGTTCAACGATTGAATGAACTGGATTTGATCTTCGATAAAAATAAAGAGGCTGAAAAAGAACAAGATAAAGACTTAGAAAGGTGAACAGGATTAAAAGTTCTTCCTTCATGTCTAATCCCAAAGATTATGGTGATGGATACACTCTTGGGATAAACCTTGCTTTAAAGGCTAAACAGATAACATTTAAATCAGTGAATCCTTTTAAAGCCATTCTTTCACCAAGTTATCTAAAAAGCTACATTGCCGGTATTCGTGATGGATACCGGCAAGGCTTATGGAGAAATGAGAAGCAAAGACAAGCAGAACGATTACAGGAGCTATCTTCCTTGTCGATGAACCAAAATAGAGGTCAGGATAAAGAACGCTAATTATTATTTCGGCAGATGGTTGATGTGTTGTATAACACGCTTCCTATTTTAAAATTCTAACTCATTATCACCATGAAAATCATAACAGAAGAACTAAAAAACAGGTTCGCAGAGGTCGGTAGGCAAGATGATAAAATTGATCCTATAGTTATTGCCCGTTATTTTAATGCATTTGGGAATGGAATGTGGCTTGCTACGGAGTATGATCCGGTATCAGAAACCTGTTTTGGATATGTTCAATTATTTGAAAATGAATGGGGATATCTTTCTATTAAGGAATTAGGCAATGTTAAACATCCTAAATTCGGTATTCCAATGATAGAAAGGGATTTGCATTTTACGGAAAAACCAATTTCACTGGTTTGTCCTGAATTGCAAAAAAGTATTGAAAGACAAAAGGAACTTCGTGAAATGGATCGAAATGAAGATATTTCCGAAGATTTTGAACCTGAACGTTAATCCTATTAAACTCATGAACTTCTATCAATATTTGAATAAAAATGGGTTGTTGCATATTCTTGAAGAACCAGCAGACAGAATTGATGAGATAAGAAGAATATACCGGACAGAATACAGGAAAGAGTACAAAAAGAAATACCAGAAGAAACGGATTCACAGGGTCGTAATATTTACCCATGAAGAATATGAGCTTATCAAACAAGCAAGCGAGAATCACAAGCTTGGGTTTTCAACTTTCGTTAGGGAATCAGCCATAAAATATCTTTCAAATGGGTATGTTGTTCCTGATAAAGAGCAGGTAAAATCAATACTTGTTGCTTTCAAAAAGTATGGCACTTTATTAAATCAAATAGCGTTTCTGGTAAATTCGAAAAAGGCAGTTGACCTGAACCAAATAAGTGCAGTTCAGGATAATTTTCATGATTTAGAAAAAGAGATACGACAAATATTTAAAGAACCAATCACGATTGAAGACATTGTATTAAACATAATATCAATAGAGCCAAAATACATTGATAAAATCCAATTAATTCTTAATTCCTATAAAAAATGATTGTAAAAAGTATGCGTCACCAAAATCCGTCATTTAGCTATATCATCGACTATTTTTATAAGGGCATGCCAAAGAACCCTGACTTAAATTGGTCTTTGTATCAGAACCTAAGCAAAGGTACTGGTGCAAAATCTATTATCCAGGAATTTGAAGAGAATGCAGGGTATTTACAACAAAGATCGGGTCTTTCTCGCAAGAAAATATTTAAGTACCATGAAGTACTGGCATTTAGCATGGAAAGTACACCTTTTGTAACTCCCCAAAAACTGAAAACCTTAGCTTCGAAATATATAAAACTTCGTGATCCTGAAGGTGCTTCAATAGCTCTGTGTGTTCCACATATTGAGGAATTAAAACACATTCACCTGCATTTGCTTTTTTCCAGTAATCACGTTGGAAGTGATAAATCTTCGGATTTAAGAATGGATAATGCAATGTATTACCGGATAAGAAAGGAGATTGAGATCGAAATGTTAAAGCTTTACCCCGAATTACATCACAGTGTTGTTTATTTAGATGAGAAAGAAATTCAAAAGCTTATCCCTAAGAAATACCAACTGCAAAGAGGGAATGTACATATTGCCAAGAAAAAGGATTTTGGAAAACAGTCTAAGAAAAAACAGGTTGCAGATACTGTTCAGAATATTCTGGACAATAGTAACTCAATCGCTGATTTCACCGAGAAAATCAATAGTAAAGATGGATATAGTACGTATTCAAGGAACAATAAGCTATCAGGGGTAATTAAAGATGGAAAAAAATACAGGTTTTCAACCCTTGGTATCCAGCTATTTCCAGAGAATCTTAAAGTACTGGAAAGAATGGATGAACTGAAAGAGTTGGAGAAAACACAGAAATCTCACCAGTTAAATGATCTTGAAAGGTAATTACCTGTAATTAATTTCAAATACAATTTCACATGAATAGTTTGTTTTCGCATTCTCATATTAACAAATCCTCGAAGTTTCTCACCGGAATTGAGAAGATGAGTATTATGAACCGTTTTAATAACGGGTTATCATTGGATGGGAGTGGTAAAAAAATATCACTTGCAAGATCATTGCAACATACATTGGTACTGGCTCCATCTGGAGCCGGTAAGACTACATCTTACATTATTCCAAATGTACTTCGATTAAGAAACTCAAGTGCAATTGTGCTTGATCCGAGCCAGGAAATTTTCAACCTATGTGGGGATTATCTTTCTAGTAGGTTTGATGTAAAAGTCCTTAACGTAACAGATCTATCTATTAGTGAAAAATGGAATCCACTTGAAAAAGGAATTAAAAGTCCTGAGGATATAAAAATGATCTCCGAATCGATTATTACCAGTGCTTATCCTGATTCGAAAGGGAGTGATAAGTTCTGGGAAGATGGAGCGCGAAGCCTGATAAATATTTTGATCCAAGGGGTTCGAAATGATCCACAAATAAGAAACCTCTCTTATGTATACCAGCTTTTAAACCGGTTCAATAATGATCAGGATACCATCAACCAAATATTGTCACATAGCCTGTCAGACGAAAACTGGTTAGAATATAAAGGATTGGTGTCTCAACCTGAAAAGGTCTTTAGTTCACAGGTAGCAACTGCAAAAATCAGTCTTAGCCCATTGTCTTCCCCTGTATTGGCAGAACTCACATCTAAAAGTACTGTTGATTTTTCTCAATTCAGAAAAGTCCCATCTATTTTGTTCGTGGTAGTACCGGAACATCAGGTGAAGTACTACTCTTTTTATCTTGCTTTACTATATCGGGAACTTTTCGAAACTTTCATGGAAATGCCCGCAAAAGACGACCTTCCTATTTTTATGCTTTTGGATGAGGTTGGGAATACCTTAGTCCCTGGACTGCCAAGTTATATCTCTACAATTCGCAAGAGAAGAGTTTCCGTTAGCTTAATAATTCAGAGTACTCGGCAACTCTATAGCTTGTATAAAGACGAAGCTGATGTGATTATGGAAAATACTCTCAATCATATCTATTTTCCAGGGTTAAGCCTTGAAACCTGCCGGAATTTAAGTGCTAAGATTGGGAACAAACCAATAAACCCAAATGATTATTGGTTGCCAACGAACAAAAAAGAATCTGGACGGGAACCGCTCATTTCTGCCGAGTCTCTCAGAACTTTGAAAAAGAACCGTGCTGTTTATATCTATGGTAATCTGCCTCCAATAATGCTTCACCTTAAACCTTGGTTCAGATCATTTTCCCTAAAACGAAAAGTAAAGAGGAGGAAGAAAGTATGAATTTTGTATTGAGTATTTTAATTTTTATCAGCATTATTTTATTTATTCTCAAAAGATCATGGCTTTATTCATTCTGGAGGTGGTTTTTTAAAAGTGTAATTTCTATTTTGCGCTTTATCACCACGAATGGGTTGAAACTTTTAGGTTGGTTTTTGATTAGGTTCATGTACTGGATTGTTTGGACTCTATGGGAATTTCTACTTTTTTGTGGTCGTTCGATTCGGGTATTGTTTCAAATGTTATCTCCACATTAATTTTAAAAGAAGGGATTTTAAGGTCTCCTTAACAAGCCACCTTTGGTGGGCGAGTTCTATATGGAACTGGAACTGTCTATATGGAACTCGCGTACTTGCCTGCCTATCTGTGCTACGGTGTACCCATATCTTTTGCCAACTTGATTCCTTCCATTATGTAATTTAGTCTATCTAATCCTCTCAGCAGTATTATAACCCCAGGGGGTCCTTGTGAATCATATCCTTTCCATCCACCTATTCGTCCGATTACCCATGCAGCCCATTTAGTTTTATTAGGATCATTATAGTTTTTAAGCTTCTGCGTTCTACCTTGTAATTTTTTATTCATTATATGGAGAACTTTTATTTGCTCGTTATCAAACACTTCTGTTATTGGCTGACCTCCCTCTGATTGTGAATAAGCTATGTTCATTTGCAGAATTTTCAATAATGCAGCCATTTGTAGTATTACAAGCTTTCTTATAGCCCATCCACTTTCTATTTCCGTTTTTTCAATACCATAGCCTTGTTTTTTTAACAACCTGAATATTTGTTCAATATACCACCTAGATCCATACCATAATACCATACTTAATGCTTGTTCATAGTTTTCAACCCCATGAGTGGTCAATAATTTCCAGTTGATAGGCTTAGATACATTACCTGTTTCCTTAACTGATATACAGTTAACTGAAATGTGTGATGGATATCCTTTTTTGGTCAAGTTAGCAGGACACTTTAAGTCACAAGTTGTGTATCGTAATTCTATATTTGCCTGTCTTTTATACTGGTTCTTTCGATTGTCTGTTGGGAGTTCTATAGTGTAGCTTCCTGCTACTGGTTTTGAATCCACTTCATTATAAAGGCTACGTCCATTGACCAAATTTCGGGTTGTTCTTGATCGAATCAATAAATGATGCTTTTCGTCAGGAATAAGAACAAACTGTTCATAAATATCTCCTTCTCTATCTTCAATGAAGGTTACTGTATCTGACTTTTGTAGAACGATCTTGCTTTTTTTAGCTACCTCAATCCATTTGTAGGATTCCTTGTCCTCTATGGGCTGTCTCTTGTAGTTTCTTTCTATCCTATCTGGCATATACTCTGACCTGTGAAATAATTTTATATGCGAAAACCCAAGAGGTGATAAGCTGGAAGCATCTAATACAAAACCAGGATGGAGTTTAAAGCAATGAGAAGTATCTGATTTATCTGATCGGCCTAAACCACTATTTGGCTTAAGTCTTCCTTTATGTCTACTTAAGTTTACTTCGCAGGTGTCTTGTATGCATAGTAAGTGTCTACTTTCTGCCAAATGACTCATTCGAGATGAAATTTCATCTATTAAATCTTGTTCCCCAACTCTTTCGTTGTTCAAAAACCGATAATATGCTTTTTGTTCTGCCGAAGTTGATGAAATTTGTCGGATAGAGGAACTTGGGTGCTCACTCAACTTTTTGCATAACTCGTTACCCCTACGTTCAAGTCGTAAATCACCAAAGTATCCAATATAATCAGCAGTAAACGAAACAGGATGTATATATTTATTCATCTTACAAAGTTATCAATAGTTGTGGGTACACCGTAGCTATCTGTGATGACTATTTAGGGATGTATTTAGTGTCTTTTTGACAAATAAGGTTTCTTAATTCTATCGTAAACTTTATGATTGACAGAAAGACAAATTTATACACATTCCAAATAAAGTTTGTAAAGGGCAGAAAAACAAGTGTTTAAGGTCGTGGAACCTACTATTTATGGTTGGTAAATAAAATAGAGATTTGGAAATGATAAATAATATTTGTATTGATTGTTAAATTATTTTATATAAATTAGCTTTAATTTGATTGCTTTAGGTGCTAATTATTGTATTAAGATCAAAGTTATTTGTATGAAATCCACCAATTTGTGCGACTTAAAAAAGGTGTTGCCGACTTAAGTAATTCCTCTTATTTTATTAAAAAAGAATTCTCGGAAGCAATATTAGGAATAACGACACTGTTAATTGCAAATGGAATGTAAGTTAATGCCTAAGGAATAAAGTGGACTCACAAGAATATAATATATAAAATGTAATAAATGTTTCGCAAATACTCAATGTAGAAAAACTTGTAAACAGATGGCCTCTGAAAATAAGACGGCAATTGAATTAAAAAATATAATTTATAATACAATTTTACTGGTAACAAATAAAAATCATTTCTATGTCTTAGCAATTCAAGATATTTTATTAATCCAAGAATATAACTTCTGCAATTTTAAAATGAAGTGCTTATATAAAAAAAAATATTATGAAAAAAACTCAAGAGAAAAATTCTTATAAACTCCTTAGCCTTTTTACAGGGATTTTTGTAGGAGTACTTGTATTAGTACCATCTATGTCATCGAAGTTTATTGCGATTGGACCATTAGCTATCGTTGGGTCAACATTAATATTTCCGATAACATTCATCTTTAATGATATTTTTACGGAAGTATATGGTTTTAAGCGCTCACGACGAATAATCTGGACAGGAATGGCAATGCAACTTTTCGCTGCATTGTTTTATTGGATAATTGATATTTGGCCATCAGCAAATTTTTGGAACAATCAAGATTGTTATAGTAGCATTTTAGGGCAAGCTCCTAGAATTGTCTTAGCTAGTCTCTCGGCATATTTTTTTGGTGAATTTGCAAACAGCGTTGTTCTCTCTAAGATGAAATATTCTCAAAAAGGTAAAAGGGGAATAAAACAGGGTTGGCGATTTGTTGCTTCAACAATTGTTGGTGAGGGATTTGACTCATTAGTATTTATGACTGTTGCATTTGCTGGTATAATTCCAGTTAAAGATATAATTGTAACTATATTAACAATCTGGGGTGTTAAGACCTTATATGAAATTTTAGTCCTACCTTTTAGTATGCGATTTGCTAACTGGGTTAAGAAATATGAAGGTGTGGATACAGTAGATTATCCAGAGATGACAAGCTACAACCCATTTTCAATAAAATAGGAGTTATGAGTTTTAATTTTCATAGAAAGATATTTATTGGGTCCTCAATGGAATCTGTACATATAGCGGAACGGTTAAAAGAGTCTATTGAATCAGAGTTCCCAAAACTTGGTATTAAGATATGGACAGAAACTGAATGGGGCCATATGGGATCTGCATTGGAAAGTCTTCAAGTTTATATTGATGAGTTCTATTATGCTATATTTATTGGATATCCTGATGATATTAGTTTAGTAAGAGGACAGCTATACTTTTCTCCACGAGATAATGTGTTGTTCGAGTTTGGCCTTTTTCTGTCAAGATTGGGCACAGGACGAACATTCTTGCTAATCCCAAATAATCCTATTCCGTTTGATGCAAATGCAATATCATGCATTTTTAAGGATTCTTCTAAATTATTAACAGAAATTGGAGCTATAGAAACAATTAACTTCAAGCTTTTAAGTGATTTGAATGGATTAACAATGACTAGATATTCATTGGTGTTCAATTCTTCACAAAATAAATGGTGTTGGAACAATGATAAATTATCTGATGAAGTAAATAAACTTGTAGGATATATATCGAAGGAGGAGATTAAATTCAATGATATAATAAATAGCCCAGATTGGATTAAAGAACATGGACTTAGGATCATTGATACAGCACGGAAGAATGCCAAATCGCTTTTTGCAGGAAGAGATACACCTGAAAATTATTACATTAGTTCCTTGGTTAATACGATTAGCGATTTAATAATTGCGCGTGCCTCTGCATCAGGGAACTCAATCTATAATACTACTTCAGACATTATAGATTTAACCTGTAAAATTGATGATTATTTAGATGTTGGTCAGCTTGTTAAAAAGCAGCACCATAATAGGTTACAGAAAGTTATCGTATTCGCCGAGGATCCAATTGAATTCGACTCTAATAGAAATAAAATCCAGAAGTTTAAGGATTTACGAAAGCAAATCCGTGAGAATCTTTTAAATGGTATGGAATATACTTATATAGTTGGGAAGGATTTTATGGTTAGAAGTGTTGATTTGTTCTTAAAGGCAGGAATTCAAGATATTGAACAGTATGAAATATTTGAAGAGATTAAGGAAACAATAAAGTCAGAAGTTGAAGGGATGGATAAGGTTGAACAAAAACAATATCTAATCAAAAAAATGAAGTCAAAAATTACAATCATCAAGATTGAACCATTGTTTTTTAAGACATATTTCACTTTGCATTATGAAGCTTATGATAGCGAAAGTCCGAAAGAGGTCTATATGAGTGCTTTACTTGAGCATCGTGATGATATGCTTATCCAGATTACATACAGCAACCATTTGAAGAGAATATTATCTAGAATAAATGCAGTTACAGGGATAACTAATGAAACCTATGGTATCAAAACAAAACACTTCGTTTTCGGAAATATTGGTGAAGGGTAATTAAGTTTATATTAATGTTCCACTAAAAACGTGTGTTTTCTTAACTACTCCCATTTTCGATTTGTAGAAATCTTGATGATAATTATCATTACTTCCTAAATTTAAACATTTGTATCCTATTCTTTCCGCTTCAAGTGCTAATGTACGATATGCAAATTGAATAAGTCCTCTATGTTTAGTAAGACTTAGGCTGCCATTTACTGCTAAACAATCTGGACTAATATGATATGCATTCATAAAAGCAACAGGGTTCTTATTTAGGTAAATCATAAAGCTAATGGTTTGAGCTTCTAAGTTCTTAATAAAATAAGGATAATAAACTGAAAATACACCTTGCTGGACTTTTTGAAAATTATAAATATCTGTAGAATAACGATGAGCATAATCAATACTCCATTCATTCACTAATCTAAGATAATCATCATGTAAATCTTGTGATAAAGGTATTACCTCAACATTTATAGAATTTGAAGTTAGATCACATATAAATTTGCGATATCGTCGCCTAAAATATCTCATATTCGACAAAGAAGAATCTTTTTCTGATCCATTTATTAGATTTTTAGTTGAAACAACTATTTCTGGATATTGATCATCACCAATTCCATCATAGTCTGCTGTGTTTTTCTTGAAGCCAGCATTAACTAGAAAATTGATGTTGGATATTCCATAGATTTTTTTTACTATTATTGGAGTATTTATTTTTGCTTTAAGTTTTTTTGCAAGATAAGGAACGCTATTAATTGCATTTTCTCCTAAAGGTAGATATATATAATTGGGAATATCCTCAGACCAATCAGGTGCAATTGTCAATAAATGGTTTCTTGTTGGGTCAAAGTATTTGATCCCTTTATTTTGTTGAATTATCTGCTCAATAAATATCCAATTCTTAGCATAATGATTCCCGGAATTAGAACCAATAAACCTCTCATAAAGTGTACGATCATTTGTCGTAATTCTTGAGCAATTGGGGATTTCTTGTAAGATTGTTTGTATTAATTTATTCATTGCGAACTTGTAGAAGTGTTTCAAAGATAATACAGAATTGTGTAATTTATATTGGAAACTTAAAATAATATGAACATTTTTTGGTTAAAAATAGTTATCAATGTATTCGTTAAGGAGTATTTGTTGTTGTTGGCACTTGCCTAACTGATTTATAATTATCTGAGTATTTCTTCCATTTTATCATAAATATTTTCGTTTGGAAGTTGCTGTGAAATTCACATTCATTGAGAAACAAATGAAACCTTTGAGAAGCAATTCCATTGAACTTAGAAAGTCGTCATTTAGCAAAGCTCCAAAAACTCTCAGTGCCATTTATATGACTTTTATCGAGTACAAATTCACACTTTGAGTTATGCACACAATAGTAGTCATAACCATTAAGAATCAGTCCATCATGCGCCTTCCAACCATCCAAATGAATAGTTGATGCTTCTAGTATTTTTCCATGTATGATTGGCAAGAGCGATTCCCTAGAATAAATCTTAACGACGGTCACTAAGACTCTTCCATCTCTTTTTTTTAAACCAAAAAAAAACAGGTGTTTTTCTTGTGGCTCCTCGTCATCGTTTTTCTCATACTAGACAAGTTCCAAAGTAGCTTTCATCGAACTCAAACTGACAGGATTCTTTATCTCTTTAACAAGAAAACTTTGTAATTTTCTCACGAAAAATGCTGAAATAACGATTTGCTATTCGTTAATTTATATCTAGAAAATCAGATGTTTGAATGGCATTTATATCTGCACAAAAGCAATTTAATTTTTTGATATTGCATTCAAGTATTTAGCACTATTTAAGCATGTTAGCAGGTTGTTAGGTGGTAATCTGTTACTCAAGAGCCTTATATTTTTTAATATTAAGCTTTACTGAGTGAAGTAACTTTAGATTTTCTGGTTCTAAAATTCATTCTTATTTTTGTAAATTGTGATTATTATTTAAAAGCTAAGTAGAAATAAATGGGAAAAAGTATATATATAATAGGAAT
Source organism: Bacteroidales bacterium (assembly GCA_028277395.1). GTDB lineage: Bacteria > Bacteroidota > Bacteroidia > Bacteroidales > F082. The sequence continues at coordinate 68,189 of JANQGJ010000054.1, read as the reverse complement.
TAATTCTGTTTATCATGAATTATCTGCATGCCTAATGAAAAATGGTGAAGTTATTTATGCTATTGAAGAAGAAAGGTTAAACAGAGTGCGACATGGAAAGTCTGCAAAGATAAGTAATGCTGACATTTTACCAATTATGGCAATTGAAGAGTGTCTTAACTTTGCAAAGATAGAACCTAATGAGATAGACTATTTTGGATATTCATTTGATCCTATAAAACGATTAGAAAAAAACTCCCAGATTGATGATGTTAGTATTGAAGGATGGGGAAGTTATGAAGGTGAACATTTGTTTTATAGTAAGTTAAAGTCAATTCCTAATAAATTAGAGCGTCGATACAATATTGATTTGAAAAATAAATGGTATTGGATACCTCATCATATATGCCATGCTTCAAGTAGTTTTTACCTATCACCATTCAATGAATCTGCAATTTTATCAATTGACGGTATTGGAGAATATGAAAGTGTCTTATTAGCAGTGGGGATTGATAACGAAATTAATATAATCAACGAGACTGGTGGATATCCGAATTCTATAGGCTTAGTATGGAGTAAAGCATCTGTATTTCTGAATATGCTTGATGGAGAATTCAAGGAATACGGTGCAGGGAAGGTAATGGCATTGGCGGCTTTTGGAAATTCAAATAGGTTTATTAAAAAACTAAATTCGGTTATTTATTTCGATCGTAAGGGAGAGTTTTTTGTTGATAATAGGGTATTTCAACTACGTTCACAATCATGTACAGAGATGGAAAAATTTTTCGGGTTTAAGCAACGTATTTCTGGTGAGAGTTTTACACAATTGCATATGGATTTTGCTGCAGCATTACAAAGTATTACTAATCAAAGTTTACTTCATTATTGCGATTGGTTATATAATAAGACCCAGCAAAATACATTATGTTTAGCTGGCGGAGTATCTTTAAACTGTGTAACAAATGCTCAAATCTTAGAACGAAGTAAATTTGATGATATTTTTGTTCAACCAGCTGCAAATGATGCGGGAACAGCAATAGGGGCTACATTATATATTGATAGAGTGATTTTAAAAAACAAAAGATTAAAACAGTTCTACACACCCTTTTTAGGTAATTTTTATACTAATGAGAAGGTTCAGAACTATCTGAAGAATAACACCAATGTAACTTTTACATTGTACAGAAATATTAGTTCAATTGCTGCTAAACTAATTTCTGAAGGAGCGATAATAGCTTGGTTTCAAGATAGAATGGAAATAGGACCACGTGCTCTTGGAAACAGGAGTATCTTGGCTGACCCAAGAAGCAATAAAACGCATAAGAGATTAAGCGAAGAGATTAAAGGAAGAGAGTGGTTCAGACCTTTAGCACCATCAGTATTAATTGATTATGTGGATGATTGGTTTAAAAGACCTAAAGGTGGTGCTGAATCAGATAAATGGATGTTGTTTGCATATCAAATTCAAGAATGCAAAAAAAATGAAATTCCTGCTGTCGTTCATAAAGATGGTACTGGAAGGGTACAGGTAGTCAGTGAATTTACAAATAGAAGATTTTATAATCTTATTAAAGAATTTTATAAATTGACGGGAGTACCAATACTGGTAAACACATCTTTCAATATTAAACAACCTATTGTATCTAATCCGATTGAGGCAATATCAAATTTTTTAAACCCCAATATGGGTAGGATTGATTACTTAATTATCAATAATTTTCTAATCGAAAGACGATAATGAACAATTTTATCAGTACTGGATTGTGAATTTTAAGTATAACACAAGGCAAAAATATATATTTTATGATAAATCTCCCTCATCCGCCATCGAATAAAAAGACTCAGAAGTCAAAATTAAATGATCAAATACATTTATTTCGAGTAGTTTCCCTGCTTGTTTAATTTTGTTAGTGATTTGGATATCAGAGTTGCTCGGTTGTGTATTTCCTGATGGGTGATTATGTGCTAAGATTATATTTGAGGCATTAGATTTAAGAGCTATCTGGAAAACTACTTTTGGATCAACAACTGTTCCTGCAATTCCTCCTGAAGAGATGAAGGAATATCCAAGAACTTTGTTTGCCCTGTTCAAACATAGAATAGCAAACTCTTCACGATATTCAATTTGATCGCTCCAGACTGACCGCAATACATCTTCAGCATCTTTTGGACAGGTAATTTTTCTCATTTCAGAGAATTTTTGTCTATTGCGATATGTGATTTTAATTTCAGCAAGATTTGAATTTAAGATGTTTATAGATTTATTCATTGTTTGCACCCCTGCCCTGAGGATTTATGTTGGCTTCTGCCTATTTCGGCAGACAAGTCTGGCACGCCGTTAATGAAATTTTTGGCGCTTTTTCAACCGGAATAAAAATTTTAGAACAAGTATTCATGTCTGATTTTCTAATTGCTCTGAAACGAAGAGTAGGAGAGTGGAAAATCTGAACGAACCCGAAGGGCTGGAGGTAGCATTATCTTTCATAATGTTAACGAAAGTGCTTAGTGATAAATATTTATATGAGGTTAACTTTGTCAGGAATTTGATTAAGTAAGTAGATAATCTGCAGAAAATAACCAACACAGCTATTTTAAAAAAGCATTAGTTGGAGGTTTTTTGCTTCATATTGTTTCCATTTCTTTGATTGGGAACATTTCTCTAACCATTTCTCAACATATGGAATTACTCCACCGTGATAATCAATCTCATCTAAATACAGAAACTTTGATCGATACCCAGTTTCAGTTATAGGTAGAGGAATTCTGTCTTCTGATTGGATTGATAAATGCACCAATTGAGGAACAATATCTTTAAGCATAAATGAGAAAGTGATCTCTATTGGAATTCGCTTCCATGATATTTGAAACACTTTCTTTTCATCTGATTGCCGTTTTTCATTTTTACTCATAATAAATTTAGTATTAAGAAATAAAGAGCATCCAATCCCAAGACAACTAACTGACGATAAAGTCAAAGGAGGAACTCGAAGAGGCAAATCCTTGACTTTAGAGGAAAGTTGTCAGGATTTAAGGTGATCAGTTTCTTAATCCGTTTCATTTAGATAAAAATGAATCTGAATGTTTTGGTTTCCGGAAATCTTTTGTGGAAAACCACCAGAATTCAGGTCTTCCGGTAAATCCAATTTCCCATATTACCCAGCAATAACGTTGTTTTTTAATGGAATAACTTGCCTGCGAAGGCTCGCCATACGGATAGCAGGTTAGATCATCTAAGGCATATATGGCTTTGGGTGGAGTGTTTTTAAATGCTTCTGTTCGTTTAAAGTAACAAAGTGAAGAAAGATTAAGAAGCATAGCTACTTTTCCACCTGTTTTACGACAGTTGATAAGAGCATGTTTTATAAACTTATCACCAAGACCAAAACCATAAGGAGGATTTGTGACAATGTTTTTAGCGAGTGGATTTGTTTGATTCAGGAAATTGATACTTCCTGTACCAAAACCTCTATCAATAAGGTCTGTACTCACAACGTCATATCCTGACTCAATGAGTACTTTAGAAATATCACCTTTCCCACAGGCAGGCTCCCAAATAGAGCCATCAAAAGAAACTTCACTCAATAGTGCACGAGTTGCTTCAGGTGGTGTTGGATAAAATTCGAATGTTGCTCTTTTGGTTTTACGAAAAGAAACATTGTAAGAATCGTAACCGGTTTGTGTTTTCATCATTATTAGATTGATTAAAAAATAAAAACACTTTCCTTCTGCCTGAACCATAAGAGAAAAAGTCAAAGAGCAATCCGAAGGAGCATTGTTTTACTTTTTCTTGGCTCAGGCACACTTTTGTGGTTTTATTTTTAACCATTCGTGATGAAAACAAACTGAAGGGAAAATTTCTTAAAATTGACAAAGTGTGTTAAAAAGCCTTCACTTCGAAATTTATCTTTCCCCATAAACCCATGAAGGTTTCACAGCTTTCAAGGCAGTTTAAGCAATACTGCCTTCTTGAACGTGGTATGACCCCCAAAAGCCATACCGCAATTATTTCTACCTTAGAAAAACTGGTGGAATTTGCAGAAACAGAAAGAATAAAACAATTAAGCAATGGGATTATTCGCGAGTTTTTATTTGAAAACACCAAGTCAAAAGGCTGGTCGCCTAAAACCTTTCGGAACTACCTGCAAAATCTTTCATCCTTTTTTTCTTGGTGTGAAAAACAGGGATTTATTTCAAAAAATCCCACAAAAAATATTGAAAAACCCAAAATCCCAAAACGCCTCCCCCGATGTATCACAAAGGAGGAAACTATGAAGATTCTCTATCACACAGCTTGGTATCCTTGGCATTATAAAATCGAAAAAATAAGAAACGAAGCAATCTTAACAATGTTCATCTTTTCAGGTTTGAGGCTTCGTGAATTGCTTAACCTCAAAACAAATGATGTAAACTTAGAAAGTGAACAAATAATCATTCGGCAAGGAAAAGGAAAAAAGGATCGTCTTGTCCCGATTCATCCCAGATTATCTGTTGTACTTCGAGGCTATATGAAAGAAAAACAAAAAAATGGAAATATTGGACAGTGGTTTTTTACGAGTGTTCGTTCGGAAAAACGACTAACAGAAAAAAACCTGTATAATATCTTTAAAAAAATCTCTCTTGCTTCTGGTATTAAAATAACACCCCATATGCTTCGACATACATTCGCACGACTTTCTGTGAACGCAGATTTGAATCTCTACAAGTTAAAGGAAATCATGGGACATAGTTGCATTAGTACCACTCAAATATATCTTTCTGTTTCCAACGAAAGCATAAAAAAGAGTTTTAATGAACTTCAATTGATTTAGAACTGGAGAGGGTGCTTCGTAATTTGTTCTTGAAGGTGAGATTTTGTTGCAGACAAATAAATGGTTGTCGTCTTAATATCAGAATGCCCCATCATTTGTGAAAGCGCAAACAGATTACACCCACCTTCCAACATCAATGTTGCAAACGTGTGACGTAATAAATGAGGATAAAACTGAATTCCGCTTTTCTTTCTAATTTTCTCCACAAGTCGTTTTATAACGGAGTCTCCCATCTTTGAATCTTGTCGCATAGCAGTGAAGAAATACGGACAACATTTTCCTAACCTCGCGCGATCTTTTAAATATCGTTGCAAAGACTCAATCAAACTTTCGTGCATTGGAATTATTCTGTCTTTACTACATTTTCCTTGTCTTACAATGAGGGACTTGCTTTCAAAGTCAACATCGTTCACTTTTAGGCTCATAAGTTCTGCTTTACGAATCCCAGTGTAAATAAAAGTTGCAATGATTGCCTGCGCCCTACTTTTCTCAAATTTGTAATTGAAAGAATAATTGCTCACCCAGTCAAGCAATAATTGCGCTTGGTCTGCCGATAGATGTTTTGGGATACTTTTTGGCAATCTTGGCTTGGGTATTTTTGAACATGGATTTTCTTTGATATAGTTTTCCTGTACACACCAGTCAAGAAACAAACTCATTGATTGTAAACGCAATCGAATAGTTTTTGCTGACCATTCTTTTTCTAGTTTTCCATTCAAAATCCAGTCTTGGATATTCTGTTTTGTAAGTTGTTCTAATCGTTTAATTTTTGCGAATTCGAGAAACCAACGGAAATCGTATTTAAACCAGTCAATTGTTCGTGGACTATTCCCTTTAAATACTAATGAATGTTGGCAAAAGCGGTGATGAAGTTTTTGAAGTTGAGACATGGCGAGCGACCTTAGGGCTTTGCCATAGGGTCGCTGGACTACCAATTAACACATTTTTTGTTCAAGGATTCTTGCTTTATGACTGGCTTAGTGGTTGCGGAGGGGGGATTCGAACCCCCGACCTTCGGGTTATGAGCCAATTTTCACCCATTCGACACCTGTTTTTCAAGTCTATAGGTAGTATAATCCAATTTTGTGTTAATTTTTGAGAAGAACTTTCAGCGACCTTATGGCACATCAAAATTGTAAAGACTGAACGAAAAAAGTCAAGCCAATTTTCACGAAATTTTTTCTGCTGGGTTTTCGGAGCGCGTTTGTATCAATCGAGAAAAAAGTTGGCGCAAGAATAAAATTCTCGCAAATCACTGACCCCCCAACTGTTTTATATTGTGTGTTATAGCACGTACATACTTCATTTATTGTTCTTTTCTTTGAATCTCAGCCATGTTATATTACCTTCAAGTTTGCTTAATCCTAATTGATTTCGTAAGTCATCTCGTAAATCATTAATTAAAGGATCTAATTGAAAACTACCACCTGTAGCAACGTCATTGACAAGTTTTTTCGCTAAATCAACCTGCGTTTTAGAACCAAAAAGCTGGATGTCAGATAAAATATTTTCTAGTTTCAATGATCTTTCGGCATTCTCATCCCGATGGGAAATATCGTTTGTTAGAACTCTATAAGCATTTATCAAGTGTTCAGTTGAAATATCTCTTCTTTTTTGTTTCCGGTTTATTTTATTAGTTAGAATGTGACCTGTAATCCAACCGATAACCACAATCATAACCGATATAATTACTTTTATTAAATCAAAGTCCATAGTTTGTTATTTTATCATGTTATCTATAAGCCATCTTCTCTAAGTGAAAGCCAATCCTTATATTTAATTTTATATTTATCTCGAATTTCTGAATCAGGTAAAATTACATCCATGCCTCCATCATAGGGAACGATAGTGATATTAACTATCATATTTACAAACATTGCCCTTCTTTCGCCATCAGCAATTTTTATCAAAAGAGAGTTAAAATCATTTAATTTCCATTTCGCCGATTTTAAAAATATATCATAGTACATTTTGTCATCATGATATTCTTCAGGTCTAATTTTATGTAATTCTAAGGTATCAAGTTTTTGGAATGTTTCTAAATCGAAATAGTCATCAGTTAGTTTTTCTGATTTGTTATGTTTAAAAAATCCAGTGATGATATGAAAGTCATTTGAAGTAAACAGGTCTGAAATCAGGTCGTTTTGTCTTTTTAATAAAATATCATAATCAGCTTCATTATCTGCATATCGTTTTGAATCTGGCAAACTATGAATCCTAAACCATCTCTCATTAAAAACATGTTTCATTTCATAATCGATCGGATATGAATCAGAATAATTATTTTCCCAATACGCCTTAAATTCCTCTGTTGTCATTTCGTCAGCGGTATGTACTACAACGGGTGGCGCTAAACAAAGTTGCGCATTTTGAAACGCTTACCTGTCCAGCCGTTATATATTTTATTAAATGTTACCATGCCTGTAAATTACTACTTTCTGCGCAATTTTGTTTAACGCGTGTTGCGGTGTCGTTTTTATTACATAAACTTTCTCTTCTTAAATATTATAACATCAGCATTGGACAAGTCAAACCATTCTCCATTAAGTCTTTTGTCTTTAAATCTATTATGCCAATATGCTTCAATTCCACTCGGATCATCCGTTTCAATACTATGAATCGGCTCAATTCCTTCAGGTAATTGCAATCCGATTTCATATTGACGTCTATCAAGTGAATTAGTCTTACCAACCTTATAATATTTACCTGATTTCATTAAATACACATAACCAATTTGAGTTGAGTTTTCCAGTATGTCCCCAACATTTCCTTTATCACTCTCTTTTAGTGCTTCTAAATACAATGGTTTAGTTATCTCTACCACTCTGTGATACTTTGTTTTATCTAAAGCCCATTCATAAACAGCTTTTGCTCTAAACACTTTAGTTCCAAACTTTCTGTACGTTTTCTCATTTGGAAAAGAAGAGTCCATATTTCTTTTCATCTTAAGTTCTGCAATCTGAGGAAAGTGGTCAAGTTCAAGTATCAATTCAGCTAATCTTTCAAGTAATATATCATCATCCCAAGCTTTGGAAAATACTCCTGGTTGATACCCTGCTTCCAAAACAACATCTGACCAATTAATCCAGAACTTTCCCTTCCAATCCTTTTCCTTAATACCTGTTATGGTTTCAAACTTTCTCCTTCCAACCATCTCACCATTATTCAACTCGGCAACTTTTTTAATCTCGCTTAATATATATTCTTTTGAAAAGCTCATTTTATCACTCTTTATTTATCCATTATTCCAAATCCCAAAATGATGATTTGTTACGTTAGATTATTAGATTCCATCTCACCTAAATGCACCACAACTTGTTGTTAAGACAAATATATGTTAAAAATTTCTTATAAATTATTAGGATGCATTAATGAAGTTTGAATTCGCAAGTCAATCTGATTTCAGTTAAAAATTTCTTCTGGACAATTAGATAAGTTAAAACACTCTCGGCAAAAATTCGTTCCGTTGCAAATAGATTTTATCAAATCCAATTGCAATGGGATTTTTTTATTTTTCTAATCATTATCTGCCATGCAAAAATCAACACCAAAACAAATAAAAATTCTAAAAACGATAATTGCTGAAGAAACGATAATAGGAGAGGGGGTAATATATATTATCGAAAATGGTTCAGAGCCAATTATTAAATTACTCCGCAGAAGTTATAAAGATGATCCAAATTGCATTACCGGCGATATTGATTATTTATTCTCATATGAACCCAAAGGCAATTCTGAAGATTTTTATTTATGAAAATAGACCCAAAATAGCCCAAATTATGCGTGCAAATTGAGTGCAAATAAAAAGAGGTTGCAATTTTTGTCTTTGCAACCTCTTGATTTTGAAGTGAACCCGGCAGGATTCGAACCTGCAACCTCCTGATCCGTAGTCAGGTGCACTATCCGTTATGCTACGAGTCCGTTAATTTCGGAGTGCAAAAGTACAATATTTTTTGATATATCATTAAAAACTAATCTTAATTTCTTTTTCACTAATGTGATACAGATTTAATTCCCATATCCGAAATATGGAATCAAAATGAAATATTATAAAGATGTTAAAATTTATATCTTTGACACGCACTAAAATGCTTTTTAGAAGACTGAACTATTTGAGTTAGTTCTCGTTTATTTTCTGTCTTAACAATAACAATTTTATTTTTTTAATATGAAATTACTGGAAGGAAAAACTGCTTTAATTACAGGTGCAGCAAGAGGTATAGGTAAATCTATTGCTATGAAATATGCCGAAGAAGGTGCCAATGTTGCATTTTCAGATCTTAATTATGATGAAAATATGGAGGCTACTGAGGCGGAATTGACTGCTCTTGGTGTTAAGGCTAAAGGATATGCTTCAAATGCAGCTTCGTTTGAGGATAGTGAAAAACTCATAAATGCTGTTGTTGATGACTTTGGACGTATCGACATATTGGTTAATAATGCCGGTATTACACGTGATAACCTTTTGATGAGAATGCAGGAAAAAGACTGGGATGCGGTACTTACAGTTAATCTGAAATCTGCCTTCAATCTGACAAAAGCCGTTCAACGTACCATGATGAAGCAACGCGGAGGGTCAATTATTAATATGAGCTCTGTGGTTGGTGTTAGCGGTAATGCAGGTCAGTCAAATTATTCTGCTTCAAAAGCCGGTATGATTGGTTTTACAAAATCCATCGCACAGGAGCTGGGTTCACGTAATATACGCTGTAATGCCATTGCTCCGGGGTTTATTGAAACAGATATGACTCATAAACTTAGTGGTGAAGTGCGAGAAGCCTGGATCAAAACCATTCCTTTACGTCGCTCAGGAAAACCTGAGGATGTTGCAGATGTTGCTACATTCCTTGGATCTGATCTGTCATCATATGTATCAGGACAAGTGATAAATGTATGCGGAGGTATGGATACGTAATTCCCGGGTTTAGTTGAATGATGTTAAGCGCTGACCTGTTTGATGATTGATAGTTTGCAAAATTTGTAACAAACAGTGACATTATTCGTTAACTTAGTTTAATAGCAAGCCCACAAATGAAATTACTTGTGATTACAGATATTTATATTTCGTATCCATGGTGGACCATTATATTTGTTGTACTATCAGGATTGATTTATGCAGGATTGCTTTACATCCGTAATCCTCTTAATAAACTTAGTGCTTCAATATCTGTTTTTCTTTTTATACTTAGGTTTTCAGTAGTTGCTTTTCTTGCTTTTTTGTTATTGTCTCCATACATTAAAACAAAAAATAAACAGCTTGAGAAACCAATTGTTATCATTGGGCATGATAACTCATCTTCAATCTTGAAAACAAAAGATTCGGTCTATTATGTAAATGAGTTTGCAGAATCTGTTAAATCATTTGCACTGGAGCTTTCTGAAGATCTTGATGTTGATCAGTTCTTGTTTGGCGATTTCGTCAGGGAGTCAGATAATCAGGATTTTCTTGATAATACCTCTAATTATTCTGATTTTTTCTCACATGTTAAACAGAATTATTCCGGATTAAATGTAGGAGCAATAGTTCTTATCGGTGATGGAATAATGAATAACGGAATTGATCCTGTTTATGCAGCAAGTGATATTGTTACTCCGGTTTTTACAGTAGCTCTTGGCGATAGTTTCAGGATGCGTGATATAAAAATTAATGATATCAGACATAATTCAATTGTTTATACAGGCGATATTTTCCCTGTTGAAATTAGCATTAATGCACACATGCTGGATGGATTGAAAACTTCAGTTAAGCTGAAGCAGGATAACAGGATCATTCAGGAAAAGAGACTGACTGTGTCTGGAAATACATTCAACAAAACTGTTGTCTTCAATATTCAGGCAACAGGTAATGGTAAAAAGAGATATAGTATTGTTGTTGATGGTGCAGAGAATGAGCAGATAGTTGAAAATAACAGCAGGGATATTTTTATTAATATACTGGATAACAGGAGCAAAATTCTAATTCTGGCCTTTGCACCTCATCCCGATGTTGGAGCAATAAAACAATCAATCATTGTAAACCAGAATCTGGAGGTTGATATCGCTTATGTTTCCGATAATGTTGCTGATATTGATAATTATGATATGTTTATACTTTATCAGGTGCCATCTAAGGCTAATACTATGAGTCGGATGATGAAGAGCATTGATGAAAGTGGTAAACCAATTTTGTTTGTACTGGGAAAACAATCCAGATTAGCAATTTTTAGCAGGTATTTTAAAGGTATGGATATTAGTTCTGCTGTTGGATCAATGGCTGATGCAGGTTTTGAACCGGCAAATTCGTTTCCACTTTTTACATTCGACAGGGAACTTAGTAATCAATTAAGTACATTTCCTCCTTTACTCGTTCCTTTAGGGAATTATCAGCTATCATCAACTACACAGGTATTTGGATGGCAAAATATCGCAAATGTAATCACCAACTTTCCCTTAATTGCATTCTATAATGATCTCGGAGAGAAACGTGCCGTTATAACCGGTGAGGGAATCTGGCAATGGAGGATGCAAAATATTGTACAATACAACAATGCCGATGCTGTTGATGCACTATTGAACAAATCATTGATGTATCTTCTTGCCGATGTTGATAAACGGAGATTTAAAGTACTCACAAAAGGTGAATACATCAATGCCGACAACGTTCTGTTAACAGCAGAACTTTTTAATCAGTCTCTGGAACCTGATAATACATCGGATGTTACATTGGTTATGACTAATGAGAATAATGAAAAATTTAATTTCATTTTTTCTCCATATGAAAACTATTACCTGTTGGATCTTAACAGGTTACCTGTTGGAGTATATAGTTATAAAGCATCAGCTGTTCTGGGTAATGAAAATTTTACGGATGCTGGAGAGTTTGTTGTAAGCAGATCGAATATTGAAAGTAACTATTTGAATGCTGATCACAGAATGCTTAGCCGCCTTGCACAGGATCATGATGGAACAATGTACTATCCGCAACAGATTGAGGAGTTAAAAAGTACAATTGTTAATCTGGACTCACTTAAGACAAAAGTACATTACCAGGATAAGTACACTGGAATCAGGTCAATTGTATTTATCCTGATCGGATTGATATTTTTATTATGTCTTGAATGGTTTCTTCGGAAATATTTTGGAAACTATTAATAAATTTTTCAAATATGCATCAAACTCTGTTTTGGATAATCGTAGGTATAATTATTTTTGATTACCTTCTTGACAGGTTACTTGACTATCTCAATTATATCAGCATGCGGGAAGAAGTTCCTGAAAGCCTTCATGGAATTTATGATGAAAAAAAATACAAAGACTCCCAAAATTATGAAAAAGTTAACCTGGGTTTCTCAATGATAACCAGTACATTTTCATTTATATTAATACTGTCGGTTTTATTTGCAGGCGGATTTGCAGTTGTTGATAATTACGTGAATACTCTAACAGATAATATTTATTTTAAGTCACTCTTGTTTTTTGGAATATTGGGATTAGCCATGGACCTGCTATCCCTTCCGTTTCAACTTTACGGTACATTTGTTATTGAAGAGAAGTTTGGTTTTAATAAAACAACCCCGTTAACATTTATTACTGATAAGTTGAAGTCATGGCTCATTAGTGCAATTCTTGGAGGTGGAATACTTTCATTTATAATATGGGCATGGAATGAAACCGGAGATTGGTTTTGGGTAATAGTTATGGCCGGATTAAGTAGTTTCATGATTTTTATGACAATGTTCTATTCCAGGCTAATTGTTCCTTTATTTAATAAACAAACTCCACTTGATGATGGTGAACTCAAAACGGAAATAATGTCTTTTGCTGTAAAATCAGGCTTTAAAATCGATAACATTTTTGTTATTGACGGATCGAAACGCAGCACTAAGGCAAATGCTTATTTTAGTGGATTGGGACCTAAAAAAAGAATAGTATTATATGATACCCTTATTAATGATTTAACAGTAGAGGAGGTTGTAGCAGTCCTGGCTCACGAAGTTGGCCATAATAAGCTCCATCATGTAATATTAGGATTAATAATGTCTGTTATACAGAGCGGTTTAATGATATGGTTATTATCACTGGCAATTAACAGACCTGAATTATCATTGGCTTTGGGTGCCACTGAACCAAGTTTTTACATGGGACTGGTAGCATTTGGATTACTTTTTTCGCCCATTTCCACACTGATTGGTATCTTAACAAATATAGTTTCGCGCAGGCATGAGTACCAGGCGGATAATTTTGCTGCTGAATATAAACTTGGCAAAGCTCTTATATCCGGACTTATGAAGCTCTCCGTAGCAAATCTTAGTAACCTTACACCTCATCCATTGTATGTGTTTTTCAATTATTCACACCCAACATTACTTCAGCGCAAAGAAAAACTGGAAAATTCCGGTTTGTTAGTATAGTTTAAACTAATACCCGGTATTTTTTACTGTAAACAGTGAAGGAATTGTTTTTAGGATAATGATAAAATCCTGTTTGGGGCTTGCTACCATAGCATACTTATTGTCGAGGCGGATCCTGTTCTCTGCTTTTAGCATTTTACTTTTATCAACCTGCCATAGTCCTGTAATTCCGGCCGGAGCGAGGAATCTGTACGACCATTCGTCGGTTGTTAGTTTTTCTGCTTCATAAAGAGGAATCGGCCTGTTACCAACGATCGACATATCACCTTTAATTACGTTCAGAAACTGAGGTAACTCATCAAGATGTGTGCTTCTCAGAAATTTTCCTACCGGAGTTATCCTGGGGTCATCCTTTACCTTAAAGAAAGTAGATTCAAGCAACCTAAGTCGTTTTTTTCTAAGGTACATTGACTCACAAATCTCAATTCCGTCAATAAACAAAATTGGAGAACATGGCTCACCTTCTTTACAGTCAGGGCAATCTTCAACGTTAGTGAATGAACGATTTTTAATCTTATGTGAGATTAAGTACTCATTTAATTCCGATAGTTTAGACCTTTCTGCATCAGCTCCCTGGTACATTGTCCGGAACTTATAAAATTTAAAAATATCATATCCTGTACCAACTCTTACGGATTTGTAAAAAACCGGACCTTTGGAAGTAAGTTTTATTGCAAGGGCAATAAGCAGCATAAATGGTGAGAAAACAAGCAATGCCAAAGATGAGAACACAATATCGAAAAACCTTTTACCACGGCCAATTCGATACTTGTTAAACTTATTATCTGTCTTTGGTGTTTTATCTTGTGACATGTATATTCTATAATGTGGTGTGTAAAATTACATGAAAAAGTTGTTCATATCAAATCCTTTTGCAGAGAGGGCATCTTCATTCAAGTTTATAAAAGTAATAATTTCATCAATAGTTACCGAATAAGTAACACCGTAACTTATTAACTTATTGTTGTCAACAAAAATATCACCTGTATAAACTGACCTTGATTTCGTTTCATTTACAAAGTTTTCATCAGGTATAAGAATATTTGATGCCTGTGCGGCAGAAGAAGAAGCCATTCCAACTAATTCAAAATTTGGCATTCCATCACGAACTGCAAATACGGGACTGCCACTAATGCCATGGTTATACAGCGCATCTGTTACAAAAAAACCGGTCTTCATCTTATCGGTAATACTTACAACAGCCCTTGTAACCATTAGGTTGCCCAATGGAAACCCCATAATATAAACAACACTTCCCCATTGTAAATCTTTAGACTTTCCAGCAGGATAGTTCATTGTTTTTATGATTTTATCATCATTGTTAAGCTTTTTGAAAAGTATTGCAATGTCTTTGGATTTGTCAATTGCTACAATCTCAACAGGATCACCGGGTGCAAATCCGCTAATGTGATTTTGTTGCTTGATCTTAACAGCAATGCTTTTTACGTATTTTTCATCCTCATCATAGTAACTGTAAATTCGATCTTCAAAATCAACTACATGAGCACAGGTTAATAAACCAACTATATTGTCGTAATTATAAATTACAGTTGCTGTACCTGATACTGCTTCATGGGTTATTGATTTGCTGTATGAATAAACATCAAGAACTGAATCACCAATATCAGTTTCCTTTAACTTACTGTCAACCGGAAAAGTGTAAGTTGCATAAAACGCCAGTATGTCAAGTTTTTTAACCGTTTTGGATATGTAACTTAATTCTGACGAAACACTTTCTGATGGAAACTCACTATCATATTTATTATCCTGTCTGATCTCATTCACACTTTCAATATTTGCTGTTTTGCAACCAAACAGAAGAATAACAGTCAAACAATAAAGAGTAATATTTTTGGTTAACATATTATTTAAAAGAAAATTTAACTTATTGATTAATAAATTATAATTAATGCAATAATACATAAAAACAGCACATTTTTTGTACTTTTGCCGGTTATTTTAAGACAATAATATATTTTATTGAAACTGAAACAGATAATAAAATAAGACACACTTTAAACGATAAATATGAAAGTTGGAAAAAATAAAGTAGTTACCTTAACTTATACCTTAAGGTTTGAAGATAACAATGGTGATATTATTCAACAGGTTACTGAAGAAAGACCATTTGTTCATTTATTTGGAAATGGTACATTATTACCGGTATTTGAATCAAACTTAGATGGACTGGAGCCGGGTACTGAGTTTGCATTTGGATTGAACCAAAAGGAAGGTTATGGTGAATTTACTGAAGATGCAATTATTGAACTCGAAAAGAAGATATTCGAGAAAGATGGTAAAATTGATGAAGAACTTTTGAAGATTGGTAATATGATCACCATGCAGGACCAGGAAGGACGTCCGATTGATGGTAGGGTGCTTGAAATTAAATCTGATAAAGTTGTTATGGACTTTAACCATCCACTGGCAGGAAAAAATCTCCATTTTTCCGGAAAAGTTATAGATGTTCGAGATGCATCTGAGGAAGAATTATCCCATGGTCATGTTCATGGCGATGGCGGACACCACCATTAATACAACTAACGGCAGTCACTTTTTGTTTCTGTTTGTCATAAACATTCTACTGACTGGCTGCCACTGATTAATTATTGCTATGAGAAAAAAAATTGTTGCCGGTAACTGGAAAATGAATAAAAGTTTTCAGGAAGCCGAAGAACTAATAAGTGTTATTGCTGAAGAACTTGACGAAAAGGAGCTAGACTGTGATGTAGTTGTTTGCCCACCTGCAGTTTATCTTGAAATGATATCAGATTATGCAGAAGAATCAGGTTTAAGTGTAGCGGCTCAGAACGTAAGCGCACATGACAATGGTGCTTATACCGGAGAAATTTCAGCCTACATGCTAAACTCAATGAATATTGAATATAGTATTGTCGGACACAGCGAACGCAGGACCTATTTCAATGAAACCAATGCCGATCTTGCGAAAAAGGTGGACATGTTGCTCGAAAATAACATGAAACCTATCTTCTGTATTGGAGAATTACTCGATCAAAGAGAGGAAAATGTTCATTTTGATATTGTGAAACAGCAAATGGAAGAAGGTTTGTTTCACCTCAATGAAGATGAATTCTCAAATGTTGTAGTTGCATATGAACCCGTTTGGGCAATTGGAACGGGAGTTGTAGCTACTCCGGAACAGGCGCAGGAAATGCATAATTATATCCGCTTACTGATCTCTGAGAAATATACAAATGAGATTGCGGATCAAACTACAATACTATATGGGGGTAGCTGTAATGCGCAAAATGCAGCAACACTATTTGCCAATGAAGATGTTGACGGAGGTTTGATAGGTGGGGCATCACTTAAACCCGATGATTTTGTTAAAATAGTGATGAGTTTCTAAAGGATCTGTTTACAAAGAAAATGCCGGCATTGTAGTTTAATATGTTTTGACCTGTACAATTGAGCATTTGCTAATTTATCCCAGTTAAAATGAATTATTATCAAGTTTCATTTCCTGTTCCGGTTGAGCAGGAAAAATCCGATATACTTATTGCATTATTATCTGCTGTGGGTTACGAAAGTTTTGAAGAGCAATCAAAGGTTTTAATTGCTTATATTCAGGAAGATTCGTATGATCTGGATGATATTCTTTCCATTGATTATATTAACAGCTGCTTTGTCAAGCAATCTTTGAAAGTCGAATTAATTCCTGATAAAAACTGGAATGAAGTATGGGAGAGCAATTATCCGCCTGTAATTATTGAAAATAGTTGTTATGTTCGTGCACCGTTTCATGAACCAATTGATGGGATGAAGCATGAAATTATTATCAAGCCTAAAATGGCTTTTGGAACTGCTCATCATGAAACAACATACCTGATGATTAGCTTTTTGCTCGAAAACAACCTGTCAGGTCAGAATGTACTGGATATGGGTTGTGGTTCAGGTGTACTCGCCATTCTTGCATCCATGAAAGGAGCTGAAAGAGTTACAGCTATAGATATTGATCAATGGTCATATGAAAATACAAAGGAAAATTCTGAGATCAATGTAATAGAAAATATTTCGGTTGTGGTTGGTGGTGCAGAAATGATACCCGGTGATATGAAATTTGATACAATAATGGCAAACATAAATAAAAATATTTTGCTACAGGATATGAAATTCTATGCAAATGCGTTAAACAATAGCGGTCAAATTTATTTTAGCGGGTTTTATATTCAGGATTTTAATGATATATGCATTGAATCAGAAAAATACGGATTGTTATTTACTGAGAAAAAAGAAAAGAATAATTGGGTAGCAGCAGCATTTAGAAAGCAAAATTAAATCATAAAAGCAGATAGGTAGAATGCAGCATTTGTGTTTAAAGTGGTTTTAATTAACTGACTATGAGGAAATACTTTACATTATTATTGATTACCATATTATGTATTACCAAAGTTTATGGTCAGAAACCTGATACGCTATCAGCAAATTCGGAAGTTTTTTTCCAGCAGATTTCGTCAATTTTGTTAAATACATCATCTAAAACATACCAAAAGAAGTCGCAGGAATTATTGGACAGGTTTTACCTGAGATGGAGTATAGGCAGATTTAACAAAGCAGAAAAAGATGAGGTTAGAAATCTGGTTGAAAAAATGCGTGCCAGAAAAATCAGGACCTTCCCATATCTGTACGATTATATCTATGCACTGACGTTAATATCAGAATCACAGCAGTTACCGAAAAGTATTATTTCATGGCATGCATATGCAAGTAAATTGCTGGATGAAAAAAAGTTGACCGGATTTGGGGATTTTCTGGAATTTTCAGCCGACCTGCTTGAAAACAGTAGGTTTCATAAAAAAGGATCATTGTCATGGTACCACAGGAAATCCAGGTTTAACTTTTATCTTGATACAAATTTTCTTGTTAAGTTTCAAAAAGGAGATTTAATCTGTGCTACCCGGAAAGACAGTTCAATAATTGAGAAAACAAATGGTGTTTTCAATTATGAACTTAAACAATGGGACGGGGTGTCAGGTACCCTGGAATGGGCAAGGTTTGGAGATGAAATGGCAGGTGAGATATACGCAAATGTGGATGTATATGAAATCGACGTGAACCAGCCAACATATGTTATTGATTCTGCAGTATTACATTACAAGCGGTTTTTTAGCAATCCAATTGTTGGTCGTCTTACAGAAAGAATTTCATCAAGCCCGCCTACCAAAAAAACATCGTTTCCCAGATTTGAAGCATATTTTGATGAGTTTCAACTTGATAATATTTATCCTGAAGTAAGCTTTTATGGTGGAGCACAACTTGAAGGACTGGAGTTGTATGGTGTTGGTGGAAAAAGGAGTAAAGCAGTTGTAAAATTAACCAAGAGTGATAGTCTTTACGCCATGGTTCGTGCTGAAAAATTCAGGCTGAGTGCTGAGGATTTTATATCGTCAGATGCTGAGTTCGTATTTTATTTCGATAAAGATTCACTGTATCATCCCTCACTGAGAGTTAAATATTCCAATGATAACAGACAGTTTGTAATGTACACTGACTTTAATGGAAAATCAATTACACCTTTTTTCGACTCGTATCACGAACTGGATATTTATGTACAGGCTTTGTTTTGGAAAATGGATGAACCTGAATTGCTGTTTAAAAGGATTAGAAATGTTAAAAATCGTAATCTTGCTCAATTTGTTTCAAGTAATTACTTTTCAGAGAATGATTTCTACAGGGTTCAGGGAATTGATGATGTAAACCCATTTTATGTTATTGCGAATTACCTTCATAAATATGGTGAAACAGAAATAAAACTTAATGCTCTTGCATCTTTTATGGAAAAACCTGCGGATCAGGTATCGGCACTGTTAATTGATATGTCAAATAAGGGGTTTCTTGTTTATAATTCAAGAACTGAAAGAGCTGTTGTAAAAGATCGTTTTAAATATTTTCTGGATGCCAAAGGTGGTCGTATTGATTATGATGTAATTAAGCTTATATCAAGTGTTGACGGGCGACCAAATGCTTCAATTGACCTTAACACCCTGGAATTAAATGTAAATGGTGTTCCTGAGGTCAGTATCAGTGACTCCCAGGAGGTTTACATATTTCCTTACGATAAAACAATATCCTTCAAGAAGAACAGGAATTTTACTTTTGACGGACAGGTCCAGATGGGGTTGCTTGATTTCTATTCTAGAAACAGTACGTTCGTTTATGACAGCTTTATGCTTAAGATGAATTTTGTTGATTCACTTGCTTTTCATGTGGTTTATAACGATTCAATACGCAAAGCCGACTCACTGATAAAAGTTAAAAATGTTATCGAGGATATGGTAGGGACAATCTATATAGATATGCCTTATAATAAATCAAGTCTGAAAAAATATGAAGAATACCCCATATTTGTGAGTAATGATGTGAGCTATGTTTATTTCAATGAAACATATATTCAGGATAGCACCTTAATTCCTGAAAGGTTTTACTATGCTGTTGACCCGTTTATATTTGACAGTATCTCAAGTTTTACTACTGAAGGGTTATCATTCGAAGGAAATCTGACTTCTGCCGGAATTTTTAGTACTATAAACCAACCCCTTGTTGTAATGCCTGACTACTCGTTAGGCTTTAACCATAATACAGGTGAAAAGGGTTACGATATTTATGGTGGTCTGGGTAGATTTTATAATGAAATATCCCTGAGTAATAATGGTTTTAGAGGTAATGGTGATTTAAACTATTTGTCATCTTTTTCAAGTTCTGAGGATTATATTTTTTATCCAGATTCTTTAACAGGTGTTAGTAATGAATTTGTTGTTATGAGTAGTCCTGATAAGTATGACTTTCCGTCAGCGCAGGGTGATACTGTAAACATTCAATGGGTTATTGATACAAATGTTATGACTCTTAACAGTGATGCAGGACCTTTCATTGTATATGATAATTCATGGCTTGAAGGTACATTATCACTGAACCCTGAATACATGAATGGAGATGGATCTTATTTATTCGACCAATCAGAGATAGTGTCAAATCGTATAAGGTTTAATTACAGTAAGTTAACGGCTGACACTGCTGACTTCTTTCTTAAAAACCGGGATAGCGACTCACTTGTTCTTGATGTTCGTGATTATTTTGCAAAGATTGATTTTGATGAACAAAAAGGGTGGTTCAGAAATATTCATGATAATTCGTTTATTGGGTTTCCATTTAACAAATTCATATCTACTCTTGATGAGGTTGAGTGGATAATGCCTGAAGATAAACTTCTTCTTAGCAGCAATATTGGAGAGGATTATGCTGCCCTCGACACTTTGAATATGCTTGAACTTATCGATTACAAACTTAGCGGTCCCGAATTTATATCAGTGGCTGAGACAATTGATTCACTTAGATTTTTTGCAGGAAACGCTACATATAATCTTAATGATTATACTATAGACATTGAGGGTGTTAAGATGATCAAGGTTGCTGATGCCGCGATATTTCCAAATAATGAGAGCGTTAAAATTTTACGGGCAGCAAAGGTTCAAACTCTTATGGATGCACTTATAATTACTGATACTGCTACAAAATATCATAGTATCTATGAATCAGAGGTTAATATTTTTAACCGTAGAAATTATACAGCAAAAGGATGGATTGATTATTCTGACAGGTACGATATGAAACAACCTGTTTATTTAAGTAGCATTTCACCGAATAATGAGGGGGTAACAACAGGTTTCGGTCAAATTCCGGAAGGAGAGATTTTCTTTTTGAGTCCCGAATACTTCTTTAGGGGAGAAGTTAGTTTATTGGCATCACGTCAGGACCTTAGATTTAACGGAGGCTACAAAATAAATGAGGAATGTGTTGCCAATGTTGATAACTGGGTGTCTTTTAACCAGGTAATTAATAATAAGGATATCTCCTTTGATGTTACAGTAAATTCAAGATCGCATGATGGAAAACCTGCGTTCTTCGGGTTAGGATATTCTGAGCAGTACCGAAGATATTACCCAATGATACTTGAACCATTGAAAAGTGAGGCTGATCTGTTATTTGTAAATGCCACAGGTAAATTGATTTTTGATACTGTAAAAGGAGCTTTCTCAGTAGGTACACCCGAAAGGTTTTCGGGAAGTAATATTCAGAATAACTTCGTAACACTTGATAATTCAAGGTGCGTACTCAGAGGCGATGGTAATTTCAACCTTGGGCTTGATTTGAATATGATAACCGTTAAATCATCAGGAACATTTGAACACCTGATAATTGCTGACTCAACCTACATCAATAATACACTCTTACTTGATTTCTACTTCGACAATAAAGCAATTGAAATGATTGCAGATAGTATTCGTGTAACAAATAATCCGGCAGGAAATATGGCAGAAGGGTTGTTTCCAATGTTTTTAAGAAAGAATCTTATTTCCGGTGATGCAGAAAAACACATTAACGAACTGGCGCTATATGGTCAGATGAAGAAAGTTCCTGATCAGCTAAGCCATAAGATTATTTTTAGTGATTTAAAGTTTTACTGGGATCCATTCTCAAGATCTTATATTTCGATTGGTAAAATCGGGATTGGATATCTGGCAGGAAGTGTTGTTAATAAGTATGTGGATGGTTGGGTACAGATTGAGAAAGGCAGAACAGGCAGTTCTGTTAATATTTATTTGAAACCAACCAAATCAAGCTGGTATTTCTTTAATTATAAAAATGGAATAATGCAGGCACTGTCATCAGATAATGCCTTTAATGAAAGAATAGAAACTTTAAAAGCCGAAAAGCGTATTCTGAATCCTGATAGCGAAACGGACTATTATGAGTTTGTAACATCTACAAGAAGGAAGAGTGTTGACTTCATTAGAAAAATGGAGAACATTGAAAAAAAATAACCTCTTTTTTTGGGTATATACATTTTATACAGGCAACGTATTACTTAAAGATTAATGATTGTTACATTTTTGTGAAAAACTGTTGATTAAGTCAGGGGCTGTGCTATTGTTTTTTTTATAATTTTACTCGCGCATGTATAATGCAATTTGGTTTATTTGCATTGTACATAGTAATTTGATTTCAAATTATCATTTATTTGATTCTAAGAATAATAAACTTTTTCTACCAATGAAATTTATCATATCAAGTACAACCTTACTACGTGGATTACAAAAAGTGAGTGGAGTTTTAGGCACTAATAACACACTCCCGATTCTTGAAGACTTTTTATTTGAACTTAGTGAAGATAAGTTGCAAATCACTGCTTCCGACCTGGAAACAACCATCTCTGTTACCCTAACTACTGATATGTCAGAAGGACCTGGCGTAATAGCTATTCCTGCTAAAATGCTATTGGATATAATGAAATCATTACCTGAACTTCCTGTTACAATTACTGTGGTTGATACCAGTATTGAAATATTCGCAGGAGAAGGAAAATACAAACTTATTGGGCATCAGAGTGAAGAATTTCCGCAAATTCCTGTAATGGAAAACACAACATCACTTGAGTTAAACTCGGCTTTACTCGTTAATGCTTTTAATAAGACATTATTTGCAACCGGAAATGATGAATTGCGTCCGGTTATGTCAGGGGTACTGTTTGAAATAGGAACTGATAGTATTACTTTTGTAGCAACTGATGCTCATAAACTTGTTAGATATCGAAGACATGATTTTAGTTCTGAAAATCCAACTTCAATAATTTTACCTAAGAAGCCTTTAAATCATCTTAAAAATATCATGCCTGAAGATGAAGAGCTTATAGTAAGTGTAGAGCTGAATGATACAAACATTAAACTTGAATTTGATGATCTTGTTTTAATATGTAGATTGATTGATGGAAAGTATCCAAATTATGAAGCTGTAATTCCAACGCAAAACCCATATAGTCTGACCATTGATAGGAAAGGATTGTTAAATGCAATTAAAAGGGTATCTATTTTTGGTAGTAAATCAACTCACCAGGTAAGATTTAAAATATCCGGTAAGGAGTTATTGCTTACTGCAGAAGATTTAGATTACTCAAGTGAGGCTAAGGAAAGACTTACCTGTAGTTATGAAGGCGACGATATAGAGATTGGATTTAACTCAAGATTTATGCAGGAAATGCTTGGAACTCTTGAACCTGAGCGTATTATTCTTGAGTTGTCAGCGCCAAACAGGGCAGGGATCATTATTTCAGAACGTGAAGATGACGATCCTGAAGATATTCTGATGCTAATAATGCCTGTAATGCTAACCCAATAGCATTCGGGGTATTATAAAACAGTAGTTTTAACGACCATTTCACTTGTTTACAACATGCACATCATTGTTTCCGAATGGGTGTAGTGAAATTGTTCTAGCTAATATTGTATGAACTATTGCTATATACCTGTGATTGAATTAATTTACATCTGATTATGTATGATTTTGATAGAGTAATTGACAGAAAAGACACAGCCAATATTAAATATGATCTTCGGGATAAGTTCTTCGGTAATCCTGACGTTATACCTATGTGGGTAGCAGATATGGATTTTGAAACCCCGGATTTTATTAGAACTGCCATAAAAAAAAGAGCAGAACATCCTATTTATGGATATTCCTATCGAACACAATCATATAATAATTCGATAGTTGATTGGATAAACAAACGACACAACTGGAAGATTCGTGATGAATGGATTGTTTTTAGCCCGGGTATTGTCCCTGCACTAAACTTTTCAACTCTTGCGTTTACCAGTCCCGGTGATAAGATTATTATTCAACCACCTGTTTATTTTCCGTTTTTTAATGCTGTTTCTGATCATGGAAGAGAATTGTTACAGAACCGACTGGTATATCAAAATGGTAAATATGAAATAGATTTCAGGGATTTTGAAGAAAAGGCTGAAAGTGCCAGTATGTTTTTCTTTTCGAGCCCTCATAACCCTGTTGGAAGAGTCTGGACAAAAGAAGAATTAACGAAAATTGGAGAGATATGCCTCAGAAATAACGTTATTATTATTTCGGATGAAATCCATAATGATTTGATATTGCCTGGGTATAAGCACATTCCGTTTGCTTCTCTGACACCAGAAATTGCATCAATCACCGTTACATGTATTGCCCCAAGCAAAACATTCAATGTTGCGGGACTGGCTACTTCATCAGTTATTATAGTAAATGATGAAATGAGAGCAAAATTCGAGAAGGTAGTTAATAACCTTCACCTGTCAATGGGTAATTTATTTGGTGCCGTAGCTGCTGAAGCCGGTTATAAATATGGAGCAGAATGGGTGGACGAACTTATGGTATATATACAGGAAAACTATAATGTTATTGATTATTTGTTAGAAGAAGCCAATAGTCGGATCAAGCTTGTAAAGCCGGAAGCCACGTATCTTGGATGGCTGGATTTTAATGAGACCGGGTTGAATGATGAAGTTATTAAAAAAATGCTCATTGAAAAAGCTGGTGTTGGATTAAGCCATGGTCCGATGTTCGGAGACGGAGGCCAGGGATTCCAGAGGATTAACGTAGCAACACCTAAATCTGTTGTAATTAATTCTATGGAAAAAATCATTGATATTTGTTGATATTTTTAATATCAGCATATACTTTTTTTGTAAATTGCTGCTTAAATCAGATGGTTACTTGAGACGATTATTAATACTATACTCATTAATTTTATCCCTAACTCAATTGTCATATTCTCAGGAATATATTTACAACAGAGGACTAGCCTCATTGTCAGTTGGGGTTGCAATACCAGCATATGATTTTGGAATGCAAAAAGGTATAAACCTCAGTAGTTATGCAAAAATGGGAACAAATATTTCAGCTGAAGTATCTTATTATTACAACTGGAATGTTGGTTTGAATTTCATGATTAATTATAACGTAAATTCCATTGATGAAAGTAAACTGATTGAAGGCTACTTTGATGCAAGTCCTGCTTTCCAAACTGTGACTGCTGAGACTGAGTCGTTTAGAGATATCTCAGGTTTGATAGGGTTGGTTTTTGATGTGCCTGTAAATGAATATGCCTCTCTTCTGTTTAAGATGATGGGAGGACTCAGAAATGTATATAAACCTACTGCACTTGTAAAAACAACCACTGCATTTTCCACAATTAACTATTATGAAACACACGACAATCAATTAGTTATTGCTTTTTTGTTTTCAGGTGGTGGTAAAGTCAAAGTCAATGATAATTTTAATGTACATGTTAATGCATCATACATAGGATCCGTGATCGATTTTGAGTATTACAGAAACAAAAAACTTGTAAACGAACAGGCGCACATCGGAATTCTTTCACTCTCTGGTGGTGTATCGTATGCTTTTTAACAAGACTTATCCTGATGATGTGAATTTTCAGAGTTTATTTTTACTTGTTGTCTAACTCAAGCATTTCAATAAAATCATTTTCGGTAATTACTGGAATATTTAGTTTCTCGGCTTTTGTCTTTTTTGCCGGACCCATATTATCGCCGGCTATCAGAAAGCTTGTTTTTGAGGACAGCGAGCTTGTATTTTTACCTCCGTTTTTTTCAACAAGAGTTTTGATCTCATCTCGTGAGTGGTTTGTAAAGACTCCGCTAACAACAAATGATTTTCCTTCCAGAAGGTCAGAAATATCAGCTTCTTCCGAACTTATTTCCATCTTAAGACCTGATGAAACAAGCCTGTTTATTAAATTAATATGCTCTTCTTTACTAAACCAGTTAATAGCTGATTCTGCAATTCTTTCGCCTATCTCATCCACTTCGGTAAGTTCTTCAAAAGTGGCTTTCTGAAGAGCATAAATGCTTTTGAAGTGGTAAGCAAGTTTTCGTGCTACAGTTTCACCGATATATCTGATACCAAGTGCAAATAATACCCTTTCGAATGGTACATCTTTTGATTTTTCTATACCTGATATTATTTTGTCAACAGTTTTTTGCTGGAAACTGATCCTGCTGTCTTTCTTTCCTTCTTTCCCAGGAATTATTCTTTCAAGACCGAGGATCATATCAGGTTTAATGTTATAAAGATCAGCAATATTCAGAACCAGTCCATTATCATATAGTATCTCAACTTTGCCTTCTCCAAGGCTATCAATATTCATGGCCTTTCTTGATATAAAGTGTTCAATCTTGCCTTTTATCTGGGGAGGGCAATGATCTTCATTTGTACAATAATGAGCAGCTTCGTCTTGTTTTCTGGTTAGTATGGTACCACACTCCGGGCAATTACTAATAAAGCTCAGAGGTTGTGAGTCCTGTTTTCGTTTATTTATATTTACTCCAACAATCTTAGGGATTATTTCACCTCCCTTTTCTATAAAAACATAATCGCCTATCCTCACATCAAGAGATTTAATAATATCGGAGTTATGTAAACTTGCTCTTTTAACTATAGTTCCTGCAAGCTGTACTGGAGCCAGGTTAGCAACCGGTGTAACAGCGCCAGTTCTACCAACTTGGTAATCAACAGAATCTAATGTGGTTTCTGCTCTTTCAGCTTTGTATTTATATGCTATAGCCCACCTTGGATTTTTTGATGTAAACCCCAACTGTTTTTGTTGAGATATGTTGTTAACTTTAATTACAATACCATCAATTTCAAAGTTTAGCTTTTCCCGTGCCTCCGACCAATCATTTATAAATTCAAAAATTTCATTAGTGTTTCTACAGATAGCAACATTTTTTGAGACTTTAAATCCAAGATCTGAACTATACAACAAGCCATCGTAGTGTGATTTTATATTGAGATGATTTCCCGGGATGTAATATAGATAGCAATCAAGAGGCCTTTTGGCTACTTCTTTGGGATCCTGCATCTTTATAGAGCCAGAGGCTGCATTTCGAGGGTTTGCAAAAGCAGATTCTCCTGCATTAACACGATTGAGATTCATTTCACGAAAACCATCAAGGGTCATAAATATTTCTCCTCTGATCTCAAAATAGTCAGGATAATTACCAACAAGCTTTAGCGGTATACTTTTTATAGTTCTGACATTATTTGTTACGTCATCACCTCTGATTCCATCACCTCTTGTAACTGCATGCTTTAAAATTCCATTTTCGTAGATAAGGCCGATTGATAAACCGTCATATTTTAACTCACACACGTATTGAACATCATCTCCTGTTACTTTTCGTACCCTTTTATCGAAATCCAATATCTCATCAAAGGTGTAAGTGTTAGATAATGAAAGCATTGGGTGTTTGTGCTCAATTGTGTCAAAATATTTGGTAGGTTCTCCACCAACACGGAGAGTAGGGGAGTCAGGGCGGACTAAATCAGGGAAGGCTGCCTCAAGTTTTTCAAGTTCTTTGAGTAGCATATCAAAATCATAATCACTAATTACAGGATTGGATAATACATAATAATTATGGTTATGTTTTTGTATATCACTTACCAGCTTATCTATTCTCTTCCTTGCGTTTTCCTTATTCATTACTCGAAGTGTTGTTTTGAATGTGGGTGTTAATGGCTTCAACTATTGAATCAGAGAACATCTTTGGGATATCATGTCCCATTCCTTTGATCCATATTTTGTTAGCATTTGGTATGGTTTCAAATGTTTTTATACCATGCTTAATATCAATTAACGGATCTGTGGTCCCATGTATTACTAGTGCAGGTACTTTTAGTTTTGATAACTCGTCATACCTGGAACCTGATTCCATTGTTGCGGTGATCTGTTGTTTGGATGCGTTTGTGTTAAATCCGTTTCTGGATCGTATATTATACAAAACAGATTCTGCTATGCTTTCAAGATCAGGCGTATATAATGAATCACCCATTAATATCAGCCTTGTTGTATATTGGAGTTTTATTTGATTCGACTCGCTATTCACAATGCCATATTTTATTTGGGCCAGCATTAGATCTGTTATTGTACCTTTGTTAATGGGAGGTAAACTTTCATCCATAATATCACCTGTAGACATGATAGATGTCAGAGTGCGAACTCTTTTTGGAAACCTGATTGAAACTGTTTGCGCTATCATTCCACCCAACGATACTCCAACTACATGAAACCGTTCGATTTCAAGAGTGTCAACTATTGCTATCACATCATTTGCCATATCATCAAGTGAGTACGGTTGTTCAGACGACCAGTCAGTCATCCAGTCAGACATGCCTGTCCCTCTGTTATCATATCTGATTACTCTGTACCCTTTATTAACAAGTGAGTCGATGAAATAATAAGGCCAGGCAAGAGCATCATTGGCAATACCCATTATAAGAACTATGTTGTCATGGATAGTATCTTCCGGACTAATGGATTCATACCATATTTTGGTGTCATCATTTAATGCATAACCCTGTTCACCTTTTAAACTATAACTGTTTTTCTTCAGAGCATTATCAATTATTTTATTGGTTAATGGTGGCAGATCAGGAAGTTTGATATCAATATATATCAGCCCACCAATTATAACTACCAGAAACGAGGTAAAAACGAAAATGATAATTTTTTTGAAGATTCTCATTTTACAGAATTAATTAAAATTCGAAGTCGTGTTTATGCAAATATAATCAGTATGGACAATAATAACGAAAATTATTAATTAGTATAGCGGATTAAACACCTGATCTCACTAAATCAATGAGGTTGTTTACTCTATTTTATTGGGTATAACTGCTTTATTTCTATATAGATATATGTTCTGATTATCGTTGATTGGATTTAGCCAATAGAGAACTCTGTCCATAAATCCGGGTTCAATTATAGTCTCAAAAACCAGATCGGGATAAACCTGCCTGAGATTTTCAACTCTTAATTCAATCTGATCAGGCTGATAGAACAGTACAAAGCCCGGTTGTATGGAAATATCATCAGATCGGTGTTTTTTAATGAATTCGTTATAATTATCATTTTTCATAAGTGTTTGATAATTATACCAGTTTTGCAGATAAAACTGTGGTGGAAATCTTAATACCGTTTGGTTAATGTCTTCAATCATGAAGTTATTTATATCTCCGTATTTTGACATATAGGCCATACTTTCAACTCTGGCCTGTTTGGAATACATAATTGTAACCGGAACAAGCAGTATAAAGTTTATTATCCAGAAAAAAATCCAGGATCCCTTAACAAATTTCTTAATTATGCTACTTTTTATAGAGCTGTGATACAATATCTGCCATCCAATCATACCTGTTATTATAAACAGGGGAATGATAGTTATTACAAACCTCTCCTGTTTATTTGGATAATAAGAATGAAATACCAGAAAAATCAGAACCGGCAGAAAAATTATAAGTATTTTCTTCCATTGATGAAAGAATCCGGTAAACAGAAATATACTTACAGGTGGTATCATGATTCCAAATATGAAGAGTACGTATGTGTACCAAGGACTTACAATGTACAGTGCTGCGTTATGCATATTGTAATCAACATATTCTGTGAGCTGTACGAAAGGTTTACCCCAGACAAAATAATCAATGCCACCCTGGAATATGATTATTGATAAAATTGTTCCTAATGCTACAGTAATTGCCTCCTTCCATTTACTCTGAATTAGCATAACCAATCCTATTGATCCAATTATTAATGCAGTTTGAAATCTGATGTTGAATGCCAGTCCGAAAATTATCCCGGCCCATAACCATGTGTAATATCTGGTTTTACAATCAGACTTTATAATTATCCATAATCCATACATTATAAATGGAATACACACAAATTCAACAAGATTACGAACACTTATCATTGGAAACATCCAGAAAACGGCTAAAATCCAGGCCACAAGTTTAGCATTATCTTCGTTGCTCAATCTAAGGGTTATATTATAACCAAAATAAATGATCAGTAACGACCATGTGGCATGTAAAAGTCTTATTAACAGCATTTTGAATTGTGGATCATAAATGCCAATAAATTCAAAAAACCAGAATAGCAGATAATGAATTCCCACATAAAAAAAGCTAAATCCTTCGGGAGTATTAGTTCCGTCTTCCGACGGTAACCATGAGTAATAATCAATTCCATCAATCCATGACTGTGCTATCTCTATTATTAAGAACTGGTCATCATGCCAGCCATATCCTTTAGAGAATATTGCTGCTATCAGCCTAAGGATAAATCCCACAACCAGAATAATTCCTATGGGATTTGATCTGTAATACGATTCCAAGTTACGTTTTATCAAGGTCACTTTTTTTGATGTAATATTAATATGAAATCAAGTATACTACCATATAACTTCCTGTCTTGAAACCGGCATAGTCATGCACCTTGCACCACCACCACCTCTTGATAACTCATTGCCAACGATGGTAACCACCAATTTATCATGGTCTTCAATGTTTTCGGCTCCCGAAACAATATCCCGTGCTTTAACTATGTCAAATCCACTTTTGTTAAGTGCTTCAATTGTATTAACATTTCTTCCATAACCAATAACTTTACCTGGTTCCAGAGTAAAGAAATTTGCTCCACTTTGCCATTGTTCCCTTTCCATTATTGTCATATCATTATTCCCTCCGCAAAATACCGGTTCAAGATCCATTCCCAATGATCTCAACGCTGCTAATATGTTTTTTTCTTCTTTAATATTTACAACATTGTGATTGTCAATAGTAATATGAATGGTTAGGTATTTTGTAGCATTAATTATTAATGGTTCAAATATCATACACTTATCTCTGTCAAGAAAAGTAAAAACCATATCAAGGTGTATAAATGATTCAGGCTTAAATGGGAGTTCCTGAACTATAATATGATGAATTCCGGGTTTGGTTTTCAGATGCTCAATTACAGAGTCGATTCCCTGTGTTGATGTTCTGTCACCAGTACCTATCAGCAATATATCTTCTCTGGCTACGATCACATCTCCACCTTCAATTGTTCCTTTACCTGATTTGTCATATGATAATACCGGGTTAACCGTTTTGGCTTTAAATAAAGGATGATGTCTGAAAACAGAATCCATTATCAGCGTTTCTCTGTCACGAACGCTATTGGCCATTTTCCCAATCATTACTTCACTGCCTATTGAGAAACTTGCATCACGGGTAAAGAAAAAATTTGGGAGTGGATGCAGGCAATACCTTTCATTATCAAGAAAACGGGTAAGGTTGTCCTTACGCATTTCAATTCCCTGTATAAGTTGATTAGCAAGGTCTGCATCATTTATATTTTCAATGAAACTGCATACTTCTTCATCTTTATTGTGTTCAATTGTACAAATGTGTTGTAGTAATTCGTTTTTATACTCAGTATTTTGAATTATGTCGAACAACAAATCGCTTACATCGTATACATTAGTGAATTTTTTCAGAACTCCAATGAAATTATTGTATTCGGGAAGAGCTACTGATAAGTTAAGTATGTCGCTGTATAATGCTCTCTGAGCATTCTCAGGAGTCATATTTTCAACTTCAGGTCCGGGTAAGTGAACTATTACACCATCCAGCTTTCCAATTTCACTTTTTATATTAATGTCTATTTTCTGCATTGTGCAAAATTAGTCGATTTTAGGTGTTGGGTCAATAAATTCATAACTATTTCCCACGGCATTCAGATATTTAATGAAATCTTCATATTTCAATACCAGACTTGCAGTATTGTCATTTGGATGAAAGCTTATTCTGTCGGCATTTTGCAATTGCTCGTCTAAAAAAACATGTACATGGGTATCTTCATCATTGATCAGTCCGAAAGGAGATACCGAGCCGGGACGAACTCCCAGATATTTTTTCAGTCGCTTCTCCGATGCAAATGTTAGTTTGCCTTGTTTTAGTTTTTTTTCAAGACTGCTGATATTGAAAGGGGTTGTATCTTTTATTATAACAAGGTAATGTTTTTTGCCTTTGTGGTTTCTGAAAAACAAATTCTTACAGTGCATTGAATCAATATCTTTCCAGTATCTGAGAGCAATATCGATAGTGTCCAATGGAGGATGCTCGTAAATGCTGAAATCTATATCAAGGGAATCTAATTTGTCAAAAACCTTTTGACGTAGTTCTTCAGACATACGGTTTTACATTTTAATTATTATAGATTAGCGTAACAATGTAATTATATAATTATGCATAAACAATTCAATATGATAATACTTAATGTTTACCTGATTATTACAAATTTACTTAAACAGATTAAATCTATGATGATTTTCAATGAAAATTAAACTAAGAGTACAACTACTGAGACTTATTTTCTCAGATTAATCATTTGTTTCAAAATAATTGTGATAATCAAAATATGGTTTGATTCGATCATTATCAATTATTACTCAACCCAGTCAGCAATGAAAAGGTTTGTGTTTCTGGTTCCTCCATTATTTCTGTTTGAGGAAAAGATCAGTTTTTTGCCATCATATGAAAACATTGGAAATGCGTCGAAAACACCATCGTATGTAATTCTTTCAAGTCCGGTACCATCAATGTTTATCATGAAAAGGTTGAACTCATATCCTTTCTTACTTGCATGGTTTGAGCTGAATATAATTTTTTCACCCGATGGATGGAAAAATGGTGCCCAGTTAGCCTTGCCCAGGTTAGTAACCTGTTTTAGATCACTACCATCAATATTGCAAACATAGAGTTCCATGTTAGTGGGTTTTACAAGCCCTTCTGTCATTAACTCTTTGTATTCTTTTATTTCTTCTTCGGTTTTAGGGCGAGAAGACCTGAAAACCAGCTTGCTGCCATCTGGTGAGAAAAATGCACCACCATCATAGCCAAGTTCAAAAGTTATTTGTTTTATATTACTACCATCAATATCACATGTATATAATTCCAAATCACCAGTACGGTCAGAAGTAAAAACTATTTTATCACCTAATGGTGAGACTGTAGCTTCAGCATCATAACCCGGTCCCGAAACAAGAGTGTCAACAAGATTGCCTTGTAAGTCAGCAATATAAATGTCAAAATCAGGATAGATAGGCCAAACGTATTTACCATCTTCCCTTCTTTCAGGTTCTGGTGGGCAATAATCACTACCTGATCTTGTCGATCCATATAAAACTGTAGTATCACCAGGCATAAAGTAGGAACATGTTGTTCTGCCTAAGCCATTACTTAAAATTTGTGGCATCTCGGTTTTCATATCACCATCATCAAAATTGAAATAGTATATCTGATCACATTTGCTTCCCCATTTAGGAACTTTTGCCTGAAATACTATCATTGAGTTGTCAAAACTGAAATATGCCTCAGCATTGTCACCACCATCAGTTAGCTGTTTTATGTTTGTGAGGTGTTTTTCCTGTGGATAATGAATTGTCGTATCAGGTTCCTGGTTGCTATGATGGTGATGTGAACCACCTTCATGGGAATGTCCTCCATTCATACAGGAAGAAACAGCAATCGATAAAACTGTAAAAGTAATAATGGTTAAATATTTCATTTTAGTAAAATTGTTTAGTTTAATTTCGGCGAGTGCAAAAATATTAATTAAATGATCAATATTACATTATTTAGGTAATTAAACTATTAAACTACTTAAATAGTTGGGGTATTGACTTATCAAATCAGGTTAATTTATTTATTAGGTAACTTCCTGTGTGAGATTCTTTACATTTAACAATATCTTCCGGTACTCCTTCAAAAATAAGCTCTCCTCCGTTATCACCACCGTCAGGTCCCAGATCAATAATCCAGTCTGCTGACTTTATTATCTCAGAATTATGTTCAATTACAATAACCGAATGTCCGATTTCAATTAATGAATTTAATGAAATTAGTAATTTGCTTATATCGTGAACATGTAACCCTGTTGTTGGTTCATCGAAAACAAATAGTGTTGGTGATCCATTGTTACCCCTTGAAAGGAAGAAGGCCAGTTTTACTCTTTGAGCTTCTCCGCCACTGAGTGTATTTGAGGGTTGTCCCAGTTGTAAATATCCTAACCCAACATCTGCCAGGGGAGTGATCTTATCTATTATCTTTTTGATCGTACTACCTGGTTTTTCCGTTTTACTAAAGAAGGTAATTGCCTGATCAATAGTCATACTAAGAATGTCAGAAATATTCTTGCCGTTGTATTTGATATCCAGAACCTCGTTTTTAAATCTGTGTCCGTTACAGGAGTCACATTTTAAAAATATATCAGCCATAAACTGCATTTCAACTTTAATAACACCTTCTCCCTCACACTTCTCGCATCTTCCTCCGGGAATGTTAAATGAGAAATATCCCGGTTTATAACCTCTTAGTTTCGATAGTTTTTGGGAAGCAAACAATCCCCTTATATCATCAAATGCTTTCAAATAAGTTGCAGGGTTAGATCTGGAAGATCTCCCTATTGGGTTTTGATCCACATATTCAATAGCTGAAATATTATTTAACTCACCTGCAAGGTAACCAAAACGTCCGGCTTTACCAGT
Source organism: Bacteroidales bacterium (assembly GCA_028277395.1). Classification (GTDB taxonomy): domain Bacteria; phylum Bacteroidota; class Bacteroidia; order Bacteroidales; family F082. The sequence continues at coordinate 33,767 of JANQGJ010000054.1, read as the reverse complement.
ATATCCTTCCAGTTGTCTTTTTACAGCAGGAAACAGAATATCTTTTACAAGAGTTGATTTTCCTGATCCGCTAACCCCGGTGATAACGAGGAGTATATTAAGAGGAATTTTAACAGTTAAATTCTTCAAATTGTTTTGAGTTGCTCCAACAATTTCGATATAATCCTTCCAGTTTCGTCGAAATTCCGGCACTTTAATCTGTTCTCTGTTAGTTAGATATAATGCAGTATAACTGACATCATCACTTTGTAACTCATCAAAAGTGCCCTGGAATACAAGGTTTCCTCCGTTTTCACCTGCATCGGGACCAATATCAATTATCTGATCCGAAGCTTTAATTACTTCTTCGTCATGTTCAACAACAATTACAGAATTACCTATGTCTCTTAACCTGTAAAGTACATTTATTAACCTGTCGGTATCCCTTGGGTGCAAACCAATACTGGGTTCATCAAGTATATACATTGATCCCACTAAACTGCTTCCTAATGATGTGGCCAGGTTAATTCGTTGTGATTCACCTCCTGAAAGGGTTGAAGAAAGTCGGTTTAATGTTAGATAGGGGAGTCCCACATCCAGCAAAAATTTTAATCTGGTTTTTATTTCAAGCAATAATCTCCCTGCAATTTTACTATCATATTTGTCTAAAGACAGGTTCGAGAAAAAATCCCATGCTTCATTGAGTTGCATCTGAACAATTTCACTAACGGTTCTGCCTCCGATTTTTACATAATTTGTATCTTTTCTTAACCGTGTTCCTTTACAATCAGGACACTTTGTTTTCCCTCTGTATCTTGAAAGCATTACACGATATTGAATTTTGTAAGTCTGTTCTTCTACCGACCGGAAAAAGGCATTAATTCCTTCAAAGTGTTCGTTGCCGGTCCAGAGCAATTCTTTCTCTTCATTTGTAAGCTGATAATATGGACGATGAACAGGGAAATCAAATTTATGAGCATTTTGAATGAGCTGATCTTTCCATTCACTCATTTTTTCACCTTTCCAGCAGGCTATTGTTTCTTCGTAAACTGATAATGATGGGTTTGGAATAACCAGATCAGGATCAATCCCGATTATTGTCCCAAAGCCTTCACATCGTTTGCAGGCACCCAATGGATTGTTAAAAGCAAACATATTCGGGCTGGGCTCTTCAAATTTTATCCCGTCAAGCTCAAATTTGTTAGAAAACTTTTCAACATTGTTTCTGTCATTTATATCATATGATATCATACAGGTTCCACCACCTTCATAAAAAGCAATCTGTGCCGAGTCGGCAATCCTGGATTCCAGATCTTCATCATCTTCATTAACTTTAATTCTGTCGATAACCAGGTAACATTCATCAGGTTCTGTATCATCCTTAATAAGGTCGAGTATTTCATCAATCCGTTTAATCTCACCTGATCTGATAACTCTGCTAAATCCTTGTTGTAGAAGTACCTGTAACTGATCTTTCAGTTTTCGATCTGATGCTACCAGTAAAGGTGAATAAATAATAACAACAGTATCCTGAGGTAATCCTGATATATGAGCAACAACATCGGAAATAGTATGTCTTTTTACCTGTTTGTCAGAAATTGGTGAGTAAGTTTTTCCAATTCTTGCAAACAGAAGTTTTATATACTCATATATTTCAGTTGATGTACCTACAGTTGACCGTGGGTTTCTGCTTTTAACTTTCTGTTCAATTGCAATGGCAGGAGATATTCCGTGAATTGCATCAACCTCAGGTTTATCCATTCGTCCAAGAAATTGTCTGGCATACGAACTTAAACTCTCAACGTATCTCCTCTGTCCTTCTGCATAAAGAGTATCAAAAGCAAGTGATGACTTACCGGAACCTGAAAGACCGGTAATTACAATCAATTTTTTTTTAGGTATGGATACACTTAAGTTTTTAAGGTTGTTAACTCTTGATTTAGAGATAGATATGTGTGTAATACTATTGTCGCTCATTTATAAAAATTGCTTTGTTTTTTGAAAATAAATGTGCAAAACTAGAACTTTATTTGCTTTTGCGAATATAATCCTTATATTTGCATTATGTTTAACTAACCAATAGGAGAAAGATTATCGATTAAAATTTACCATTTTTTTGTTCAATTAACATAAAATAGGTAAAAATGAGTTTAGTAGCTATTAGTGAAAAAGAGCTTATCAAAAGTTTCATTAACGGTAATCACTCCAGCCTCCAAACTCTTATTGAACGCCATCAAAACAGGTTGTATTCATACATCTTTTTGTTGGTAAAAGATAAGCAATTGGCTGATGATATCTTTCAGGATACTTATGTAAAAGTTATTAACACATTAAAGCGTGGAAGCTATAATGATGAAGGTAAATTTATCCAGTGGGTAATGCGAATTGCCCATAACCTGGTAATTGACCATTTCAGGAAATCGAAAAAGGTTCCTACTGTCGAAAATTCCCATAATGATTTTGATGTGTTCGATACTATTAGCTTTACAGATCCATCAATCGAAGAAAAACTTGTTGTTGATCAGATTCATACTGATGTTAAAAAACTGCTGGAATTTTTACCTGAAGAGCAAAAGGAGGTACTTTACCTAAGATGCTATTCGGGATTGAGCTTTAAGGATATTGCAGAACAAACAGATGTAAGTATTAATACTGCCCTGGGAAGGATGCGTTATGCTATAATAAATATGCGTAAAATAATTGAAGAAAAGAAAGTTATTTTAACTGCATAACTGACCTTTCCCCAATTATCCCTAAGGTTAATTACATCTGAACTCAATTTGTTTATAATTTGATGTTCAGAATCATATAATTCTTTTTCAATAGAGAAGTAATAAAATCATACAATTATCGTTTGTTAGATATATTGTTTAACTCAATGATTGCGTATGATTAAATTTACTCCTAACAAACATCAGGATCTGCCCAGAGTAAAGTCGAAATCTCAAACTCAAATAGGCCCTTCTGACTTATCAATCAAAATTATTTTAAGTTATGCTGCTGCACTAAGAGTTTATGGCACCAACTCCATGGGACATCTTAATATCCTGTTAAACTGAAATTTTCGAGAAGAGAGATTAAGTGAAAAGCTGTAAAATTTAAATGTTATTTTACAGCTTTTTTCATTTGATCACAAACTTGTAAATCACATCTGAGACTTCATTTCTTTTTTCCATAATATCCTGAAGTAATTTAAATTGAGTCCTGCATCTGACCAGGTTGTGTTCAGGATACTGAATTTTGTAATATTTATTACCAGAAAGATGGTCAGTTAAAAACCTGATCCCCTGAGTATAAATTACCGAAAGTATGCCTGGTAATAAACTATCTTTTTCATTTTCTGAAATATTGTCAGAGATTGTAGTTAAATATCCTTTTGCCAATGATCTGAAATGATCCAGATTGAAAGCGACCTTACTAAGATCAGGTTCGTCTTCTCTTGCACCGGAGGTAATTGACCTCACCATATCTCCAAAATCAAAAGCAATTGCGCCCTTCATAACCGTGTCAAGATCAATAACGTATGCTCTTTTTTTATCTTTTAAAAAGAGAATATTATCTATCTTGGTATCATTATGAGTAATACGAGTTGGCAAAATATCTTGCGAAAGATATTTTGCCATATCCTCAGAAATTTGCTTATTACGCTTAGCAAATTGAATCTCATTTATCGCTGATGAAACGACTTTGCCTTCGGCATTATTAACTGATGTGTAAAAGTCAGACAATCTTCTTGCTGGATTATGGAAATCCGGAATTGTGTCTTTAAAGTTTTCAGGATCAAGTTTGTTTAAGAACGCTTGAAAACGTCCCATTGTAGTTCCAGCAAGCTCGGATACAATAGTATTGGGAGAAATCGAATAAGTTGCGCAATTGTCAACATATTCAATTAATCTCCATGCGCTACCTGTTTTGTCAATATGATGAATATTATTATTTCTGGAAACAATGAAATCAGGATACAGCTTTAAGGAAACGTTCAGAATCTTATCAGCCTTATTAAGTTCATTATAATTATGTATAAGATGCTCTGTGTTGAAAACAGACTTATTTATTTTCTGGAGAACGAAATCCCCCTGCTTCGTGTTAACTAAAAACGTCCCATTAATATGACCACCGCCGTAATTTCGAATATTAATTATTTCGTCATGATTGAAGAAACAATCAAGTATCTCAGTACTAACACTAAACACAATAATTAAATTTTAGCTAATTCCAGAGATTTTCAGGGTAGTTACCTTTATTAACTAACTCATGGACTTTTGCTATTGTATCTGCTTTGTCTTCCTGATAGGTCACACCAAACCACTTATCATTACTTGTTAACATTTTTATTGTGGCGTTATTTGATTCAATCAGTTTGTTAACAACCGTTGGAATGAAGAATTCCGCTTTTAGTTCATTGGCATTTCTTGTTATGAAATCAATGAAATCATTTTCCAGTTGTTTGAAAAAAAGTGGTGAAAAGCCCCAGAAATTCATTGAAACTACTGATTCTTTATCAATATTTACCTTAGAACCATTATCATCATAAACAACTTCGCCATTCTCAGAGATTATGCTTGTTCTTTCAACAACATCGGTTAACATACCTTCACTTGTTTCACAAATACCTCTGGAAACGCTGCCATTTTCGGATAAAGTATTTTTAAGTTTATAACCAACCATTGCATAATCTGATGAGGTAGTCGGAATATCTGATAAATAATCACTTATTAATTCAAAAGCATTGCTGCCATAAAAATCATCAGCGTTTATAACCGCAAATGGTTCATTTATCAGGTCTTTTGCAACTAAAACGGCATGACCGGTACCTAATGGTTTTACCCTTTCAGGGTTGAGTACAATTCCTTCAGGTACGGCAGAAAGTTCCTGTAAAACATATTCTGTTTCTATTCTTCCATTTAATCTCTTATCATAAATTTGTTTAAATTCGTCTTTAATCTTTGGGTTAAGGACGAAAACAACTTTACCAAATCCGGCTCTTATGGCGTCAAATACTGAGTAATCTATAATACTTTCTCCGGAAGGACCAATTTTGTCCATCTGTTTTACACCTCCATACCGGCTACCAATTCCCGCTGCTAATATTAATAGTGTTGGCTTCATTTTTATTGATTTAATTTTCAATTTCGTGATACAAAATTGCTGCAAGATATAAAGATTAATTATAGTATTTCAGGTTTTGAAATAATAGTATTATGAATTTTTTAATAGATACAGATGTAATTAAATTTGGTATTGAATTCTTACAAACCAATCATTTTTTATTACATTTTTTTCTTTTTACAGTAGTAAATGAATGTATATGCACAATCACCAATTTAGGTTTAGTATAATAATCATTGATAATGTGTACAGGAAAAAGGAATTTTATTGTAAGTCATCATATGTTTCAGACTTTTAATATTATGGATCATACTATGAAGCGGCAGACAGTGCTATATTATCGTTACCATGTGCATAGTCTGCAAGATTGAATATGTCAGAATTGATTATTTCCAGTTGGTAAGTTTATGCCACCTGGTTGAGTACATCAAAATGAAAACATATAAAGGTATTAATACCCAATATGCTGACTGTTCGGTAAATATGTCAGCAAGTTTGCCCCAGACCAATGGTAAAAAGGCACCACCTGCAATTGCCATTATTAACATTGCTGATCCGGTTTTAATAAATCCATGTAATCCTTTTAACGCCAGTGGCCAGATTGCGGGCCAGACAAGTGCGTTTGCCAGTCCAAGGAGTGCAACAAAAGTAACAGAGATCATTGGTGGAGTGAATATTGTGACCAGTGAAAATGCGATTCCAAGTATTGCTGAAACTGATAATGCTTTTTCCTGACTAATAAAACGCGGGATGAATATGATACCCAGTATATAGCCAATGATCATTGAAAAAAGTGTCAGTGAAGTAAATATTTTGGCTGTATCAATAGGTATACCCATGGAAATACCATATCTGATAATTGTATCACCTGCAATTACTTCTGCGCCAACATAGAAAAATAGTGCAGCTACTCCCAGGATCAAATTTGGAAACTGGAAGATATTTTTCTTTGTGGCAGGTGCTGTTTCTTCATCATTGTCCTGTTCTTCTTCGATATCAGGCAATGGCGCAAATCTTATCATGATTCCAAGCAGGAATAGTACTGCAGTCATTATTAAGTATGGAGTTATAACTCTTGAAGCAAGTTCATCAAGCGCTGCGACTTTTGCTGTTTCATTCATCAATTTTAACTTCTCCACAAAGGCATCACCATCCTGCAGGATAAAATATGCCAGAATAAGCGGTGCCAGAGCTCCTGCTACTTTATTACTAATCCCCATAATACTGATCCTTTTGGCTGCAGATTCACGTGGCCCAATTATAGTTACGTATGGATTTGAAGCAGTTTGGAGTAAAGCTAACCCCGTCCCCATGATAAATAGTCCGAGTAGAAATAGTTCATATATACGGGTTCTTGCTGCGGGTATGAACATTAATGTACCAATGGCCATAACAAATAGTCCAATGGTCATTCCATTTTTAAATCCGGTTTTTTTTAGTATCCATGAAGATGGAAGAGCCATAACTGTATATGAAATGTAAAACGCAAAGGCTACAAACAGTGCCTGGTAATTTGTTAACTCACAAGCAATCTGCAGATATGGGATGAGTATTCCGTTAAGCCAGGTTACAAAACCAAAAATGAAGAAAAGTAAACCAATTATTGATATCGACAGAATGTAAGTTCTTTTACTTAGATTTTGGGTTGATCCCGTTTCGTTTTGTGCCATCTATTAAAAAATTTGTATTTAGTATTTCTCTATACTATGGTTTTTTACTAAGTTTCAATAATACGAAAAACAGTATAGTTAATATCACTAACGAATTGTATTTTTATTGAATACTTATGAACTTACTGGAAATTGAGAACTTATTCGTGATGTATAAAACAAATAAATAAGTTGATTTAACTGGCAAGGGCTGCTGTTGAAATCACGGTCGGATCAAGATCAAAAAATGATTCTATTTTCTTTCTCAAAGAGTTTTTGGCTCTTGATAACTGTGACTTGGAAGTGTTTACAGAAATATTCATTATTTTACTTATCTCTTTATGCGAATACCCTTCAATGGTATTGAGATTGAAAACAGTCTGGTATCCACAGGGGAGTTGACGTATTAAAAGAAGTATTTCCTTATGTGTCATAGATGATAATATCTCATAATCATTTGGCAGAGTTACTCTTGTGTTTTCAGGATCTATATCTTTGTTTAGCAGGTTTTTCTTTTTGTAGTAGTTTAATGCGGTTGTTATCATAATTTTACGCATCCATCCTTCAATTGGTCCTTTGCCGCTATAGTCTTCCAGGTATTTGAATACTTTTATAAAACCTTCCTGAAGTATATCTTCTGCATCAGTGTTATTTTTTGCATACCTCAGACAGATACCATAAACTTTTTTTGAGTACTTTTCATAAAAACTAAACTGTGCACTTCTATCGTTTTGCAAACACCTTTCTATTAAGCTGTCGATCTCCTGATTTTTAGATGTCTCTACCATAGTAATTGTGTATTTCGTAAACAAAAGTACTATTGATAAAGTGAATTATTGACAATTACATTTCTACACGACCTCTACAAAACCTTTATTTATAATGAATATGAATAACACCACCTCTACAGTGTGATATTTAACATTATGATAATCAGAGCTAAAGGGTTGGGATTACTTCTACATCTGATTTGTTACAAATTTTGAAGGTACTCGGTTAATGACTCCTGGCTATCAATATTACATTTTTTGCGAAGTCTATAACGACTCATTTCCACAGCTCTGACAGAGGTGTTATTTAATGAAGAAATTTCCTTTGAACTTAAATTTAACCTTAATAAAGCACAGAGTCTTTTTTCATTTTTAGTTAACAGTGGGAATCTCAGTTTTAATTTGTTAAAGAAGTCATCATAAGTAAGATCAACTTTATCCTGAAATTCTTTAATCTCTTTATTCACCTGCAAGCTTTGTTGAATATGTATTGATAATTCTTTTATCTGACGGTTAAATTCATCGTTATCACCGGTGGATATTTTGTTTAAGTCTGATTTTAACTGTTTAAGTACCTCATTCTTTTGAACAAGATGTAGTGCAAAATTGATCAGGTCATTATCTTTACTCTCAAGTTCCAGCTTGAGCAGTTCCTTCTGAGTTTCGTGTAGTTGCCTGTCTTTCTGATTTATTAGTCTTTCTTTCTTTACTCTGTTTCGCATCCTTATTATTGAAATTACAGAAACAATGATCAAAGCTATAACACCAAAAATTAAGAAGTTCTGTTTTAAATTATTGATTTTGCGCTCACTTTCAAGAAGTTCAATATCAGCGTCTTTTATTTGAAGTTCTTTTTCGCTTATACTTCTTAGAAAATGTGACTGAAGGTTGTGCAATTCATCTGACATTTGTTTTTTGATTATCGAATCGTTATATCTTGCATAAATATGCAGATATTTTAAAGAATTCGTATGATCCTTATTCAATTCATATATCTTGCTCAGTCCGAGTGATGATTGTTTAATGTGAATCCACTGGTTATTTTCAATAGCAAGTTTAAAAGCATTTTGGTAAGAAGAAAATGCACCCTCTATCTCATTTGTTTCCAGATATTCATCAGCAAGCAGGTTGTAAAGTGCTGTTAACCCGTTAATGTCATTTATTCTTTCATATATTAACAAGCTTTTTTCATAATACTCAAATGCCTGATCATTTATTCCTTTGTGACTGTATATTTGTCCAATGTTAACATAAGTAACAGCCATTAGGTTTGTATTATCGAGCGATTTGCTTATTTCAATACTCCTCTTGTAATACTGTAAAGCTTCTTCCAGGTCACCCTTAAGCCGGTAAACATCTCCAATATTGTTTAATGTGATTGCAGCGTTCTCCCTGTCTGATATCGTTTCAAAAATATCCAGTGCATTATTGAAATAATACAATGCATCATTGTAATTTTGTTGATTATAAAGAATACCCCCAATACGATTATAGGCTTCCGCAATAAGTTTCTTATCGTTTAACTGTACTGCGTAGTCTAATGATTTTCTGTAATAATACAATGTGCGTTCAGTATCATAATTGTTGTTATAATAGAGCATACCGAGATTGCCGTAAATACTGGAAAGTTTTCTGAGATTTTCCAGTTCTTCGTAAATCTTTGCACTAATTAAATAGTAATTGATTGCGGGTTGAATATTATTTTTCTTACCATATAGCTCTCCCATCAATTCATTTGTGGCACCGCAGGCATCTGCTGAGTTAATCTGATTGGCCAGTTTTAAAGCTTTCTTATTAAAATCAATGGCACTGTCAAGATGAGATTGTTTTAACTCTGTTACAATATCATGATAAATGTAAACCTTCTCCAGGCTGTCTCTGGCCAGAGATAATTTAAAATAGTACTTATCCTTATTTATGTTCTGGCCTGCTAAAACAAAACAAAATAATAACCATACACCAGTAAGAAAAATACTTTGTTTTTGTTTAAACATACAAAATTGCAATAGAGTTAGAGATATTGATACACGATTTTAATAGTATGATCCTAAATTTCTCTTAAATGTTCCCGTGTACAAGCAGTTTACTCATAAGGATCAGTAATTGGAATTACATAATATTCACCAGTTCGGGGGTCTTTGTAAAATTTACTGTAACCATTAATACTTTCAATATTTGCATCAACTGAACCTTTGATAAAAACAGTATTATTAACCTCTACCTCACCCATTACCCTTAATGCTGAATCAGCAACTATAACCTGTGGTTTTATCCTGGGAAAAATTCCTGCATTTTGCATTACTATTATCCAAACTCCGGCAACAATCAGAGTAAGCGCTATTTTGATAAATCTTATATTTGACATCATAAATTCACAATTCCTCTTCTATTAACTATAAATTAACGCGTTAGTGAAATACAAATTTAAAAAAACCGCACTAGTTTTAATAGTAGTATAGAATTATTTTTACCGTCGTCAAAGTTATTCTTTTTGACTATCATTTGCAAAACTCCGGATTAATTTCAATTTTATCATTCGGAATTTCTTGTACTTCAAGGTTTATAATATAAATATTACTACCGGGAAGTCGGAATATTAAGGATTGTCAGACAGGTTTAGCTACCGTTGTTTTAAAATATATAGCTGTGCACCGTTGTAACTGCCAACATGATTACCACATAATTGGGAAACTGACTTTTTGTTTATGAATAAACTATCAGTCATCAAAAGATAATTTGCATTAGCAATGATACCTGGAGTTAGTTTGTCCAAAGTTGCATCATTTGTATCTCTGTAAGTCCATCCTTTTCTATTCATGAAATACAAACTTCCATTAGGAGTAGGATCGCCTATTACTAATATTTTGGACTCTTTTTTCACTCCTATTGAATCAAGATAATTATCAAACATGTTTAACTGTTTACCAATATTGGCAAAATAGTCATATCCTCTGTCGTATCTGCCTGATAATTTATCTTTTGCATAATTCATGCTTAATATCATTAGAATGATTACAGCAACTTTAGCAATAATATTGCCTGTAAACCTGGGAAATTTGTTGATCAATGCTGAAAATGATCCTGCTACCAGTAATATCAATGCCGGAAAAATTGCAATTACATAATAATCATGATCATGGAACTGATAAAAGAAGAATGTTACGTAGAATAAACATCCCAATGATGTTGTTGCCGCGAACAGCAGAATTGTTTTATTGGCTTTTTTATAGTAAAATAATCCGACTATAATAATTAAAAAGAAAAAGTGTAGTGTACTCTGGTAGTAAACGTTTGTAAACCAGTTATATTCATTTAATAAACCAAGTACAGACATTATTTGTGATCGATCCATATTCCAGATAGGTCTGATCACAGTTAAAAAAGCATTAGCATTGCTTGAACTGTTATAGGCTATAACATAACCATACCAACCTGCAATTACAAGTATGGATGAAATAAACATTATTAATACCGGAGTATATTGCTTAATATTTGTTCTTCTATTAAGATATGCTACTTCAATTAGCAGAGATAAAAAAGCTGCTGCAAGATTTAATCCGTAGGTAACTTTTAACAAAGATGAAAAAGTGAACAGAACAATGCTGATAATGAAATGCTTAACTTTACTTCTTGATATAAAGTATTGATAATAAAAGTACCATCCTGCTAATGTTAAGCCTAATGCTGCAACATCCGGTAAAAAATTGTTCGTATAATATAATAGTATTGCTGATGATAAAAACAGAAAAGTGAAAGTAAATGCATAAATCACATCGGATAATACTTTGCGAAGTAGTTTGAATAAATAAAGTAATCCAATTGTTTGAATTGAAATATTCAGAAGTTTTAATATTAGTTCATGCTGACCAAATACATTATATAACAAAGCAGTAATGTAATATAATATTGGGAATTCACCAATAGCTCTTCCGTCGGTGCTTCGTTGACTAAGAACAGTGGGTTCAAAAAATTTAAAACCATCATTATAATACGTTTGTACAAATGCAAGACTATCAGTTTGTCTTATAAAATGTATTGATTGAGGTCTTAAAAGCAGGATATTATGAAAATCCAAAATGAAATAGAGCAGGAACAAGAGGATAATGAATATAAAATTCTCTAATATTTCCCGACTGTATCTCAAGGTTTAATTTATATAGTTGATGTAGTTTATGCAATTAGATTATAAGTCAGCAGTTAACTCATTAATTTTGGAAATAGAATGAGGTTTATTATGATCAGCTACTTCATCATTCCTGCATCTTCCATCACCGGGAGATCCTTCGCATGAACAACCTAACTTTTTACCTGTATCCGGGTCAACTGATGAACATTGTTTTTTAAACTCACCATCTTTCTTCAAAAACATTTTAATTGCTATGGCTGCAATTGCAAGTGCAATTAATACAACAGATATTAATAGTAGTTTTAGATACATTTTATAGTATAATTATTTTGTGTGCAAAAATATGTAAAATCGTTGATCCTGATACGTCTTTTGTTTATTGCAGCCTTATTTTTAAAGCATAACAAATAATGGCAGTAGCTATAGATGCATTAAGTGATTCAGGTTGGCTTACCTGGTTTTCATTAAGCATAGGTATGGTGATTTTATTATTAATGAATGGAATTAAATCTTTTGAAATACCATGTGATTCATTTCCAATCATAATTATACCGCTTTTAGGATTTTCAAGTTCGTTTACAGGCTGTCCGTCAAGCAATGCACCATATATTGGTAAATTATCCGGGCATGATTGCAATAGTGCTTTTAAGTTGGTGCTATAAACTTTCACCCGGGCAAGCGAACCCATTGTTGCCTGAACTACCTTTGGATTAAATGCATCAACCGTGGTATCAGAACAAAATACTTCTGAAATACCAAACCAGTCGGCAGTTCTTATTATAGTCCCCAGATTTCCCGGATCGCTAATGTCGTCAAGTGCGATACAAAAGCTATCAGTTTTTAGTTGGGGATCATTGTAGTACCATTCAGGGATACGAAAAACGGAGAGTACATCCGGGGGTGTTGATAATGACGAAACTTTTTTTAAATCCTTTTTGTTTATTATATGGGTTTGTATACCTGTTAGTTTTGGCTGGTTCTTATTTAACCATTCAGGAGTGGCTAACAATTCAACTGCATCTATATCACTGCATAAAAAATCCAACGTAATCTTACTGCCTTCAACAATAAACATATTGTGAAGCTTTCTGTACTTCTTTTGTTTCAGTTGGTTTATTAGCTTTATCTTAGATTTGCTTAGCATCGAAAACACCACATTTTTGATAACAAAAAACCCCTTTCGTATTAATCACGAAAGGGGCTCAAAGTTAGTATATTTTCAGAATAGATAATTATTCTCCAACAACGTCAAGTCCAATATCAACTTTTACTTCTTTGTAAAGTTTAATGGTAGCTTTGTATTTACCAATTTCCTTAATATGCTCTTCGTCAAAATGAATTTTCTTACGATCAATATCAAGGTCTTTGGCCTCTTTAATTGCATTTGCAACCATAATTGAGTTAACTGAACCAAAGATCTTACCTGATGTACCGGCCTTTACTCCAATAGTTAATTCAAGGTCTTTAAGAAGTTCTGCAATTGATTCAGCTTCCTTAATTATCTTTTCTTCTTTGTAAGCTTGTTGTTTCTTAAGTTCAGCAAGAGCTTTCTTTTTCGAATCGGTTGCAATAGTAGCAAATCCTTTAGGGATTAGATAATTTCTTCCAAATCCGTCTTTTACTGTGATCAGGTCATTCTTATAACCTACACCATTTACATCCTGTGTTAAAATTACTTCCATTTTTTTCCCTCCTGTTATTTTAATAAATCAGCCACATATGGCATTAATGCAAGGTGACGAGCTCTTTTAACTGCTTGTGCAACTTTCTTTTGATATTTTGTTGAAGTTCCGGTAATTCGGCGAGGTAATAATTTACCTTGTTCATTTACAAATTTCAAGAGGAAGTCAGGGTCTTTATAGTCGATATATTTAATGCGACTTTTTTTGAAACGGCAGTATTTTTTCTTTTTTGTATCTACTGCAATCGGTGTCAAATATTTTATGTCTGAATTTGGTTGTGCCATAGTTCTTAAATTTAATAATTAGAAATAGGTTTAAGCTTCTTTTTCTTTGGTTTCCTTTTCTTTTTTAGTTCTGCGTTTTTTCTCGTTATATGCAATTGCATGTTTGTCGAGTTTAACAGTAAGGAAGCGCAAAATACGCTCATCACGCTTTAGTTGAAGCTCAAGTTTGGCTATTAACTGGCCATCACTTTTAAATTCAAACAAATTGTAAAATCCGGTTGTTTTTTTCTGGATTGGGTAAACAAGTTTACGTAATCCCCAATCTTCACGATGTACTATTTCAGCACCATTTGAAGTGAGAAATTCTTCATACTTTTTTACCGCTTCCTTCATCTGATCTTCAGACAAAACGGGAGTTAAAATGAAAACGGTTTCGTACTGGTTCATAATAATTTAATATTAGTTATTATATTTTTTATTCCCCTAAAAACGGGAGCGCAAAAATACAAATATATTTGTTAGATACAATATTACTTTAAAATAAAATTTATGTTTGTTCCTTTAAGAACGTTTGATGTTTGTAATTAACAGAGGATCAGGTCTTACCGTAATTTGTGTTTTAGTTTAGTCCAAGCAACTTATTGCAAATAAACTCTGCCGCTTTTCCATCTCCAAATAACTGTGGAAACTTAATATTCAAATTTTTGCTTAGTTTAAAATATGAATTGACTATGCAATCTTTATCAGCATTTGCAATTATCGCTGCACCTTCATTTACAATTTCAACCCATTCGGTTTCCGAGCGAAATATTATACATGGTTTATTAAAATAATATGCTTCTTTTTGAACGCCTCCGGAGTCTGTCATTACTAACCTGCAATTGCTTTCAAGAGCAATTATATCCAAAAATGAAACAGGTGGTAATATCAATATATTTTTATTCTCAATGATAGCATTATAAAGACTATTTTCCAGATTTATCCTGAGTAATTTGCCGGTTCGTGGATGAAGTGGTATTGCAACCGGAATATTTTCTTTATTGGCTATCTCAAGTAATGCAGTAAATATTGAATTAAGTCTTTCAGGTATATCTGTATTATTATCACGATGTATTGTGCTGAGAATAAAATTACCTTTTTCCAGGCCATACTCCTTTAATATATTACTTTGTTTGTCAGAAACGGTTTTAAAATACAGACTATTATCGTACATTATATCCCCACAATGAAATATTCCGGGATTATCAGGGTAATATGGAGGTTTGTTTTGCAGGTTAAATCCTTCAGATATCAGATTATTTATTCCTGTTTTTGTCGGAGAGAACATCAGTGTAGAAGTATGATCACACATTATTCTGTTGATTTCTTCAGGCATCGACTTATTAAAAGATCTTAATCCGGCTTCAATATGAACAATTGGAATATGAATTTTAGAGGCCGCAATTGCTCCTGCCAAAGTTGAGTTTGTATCCCCGTATAATACAAGAAAATCAGGTTTTATATCCTTTAGTATTTCCTCAATACCAATTATCATATCAGAAGTTTGTTTTGCATGACCTCCGCTTCCTACATTCAAATTATAATCCGGTTCAGGTATTTTAAGCTCATCAATAAAAACCTGCGACATGTTTTTGTCATAATGCTGACCAGTATGAACTATTATTTCTTTAATTTTATCAGAAAATGTGTTTTTGATAGCTCTGCTTAATGCAGCTGCTTTTATGATCTGTGGCCTGGCACCAATTACGGTTACAATTTTTATCATTCTAAACAAAAATGTTATTGTTAAATTCCCTGAATACCAAAATACAATTAGCTTTTAAAACTATATCATGGATTCATCCGCGAAACTAAAATAATTATCGCTACCAACAATAATATGATCGAGAACATTTATTTCTAAAGTCTCACCAGCTTTTGTGATAGTGCTGGTTAGTTTGATATCATTCTTGCTGGGTTGCAGGTTGTTGGATGGATGATTATGGGCCAGGATAATTGCTGAACTGTTATTTTCAAGAGCGTGTTTGAAAATTTTTTTTGGATCTGCAATTGTCCCGGAAATACCACCTTCACTAATATTGATTTTAGTGATCAACTGGTTGGCACGATCAAGAAGCAATATCCAGAATTCTTCATGATTTTTATCACTTAGATCCGCATACATCAGGTCGTATGCATCTTTACTTGAACTTATTTTTTTCTTTCGCTGCATTACATCATCGGCACGGCGTCTTCTTCCAATTTCAAGTGCGGCAATTATTGTTATTGCTTTTGCGCGTCCGATTCCATTAAAAGAGGAAAGTTGTTTTATGTCTAATTGCGAAAGTTCTGCAAGGTTATTGTCTACTGATTTTAAAATTCTTCTTGCAAGCTCAACTGCCGATTCATCTCTGTTCCCCATTCCAATAAGTATAGCGATCAGCTCAGCTTTACTTAACTGTCTTTTCCCGTACAAGGCTAGTTTCTCTCTTGGTTGATCGTCATTTGCCCATTGTTTTATAGGTAATTTTTTTTTCATTGTAGTTAATACTTTAATTGAATAATAATATTGGATCGTTATCCTGGTAAAATCAAATTATAGGAATATCCTTAACTGCATTAGCAATTCAGGTTGTTTATTATTAATCAATGAAATTATTGGGTCGGGGGGAGGTCATTCAAAAAAGCCCTGCCACATTAATAGCAGGGCTAAAATTTATTATTTTTATTGCCTACGCCAATCCGTTGGCAAATTTTGTGATTCTCGATTTGATATTTCCGGCTTTATTTTTGTGAATAATTCCCTTTTTCGAAAGCCTGTCAATCATTTCGTAAAGCTTTGGTAAAGAATCTTCAGCTTCTTTCTTGTCAGTAAGTGTTCTGAATTTTCTAACAGCATTACGCATTGTTTTAGCGTAATAACGGTTATGTAGAGTTCTAGCTTCTGTCTGTCTGATTCTTTTAATTGCTGATTGATGATTAGCCATATTTCTATTGCGTTTACATTATTATTTTCGGGCTGCAAAAATATATAAATATTTAATATAAAAAAACAATTACCTTTTTTTTGTTACTTTATTAAACCAGCGAGCATTGTAGGTTCATCTTTTTCTGTTAATCCATGAATTTCGACATCATAAAACTTATTTGTTTTAAGACCAAGTTCGGTTATTATTACGGGAATATAATGTTCCCCAAATCCTCTTGCATATCCATCTTCAAGAATTTTCTGGACCAATACCCTTTGAGTCTTACCAATAAATGATTTTCTGTGATTAAGTCTTGACTCTTCAGATACTTTCCTTATTATATCACCTCGCCGGTTTTTTTCTTTTTCGTCTATATGATCCGGCAATCTTTCAGCTCTTGTTCCTTTTCGAACAGAATATTTAAAAGTATGAATATGGCCGAACCCAATTGATTTCGTCATGCTTACCGTTTCCTGAAATTGTTCATCTGTTTCACCCGGAAAACCAACAATTATATCTGTAGTCAGATTAAACCCGGGATACATCTCCTGAAGTTTTTCAGACATTTCTTTAAATAGTTTTGCAGTGTACATCCTGCGCATTCTAAGCAGTATTTCTTCAGAACCACTTTGCAGGCAGATATGCATATGCGGGGCAAGTTTTGGATGCTTAAACAACCTGAAGAAACTGTCAGTATATCCGTCGGGTTCAATGGAAGATATCCTTATCCTGAAATCACCGGGAATTTCCAGCATTTTTTCGACCAGAGCCTCAAAATCATTGCCATCACTATTGTATCTGCCAATATTAACTCCTGTTATTATTATTTCTTTATAACCAAACTCAACAACTTTCCTGATATTATTTAGTACATCCTCAACCGGTCTGCTGGTTGCTCTTCCTCTTACCTTGGGAATTATACAAAAGGTGCAAAAATTATCACACCCATCCTGTATTTTAATGAAGCTTCTGGTGTGAAATGTGTCTTTTGCCGGTTCATAATTAAACAGGTCTTTCTCAAATGAATTATTGTCAATAATTTCGCCATTGAAATGGGCTTCAGCAATTGAAATTACAGAGGTTTTGTGATCGTTGTCAACCACATAGTCTATATTCTTATTTTTTTCAAGTTGTTCTTTGTAGTTGGTAGCCATACAACCGGTTACAATAGTGATCCCATCTTCTTTCCTGCGTCCTGCCTGACTTATTACCCTTCTTGATTTCTGATCACTCATACTTGTAACGGTGCACGTGTTAATTACATATATATCAGCTTTGTCAGAAAAATCTACGATCTTATAATCCCTTTTTGAGAATTCAGAAGCAAGAGAATCGGTTTCAAACAGATTTAACCTGCATCCCAATGTTTTAAATGCAATTTTTTTACTCATGAGTTGGACTAATTTTCATTTTTAATAAGCTCCCCTTCAATTGAAAGTGGTGCAGCGGATGTAATCAGGATATTAATAAAATCTCCAATAAGACCATTGTCATTTGATTTAAAACGGGCTACAATCCTGCCTTCAGTGATAGCAGATAAATATCCTTCTTTTCTGTCAGTTCCTCTTACCAATACTTTCTGTGTTGTACCAATAAGCTTATTATTATATAGTTGAGTATATTTTGTCATTTCAGAGGTAAGACGATGATACCTTTCTTTCTTAACTTCCTTAGGAATATCATCAGCCCATCTTGAGCTGGTTGCACCAGGACGAGGGGAATATTGAGCTATATATGCCATATTGTATTTGAATTCTCCCATTATTCCGATGGTATTCTCAAACTCTTCTGGTGTTTCACCCGTAAAACCAACAATTATATCTGTAAAAATTGTAGCATCAGGAACCAACCTTCGTATGCTGTTTACAATATCCCGATAAACACTTATAGAATGGTTTCTGTTCATTCTCACCAAAACTTTATCATCCCCGGATTGAACCGGAAGGTGAATCTGATTAGCCAGACATTTGTATTTTGCAACCATTTCTATGACTTCCACACTCATATCTCTGGGATGTGGTGAGGTAAAATAAACCCAGAAATCCTTTCCGGATACATTACCATACTCACCTATCTTTTCCAGTAGCTTTGCAAAGCTAATTTCATTTCCTTTTTTATCAAGGCCATAAGAATTAACGTTTTGACCCAAAATAGTAATCGACTTAACTCCTTTTTCCACAAGTAATCGAAGTTCATTCAATATCTCTTCCGATGGCCTGGAAACCTCACGTCCTCTTGTGTAAGGAACAGCACAATAAGTGCAAAATTTGTCACATCCGTTTTGGATTGGAATATATGCCTCAATATTCGAACCATATTTAGGTTCAATTTGCCAAAAATCTTCAATTCCTATCTCCGGTTTTTGTACCAGGGAATTTTTGTCAGGATTGATTTTCACCGGATTTAATTTGAATTCCGTAGTATCCTGGATATTACCGGTATTTATATTGCTATCATTTCCATTTCCCTGACTAATACCATGTGGTGTAACTATTCCATATTGCCTGATCATATCCGGTACTTCCGGTAGTTGACTCATGGTAAAAACCATATCAAATAGTTTCAGGAATTTTTCTTTATCAGCAGGCAGAACACATCCGGAAACAAAAGTCAGAAGATTTCTGGAATTTTTCCATTTATTCCAGGTGCTTATCATGTTATACACTTTGTCAATTCCCTTTTGACGAACAGAACATGCGATTACACCAATTAAGCTGGCTTCTTCTGGTTTGTCTGTCAGAGTAAACCCGGTGTCTTCAAGTACTTTACGTACTCTTTCACCATCGCTGATATTCATTTGACAGCCGAGTTGTACTATATGATATTTCATGTGTTTACTTTTTAATCGATTAAACGACGAAATTAGAATTAATACCAGGTAAAATAATCATTACAATACCGTAAACCGATATTATTTGATTGCCGGATATTACACAATTGTCGAATTCATGATTTTATCGTGTTGTTTTTTAGAAATAAACCTCTGCGTGAAGTTGGTTTCCCGGAATACCTTTTTTCTCAAGCAAATCCATAGCTTCTTTGATCATCTTAAAGTTTCCGCAAAAATAGCACAAAGTATCCTTATCAAAAGTATTCTGTTTTATATAGTCAGTAACTCTACCTGTAAAATCACATTCAGTTTCCCTGGAGGCACACCTGACATATCTTTCTTTTTCATATGATTCCATTCCATAAGCTTCATCGCAGGTTCTTATACCATGAAGAATTTTATAGTTGAGGTTTGGATTTGTACGTATCATACTATGAAATGGTGCAATCCCAGTTCCACTGGCAACGAACAAAAATTTACCATTGGAAATTTTATTTTTGTTTAACCCAAAGAAACCCAGCGGACCTTCTACATTTAACATGTCTCCCGAAGCTAGATTTTTCAGGTGTTTTGAGACAGATCCGTCAGTTACTTCTTTGATTAAAACTTCAAGGTATTCATCATTAACGCCACTGTAAATTGAATATTCTCTCTGATCAGGATCATTAGCTCTGCCAAGCAATATGTGCTGCCCGGCCTCAAATTCCATCCCTTTTCTTTCAATTTTAAGTATATATGTTGATTCAGTCAGATCTTTTATTTCGATTAGTTTGTGTAGTCCTGTAATTTGCATTATTACTGATAATTTAGTTTTGTAATTTTAGTATTTGAAATGTGAAAATTTACACAAATGATTTGTAAATAAGGGCGGCAAAAATATATAATTTTTACGAAAGTATAAATCGAAGTCTTATACATTACAGTATTAAATGAAATAAAAGACAGGAATTTATATTTATAGCAGTACCTATAACTAAAACTCAAGTTCCAGCTGTGGAGGATCTTTTACATCATCAGGTGGTGATATCTTTGAATCTTTTAAAATATCCGAAATGTTGTCATTGTCCGATCCTGACTGATCATTCGATTCTGATTCTCCGGTTATTAATTGGTTTTCTTCATCTGCAATCCCATTATCATCAACATGTTCAGACTCTTCGTTCTCAACTTTTTCAGGAGGTGTATAAGGTAAAGGTTCAATGAGCTTTAATTTTTTTAAGTCGTAATTTGACAACCGTTTTCCTTTAGCCCTGAAACTTTTAACAGAAATGAAATCAGCCAAAGGAACCACTTCAACTTCAGTCTCATCACTACCTTTTTTCTTTATCTCAAACTGAAGACGGGGAAGGTAATCGAATGAATATGTTATCAGTTTAGATCCTTTTTCTTCACCAATAAAATTAAACAACTTATTAGTTGTAGTATTTTCAGGAAGTTGAAATCTTTTTATGTAGTATTTCTTCTGATCTCCATCAAAGTAAACAGCTGATATTATAGTATCAGGATTAAACTTTATTACTTCAATCATATTGTCCTCAAAATGAGTTGATAAGTCATATCCAGAAAGTTTGAATTCTCCCGAATCCATGATCGATAGTATCTTGTCATCTCCCTTAAATGCACCAATGTACTCACCTCTTTCATCAGAATTCAGTCTGCGTACGGTATCGTCAAACCAGATATTTAGTGCACCAAGCGTGGAAACTCCCTCTTCTCTTTTTACAATATTTTTTATTGCATGTTTACACAGAATATTACCTCTTGAATTCCTTCCCTTAATGGCTAAGTCGCTGAAATTAAAGTCCATATGTAACTTCTTAAGCTTTGGCTTTGCCCTGAGGTTTATTTTGATAACTTCAGCTTCACCATTAGGATTTGCTGTAAAGTATATAACTTTTGTTCCTTCGGTACCAATCGTCAGATCATATTCCTTATCTCTTGTAATCCCTTTAACAGCAAAACGTTTTACATAATAATTTCCTCGTTTACCGTTTTGATATATCATGTTGTAGATGGTTCTGTCATCATTTTTCTTAAAAACATCAACATGAATAATCCCTTTACCAATGAACACTTTAGGAGCAACTTTATGAACAACCATAGTACCATCTGTCTTGAATATTATAATATCGTCTATATCAGAACATTCAGTAATGTATTCATTCTTCTTAAGAGCTGTGCCAACAAATCCTTCATCCCTGTCAATATATAGTTTTGAATTCGCAACGGCTACATTGGAGGCATTAATTGTATCAAAATTTCTAATTTCAGTTTTTCTTTCTCTGCCTTTACCGTGTTTCTTTTTGATCTGCCTGAAATAGTTTATCGCAAAATCAACCAGGTGGGCAAGATGGTTTTTTACTTCATTTATTTCTTCTTCGATTGATTTGATCATCTCATCAGCTTTGAAGGCATTGAATTTTGAGATTCTCTTTATCTTAATTTCTGTTAATCGAACTATATCTTCTTCAGTAACTTCACGTTTTAATAACTTCTTGAATGGAGATAATCCTTTGTCAATTGTTTCTATAACACATTCCCATGTTTCACATTCTTCAATATCAAGATAAATCCTGTTTTCTATGAAGATTTTCTCAAGAGATGAGTTATGCCACATGTCTTCCAGTTCATTTAACCTGATTTCCAGTTCTCTTTTTAACAGGTAAACAGTATGATCTGTATTTTGTTTAAGGATATCTTTTACCGATATAAAATGAGGTTTCTGCTCTACAATAATACAAGAGTTGGGAGAAATGCTTACTTCACAGTTGGTAAATGCATATAGTGCATCAATAGTTTGATCTGGGGATACATTAGCAGCCAGATGAATAGCAATTTCTACATTCTCTGCAGTATTGTCATCTATCTTCTTTATTTTGATCTTCCCTTTGTCATTTGCTGCAACGATGGAGTCAATCAATGATGATGTTGTAGTAGAGTAGGGGATTTCGTTAATAGTAAGCGTTTTTTTATCAGTCTGGGAAATTTTAGCCCTGATCCTCACTTTTCCTCCCCTTAAACCATCATTATATTTTGAAAAATCTGCCATACCACCTGTAATAAAATCAGGTAATAATTCAAAATCTTTGTTTTGAAGATAAGATATTGAAGCATCAAGTAATTCAACAAAATTATGAGGTAAAATTTTTGAGGCCAGACCAACAGCAATTCCTTCAACTCCCTGTGCAAGAAGCAACGGGAACTTAACAGGTAATGTTACTGGTTCTTTATTACGACCGTCATATGAAGATTTCCATGTGGTTGTCTTAGGATTAAATACGACGTCTTTCGCAAACTTCGATAATCGTGCTTCAATATATCTGGGAGCAGCAGCCCGGTCACCTGTAAGTGTATTACCCCAGTTACCCTGCATATCGATCAATAATTCCTTTTGACCCAGTTGTACCAGTGCATCACCAATTGATGCGTCGCCATGAGGGTGAAACTGCATTGTATGACCAATTATATTGGCAACTTTGTTAAACCTGCCGTCATCAAGTCGACTCATGGCATGGAGTATTCTGCGTTGAACTGGTTTTAAGCCATCATCAACCTCAGGAACAGCACGTTCCAGTATTACATAAGAGGCATAATCCAGAAACCAGTTTTGATACATACCCCTAAGGTGTGTTGTTTTATGACCTTCTTCCTGGTTTATCTGATGATTTGCTAACTGATCACCGGTTTCTTCAATATCACTCATTATCTTTTATTGCTCTTTTATATTAACATCTGTTATTCGCTGGTAAACAGAAAAAATGATAAACTGAAAACTCCAATATAATTTTAAGCATTAACTACTTCCAGTATCTCAATATTAATATCTCCATTAATAATACAAAAAGTGCGAAAATAATAAATAGCTTCCAAAAATCACTGTCTTTTTGCAACTCGTTTATCACTTCCGTATAATTGGGATCTGATAGGTTTAATATATCGAAATAATTTAACCCGGATTTACTACAAGCTTCAAACAGTTGTTCCTGATTATAGAAATTCATATCAGATTCTGTTCTGTTATAATTGAATGCAAGTACCGAGATTACTGAATCATTGAGTATTACTTCATAAAAACCATTGTTGATCTCAAGGTTCTCAAGCTGAATGTTCAACTCGTTATTTCCATATTTTTGAAATGGAATTAATGATTTACCATCATTTAATGATCGCAATATTGCCGGTTTTTCTCCAGGCACCAAACTACCTGTTGCTATTCTGATATTTTTATCCTTACCAAGTATATAGTAGAGCTTATCGGAAATCCCTCTTTTCGCAGCGATACCATGCATTATTGGAGAAAAAAGCAATTGTGTAGTAAAATCACCATAGCTTCTGTCCAGTCCAACTGACAATATGAATAACTCACCGGCACCAATTTTCTTACTTGAGAGAAAATCATTCCCTGATAATAAGCTAACCAGTGTTTCAACATTTGAATTTGCGGGAAAGTTATATTGGTAGTGTTTAAATACGTTTGGCAATTCAGCGTTTTGCGGAACTTTTTTAACCGACCCTGAAAATAGTTTATTCGAAAGTTTTAGTCTTGTTACTCTTGTATCCGATGTGTCAATAGCTTTTAACTCACCCAGGTTTAATTCTTTAAAGAATGTAGAAATAACGTGTGCATTTTCATAATGAGGAGGAATAAATAGTAAATTACCTCCCCGGTATACAAATTCTTTTAATTGTACTATTAATCCACTGGAAATTTCCGGTATTGAATTTAGTATAACCAGGTCATACTCATATAAATTACCATAATTTATTGACCTGAAATTTACCTCAGATACGTTAAAAGTATCGTCTGACAAATAAAATGTTTTTAATGCATTATTCTTTCCATCATGGTTAACTATAAGTACGTTAATCCCGGTACTCATATAATATGAGAAATACAGTTTGTCATCAAATGTAATTGGATAGTTTTCAACTTCAACCATTCCTTTTTGCCATCCGGTAATACCGGAAGTAAAATTCAGGGGTATTTGAGTTGTCATCCCGGCATTTATATCGAAACCAGCTACAGCTTTTTGCTGATTATTAACAGTCAGCTTTAGAGGTATTTTTTTATAATCGTCGTCAGAATCGTTTGTAATATTCACATTCAAACCTATTGTATTTCCTGTCGAGATCTCATTGTTGTCAATGTAGAGACTGTCAATAAAAATATTTCTGTTATTAAGGTGGTCTAATGGAATGAAAAAATAATGATTTGAGCTGTCGTTGCTAAGGGACTCAATATCAAATAAATTGGATTGAAAATCAGAAAAAAGATAAGTATCAGATGCATTTATATTGTTATTCGACATAATTCTGTTGCGAACATCAACAATCTGCGATAGTTTTTTTGTTCCGGGTGTAATAGTCAGGCTTTCAATTTCTGATATTAGTTCTTCTTTTCCAAGCAGTCTCATCAAACTGCCTTTATTATCATTTGTCAGTAATATATACCTGGCATTATCCGGGGATAAACTTACAACATTTAATGCCTCAAGCCTTGCTTCCTCAAATAATCTGCCGCTGTTCCCTTCAGCCATCATACTGAATGAGTTATCAATATAAACGGCAATTGTTTTTGTATCTGATAATCTGACTGATTTTCCTTCTGGTAGTACAGGGCCGGCAAGTGCAATAATTATGGCTGACAGAGATAATAATCTTAGGATTAAAACTATAATATGTTTTAACTTATGCTGTTTTCTTGTTTGGGTTGTAATATTTTTTAATCTTGATATATCGCTGAAATACATTCTTTTATGTCTTCTGAAATTGAATAAATGAATGATTACAGGAATACTTAGTGCAAATAGACCAATGAGATATTCAGGATTTAAAAAAGTCATGAAGAAGTTTTGAGTTCAGTGATAATGAAATGTTGCTACTGATAACTAATTACGAAAATCGCAATAATTATCAGCAGCAAGTTATAATTATTTAACTACAACTATTTTTTCTATTTTGTCACCCTGGCGAATATCATCAATAACATCTAATCCTTCGGTTACTTTACCAAAACAAGTATGATTACGATCAAGATGAGCTGTATTAGCACGTGAATGGCATATAAAAAACTGTGATCCTCCTGTGTTGCGTCCGGCATGAGCCATTGATAACACGCCTCTGTCGTGGTATTGGTTGTTGCCATCAAGCTCACAATCAATTGAATAGCCAGGTCCTCCAACCCCTGTTCCTTGCGGACACCCGCCCTGAATAACAAAGTCAGGTATTACTCGGTGAAAATTCAACCCATCGTAAAACCCCTTTTCAGCAAGGCTTACAAAGTTTGCAACTGTATTTGGTGCATCATCATTAAAAAACTCAACTTTCATTATACCTTTCTCGGTATGTATTTCGGCACTTTTCATATAAATTTATATTTTGAATAATTAGAGTACGCAAAAATACAATCTTTATTATTAATTTTAAGATGTAATAATTGTTTGGTTACGATTTATATTGTTATGAAATAAATGTCGAATAGTACAAAACATATGTAATATGAAACAAAAGAAAATTGCAATTGTAACCGGAGCTTATGGGAAAATTGGAAAAGCAATCTCTGAGGCTATTGCAAACAGTAATAAATACAAAGTAATTCTAATTGGTCGAAATGAACCAAGGTTGGTGAAAGCTGTTTCTGAGGTGAAGCAAACAACCGGGACCAATGATGTGGACTATGAGGTTGTTGATCTTTCTCTGAAGGGGTCAATAACTGGTTTGTCGGAAAAATGGAAAACTCCTGTACATGTTATGGTAAATAATGCAGCAACTACTCCTCGTTCCAGACTTGAAACTGCAGATGGTGTTGAGATGCAGTTTGCAACAAATGTACTTGGGTACTTTTGGATGATGAAATTCATGAGCAGTTTTATGGAATCAGTTGAAGGTGCCAGGATTATAAACGTTGCCAGCTATTGGGCAGGAGGACTGGATATGGACGATATAGAGTTCAAAAACAGATATTACAATAATGATATAGCTTACAGGCAATCTAAGCAGGCCAACAGAATGCTTTCAAAGGCTTTTGCTGATTTGTTTTGCTCAAAAGGAATCTCAGTTGCCTCCTGTCATCCGGGTGATGTTAACTCTGTGTTGAGTAATAATTTAGGTTACGGCGGACATGAATCTCCGTTTGAAGGAGCTATTACTCCTTCGTGGCTTGCAATATCAGATCGGGTTCCTGATATAAATGGAAAATATTTCGAGAGGCTGCAGGAGGTAAAATGCAAATTCTCACAGGATAGCACAAATGTAAAAAGGCTATATGACCTTTGTAACAATTATTGATCAACTTAGGAAAAAACTGCGCTAAGCAATAATTATTGCTGATTCTCCAGCTGAAAATGTTATATGTTGCATAAAAATCATTGGAAGTTAAACCTGATTCAATGTTTTTTGATAATAATTTGGATTGAAATCATAACATTTTTATGATGACCTTGCAATATTTCCAACAATCACTAGCTTGGAAATAACAGTATTACAAGGGGTTACAAATTTATCAACTTTTTTTTATTCAGAAGTTAACAGGATTTACAAAAAATATTACTTTTGCCCCCGGAGAAGTGGCAGAGTGGTCGAATGCGGCGGTCTTGAAAACCGTTGATCTTCACGGATCCGGGGGTTCGAATCCCTCCTTCTCCGCAGAATGGGAACCCGTAATTTGTGTTACGGGTTTTTTATTTTTATCCAATAATTTCTTGTGATACAATTAGATATATATTATCTGTTTTACACTTGAAGATCGTAAACTTTTTACCCAATTATTTCCATATATTCTCCTTTCCAATCATTGAAATAATTAAGAATCAATACAAATTAATGTTTTGTACTATGTAACGGTAGTTTTAATCATAATTAATGATAAATTTACAGGTCATAAAATGATATTTAACAAGAGTTTAGAGGAATTTACAATTAACGAAGGTAAGTTGTTTTATATCAGCCACATGTATGTTTGAGATGTCTGATCTGGCATGATTAATTCATGAGAATTATGAAATGTGAAAAAGATGGATTATCTTAAAGCAACTTTTTTTAAAAAATGTGGTCTTAAATAAGGTGTATGTACTTACTAGTGTTCAGACAACCACATGTCTTGCTATCCTAAAGTACTGACCAGAGGGGCGTTCATCACGGGATTTAGGAATTAATATGTTAACTATGATTAAAAGTTTTACTCTAAAACATTTTAGATTTCAAAGTATTATATTGTATAACCCAAGAATAAAATGGAATCTTAGGCTAATATTGATTTGTTTTTTATTTCTACCGTCACTATTAAAAGCTGAAGGATCAAAGGAAGTCTATATAGGGAACCATTCAACAGGACTGCTATTATGTAATGATTTTCTGGGAAAATGTAATAATGGAAACGGAGACAGGAGTCAGTTCGCAATTTATAATTGTGATACACTTGACAGACTCTATTTTGAGATTAATTCTGCAACAGAGATTGTATACCTTGGATTTGATCCCAATACAAATACAAACTGGCATTCTGTATATCAAATCAGAGACATTTATGGAAACAAAGTAAAACTGGAATCTCAGGTTCCGCAATCAGGTATTGGTAATATTCCTGATATTGCAAATGCCAGATTAGGACCGGAACAGATAGTAGGAACCGGAGGTTATCCTGCCATTGAGTGGACTCCTCCTGATGTTGGAACCTATTATATAGAGTTTAACAGAGTTTTACAAAGTAATCCAAGTACAACATCCATAGGTACGTTTAGAATGGACCTGTTTGATTTAACTGTTTATGAAACAGCTACAAATACAATTCAGGAAGGACGTTTATATTCACATGCCTGGCAGTTCGATAGCTTTACAGGACAAAATTTCTGTTCCGGGAAGTTTTATGTTTATGCCAGTGATAGTATAGTTACTTCTCTTGAGCTAAATTCTCTTATTGGAGGATATTGGCTATTGTTTTGTAATCAAACTGGTGTTGGAACTTCAGGTGATTTTACGCAGGACAGAAAATCAGTTGCAAATCAGCAGGTTAAATTACCGGAATACCGTATCTTTCTGAATGAACCTGATCCTGTTCTTTTTCCTCCGGCAACAATTACAGGCTCTATAGTTTCGCCGGTAACCGGACAAGCTAATTGTGATGATGGTACAATTGATTTTTACATAGAGGTAGATAAACCTGGTAATGTTGAGATAGAACTGGAATTTGGTTTACCTTATATTGACCGAACCCTTGTAAAAGTAGTTGAAGTAGGTATTAACAAAGTTGTGTGGGACGGATATGATGGATCTTCACCAACTCCATTGGCTGTTCCGAATAATACCAGCATAGATTATACGGTTAAGTATATAAATGGTTTAACAAACTTACCATTATATGATGTTGAATCGAACAATAATGGATTTGTGATCGAAATGGTTAGTCCTGCCGGGATGCCTGCACCACTGGTTTTTTGGGATGACTCAAATATACAATCAGGAGGTGGCGGAACAATGTTTGATCCGGGTTGTCAGGGAACTGCTTCTCCCTGGTCAGGATGTCATAGCTGGTCTAATGGTGATTTTCATACCATAAATACCTGGTGGTACACCTCATCAATTACATCAGGCAAAATAACAATAGTTGAAGAAAGGAAACCGGATGATTTGGTTTTTGATCAACCAACTCAAAATTATTGTGCCGGAGCTACTGGAATTCCCATTTCTGTTGCAATTGATCCTAATACTGAAATATATAACTGGGATTTTACCGGTAATGATGTTACCATAAATCAGGCAAATCCATCTGATAATTTTATTACAATTGATTTTGGATCTGGTGCTACAACAGGGAATATACGGGTTTGGGGTTATAATGCTAATTGTGGGAACGGAGATACAACAAGTTTGTTTATTGGTATTCAGGAACTACCACTAGTTGATGCCGGACCAGATGATACAATTTGTGTAAGCCAGTCAGTTACACTGGCCGGTGATACTACCTACAGTAGTATGTGTTTATGGACAACTGCCGGTGATGGAACATTTAATAATTCTACAATTCTTGCTCCGGTTTATACACCAGGTGCAAATGATATAACTAATGGTTCTGTTGTTCTTACACTTACAGCAAATGCAGTAGCACCTTGTACAGGATCGGTAATTGATGATATGACATTGGAGTTTTATCCCTTACCCGTTGCAGATGCAGGTTCTGATACAGCGATTTGTGAGAATGGTTCTTTCACTGTTGTTGCTGATACCAGTTATTGTGATCTCGTATCATGGGCGACAGCCGGAGACGGTACTTTTGATGATAATACATCTATTAGTGCTACATATACACCAGGAGCTGCAGATATTGCTGCCGGATCGGTTGTACTAACCTTAACTGCAGATGCAATTAGTCCTTGTACAGCATCTGATCAGGATGATTTTGTATTAACGGTTGATCCTTTACCTGTTGCTAATGCCGGAACAGATGCTACTATTTGTGAGAATACAACAATTACTCTTAGTGGAACTATAAATAATAGTGTTTCAAGTACCTGGACTACACTTGGAGATGGTAGTTTTAGTGATCCAACATTGCTCAATCCGGTTTATACTCCGGGTGCATCAGATCTTGTAGCAGGATCAGTTGAATTATTATTAACTGCTAATGCAATTTTACCATGTACAGATACCGATCAGGATACAATGAATCTTGTATTTTCACGTCTTCCTATATCCGATGCAGGCCTTGATGATACAATTTGTGTTAATCAAACAATAACTCTGAATGGTATCAGAACAAATAGTAGTTCCAGCGCCTGGTTAACAAGTGGTGATGGAATATTTGATGATATTTCTTCTCTTACAGCAACTTATACGCCAGGTGTAGCAGATATTGCTGCAGGTTCAGTTACACTCACCCTGCGAGCTAATGCTGATGCTCCTTGTGTTGATCCTGATTTGGATAATATGTTGCTAACGTTCGATCCATTACCTGTTCCGGATGCCGGAATTGATGATACAATTTGTGTTAATGGTACTATGACACTGGCAGGAACACGAACTCACAGTAATTCTAGTTTATGGAGCACTACAGGTGATGGCATTTTTGATGATGCAACATTGTTATCAGCTGTTTATACACCAGGTGCTAATGATTTGGTGGCTGGATCTGTTGATTTAGTTTTAACAGCTAATGCTATACTGCCATGTACAGATTCACAGAATGATACTATGAATCTGGTATTTGACCCACTACCAGTTTCTGATGCCGGTATAAATGATACGGTTTGTGTTAACCAAACTTTTACCCTATCCGGGATTAGAACAAATAGTAATTCAAGTTCATGGTCAACTACTGGTGATGGTACTTTTGATGATCCTTTATTGTTGAATGCTGTATATACACCGGGAGCAAATGATTTAATGGCCGGATCGGTTGATTTAATATTAAATTCAGATGCTATCCTTCCATGTACTGATTCTGATCAGGATACTATGAATCTTGCTTTTGATCCATTACCAATGGCCGATGCAGGATTAGATGATACAATTTGCGTTAATGGTACGATTACTCTTATCGGTTCAAGAACATTTAGTAACTCAAGCTTATGGACAACTGCTGGTGACGGAACATTTGATGATGCAACACTCCTGAATGCTCTTTATACGCCTGGAGTGGCAGACTTAGTAGCAGGTTCTGTTGTACTTACCCTGACAACAGATGCGATTTCTCCATGTACTGATTTTGATCAGGATGATATGACACTTACATTTGACCCTTTACCAATTGCTGATGCGGGTATAGATGATACAATTTGTGTTAACCAGACTTATTCGCTGGGAGGAACTATAACACATAGTAATTCCAGTTTATGGTCAACATTAGGTGATGGAGTATTTGATGATCCGTCTTCTTTATCAGCGATTTACACACCAGGTACGGCAGACCTTACAGCTGGTTCGGTAGAGTTAATTTTAACGGCTGATCCAATTTTGCCATGTACCGATACTCAAAATGATACAATTGAACTTACTTTCGATCCACTACCCATTGCTGATGCAGGTGTTGATCAGAATATTTGTTTGAATACAACGATCACATTATCTGGTATTATTACTAACAGTTCAACAGCACTTTGGTCATCAGCAGGAGATGGTATATTTGATGACCCAACTTCACTTACAGCCACATATACTCCTGGAGTTAATGATAGGTTAGCGGGTTCAGTAACTCTTACTTTAACAGCTGATCCTCTTGCACCATGCGTAGATTCTCATAGTAATGATATGGTACTTTCTTTTGACCCTCTTCCACAACCACAAATTGGTATTGGCCCAAATGATACAGTTTGTATAAATTCTCTTACATCTTTTGATGGAACTGATTTAAGTGGGTTAAATATAGTTTCATGGGGTTGGGGTTATGGTGACGGAAATACAGGAACCGGACAAAATACAAACCATACCTATACAAATGTATTGACTGACAGTGTAATGTTATGGGCAATTGATGATTTAGGTTGTACAGATACAATATACAGAGATATTTGGGTAACCGATCCTAATATTGGTTTTACAATTGATGTTGTTCCGGTATGTTTTGAAGATACCGTAACTTTTACAGGAACCGGTGATATTGTTACATATACTGATTGGAATTGGGACTTCGGCGATGGTAATACAGGAACAGGTCGCGATACCATACATGTTTATAATACTTCAGGTACTTTCAATGTTAGTTTAAGTGTTTGTTCTAAAACAGCATCAGATGATGCTATTGTACTTGCTAAAGCTGTTGCCAATGCCGGATCAGATCATACAATTTGTATGGATAATCCTTTTGATTTTAACACTTCCACAATATTACCTGATACCATTAGTGCTGATTCGGTTCTTTGGTTTGGAGGTACTGGAACTTTTAATAACCCTAAATTATTGAGACCTATATATTATAATGGCCCAAATGAACTTGGTAGTGTGCCTCTGTCAATAATCGCTTACGGTAAACTTCCATGTAGTGATGATACTTCAACAATGATCCTTACCATTGATTCGGTACCTGATGGGAACTTCGTTTATTCTCCAATTGATACAAGTTGTGTGGACCAGGTTGTTTCATTTAGTGGTTCCAGTACCGTTGTTATAAATAGCTGGGACTGGGATTTTGGTGATGGATCTACAGGAAGTGGTCAAAACGCATCACATACCTACCAATATGGTGATTCGACCTTTTACGTAACATTGTCAATATCTAATGTGTATGGTTGTTCTGCTGATATAAGTGATTCGGTTTATGTTGATTCTGTATTCACGGATTTTGATATATTATCACCTGCGATTTGCTTTAAAGAAACATCATTTTTTACCGGTACGGGAGATGATATAACTTTCACTGATTGGGAATGGGACTTTGGAGATGGAAATACTGCTGTCGGGAAGAACCAATCACATGTTTATACAAATCCTGGACTATACAATGTCCGGCTTAATGTGTGCACTGACACAACTATTAAACAAGTGTTGGTTAATACTCTGCCGGAATCTGATTACACAATTTCTCCCAATGATACCAGTTGTATGGGGGAAGTTGTTGATTTCAATGCCAATGACATAACAGGAGATATTGTAAATTGGAATTGGCAGTTTGGCGATGGTAATACCGGTACTGGCCAGGATGTTAGCCACACTTACACAATTGATGGCGATATGACAGTTCTATCAATTTATACCAATAATAATGGTTGTATTGATACAACTATTCACACACGTAATGTACAGGATGTAAACATTGGTTTTAGTATTTTCCAGAGCCCCACCTGCCAGGATTTTAATGTAGACTTTACGGGCACAGGCGACAGGGTAACCTTTACCCCCTGGGAATGGGATTTTGGAGATGGTTCAGCCATGGGTACAGGTATTGATGTATTCCATACATATACTACGCCTGGTACAGTTGATGTAATACTTGATGTATGTTCCCAGCAGTCCACCCAACAGTTGATAATCAATGCAGCATGTGAAGTAGATGCCGGCTCAGATGAAGTCACCTGCCAGGATGTTTATTTTGATTTAACAGAATCTGCTATTCCGCCAAGCGCAGATGATTTTACCTCCATCCAGTGGTTTACAAATGGATTAGGCTATTTTGATGATGCCACATTATTGGCCCCTACTTATTTTCCCCACCCAAGTGAAGGGTCCGTACAAAATGATACAATTACGATGATGATGGTAGGCTATGGCATTTCCCCATGTCCGAATGACACCTCTTACATGGAGTTAGTAGTAATTCCAGGTGCGTATGCACAGGCAGGAAGTGATGAAAATACATGTTTTGGAGTTCCTTATGATTTTGCCAACTCGACAGATTCTTCTTTTGCGACAAACTATATTAATCTATACTGGACCACAAGTGGAACCGGGACATTTGTTGATCCCAATGTAACCAAACCGATATATATCCCTGGACCAACAGAAATCGGCCCTGTAACCTTAAC
>JANQGJ010000053.1 GCA_028277395.1 Bacteroidales bacterium | reverse complement strand
CCCATGGTACCACTCCGATAAATCTCCGCTTTCGCAAAAATTTTAATCATCCTCGGTTGGTATATTAGGATGCTGAAAATTTATGCTCATTTCATCTGTCTAAAATTTTGCAGTATTATCATAATACTTATCAAATGCAAAAATAAGTATTTAATTTTATTTAGATTCGTTTTAAATAATGTTTTTATTAAGTCTTAATATAAAATGTTGCGAATTAACACGAAATTTTTCTTAAAAACAGACTCATTTTGTCATGACCGTTAAGGCATCAAATTAACCTACAATCATTATCAGCCAAGGAGATCCGGAGTATTGTTTAATTATTTTCATAATTTAAAAAAAGTACTTGACTATTTGCATTCAATTTACTATGACTACATTATCGATAAATACCAAATTTTAATGGATATTTTTCTTATTATTGTAATAATGATATAATAAAACCAAATAAAATTTAATAAAATTAACAAAGATGTACGAATTAATGTCGCTGAAAGTTAAATGCCCTGAATGTGGGGAATCTTTAATGGATCATGATCAACTTATTGATAATGAATCAAGCATTAAATTAAATATTGAGGTTGAAGATAGAAAAGGCAATATTAACCTTAGTTCAATATACGGCAGTTACAATTACAAATCAGATGTTGAACTAAAACAGGATGAAGTTGTTAGTTTTTTCTGCCCACATTGTACTGCTCAGATTATATCAGAAGTTAACTGTTTAACATGTAAAGCCCCAATGATACCTTTTTACCTGCATATGGGTGGAAAGGTCAGCATATGCTCTCGTACCGGTTGCAAAGATCATAAAGTAGAGTTCGACGATCTTTCGGTTGCATTGAACAAGCTTTACCAGGAATATGGGTATGGAGCAGAACATCCGGTTATGGAAGGAGATGTTATTACTCATAAGAAAATTAAAAAGAAGAGAGCAACTGATGAAAAAAAAGAGATTATTGAATCCGGAACCTTCCTTCAGACTTATTGTCCGCATTGCAAAAAGAGTTTAATCGAGAATGGAATGCTAAAAGTTAAGATAATGAATGGCGAACCAGGATACCTGATGCTTAGTCCTTATCTGAATGTCTTCTCTTCAAAATCTACTGTATTCTTACCTGAAGATAAAACTATCAAAAATGTTACCTGTCCTCATTGCGACAACAGCTTGATTTCCGAATCAAAAGAGTGTGGTAAATGCGGATCTCCGGTAGCAAAAATAGCAGTAAGTGCCAGAACAAAACTTCTGGATTTTTATTTATGCACAAAAAAAGGTTGCAAATGGCATGGTTTAAGTGAAAATGACCTGTATGATATAAGATTGGACGATAGCGACGAGTGGTAGAATTTTCATTGCCAGCCTGCATTAACTAATTTTAAACTAATATTCCTATGTTTCAAATCGTTAGAAAACAAGAAATGGCCAAAGGTACAATTATCAGATTTGATATTAGTGCTCCGAAAATCGCTAAGAAGATTAAACCTGGTCAGTTTATAATATTAAGAGTTAATGAAACTGGTGAAAGAATCCCGCTAACTGTTGCCGACAAAGACAGCTTTGCCGGCATTATTACAATAATTTTCCAGGTAGTTGGTAAAACCACCGCTTTAATGAGATCATTAAATACCGGAGATATTATCAAGGATGTTGTTGGCCCGTTAGGTAAAGCAGCAGAAATTGAAAAAACCGGCACTGTTATTATGGTTGGTGGTGGTACTGGTGTGGCAATCTTACATCATATTGCCAAAGCATACCACGAAGCCGGGAATCATGTAATTGGCATAATCGGAGCTCAAAACAAAGAAATGCTGATCCTTGAAAATGAGATGCGGAATATTTGTGATGAGCTTGTTATAACAACTGATGATGGCAGTTATGGTAAGCAGGGCTTTGTTACAGGTCCGTTAAAAACATATCTTCAGGAAAGGTATGATATTAAATTAGTATATGCTATCGGACCAATTGTTATGATGAAAAATGTAACTAAACTCACTAAGGAATTTAATATTCCGACTATTGTCAGCCTTAACCCTGTTATGATTGACGGAACCGGAATGTGCGGAGGATGCAGGGTAAAAGTCGGAAATGAAACAAACTTTGCCTGTGTTGACGGGCCTGATTTTGACGGACACAAAGTGGATTTCGATGAACTTGAAAACAGAAATTCAATATATCTAAAGGATGAAAAAGATTCATTACTTTTCTCAATTCGATAGCTTGTTTTCTGTAACGTTATTCAATAGACTCACATATTTAAACACTAAATAATAAACTACCATGTTTGATCAGGACGTAAAATATTTAAAGTTTAAAACTTACCTTAACACCTATTGCCCTCACTGTCACAATAGTTTCAATATTGAGAAAAAGGAGGAGAAGAGTATTGTTTTTAAAGCGAAATATAATGATCAGGATATTGATCTAAAGCTTAGTCCGTATCTTGATGTATTTGATATTGAAACATCTGTTCCGATCAAAGAGGGTGACACTTTGGATGATGTTATTTGTCCAAAGTGTAAAAAAAGCATTTTAAACAAGGAAGTAACTTGTGGTGAGTGTAATTCAAGTGTTGGTGAGGTTATGATTTCTGCATTATCTAAATTAATGCCTTTCTACATTTGTACAAAGTATGGTTGTGAATGGCATGGATTATCCAAAGCGGATGAACGGAAACTTAAACTCAAGATCCCACGTCAGGACATGCCTGAACAGGACCAAAAACTAAGGATCAGTAATTACCAGGAAGTTCCTTATGGTTACACCACTGAACTTGCTCTGCTTGAAGCAGGAAGATGCCTACAGTGTAAATCACCAAAATGTGTTGATGGATGTCCTGTTAATATTGATATTCCGGCATTTATATCATTAATAGCTGAAGAAAAATTTGATGCCGCTGCAAAAAAAATTAAAGAAAAGAATATTCTTCCCTCAATTTGTGGAAGGGTTTGTCCACAGGAAGATCAATGTGAAAAGTATTGTATAGTAGGTATAAAAGATAAACCTGTTGCCATCGGCAGGCTTGAAAGATTTGTTGCTGATTATGAAAGAAAGATGGATCTTGTAAAAGCTCCTGTGATTTCTGCTGAAAATGGCAAACGTATTGCTATTGTTGGCTCTGGTCCGGCAGGGCTTACTGTTGCTGCTGATATGAGGCAACTTGGTTATGGGGTTACTATTTTTGAGGCTTTACATGAAACTGGAGGTGTGCTTACTTATGGAATTCCTGAATTCAGACTGCCCAAATCCATAGTGCAATTTGAGATCAATTATCTTCAAAGTATGGGTTGCCGTATTGAGACAAACCATGTTATTGGTCCATTACTGACCCTTGACGAGCTTCTTGATAATTTTGATGCAATATTTATAGCAGTAGGTGCAGGACTGCCAATATTTATGAACATTGAGGGCGAAAGTCTTGGAAATGTATTCTCGGCAAATGAATATCTTACCCGAATGAACCTGATGAAAGCTTACAGGTTTCCTGAATATGATACACCAATGCCTCAGGGTAGTAAAGTTGCCGTTATTGGTGGCGGTAATGTGGCAATGGATTGTGCCCGCACTGCAAAAAGAGCCGGTGCTGGTGAAGTTACTATCATCTACAGAAGATCCCGTCATGAATTACCAGCCAGAGAGGAAGAAGTTCATCATGCGGAAGAAGAGGGAATTATTTTCAAACTTCTGAATAATCCTGTTAAATATATTGGTACAGACAATAATAAGATCAAAGCAATTGAATGCATAAAAATGGAACTTGGTGAACCAGATCAGTCAGGAAGGAGAAGACCAATTCCAATAGAAGGATCAAACTTCATTGTTGAATGCGACCTTGCAATAGTAGCAATTGGAAATGGTCCAAACCCAATTCTGTTTCAATCATCACCAAATTTAAAACTTAACAAATGGGGATATATTGATGTAGATCCTAAAACAAACGAAACTTCGATACCAAATGTTTATGCAGGTGGCGATATTGTAACCGGGTCAGCAACCGTAATCCTGGCGATGGGAGCAGGAAGGATAGCAGCTAACGCTATGCATAAAAAGTTATCAAAAAAGCCGAAAAGAAAAGTCAAGGCTTAAACCGGACTCCAAAAAGCAAGGTAGTATAAGAAACCACTTTCGTCATATTTGAAAGTGGTTTTTTTTGTAGTAATGACGCTATTTAGATGCATTATAAATTTTTATTTTTCAGGTAATCCGTTAACAATTTTCTAACTTTACAACCTAATTTTTTTAATAGAAATAATACAATGCGAATAACAAGAATCAATACAAATTTTGGAGAAATCGAACAGGAAATTGTGGATCTCTCGTCAATTGATTCCCTAATAGAAAGATACAAAAGTAAAAAGGGAAATATGATTCCACTTTTGCAGGGAATTCAGGAAATATACGGTTATATTCCAAAAGATGCTTTTATAAAAGTATCTGATGAAACCGGTATCGAGCTTAGCGACATGTATGGAGTAGCCACATTTTATGCTCAGTTCAGATTAAAACCCGTTGGTAAACACATTGTAAAAGTTTGCCATGGTACAGCATGCCATGTGCAAAACGCAAAGGAGCTAACCGATGCTCTTCAGGATTCTTTAAAAGTTGCAGATGGGGACACAACCGAAGACGGACTTTTTACTCTTGAATCAGTTGCTTGTTTAGGATGTTGTTCGCTGGCACCTGTATTGATGATTGGAGATGAGACATATGGAAAACTAACCGGTGACAAAGCTGTGAAAATTGTTAGGGATATCAAACGACAAGAAACTAAGTAATATGGAAAATACAAAAATAATAGTTGGCCTTGGGAGTTGTGGAATTGCCGCCGGAGCGAAAAAGGTTTTCGATAAACTTCAAAGTATACAGAATTCGCAAAATATAGAATTCGATCTGAAAAAGACATCATGTATTGGTATGTGTTACCGTGAACCTCTTGTTGAAGTTATCGACAGTACAGGATCATATATGTATGGTGAAATTGATGAAGAAAAAGCTGCTGAGATTATCGATCAGCACATAATTAATAACAAGCCTGTTGTAGATTATGTTGTAGCTTCTGATACATTTACCACAGAGGATAATACTTTTATTGATGATCAGGTAAAAATAACACTCAGAAACTGTGGTTATATTGATCCTGAAAAGATTGAAGAATATGAAGCCCGAGACGGATATCGTGCTATTAAAAAAATTGCAGGTCATCAAATTTCACGACTGGATGTTATTCAAACCATTATAGACTCTGGTTTGAGAGGTCGTGGTGGTGGTGGATTCCCCACAGGTTTAAAATGGAAATTTGCCAATAATAACAAATCCGATGAAAAATATATCATCTGTAATGCCGACGAGGGTGACCCAGGAGCATTTATGGACAGGTCGGTTCTTGAAGGTGATCCTCATTCGGTAATTGAGGGTATGATCATTGGTGCCTATGCTATCGAAGCTACCGGAGGGGTAATTTATTGCCGCGCTGAATACCCGCTTGCTATCGTACGTCTTCAGATTGCAATAGATCAGGCAAGGCAAAAGGGATATCTTGGGAAAAATATTCTTGGAATACATGGTTTCAACTTTGATATTTATATAAAAGAAGGAGCCGGTGCGTTTGTATGTGGTGAAGAAACAGCCCTTATCGCTTCGATTGAAGGCGAAAGGGGAATGCCACGTAAACGTCCTCCGTTTCCGGCCGCTTCCGGATTATGGAAACAACCAACTAATATCAATAATGTTGAAACATATGCGAATATTCCATGGATCATAATCAATGGAGCTGACGGATACGCAAAATATGGAACCGAAAAAAGTAAGGGAACAAAAGTATTTGCACTCGCAGGTAAAATAGTTCGTTCAGGGCTAGCTGAGGTTCCCATGGGAATGAGTATCAGAGATGTTATTTTTAAAGTAGGAGGTGGAATTCAAAATAATAAGAAATTCAAAGCTGTTCAGATGGGCGGCCCCTCAGGAGGGTGTATTCCCGAGCATCTGATTGATACAATCGTGGACTATGATTCTGTAAACGCGACAGGTGCAATTATGGGATCAGGAGGTATGGTTGTAATGGATGAGGATACCTGTATGATCGATGTTGCCAAATTTTTCCTTGATTTTACTGAAAAAGAATCATGCGGTAAATGTACATTCTGCAGGATTGGCACCAAACGTATGCTGGAAATACTTACCAGAATTACAGATGGCGAAGGTAAAGAAGGTGATATTGAGAAGCTTGAAGAACTCTCATATCAGATAAAAGACAGCTCATTATGTGGATTGGGACAAACTGCCCCAAATCCTGTACTTACAACAATTAAGTATTTCCGTCATGAGTATGAGGCTCATATAAACGATAAAAAATGTCCGGCTAAAGCTTGTACAAAATTACTGACTTACGAAATTATTCCTGATCAGTGTACAGGATGTACCATTTGTGCCGTAAAATGTCCTACCGATGCCATTGACGGTGCCCGAAAAGAGGTTCATTTTATTCGTCAGGAAGACTGTATACAATGCGGTACCTGTCTGACTAAATGTAAATTCGAAGCGATCAAAGTTTACTAATTATTTTGACTAAAGAAAGAAATTTGAAATGAGTAATATAATTAACATAACGTTAGACGGAAAAACAGTTGAGGCACGTACAGGTGAAACAATTCTTGACGTGGCAAGACAAAACAATATTGAGATACCAACACTTTGTCACGATCCACGACTAAAACCTTACACTTCATGTTATGTTTGTGTTGTTGAAGTTCAGGGGTTAAGAGGCCTTCAACCTTCATGTTCCACTAAAATCACCGACGGCATGAAGATTGAAACAAACAATGAGAAGGTTAGAAAAGGCCGTAAAACAGCACTCGATCTCATGCTGAGCAACCATTATGCTGACTGTACGGCACAATGTAAACAAACATGTCCTGCCGGAGTAGATATCCAGGGTTATATATCCCATATCGACAAAGGTCAATACCATGAAGCTGTTGCTTTGATCAAAGAAACAAACCCACTCCCGGCAATTTGCGGTAGAATCTGCGTACGGCCTTGTGAAGTAGCCTGCCGTAGAAATCTCCTTAACGAAGGAGCTCCTGTGGGTATTGATTACATGAAACGATTTGCTTCTGACTATGACCTGGAATCAAAAGACAAATACATTCCCGATGTACAGGAAAAAACCGGCAAGAAAGTTGCTGTTATCGGAGCCGGTCCGGGAGGATTGTCAGCTGCGTTTTTCCTTCAAAAATCAGGGCATCAGGTTGATATCTTTGAGGCTGCTCCTGCTGCAGGTGGATGGCTAAGATATGGTATTCCGGAATACAGACTTCCAAATGATATTCTGCAAAAAGAGGTTGACAATATTACCGATCTGGGAGTTAATATATTTTACAACAAGAAATTCGGTGAAAATCTAAAATATAAGGAGATCACTGATAACTATGATGCAACAATTTTAACTATTGGATCACAAAAAGGTACTTTGATAGGGTGTGAAGGTGATGATGCGGGAAATGTATTCTCTGGAATAGATTTTCTGAAAGAAATGGAAGTTTCCGGTAAACCTTATGATTTCAAAGGAAAAAAAGTTGCAGTAGTGGGTGGTGGTAATACGGCTATGGATTGCTGCAGGACATCTATAAGATGCGGTTCAACAGAGGTATATGTAATTTACAGAAGAACCGAAAAAGAAATGCCCGCAAACCCAATTGAGATTCATGAATCAAAAATAGAAGGTGTACAATATAAACTACTTACCAATCCTGTTAAAGTTAACAAGGATGAAAATGGTAATGTTAAATCTGTAACATGCCTTAAAATGGAACTTGGTGAACCTGATGCTTCCGGCAGAAGAAGACCTGTTCCGGTAGTCGGTTCTGAATTCGATCTTGAGGTTGACTACATTCTTGCTGCTATAGGTCAAAAAACACAGGTTGACTTCCTTGATGATATAAATGGTTCAGCAAAAGATGGTGAGTTGAAACTAAATCGCTGGGGTGATATTGATGCGAATCCTGATACACTCCAAACAGGAATTAGTTCTGTATTTGCTGCTGGTGACGGGGTAACTGGTCCGGCTACAGTAATCGAAGCAATAGCTCAGGCAAAAACAGCAGCTATAAGCTGTAACCAATATCTTTACGGTAAAGAAATAATTCCTCCAAAAAAGGAATTTCTGAGCAAAAAGGATAATTTCAAAGTTCAGGATAGCAGTGTTTACGAAGGATGTTACCCAACTCAACTACGTGAAGAAATGCCAACACTTGCTGCTGATAACAGAATTAACTTTGACGAAGTGGAATTGGGTTATGCAAATGAAGAAGTAGCCCAACACGAGGCACAACGATGTCTGGAATGCGGATGTGTAAAAGTTTTCAATTGTGACTTAAAAGATTATGCCACTGAATATGAAGTAGAACAAAATAAATACGGTGGTGAGTATAATGAATATAAAATTGATTTCCGCCATCCGTTTATTGAAATTGATAATAATAAGTGTATTCTTTGCTCAAGGTGTATCAGAATCTGTAAAGAGGTAGTTGGTGCAGATGCTCTCGGCCTTGTGAACCGTGGATTTAACACATATGTTGCCCCAAGCATGGGAGACAGACTCCAGGATTCAAACTGCGAATCATGTGGGCTATGTATTTCTACATGTCCAACAGGTTCTATTACTGAAAACGTATTGTTTAAACCTGGTCCGATAAAAACCGATAGTGCAAAAACAATCTGTAATTACTGCTCGGTAGGATGTGAAATTGTTCTTAACCATAAGAGCAACTTTGTTATGAAAGTTACCGGAAACGAGGGGCTGATTAATAAAGATGGAAACATTTGCCGATATCCAAAATTTGGATTTAACTATCTAAATGATAATGCCCGTATTAAAAAACCTCTTCTGAAAGAAAACGGTAAATTCAGGGAGATAAGTTTTAAAAAGGCTTACGACATTATTGCAGAGAAGATCTCTCAGGTTAAACCTGATGAGAATGCTTTCTTCGCAGGTGCACGACTTACCAATGAAGAGATGTATTTGATCCAAAAACTGGCAAGAGCAGGCGTTAAAACCAATAATGTTACCAGTTTACACTATCTTAACCGTGGCGACGGATATACTTTTAGTTCCAGGAACAATGTACCTTTCGACCAGATAAACCAGGCAGGCAGGATATACCTCATTGGTTCTGAAATAAATGAAGACAATGCCGTAACAGGTTTTATGATCAATAATGCACAGTTTAACAATGAAATTCCAATTGAGCTAATTACAACCAATGATAACAGTTCAATGCTAAGAAAAGTTGACAATGTACTGAAAATTAATTCATATTACCATTTTATTAAGGCAGTAAATTATTATCTGGTTGCGAATAATTTCCATAATGCCATGTACATTGCTGATAACTGTGAGGCATATGAGGAATATAAAGAAGAAGTTCTAAAAGAAAACTTTGGCGAACTGGTCAGATTATCGGGAGTTCCTTATATGGACATTATTGTTGAGTTTGCTAAATCATTCAATAATGAAATGAATGCAGTTATTGTTTTCTCTGAAAAAGAAATATCTGCAAATGCAAGTTATGAGTTATTCAACCTGTGTATGATTACCGGAAAGCTTGGTAAAACAGCAAGCGGGTTAATATCGCTC
Source organism: Bacteroidales bacterium (assembly GCA_028277395.1). Lineage (GTDB taxonomy): Bacteria > Bacteroidota > Bacteroidia > Bacteroidales > F082. The sequence continues at coordinate 7,797 of JANQGJ010000053.1, read as the reverse complement.
AAAGAGAAAAACAACTCCCAGGGATTATTTGATATGGGTATATGTCCAAAATTTGGTGTTGGAACCAGGCCAATTGATGATCCGAAGCTTGTGAAGCTGATAAAGGAGAAATGGAAAGTTGATGAACTTCCTGATACAGTAAATGAAAGCCAGTTCATAAACCTGGAAGAAGGCAGGCTTAAAAATCTTTTCATATTTGGAGAAGATCCATTGGGAACAGCTAAAAATGTTGTAAAAATGTCAGGATGGATATCAGTAGCAGAATTTTTGATGGTTCAGGATTCATTTATTACAAAAACAGCTGAAAAAGCAGATCTTATACTGCCTGCATCCTTCCCGATTGAGTCAGGAGGTAGTTTTGCAAATACTCAAAAAGTTCTTCAGGAGTTTAACCCTGAGTTTGAACCGGGAATCGACAAACTATCATACCAACAACTTACGGATATAATTAAAAAACTTGGAGTAAAACAAAAAGGTAAACTCGAAGAGATAAGAATGGAGGCAATGTCGCTACTTTCTGTATCAAAAGAAGAAAAGCTTAAGTTTGTGTATACCAATATTGACAATTACCATTGTATTTTCAATTTTGGTTGCGATTCTGTAAACAGATACTTTGAAAAAGAGTTTGAAAGTGCATTAGCCGATTAGGTTATTGTACCTGATCTTCCAAAGAGGCTGACAAAATATTAATCTGTCAGCCTCTTTTTATTAAACTAAATTTCATAATTAACACTATTTACTGCTAATTTTGCAATCAATATGATAATTTCAAAAGGTCAATTTATTTTCAGGCGCTTAACTCACGGTGACATCGAATTGGTTCGCAAATGGAGAAACTCACCGGAGATCAATCAGTTTATGGAATATCGCGAATACATTACTCCTGAAATGCAGGAAAAATGGTTTAATTCTGTAAACAATAAATATAACCTTTATTTCATAATTGAATACAAAGGTGATAAAATTGGCCTTATAAATGGTAAGGATATCAATTGGGATGAGTCCTCAATGGAAACAGGAATTTTTATTTGGGACACCAGATATCTGAATACCCCCATTCCTTTGCTTGCGGTATTAATATTTGGTGAACTGGGCATAATGACTTTTGAGCTAAAAGCCTATGCTCATATCCTTAAAACAAACGAACGTGCAATAAGATATAATACGCTGATGGGGTTTAAACTGTGTGAGGGACAGGAAAATCTCGACAACCAGTTATATGTAATGACGAAAGAGTCATATTCAAAAAAGGCAAGGCTGCTTAGAGCTGCTTTTATGCACCTTATGGGAACAGGTGATACTGAATTCCATATGGAAAAACAGGACTATGAAAACGGTCTTGCCATGTTGATTGAGACCAAAATCAAAGATAAAAACATCTCAAAGACAGAAACTAAAAATGGGTTAAAAACATATTATTTTAAAACCTGGAAGTAATAGTTGCAAAGGTTTAAATATGGCGTACTAACTACCCTGTCTGGCAATGCTCTTTAAATAACCCGATAGATCATTTATTGATTTTAGTATCTCTTCTTCTCCCATTTCTTCTGAAATAGATAAAAGAGTTAAAATCGCTTCACGTTTTTTATTCCTAAGGAAATTATCACTTAACTCTTTCAGGTCATTTAGTTCATCCAGATCTTTAACTTCTTTTATTCTTTTGATCAATGTCAGGAAATCATTATCCATAGTAATATCCGGTTAATTTATTTTACATTCAAAAATAGTAATTAATTATTATTAATGAAGCATATTACAACAAAGCAATTAAATAGCTAAATTCGCCGTTGTAATTTTGAATATCTGTTACTATAGTGAAAATACCATTCAATAAACCCTGGTTTACCGGGAAGGAAATCCAAAATATTACCAGTGCTGCTGCATTCGGGCATATATCCGGAAACGGACTTTATACTAAAAAATGTCATGAGTTTTTTGAAAATAATTATGGATTTCACAGAACATTTTTAACGACATCCTGTACCGATGCATTTGAAATGGCCACTATATTAATGGATATAAAAGAAGGCGACGAAGTTATTATGCCTTCATTCACATTTGTTTCAACAACTAGTCCGTTTATCCTAAGAGGTGCGAATATAAAGTTTGCAGATAGTTTACCCGACCATCCAAACATTGATCTGGATCATGCTGAGAAACTAATAACTGAAAAAACAAAAGTATTGGTGGTAATGCACTACGGAGGTGTAGCAGTTGATATGGACAAAGCAGTGAGTATATGTAATAAATATAATTTGATACTTTTCGAAGATGCTGCGCATTCTATTGATTCGTATTACAGGGGAAAACCTTTGGGAAGTTTTGGACATTTTGCTGCTTTTTCATTTCATGAAACAAAAAATATCAGTAGTGGAGAAGGTGGTTTGCTTGTGATTAATGATCCCGCATATGTTAAACGAGCTGAGATAGTTTGGGAAAAAGGAACTAATCGTGCGGCTTTCACAAGAGGTGATGTTGAGAAATACGAATGGGTTGATTTGGGAGCTTCATACGCACCATCCGAAATGATCGCAGCTTTTTTATATGCACAACTATCAATGATTACAGATATCCAACAAACCAGAATACAGATCTGGAATCATTATCTTGAGAACCTCAAACCTCTGGCAAACAAAGGATTAATTAACGTTATAAATATTCCCGATTTTACAACTAACAATGGTCATGTTTTTTATCTGATTGCCAAAGACAAAAAACAAAGAAATGATCTTCTGGATTATTTAAACAAGAATATGATCCATGCCGTTTTTCATTACATTCCACTGCACCTGAGTCCGTACTATAAGGAAAAACACTCTGGTGGTGAATTGATCAATGCCGTAAGATTTGCAGATACACTTATCAGATTGCCACTATTTTATGAACTTACACCGGAAGTGGTGGATATGATTTGTGATGTAATAAAAGATTATTTCGAATAACTGATACACCAAACAAAATTTCCTGTTTACATCTGTAATTATCTCTACTTCTCATAAAAATGCATATCCAGTATATAATTATAAACTGAATCCGGCATCCAGAAGTTCATATCTTTCCGGGCTTTAATACCTTCTCTGATAAAACTTGATGAAATCTCCATCAGAGGCGCATCATGCAAACTAATTGCAGGATCATTAACATATTTATCCAAATGATATCCAGGTCGTGGATAAACATATAGCTGATAATATTTCAATATCCTGTCATGGTTTTTCCATTTATGAAATGACCTGAAAATATCAGTTCCACAAATTACAACAAAATTCCTGTCTTTGTGTTGCTCAGTTAACCATGTCAGAGTATCAATTGTATATGATGGTTTAGGCATCTTAAATTCAATATTCGACACCTTTAACTTTATATGATCTTCAATTGCAAGATTAACAAGGGCAAGCCGGTGATAATCTGCCAGCAAACTACTTTTGCTTTTTAGTGGATTTTGTGGAGAAACTACAAACCATACCTCATCAAGGTCAGTAAATTCAGCCATATAATTTGCCAATATTAAATGACCGTTATGTATTGGATTAAATGAACCAAAGAATAAACCGGTTTTCTTCAATTTTGCTTTCTCCATAATAGAAATACTTAAACTTAAGGTACTATTAACAACTTACCCTTACTCATATCGGAAATATATGCTCTTAATCCTTTAACTACATTTTCCAAAGATGTATTACCACAAATTGCCGTTGAATATGTTCCATCAATAAATCTATCCTGAAGCTCTTCTGATATATTATTAAATTCTTCAATATCCATTTCATTTTTCCAGTCGATAAGATTAAATCCTGATATAATCTTATCCCTGAAGATTACATCCATAACATCAATTCCATCAATTGATTTTCCTGACAATCCACCATATACCACAAGTTCGGAATCATCACTTAAAGCATTAAACATTAATCCAGCAAGTTTACCACCAACTGCATCGAAAGCTACTCCGGGATTAAGTGATGTGCAGATATCCTTAAGTTGGCTTTCAAAATTTTCATCTGTATCAACCAATACGTGCTTTACTCCTTCGGATACTAATTTATCTGCAGTTTCCTGCTTTCTGACAATATTTATTACATCAACATCGTTCAATAATGCCATTTTTCGTATCAATGCTGCAACCTGACTTCCTGCAGCATTTTGAATAATTGCTTTCGTTTCTCTTAACACAGCAATATTAAACAAACCGTATGCTGTAAACGGATTAACCGTAAAACAAGCTGCCTGGTCCATATTCATTTCATCTTTCAGAATTATAATGTCATCTACATTTGCCACAACATATTCCGACCATGTACCAAAGTCATCATTTTGAACAAAACAGCTTACCTTTTTTCCAATCAGATCAGAAGTATTTTTGTACGCATCCACAACTTCTCCGGAAGCCTCAAATCCGGGAACAGCCGGTAAAGGTTTCACAATATTGTATGTTCCCTGAATAAAAGCAATGTCTGAAGGATTTACCGGTGATGCATGAATTTTTATTACAACTTCATCTACTTTAGGTACAGGCGGGTCGATATCCTGAACTTTAAGCCCAAGCATGGCCCTTATTATATTCTTGTTATAGGAAGGTAATACTACCGATTTCATATCTGTTTAATCATTTTTATTAATAAAGTCTATTACTAATTTAAGGGCTTTTTCTTTGGCAACTTCAAGGTCATCATTTATTACTATTTCATCAAACCTGTTGGAAAACGTTAATTCATATTCCGCTTTATCAATTCTTGTCTGAATATCATTAATGCTGTCAGTACCACGACTAAACAAACGATCTTTGAGTACCTCAATTGACGGAGGCATTACGAAAATACCCAAAGCATCATCTTTATACATTTTTTTTATGTTAACTCCACCAACTACATCAACATCAAATACCACATGTTTCCCGTTCGTTCTTATTCTTTCAACTTCTGACTTAAGTGATCCATAATACCTGTCTTTATAGACTTCCTCCCACTCTACAAATTCATCCCTGTTGATTTTCGCTTTAAATTCTTCAGGTGTTAAAAAATAGTAATCCTTACCATCTATTTCATTTTTTCTGCTGCTACGACTGGTAGCTGAAATTGAAAATTCAAGTGAGTCCAACTGTTTCATTATATATTGAACCAAAGTTGTTTTACCTGACCCTGACGGTGCAGAAAATATTAAAAGCTTTCCTTTCTTCACTACCATTACAACTATAATATATTAAATAATTGTTCTTTGATCTTTTCCAGTTCGTCTTTCATTAAAACAACAATTCTCTGAACATCTGCATCATTTGCTTTCGATCCAAGAGTATTTATTTCTCTTCCTATTTCCTGACATATAAATCCTAGTTTTTTGCCAGAAGATTCTTCATTATTCAGGTTCTCCAGAAAATATCTGCAATTATTCCTAAGTCTAACCTGTTCTTCAGTTATATCAAGCTTCTCGATATAATATATCATTTCCTGTTCCAGTCTGTTTTTATCAACATCATGATCTCCTAAAAACTTTTTCAAATTTGAAAGTATTCTATCTCTGACTCTAACTATTCTTTCTTTATCATAATTATCAATATCATCCAGCAATGAAAGTATATTATTACATCTAAATGTAAAATCAGCCAACAGGTCTTCTCCTTCGCTTATCCTGAATTTATCAACAGCAATCAATGCATTCTGCATACAATCCAATGCAAGATTTAGTTCCTCATCCTCCAGCTCTTTTTCTTTTTGTACAAAAATCTCAGGCATTTTTACAATAACAGAAAGGTAATCTTCAAAATCACCCTGATTTACAGCAGTAGCAAGAGTTTTTAATTCGGAGTGATAATGCTTTGCTATATCAATATCTATAACCGGAGCTGTTTCAACGGTATTCTGTTCCATTGAAACAACAATATCTATTTTACCACGATGTAATATGGCAGCTATTTGTTTACGCATCTCAATTTCTTTCTCCTTAAAATATGAGGGTAAACGCATATTAACATCAAGCTGTTTACTATTCAATGTACGTATTTCAACAATAATTTTAGTGTTTTCAGTTTCGGCTATATGCTTACCGTAACCGGTCATTGACTTTATCATACTATAATTTTGAATTTGACACAAATATACAACTTATTAATACCGTGATTTTCAATATTGAAAAATAGCCAGGTAATTCCTCTTTTCGTGCTGGAATAAGATGTTGTTATACTAATCACAGATTCATAATTTTGTAGCTGATAATACCAAAATAATTACAATTTCTTTTACTAAATTTGCAATCATGCGGATACTATTAACAGTCATTTACTTTTTGATTTGCACGTTGGTGAACCTCCATGCCTCACAATTAAGTGTTATTGATAGTTTACATTCGCGACTTCCAAAAACAACTGGTGACGAAAAAATAACAACACTTATTCAACTATCAGAATCATATCGAAATATAGTTTTTACAGACTGCATAGAATACGGTACACAGGCTCTTGAATTGGCAAGAAAAGAAAACAATAGTAACCTGGAAGCCATGTCCCTGAAGTCACTTGGCATAAGTAACTATTATTCAGGTGACTTGTTGATGGCACTTGATTTTTACCTTAAAAGCCTTAACATTTATAAAGAGATTGATGACAAACCTGGTCAGGCTAAATGCCTTAATAACATTGGGCTACTATATGAGGAATGGGCCGATTTTGATATGGCCAAGAATTATTACAATCAGTCACTTGAAATTGAAAAACAACTCAACAACCAGGAGGGAGTTGCCATTTCACTTATTCAAATTGGAAACATTTGCTACTATAGTAATAATTTCCAGGAAGCTTTTGACAGATATTATGAATCACTGGAGATAAACAAAACGCTTAATGACATTGATGGTATTGGTTATTCATATATGAGCATTGGAATAATATATGGTAAATGGGATAAATACGAAAAAGCTCTGGAATTTTATGAAAAAGCATCGGTATGTTTCAAAGAATCCGGAAATAAAAGAGCATTGTCGCATGTACTAACCAATATGGGTGAAATATACAACATTGAATTCAAGAATTATAAACAAGCACGAAAAATATATAATGAAGCACTTCTTATTAAAAGAAGTCAGGAAGATAATGTTGGCATTGCCTTACTAAACAACAACCTGGGAACACTGTATGCTAATATGGAGGATACGGAAAAAGCTCTGGAATATTTTAATACAAGTCAGACTATATATGAAGAATTAGGGGCGGTAACCGGAATGGTCATGGTTAATTATAATATAGGAGAATTATACAGAAATTCTGGTAGTACAGAGAAAAGTATAGGTTACTTCAGAAGAAGTCTGGAAATGGCTAAATCAACAAATCAGGTTGATTATATTAACCATAATTATGAATCCCTTGTACACTGTTATGCTAAAATTGGTGATTATGATAATTTTGAAAGATACTTCAGGTTGTTTTCACAAGGTAAAGATTCTCTGATTGACAAGCTTCAAAATTTTGAAATGAAAGAGATGGAAATCAAACATAAGGTTGAAGAAAGTTTACAGGAAAGTGAAAGGCTTCAAAACGAAAATAATGAGAAAGAAAAGGATATCAAAAAATACAAGTTAATACTTACAGTGATTTCCGGCCTTGCTATAATTACATTATTGATTTATTTACTTTTTTTCGTGAACAGGAGTAAAACATGAAATTGAGAATACCATATCAGTTATTCGATGATCCCCTGAGGTATTATAATGAGATGATCGAAGATATTGAGAAGGCAAATAAATATATTTATATTGAAACATTCCGAGTTGGTAAAGATGAAATAGGTGAACGGTTCAGAAGGGCTTTGA
>JANQGJ010000001.1 GCA_028277395.1 Bacteroidales bacterium | reverse complement strand
AATTGGATCAAGACAAGAATGAGTGTTGGATAAGGGCATTAAAAATGCCCGGGTAAGATTAATCCTCGTTACGCTGCGCTAAACGAGGACTAGTTGAGGGCGAGCCCATATTGCAAGTCCATATCGCGAGTCCTTGTCATTTCGACTGTAAGGAGAAATCCCCTGAGTCCGAAGCACAAATCTTCAGTCACAACTTCGGTCTCAGGAGATATCTTCCATTGTTGGCCAAACAGGAATCTCTAAGTTTGAAAGGAATAAAGGGATTGGAGAGTAGGGCACAAAAAAAGCCTGGGGGGAACCAGGCTTTTAAAGCTACTCATAATGCTTAATATTCACATGTACTGTGACTGATATACCATAAACCAAATTAGTACACGATGAATTTCTTATTAATACTAAAACTATTCTCAAACTCAATATTTAGAAAATGAATTCCGGCAGATAGTTGAGAGTTTGAAACTATAATTCTGTTTAAACCAGTATTGAGATTTTCTGATCTTGATTCAACTACTTTACCTGAAATACTAAGTAGTTTAAATTTTACAGTTTCATTTTTCATTAATGAAATCTCAATATAAGCATCATTTGTAGCGGGATTCGGGAAAATATCGCTCAGGAAAGTAACACTTTCCGGTAGTTCGTCGTCAATTCCAAGTGTAATTTCTTCTTCTGAAATAAGAAGATTTACATTGGAATATATCTGATAGTGATTATCAATCGTAAACTCCAAAGGGGTCATTTTTTTGCCCATTATTTCACATAATACTTTGTAGGTTCCGTTACCGAGATCTGAAAATTTAAAATCACCAGATTCATTTGAAAAAACATTTGCAATGCATTCATCATCAGAATTTAATAGAAGTAATGATACATTTTTGGCCGGGTTTGTATCTCTCTCTTTATTCTCAGAAATTATTTTTCCTGCGATCATACCTGCTCCTGGTATCAAAGGTGCTATTTCTATCAGTTCAATATCCAGATTATACAAATTGTTTTCAAGATGAATTGGTGGTGAATCCTCCCAGTGATAAACGTTACCGTAATAAGTATTAATATGGCTGTCTTTATACTGTGAATTATCATCGGGATGAGTTGACACATAGTAATAATTTGGCTGAACCGGAAAGAAGAAGTAGTACCCAAATTCATCAATATCTGTACTGGATTCGAGGATGTAGTCATCACCCAGAAAGCTATAAGCATTTGCAATTCCGAAGTCAAGTTTACCACTTCCTGCAAATACATTCCCTCCTAATATCAACGGGTTATCAATTATAGTCACCACAACAGAATTTGATGGATCTGACTCGCAATAGAATGAACCTGAAATATCATATAATGCAGTAACCTCATATGTATAGGTACCAGGATCAAGGCTATAATCTGTATATAAACTGTTAACTACCGGATCAGTATTTATTTGAATCCCATTTCTATAAACGTTATATCCGGTTAAAACAGGGGGAGTGTATTCACCAAGTTCGAGACCAAATATCACATCATTCTGGATAATTCCTCCGAGTGTATAAGTGTTGTCAACCAGATTTGATTTAATGAATAATCCACCTGCATTTGATCCACTTCCTATTTCAGATACATCCATAATGAACCCCGTTTCCGTTAGATCAGGAAAGTCCAGTTGAACCAGCTCGGCACCATTACCATCATGGCTAAATCCCCAAAGATAAGGTCCACCGTCAGATACATTATCATATGCAAAACCATAATATGATCCATAACTACCATTTAAAGGAATCGTGTTGATTATATTACCTGTTGTGCGTTCAACAACTTTAACATCATCATCCCAGTTATTTGTATAAAAGACATCTTCCGTCGGGTTATATCCCAATGCTCTGCACAGAAATGGTACTTCTATGGATTCAACCAATGTCAAAGTTTCAAAATCCATACCATAAATTACGCTTTCGCTGTTGTTTAGGAAATGTGACCCATAAATCAGCCCGTTTTTTTCGCAATATATCATGTTCCGTATACTATCAACTCCGGGTATTATCAGGGTATCAGCAGAGGTTCCGTCAATACTGTATCTCAGGAAATAGTCTTTATTCCAGATTGAAGTATATATGAATGATCCGTCAGAAACTACTCCTGTTTCTCCGGAAGAGTCAACACAATTAAATGCGAATTGCACATCAAGATAATCTCTTTGGGAGGATGTACTCTTAATTGTTTTATGTATAGGGCTGCCATCAATGGAACTATCTTTATTAATCCGTGGTTTTGCCGACAGAACATTGACAGGATTAAAATCAGGTTCTGACCAGGTCAATGTTACATCCTGATTGTTAATTTCGGACAATAAATTAGTAGGTGGATTACAATCCGTCTGAGTTACGGCAGTATTCGTTAGGAAAATAAGGAAGATGATAGCCAGTATATTTCTCATTTTTATAGTTGTTGTCAGTTTCATTTCTTACAGTTTATAGGGCTGTTAAAAATCAAAATAGTTGTATGGTTATTAAAATTTTATATAAACACCACATTTTAACCCCAGTGATAAGGAGTTTTTTGATGATCCACTCTCATTATATATATTTTTAAAATAGTAGTTAAAAGAAGGATCAACGTTCAGTGTTACATTTCTGTTAATATTCCATCCAAATCCAACAGCAAACGTTGAATTCAGAAATTGTGTATTTCTTATGGTCTCTATTGAATTTACATCAGTAATTCTTGAATTTTCATGGTATAATACAGGAACTCTGTCTGATACATCAAGTTGTGAAATGTATGACACTCCAGCCTGCAAGCTAATTGCGAAGTCGTTTTTACTGAATACCTCGTAACCAACAAAAACAGGGATGTGAAGATATATATATTTTTTTTCAACCGATGAATTTGAGGTATAAGCAATGGAATCGTAAACGTTCACAGTTGTTGTAAAATACTCGGTTTTACCAGTTACCGGATCAAAATGTACTGAATCAACATATTCATATGTGTCGACCAGTTCATTTGTAAGGTAATTATATGAAAAAACCGTCTTATCGACGGAGTAACCAATACCAATACCAGTTTCGAAAAATAGTTTATTTCGTTTGAACTTAAGCCTTAAATCACCCGTAAACCAATATAGTAAATCAGTATTTTCAGGGATAGTAGATTTAATAAAGTACTGGTAATCCACTGAAGCACCATAATATATATCCTTATTTACCCGATTAAAATCACAATAGTCGAAAGCAGGAGGTGTTTCTGATTGCCTGAACTCACTGCTTTTTAATGAATTAAAGTCAAGATATTCCGAATCATCAACCAGGTTGAATAAACCTATTTTGTTATTTATTATCGACTGGTCTGAGGTTAACCTGGTATTATGGAATGCAAGTAATTCATCATTGTTGGTCATATCATTGTTTTGATATGCCGACTTCTCTCTGTATTTGCTACCGGTATTTAGTGAAATAGGTTTATTATTAGCAGGTGTTTCTTTTTTCTCATATAACTTATATAATTTTTTAGTGGTATTAGTTTTGTCCTCTGTTTTGCTATTTAACGATTTTGTGTTCGCAGCTTTTTCAATTACATTATTCTCTGTTTTTGTAGTTTTAATATCGGATATATTATTCCGGTTATTCTCGGTAATTCCGTCAAAAAGTAACAGATAAATACCTAATCCGGTTATTAACAGGAGTAAAGCAGCAATAATAGTTCTTTTAACGATTCTTCTAATTGAATTTTTTGTAACAATGCCGGTGTCAATGTCACTCCATAGTTCTGATGGTGCTTTATGGATAGGCAGAGTCCTGGCAGGAATATCGTAAATGGCAGTTTCGATATTATCCCAGATGCTCTCCGGTGCTACGTGTTCAGGTAAATCCGATATACCCTTTTTCAGTATGTATTTGTTTCTCTCTCGCATTAGTTGTTACAGCTTGACAGTATAGTTTTTAAATATTTTTTCGCATGAAATAATTGTGACTTTGATGTTCCTTCACTGATTTTCAACATCTTTGCCACTTCTTTATGTTTATAGCCTTCTACTTCAATCAGTAAGAAGATAGCCCTGTAACCGTCAGGCAACGACAGAATTGCCTTCTCGAGATGTTCACCACCCAGAGGTTCTTCCCAGGTTACATGATTAATTGTATCATTTAAATCCGTAAACACAAATCTTTTTTGTTTCTTAAGAATCTTAAGTGAAGTATGAATAACAATGGTTTTAATCCAGGTACCAAGAGCCGATTTGAACCGAAACTGGTCCAATATCCTGAATATCTGTATAAACGATTCCTGAATGGCATCACTTGCAAGCTCATGATCATTCAGTATTCTTAGTGCCGAAGTGTACATTGCATTACAATAATTGTCATAAAGTCTTTTTTGAGCAGCACGATTATTTTGTAAACATCCCTGTACCAGATCATATTCTTTATCCCTACGGCTATATGTAGTTTTGTGGTTTATGGTAAAAAGTTTTTTCTGTTACTCTGTAATTATATAGGGATTATTTATTGATAAATGGTTGCATGCAATTTCATAAAATTAAAGAAAAAGTAAGATACTGTCAAAATTAAACCAATCCTGATAACAATTGGATGTATTTTTCGTTTCATGAATGATATTTGGTAGTTTATAACCATTATATATTAGTTACTAAATCGAGTGACTTTATTTATCGAGTCTGTGTATATTTGCGTGTTTTTTTCACCTTGAAATATGAAGCTGTCAGTAGTAATAGTTAATTACAATGTCGAGTACTTTTTAGATCAATGCCTGAGTTCTGTCAGAAGAGCAATGCAGAATATTGATGGGGAAACTTTTGTTGTAGATAATAACTCAATTGATGGTTCTAATCAGATGGTTCTGGAAAAATACCCGGAAGTTATTCTTATTCCCAATAAAAAAAATGTAGGATTCTCCATTGCTAATAACCAGGCAATTAAACAATCAAAAGGCGAGTATGTATTGTTACTCAATCCTGATACTGTTGTAGAACATGATACCTTTGAGAAAGTAATTGGTTTTATGGACAAACACCCGGATGCAGGTGGACTGGGTGTAAAAATGCTTGATGGTTCAGGTAAGTTTTTACCCGAGTCGAAAAGAGGTCTTCCAACACCTTCGACAGCATTTTATAAGATGTTTGGGATCAGTGCGATTTTTCCACATAGCAAGCGATTTGCCAAATATCATCTCGGCCATTTAAATGAAGATGAAATTCATAAAGTTGATATACTCCCCGGTGCATTCATGATGCTTCGTAAAGAATCGTTGGATAAAACAGGATTACTTGATGAATCCTTCTTTATGTATGGAGAAGATATTGATCTGAGTTACAGAATTATAAAAGCAGGATATTTTAATTATTATTACCCTGAAACAAGAATAATTCATTATAAAGGCGAGTCAACAAAAAAAAGCAGTGTCAATTATGTCCTGGTTTTTTATAATGCCATGGTAATATTTGCCAAAAAACATTTTACCCAAAAGAATGCAAAACTATTTACAACCCTCATTAATATTGCGATTTATTTTAGGGCATTTATAGCATTGCTGAACAGGTTTTGGGAAAGGATATTACTACCATTAATGGATAGCCTTGCTCTGGTTGCCGGAATTATTACTGTTAAAGAACTATGGGAGAGAACGCTAATTTACTCGGAAGGCGGTGCATATCCTATGGAATTTATATACTATGTAATACCATCATATATACTTATCTGGATTTTATCTGTTTATTTTGCCGGAGGATATGATAAACCAATTGTAATAAAGAAATCGATTACCGGATTAGTTTCGGGTACGATCATAATATTGGTATTATATGCTTTGTTACCTGAGAGCCTCAGGTTCTCACGTGCAATAATCCTGTTGGGAACATTGTGGGGGATTTTTGCATTGCCAGCAATCAGGTTTACTTTGCACCTCTTCAGGTTTAAATGGATACAAATTGGTGATAATATCAACAGGAGATTTATTATAATAGGAGACCACAACGAAGCTAAACGTGTTGAAAGTCTCCTTCAAAAATCATATATAAAACCCGAATTTGTCGGGCTGGTGAGCAGCAGCGAAAAACTGGTGGATGATAATACCTTCATAGGTGTAATCTCACAGGTTGTTGATATTATAAGAATTTATAATATTGATGAGGTTATTTTCTGTTCTAAAAGTATTTCACATCAACGGATTATCGACAAAATGACCGAGTGGCAGGTGGCGCAGGTTGATTACAAAATAGCACCCGAAGATAGTCTGTCAATTATCGGAAGTAACTCAATACATACTCGTGGCGACTTATATACAATAAATATAAATGCTGTTGATAAGATAGTTAACAGAAGAAATAAAAGATTACTTGATTTCTTTTTAAGTATAATTCTGTTAATATTATCTCCGGTGGTTGCTTTTGTTCAGAGAAAACCCCTGGGATTTTTCGGAAATATATTTAAAGTAATGACTGGAGCACTTAGTTGGGTAGGTTATTACCCTCTTGAGAAACAGACAGTCAAACTCCCAAAAATAAGAAGAGGTGTTCTGAACCCTGTGGATTCTGTGAAATTTAAAAATCATGATGATGATACAATATCTCAGTTGAACCTTCTTTATGCCAGGGATTATAACCTTTGGAAAGACCTGAATATCATTATTTACGCTTTCAGAGAACTGGGAAAATGAGGATTATTGCGTTTATAATAACTATTAGTATCTGTATTCCAATCAGCTCTTACTCACAGGATTATGATTTCACATCAAAAAGCAAAAAGGCCATTAAGTTTTATAATAGTGGTGCTTCAAATTATACAAATCGAAATTACAATGCGGCAATAACCGACCTGGAGAAATCCCTGGATCATGATCAGGAATTTATTGAATCATGGCTATTACTTGGTGATATACTAACCGATGTAAGCAGGTTTGATGATGCAATTACTGCTTACAATAAAGCCTTGTCAATAGACTCAACATTTTTTCCACCTGTTTATTATTTTCTTGCCAATATTCATTATTCCGTTGGAGATTATCACAAATCAGCTATCTGTTATGATAAGCTTCTGGATTTTAATACCATTTCGGATGAGTTGAGAGCAATTTCAGCTAAAAAACTGATTTTTGCCATAACTGCAGACTCATTGATTTCCAATCCTGTTAATACAGTGCCCAAGAATATGGGAAGCAGGGTAAATACTCAAAATGATGAGTATGTTAATTATGTTAATACGGGAGATGACCTGCTTATGTTGACCAAGAGAACTAAAAAATCTGAATACTCATCGGCAATGTATGTTGAACAGTTATATAAGGCGGATAAGATTGATTCCATTTGGGAAACTCCTGTTCCCATTGACCTTGAATGGAGAGGTGATAAAAACATGGGAACCATTAATTTTAGTACAGATGGCAGAACAATGTATTTTACAGGATGTTACTGGCCGGACAGTTATGGTGGCTGTGATCTGTATTATTCAAATAGTTCAGGGTATGAATGGCTGCCTCCAAAGAATCTTGGGGTAAGATTGAATACCTCAACATGGGAATCTCAACCTGTTATTTCTTCGGATGGAAAGAAGTTGTTTTTTGCATCCAAGCGGCAGGGAAGTAAAGGTGGTTCCGATATATGGATGTCTGTAAAGCTCAAAAATAATTCGTGGAGTCCACCTGTTAATCTCGGAGATAGTATCAATACACCTGATGATGAAATGGCACCATTTCTTCATGCTGATGGTAAAACCCTATTTTTTGCATCAAAAGGACATCCCGGACTGGGTGGTTTTGACCTTTTTGTATCAAAAGCCGATGAACTTGGAAGATGGTCGAAAGCTAAGAATATTGGTTACCCAACCAATTCCGGATATAATGAAATAAACATATTTAGCAGTATTGATGGTAGCACGAGCTGGATATCAAGTGACAGGGCAGGAGGGTATGGAAATTATGATATATATTATTTTGATAATTACGAGACTGTACTACCTGAAAAAGTAATGTATGTAGAAGGCAGGGTTATTGACTCCGAAGCGGGAACACCTTTAAGCGCAAAAGTTGAAATTACAAATCTTGATAATTATGAGATTATAAACAAAACGATTTCAGACTCAGTTACAGGTAGTTTCCTGATTGTGGTTTATCCCGGGATTGATTATGCGTTTAACATATCCAAATCCGGGTATTTATTTTTGTCGGAAAACATAAATCTTGAAGAAGATTCAGGGATGGAATCAGTGAAGAAAACTTTTGAATTATCAAAGATAACTACGGGCGGTCAACTTACAATGAATAATGTGTTTTTTCAGTTTAACAGTCATGATCTGCTGGAATCATCTTATTATGAGCTGGATAAGCTTGTTGATTTACTTCTTGAATATCCATCATACAAAATTGAAATCACCGGTCATACCGACAACATCGGGAAACCTGAATATAATATGAAGCTTTCGCAGAGAAGAGCAACTTCTGTTGGTGAGTATTTGATTAATAAAGGAATAAAAAGTAACCGGTTAAGTTATGTGGCAATGGGTTCAACAAAACCTGTGGCATCTAATGAAACAGAGGAGGGCAGGGCAAAAAACCGAAGGACAGAAATTATAATAAAATAGCATTTAGTTAAACAAAGGTTCTTCCATCATAATTCTCAGGACTGTATTTATTCATATAGTATTAGCGGTAAAAGTTTTAATTTATAAAGGATCAACCTGAAGGGTAAAAAAAAGCCTGTCAGGAAATTCCTGACAGGCTTCCTGTCACCAAATTATTTCAAATTATTCTTCGGATTTTTCCTCTTCTTTTGCATCTTTAGCCTCTTCAGCAGGGGCTTTTGTTGCTTCAACTGGTGTATCGGTAACTTCCTCTTCCGGTTTTTCAGCTTCTTCAGCAGCAGCCTTTTCGGCAGCTGCTTCCTGGGCAGCTTTAACCTGTGCTTCGATCTTTGCAGCTTTTAATTTTGCAAGTTCCGAAGCTCTTTCTTCATTTACTTTTACCTCAGCATCCATACGTGCTTTTTTCTCAGCACGAACCTTCTCCTCAATACCAGATCTTGAAGCAGCAATTTTTGCTTCCTTCTCTTCTATCCATTTCTGAAATTTAGCTTCAGCTTCAACCTCAGTTAAAGCGCCTTTTTTAACGCCCTTAAGCAGATGACTTTTGTAAAGTACACCTTTATGCGATAAAATTGCTCTTGCTGTATCGGTTGGCTGAGCACCTTTCATAATCCAATCCAATGCACTGTCAAAATCTAATTCGATTTCGGCAGGGTTACTAATAGGATTGTATGTGCCAATCTTCTCAATAAATCTTCCATCTCTAGGTGCACGACCATCAGCTACAACGATATGATAAAAAGCTCTGTGAGTTTTACCATGACGTGATAATCTAATCTTTGTTGGCATAACTAATTAATAATTAAGTTGATAATAATTTTTAAAAAACGGGTGCAAAGATGCAACATATTTTTCACATTATGAAGGTTTTTTCAATTTATTATTTATCGGTATTAAATACAATAGTTTGGATATAAGTTGTTCATAATCTTTAATTTACATGAAAAAGAGATGTTTTGGATAACTTTTTAACCTGAAAAAACACTATATCAACTTATTATCATGGATAATTAATCATTCACATTTGATGAATTTACGTGTAATTATTTCATTATCATTTGTAGAAACTCTCAAAAAATACATACCTGGTTTAAGTGCCGATATGGGTATGTGCAATATATTTCTGTCAATTTCGGGAATTACAATTGTTTTGACTGACTGGGCGTTTATGTTTACAATTTCAATTCCTTTTATGTTGTCTGAACCCGGATTTAAATAGATATGATCCCTTGCAGGATTGGGATACAGATATATCTCATCCTTTTTTATAACCTCATTGACCGCAACAGGAGTCCGGAGTAAAGCCTGGTAAGCATTTATTCTTCCGTGACCATAATAAATATCGAAACCATATGTGTCTTCCATTTCATTACCCACCTGGTCCTCAGCAGTAGTACATATTATTGATCTTACTGAATCAGCTGATAATTCAGGATCATAAGTTAATAATAAGGCGCATAAACCTGAAACGTGTGGTGCTGCCTGTGAAGTACCTCCCCAATAGGAATTAAAATTAGTATTTGAATTGCATTTCAATCCATAAATATAATTTCCGGGAGCAACTACATCAATGTGATCTCCATAATTGCTGCCGCTCGTCTGGCTCCAGAAGAACGGCACAGATCTTTCATCATCAGGATCTGTTGATCCAACAGCTATTGTATTTTCATAACCTGCAGGATAATATTTAGCATTGTTATTATAGTTCATCATAGAAGCTACAACAACAACATCGTTATCATAAGCATAATTCACAGCTTCTTTCATGGCATTGGAGTAGTTTTGTCCGCCAACCGACATGTTTATTACTTTGGCACCATTATCAACAGCATAGTAAATTGCATCAACCCACCAGGAATAATATCCCGTATTATCTTCATTCAGTATTTTACATATCATCAACTTACTGTTCCAGTCAATACCGGCATACCCCAGGTCATTATTTCCATTTGCTCCGATAATTCCGGTTACGTTTGTTCCATGACCATGATTATCGACCGGGTTATTATCACTATACGCAAAATTCCAGCCTCTCACATCATCTACATAACCGTTAGCATCATTGTCTGAATTGTTCACAGTCTCATTTTCATTGGTCCATATCCTGTTATTAAATTCAGGGTGATCAAGTTTTGCTCCTCCATCCAGAATGGCAATAGTAATTGGAGTTCCCTGGTGTTCAATTAATTCCCATGCCTGATCCATATCTATATCAGCATCAATTGTTGCCGGTGCAAGTGAAAAACTTCCATCGTTTAACAATCCCCACTGACGGGCGAAATAAGTGTCGGAAGGGTTGTTCAGAAACTCAGCTTTTTTTCCTCCTCCTTCACCAATATAATTTGGTTCCACATATTCAAACTGGTGAGTACTCATATATGTTGATGTTAGTTCTTCAATATTCTGATGCTCTGAAAACTTAATCAGGTAAGTGTTCAAATGATCCCGGTTACCTGTTATTTTTATATTTGAAATATTATATATGCTGCCCAGAGAATCAATTCTGATATTTCCAAATTCAAGGCTTGTGGTAGCATTTGCCGGGCTATAAACTGAACTGCTTTTGAACTTTACAATTATTTCATCATTGGCATATTTATTAACATTTTGAGCATTTGCAAGGTTTATCAACACCAGGTTTATAACGAAGATAATAGCTAATCTTTTCATGATTTCTAAGTTTTATTAAACAAACATCTATAATATAATGGGGCATTTTTGAGTTCTTTGGTTGTATTGTAAGAAATATGAGGCAAATTATGATAGGTTAAATTAACAGTATTTCAAGTTACAATTAATGGTTTTTATTGATCAGTATCTGCAAATGGTACTACTGTTAAATAATATATTGCCATTTTTAGATGGCGTTTTTTTGAAAGTCGTAAATAGATTATATTTGCATGCATTTTTTACCCAATAGAATAATATCTATGTTATCTGATAATGAAATAAATAAACTAAAACAGCTATTGAATCAAAGAAAGAATATTGTAATTACTTCACATACAAATCCTGATGGTGATGCAATTGGTTCATCACTTGCTATGTACCATTACCTTACCAAACTGGGTAATAATGTTGAAATGATGGTACCAAACAGCTTTCCTGAGTATTATAACTGGTTACCCGATTCTGAAAAAATAATTTTGTATAATAAACAATCGAAAAATGCACAGAAAATATTAAAGGAGGCGGATATAATTTTTTCACTTGATTACAATGCCCTTAACAGACTTGGTGCTTTGTCGGAAATTATAAAAGGTACCGAAGCATTGCGTATATTGATAGATCACCATGTTGATCCTGAAATTGAAAATTTTGATTTTTGTTTTTCAACAGTTGACACATCCTCAACTGGAGAACTTGTTTACAATTTTATTACACAACTGGGCGATGAGAAATTAATTGATAAAAAAACCGGTGAAGCAATTTATACCGGGATAGTTACTGATACGGGATCTTTCAGTTTTTCATGTAATCGTCCGGAAACTTATATAATTACTTCAAAGATTATCGGTCTTGGTGTTGATGCGCAGAAAATACATAAACTTATTTATGATACGTTTTCTGAAAATCGATTAAGGCTGCTGGGCTATTCTATCAGTAAACGTATGATTGTTTGGGAAGATCTGCATACAGCTTTGATTTACCTGACAAAAAGCGATCTTATTGAATATAATTACAAGGTAGGTGATACGGAAGGGGTGGTAAACTATCCTTTATCGATGGAAAAAATAAATATGTCTGTCCTGATAACCGAAAAAGATAACCAGTTAAGATTATCATTTCGCTCCAAGGGTGATTTCTCTGTAAATGACCTCACCAGGGAATATTTTAATGGCGGAGGGCATAAAAATGCTGCCGGTGGTAAAACAAATGAAGATATTAATTCGTTTATTACCAGGTTGAAAGAAGTTCTACAGGGTTATAAACATGAGCTAAACTATAAGATATCACTTTGATGGGTAAGATTAGTATATACATAATGATATTGTTACCGGTAATGCTTATTGGATGTGATAACACTGATAGTGTAACGGATAATAACCGGAAAGGGAAAAAAGGCAGTAAAAAGGAGTCTCTTGTAAAGGTAAACCGATATATGGTAAATACTGAAACCAAAGAAATTGAAAACTACATTGCAAGACATGAACTTGATGTTACCGAAACAGGATCTGGTCTCAAGTATCAGATAATCAGGCATGGTACAGGTGAAAAGGCGACAAGGGGTAAAACAGTTACATTAAATTATAAGTTAAAACTAATAACTGGAGATATAATTTATTCTTCGGAGAAAGATGGACCAAAAGTGTTTAAAGTAGGGCATGGAGGAGTTGAAACCGGTCTTGAAGAAGCAATATTAAACATGAGAGTTGGTGATGAGGCAATAATTATTATACCTTCGCACCTTGGACATGGATTGTTGGGAGACAGGAAAAAAATTCCCCAGCGATCTACTATTATTTATGAAATCGAATTCACAAACATTAATTAATAAAAAATAAAATGAAAAAAACGATTTTAGTATTAGTTGTAGTCTTTATGGCAGTTGGATCTGTATTTGTATCTTGTCAGTCGGGAGATAAGAAGTTCGCGGGATATGAGCAAACTAAAGACGGTCTTTACTACAAATTCCACATTAAAGGTAATGATACTGTTACACCTAAAATTGGGGATTATGTAACAATTGATATGATTTATGCATCTGAAGATTCTGTTATGTTCGACAGTAAGGACATGCCTCAGGTAATGAAAATGCCTTTGATTGAACCAACATTTGCAGGTGATGTGTATGCAGGTATGGCAATGATGCGTATTGGTGACAGTGCAACTTTTATATGCGATGCAGACTCTGTTTTTACTAAATTGTTCAGAATGCCGGCTATTCCGAAAGAACTGGATTCAGTTGAACATGTATATTTTCATATAAAGTTAAATGCTATTGAATCACTTGAGGAAGTTAAGGCTGCACAGGAAAAAGAATTAAAAGAACTCAAGGAAAATGAAGCCCAGCTTAGATATGATTATCTTGCCGACAATTATCCTGATGCACAACCGGTTGCCAGCGGACTTTATTACATAGAAACCAAAGAAGGAAAGGGAAGTACTCCTGAAAAAGGTCAAACTGTTGTTGTAAATTATAAAGGTATGTTCCTGGATGGCAGAGAGTTCGACAGCTCATATGGTAAGGACCCAATCGAATTTCCACTTGGTCAGGGCAGAGTAATAAAAGGATGGGATGAAGGCATTGGAATGATGAGAAAAGGTGGTACTGCGATATTGGTTATTCCTTCTGATATTGCTTATGGCCCACAGGGCAGATCGAGTATACCTCCTTATTCAACACTTGTATTTGAAGTGGAGCTGGTTGATATAAAATAATTGAAAATGTAACCTCTTGCCGGTAAAACCGGATATTAATATAAATTTGTTTTTATAATGAAAGGATTACTTTTTAAGATAACCGTAGTGACTTTGATCGCTACGGTTATTTTTTCATGTACGAATTCCAATAAGGGCAATTTCGAAATTGCCGATAATGGTACGAAATACAAGATTCATTATCGGGGAAACGATAAAACAAAAGCGCAGGAATCAGAAATAGTAACTGTAAATCTTGCGTACAGACTTGGTGACAGCGTAATATTCAATAGTAGTGAGTCAAATGATGGTCCAATGAGGTTTCCTGTAACAAAACCATTTTTTAAAGGAGACCTGTACGATGCCCTTACACTTATGGGATCGGGTGATTCAATGACGATTGAGGTTGTTGCCGATTCATTTTACCTGGTAACAGCAGCTCTTCCAAAATTGCCGGAGTCAGTGAAGAAAGGAAGTAGCATGTATTACGATATTAAGCTTCTTAAACATGTTTCAAGTGAGGAATGGCAAAAGGAGATGGCTGAAATAAGTCGTGAAAATGCCAGGAAAGAGAAGATGATCCTGCAGAACTATTTAAATGAAAACAAAATTTATGTTGATCCGACTAAATCGGGTTTATATTTTATTCCACTTGAAGAAGGGAAAGGAACAAAGCCCGATACAGGTGACATGTGCCAGGTATATTTAAGTGTTAAAGAATTGGGAAGCGATGAACTGTTGTATACCAATTTTGATGACAGGGCACTTGATGTCGAATATGGCAAAGGGTTTGATACAGAAGGTTTCAGGGAAGGTCTTGGAATGTTACGTCCAGGCGGTAAAGCAAGATTGATTGTTCCGTCATGGATTGGAGTTGGAAGCACAGGCCGGGAAGTAGTGGCACCACATACTACATTAATTTATGAGGTAAAATTACAGGCTATCAGAAGCCTTGAAGAAGTTAAAAAGGACAGGGCAAGGTATAAAAAAGAAAAAGAAGCCGAAAAAGAGAGGCTAAAAAAGGAAGAACCATCGAAAATTGCCAATTACATAAAAAAACACAACATTAATGTTAAACCTACCGAATCAGGATTGTATTATAAGGATATAGTAGAAGGTAAGGGTGATTATCCGGTTGATGGTAACACCGTTACTATTGAATATATTCACTACGATCTGGATGGAAATGTACTGCAGTCATCGTATGAAGATGAAACACCATTTACGTACACTGTAGGAACCGGAGCAGTTATAAAAGGATGGGAAGAAGCTGTGAAGTTAATGCGAAAAGGAGGCAAAGCCTGGATGTTATTACCATCCTCGATCGGATATGGCGATTATCAGCGCACAAAAGAAATAAAACCATACTCACCACTAGTATTTGAGCTGGAGTTGACTGAAGTTAAGAGGTAGTTTGGTTCGGTAGTGTTTCGATGAAACTACAGATGATCTTTTCGAAGATTATTCTCAAATTCATCAAGGTATTTTCCAACATGAAGGCCGTCGCAAAGTCCATGATGAACAGTAACAGAAACCGGTAGTTTATGTCTTCCATCATTATCTTTATGAACTTTACCAAAGGTGATCTTTGGAACCGAATCTCTATCTATGAAATTCCTTGGGTGTGTAAGACCTGAAAAACTGTACCAGGGTATTGATGAATAATGGATAACATCAGTTCGAATTGTATCATTATTAAGCCCTATTCCCCGCATTAACTGTACTCTTTCAACTTCATTGGCAACATTGTTCCTAAAGACAGTAAAATCATCATTAAAAGGAACATAGCCAAATCCAAAAGTACCGTCTTTTCTGCCGATTGTTGGTGATGCATTTATAATATCATGGATAATAATTTTATCATTATCAATACGATATTTAAACTCAGGTACATTATTAACTGCAAGCATGGAGCAGTAAAGGTAATAAGCAAAAAATGATATTCCCTGCTGTTGTGAGTTAGTAAATGCATTGGAACAATCAACGGTAGCCACAATTCCAAAATACGGTTCATCAAAACTATTGAAGAAATCGAAGTGTTCCTTCCTGTTCCAGTTACTTAAATCCAGTATTTTCATTTTACAGATAGATTGTCAGCTTATCTACTCCAATAGTCAATTATATTTATGATCTTCCAGTGGTTATTGATTTTAAGCATGTTCAGATAATCGTAAACAACATTACTTCCATTTATTATAAACCTGATCTTTACCTGTGCTGCTGTTCCTGTAAAATCGACCTTCTCAATCTGGTAGTCAAGTGAGTTAAAAGGTGGATTTTCAGGATCAAACTTTTCTGACCATTTGTCGAGCGTAGTAGAAGACAAACTACCATCTTTCCTTATACCATACATTTTAGTCTCTTCAATACAAATACTCCGTATCAGGCTAAAATCCCTTGAGATTATACCTCCAATATAGTATTTTTCAACAGCATCAGATATAGCCTGCATTTCATCAACTGAATCATGTATGTGACAGACATAGACAGATGGCGTGTTTATATTAGTATTTGAGAACAGATTAAAAAAATTAACAAACAGTATAAAAAATGACAGAAGTATAGTAATTAGAAACTTTTTCATTTCAATGAATTTATATTAAACAATGAATTTATATTAAACTAAAAATTCCAAAGTTAATCAACATTGGCACAGGCAATTGTTATTGTTTGTTAAATAATTATAACCAGGATTTAAATCAGCCCTCAAAACCATCCTGGTTGAAGTAACTGTTTAAATAATCATACATACCATCATAAAGCAGTTCTCCCATTTTTTCATGCCCTGATTCTGAAAGGTACAAGATATCCTTCTGAAAATATGTTTCAAAGTTCATTTCATCAAAAGTGTCGATGTAATCAAGTCCAAACTCTTCAATGCTTTTTATCATGAATGTGTTGAATTGCCTGCAGATATTATTTCCCTGCAAGATCATGGGATGTGGTGAAATTCCAAGTAAAAACAGATGAATATCATTTCTAAGACATGTTAAATAAAGCTCAAAAATGGCATTAAGAACTATACGTGAGGCAGTTATATCCAAACGAAAAAGTTTACCCAACATAAGGTTATACTTCATTAACCTGGGTTTTTTTGCGCGTTTACAGAATTCAGGAGGATCAATCCCTTTGGATTTGAAAATGTTTCGTTGCCCCGTTAATAATGGATTTAACGAAATTTTTGGTTTGTTGTATTCATTAAGCTCCCTGATCAGTAGTTTTGACATGATCAGGAAAGGTTGAGTTTGTATCCGGAGTATTAATATATCGGGTTTACTATTTTTACGTATTTTGGAATAAGCATAATTTAGTTGGTAAAAGTCTGAATAACCCGAATAATGAAATACAGGTCGGCAATTAATCTCTTTTTCAATCCTGTTTTTTAGTACATAAAGGAACCTGTTTTCCCTGGTTATATTACCCTGGGTTATCAAACAACCACCGATGAAGCCAATATTTAAATCTCTTATCATTAATTGTTAATATATTTATTTACAGAAAGGTACTCACATAATGGTAAGTATTTCATGAGTTTATTCTTATCCCGGCTTCTCTAATATTATAGTGGATAAAAAGATTGAAAAGGTTGGTTCAGGCTGTTTTTTTATTCTTCAAAGTCTTAATGTCTTTGTCAATTACCAAAGAGGAGTTTACGGGATATAGTTTTACATAAGAGGATATGTTTACACTTACCAGCCCTTTACAGAAGCCTGCAATCTGTAATAGATAAATATAATGGAAGTCTGAATGAATGTACTACCAATAATACCAGGCAATTACAGGGATGTAGTAACCTAATATTATTGGTAATTAACTGAAATGGTTACTACTATTTCTTTGGACTGGCAATTTTACCACCAATCCATGCCATAGGAATATATGCAATTACAATATCAACAATTGCAAACCATGTTGGCCCGGGTATCATATAATTTACCCAAATACCACCAATCAGGAATAAAACACCGATACTCATTGCAAATACCATTTTATTGTTTGCAGCAATAAGTCCTGCTATTGCAGCACCTGTCAGGGTTCCCAGTGCATGAGCAAGAAAGGGAAATATAAAATACTGAAGATCAAGCGATGGCATTATTTCTGCAAGTGCTTCCATATCATTAGGATCGACGCCCTGAATTGGAAATGACATATGTCCAATTTGAACAAGTCCGAAGTTGATAATACTTCCACCTAACCATCCGGCAATAACGGCCAGAATATTTCTGATAATAGGATTCATAATAATAAGTTTTATAGTTCTTAAAATACGTTATTTGGTTTTTGATTATTAAATAGTCAAAACAGTATGCTTCAAATATAGAAATTATAATTAATTGTGAAACTATAGTGATTTAAAGTTTACTATTAAGGTAATCAGGGGCACTATTCTGACAAATTATATGAATATGAAAATAATAGAGTGTGGTGTTAATTATAATTCCGTGTTGATAATGAGAAAAAAACAGAAGTTTCCTATATCACTCTATTTTCCTGATATCCCACTTGCTCAATCCGGTTAATTCTTTAATAGTATCACTATCAAATCCTTTTTTCTTCATTTTTCTTGCGATGTCATTTTGCTTCTTAAGAATAGCTTCTTTGCGTTCAAGTTGTTCTTTCCACTTGCGCATGGCAATTTCCTCCTCGTCAAGTACTTCGTATTTTCCGGAGTTTTTAATTATCTCCATTATTCCAAAATCGGCAAAACTCTGATAACTATCCTCTGTAATGATCAGGTGGTCAGTTACTTTTAAGTTGAGTAAAATTGCAGATTTTGTCATTTTGTCGGTATAATCAATGTCAGTTTCCGATGGTTCTACAGAGCCACTCGGGTGGTTATGGACAAGTATTACATTTACGGCAAGTTTGTAAATTGCCATTCGGAAGACTTCTGGTGGGTCAACCTGTAATCTGTTTTTTGCACCCAGACTGATAAGCTCAATAAACAGAATTTTATTTTTCCTGTTCAATCCAATAATCCAAAAATGCTCCTGATTTCTGCGTATTTTATTTTCCCTTAGCAGTACCTCCTGCATTATATTATATATATCCTCCGAATTGAGTATTTTGATTTTCTGTTCCTGAGATAGTCGGACATTCATATTTTTAAATTAATACTTAATTATTTTGTAAAAATATCAATTATTTAATCGTAAAGCAAATATGTGATGAATGCGGGTATTTGCCTGTAAATATACTATTTATATGTTTATTAGAAGCAGCAGACAAGATATTTAAGAAAAAATATTACCGTATCCATCTTATTAGCACATAGAGGTTGTCAGTAAACATATAGATAATAAAACAAAATATATTAGTATGAAAAAACTCTTTACTCTATCAATTGCAATTGTATTTGCATCGCTAAGTTTCGCACAAACGATTGTTGGAACTGACCCTGAACCAAGAAAAGTAATTCTTGAAGAATTTACCGGAATTCATTGTGGATTTTGCCCTGACGGTCACAGAATAGCACATGAGTTAATGGAAGATAACACGGGCAATTTATTTCTAATAGCTATCCACTCAGGATCATATGCAGTTCCTGGTGGTGGTGAACCTGATTTCAGAACTGATTTTGGAGAAGCTATCGACGATCAGTCCGGACTTGCCGGTTATCCTGCAGGAACCGTAAACCGTCAGAATTTCCCGGGCCTTGAGCAGGGTAATGCCGGAAGCACAGCAATGAGCAGAAATAACTGGGATAATGCTGCTGACATAGTATTTCCTGAAACTTCATATGTGAATGTTGCTTTCCATGCTACTCTGGACGTTGAAACAAGGGAAATGAACATGTTGGTTGAGCTCTATTATACTGGAGACAGTCCTGAAAGCACTAATTACCTGAATGTTGCTATTATTCAGAATAATATTGAAGGTCCACAGGCAGGAATGAGTGCTAACCCGGATTTCGTTTTACCGAATGGTAACTACTCACACCAGAAGATGTTACGTCATTTAATTACAGGTCAATGGGGCGAAGAAATTACAACAACTACAACAGGTAGTTTTGTTTCAAAAAATTATTCATATACGGTTCCTGAGGAGTATTACGATATTCCTGCTGTTATTGAACACTTAGAGCTAGTTGTGTTTGTAACTGAAACAACACAATATATTGAAAATGGTATTGGCGGACTTCCATTCTTTACAGGTTTCACAGTTCAGAACGAGCCTGAGCTTGTATCCATTGAATTACCTGAAGCGGTATGTTTCAATGACATAGCTCCGGAGATAAAAGTTAAAAGTAATGGGGGAGAGGAACTTACTGAGTTAGACATTAATTATTCAATTAATGGTGTTGATCATTTTTATAACTGGACAGGTAGTATTTACCCACTTGAAACCAAGTTAATTGAACTTCCATCAGTTAATTTTGCTGATCTTGAGGTTAATACCTGCGATGTAACTATTGAAAATCCAAATGGTGTTCCGGATGAAGATCCAACAAATAACGAAGGAACTAATACGTTTAATGCTCCTGTAACTACTACATTAACTGTTTATCTGGATCTGCTAACAGATAATTACGGATCAGAAACCTCCTGGGAAGTATTAAACAGTAATGGTGATGTACTTTATTCAGGTGGCGGTTATCCTGATAATGTTCAAACGCAGGTAAACGAAACATTTGAATTGGATGTTGATTGTCATACTTTTATGATCTATGATTCCTATGGTGATGGTATGGACTCTGGTTATGGTGTAGGACATTATATTCTTACTGATTCAGAGGGTGTTGAAATTAAGAATGGTGGTGATTTTGGTGCATCGGAAGAAACTTTATTTAATGCGGGAATTTATGTAGGCATTAATGAATATACTGATACTGATGTAGTTGTATATCCAAACCCAATGAGTGATGCGGCAAATGTAAGCTTTAGTCTTAAAACAAATGAAAATGTAAGCATGAATGTTTACAATGTATTGGGAAAACTTGTTTTAACACAAGGTGCAAGGGAGTATGCTGCCGGTGATCATACATTAAACATCAACGCAGAAAATCTTACCAATGGTATGTATTATGTTGAATTGATAATTGGAGCTAACAGAATTTCAAATAAAATTACTGTATCGAAATAATATAGTATAAATTCTTTTTGTAGTAAATCAATGATGAGGCTGTCCGGGAGTTAATACCCCGGCGGCCTTTTTTTGATTGTTTGAAATTGAAACAGCAGAGTAGGGGAGGTTAGATCATCTCAACTTCAATTAGCCCCTTTTCACCAGAATAATCACAAATGCTGCTCCAGTCGTAATGGTATTCTGAATTGGTAAAACCATGTTCTACCGGATTTTTATGGATATAATCCATTGTATTTTTGATTGATCTGCTACCACCCATTTCCAGGGGGTGATTGTCCTGCTGCCAAAACTGAAATTTAACATTGTTGGAGTTTGCTTTGCCACGAGATTCAAAAAAATCCAACATCCAATTCCGGCGACTTTCGGATGGATTATTTTCAATGGCATGGATAATTTCCACACTTGTATATTTTTTCATGTCCCGCAGTATTGAATGCATGGGCATATCACCGGTTCTGGAAATTATCATGTGCGCATGATTAGTCATTAACACCCATGCATGTACAATAAGACCTTTCTTTTTAATACAATAATTTACACTATCGATAAATATCTTACGATACACATCTCTTGTGAAAACATCGATCCACCCAACAACGGTTAATGTAACAAAGTAAGTACCATCCGGGTTATAGAATTTGTACTTATTACTCATAATATCAAATCTATGAAAAAAAAAATAAGGTAGCATAGGAAAGTGAAGATTAAAATTGAAAAGTGAGGCGCAAGTCCCTGCCCGCGGCCTTCCCGTCAGACTTGCGCCAAATCATTTGGAGAGGTGATGATAATCGCAAAATTTCCCTAATACAGGCGCAAGTCTGAAGCGAAGGCTAAGCGTGCCTGGGACTTGCGCTTCAAACTTTATGTTTTTACTTATGGAGAAAAGAATACCAGTAGATTATGAAATTGCAATTAGCTAAAGCCCTATAATATATATTATGTTAAATAGAAATAACAAAATAATAGGGAGGAAATTTTCATTCCCTCCCTATTGTTCACACTATTTGTCCATAAGTTCTTTCAACTTATCGTTCATTTGAAGGTTAGCATATGCCTCTTTTAAAGCACTTATCACAATCTCATCGCCTGGATTTAACTCCAGAGATTTTTCAAGATATGGTAATGCTTCGTGAAGATTTGCATCTGCCTCACCTTTTATCTTGTTATATTTTTCTGTTTCCTCAAATGGTAAATTATTTGCTTCTGTATATAAAACCGATGCACGGTTTACATATATGGCTCCTATATTGAATATAGCATCTCCAAAGTCAGGTTTTAACTCAATTGCTTTCTTGTAATATACAAGTGCATTGTCGCTGTCGCCCAAATTCTCGTATGTTTGTCCGATTACCCTGTATAAGTTTGGATTTGTAGGATCAGCAGCAATAGATTCTTTCAGGCTGTTAATGAGTTTCTCATTCTCTCCTGTTTCAAGATACAATTGTGCCTGCTCCAGCTGTAGACTTTTGTCAGTTGGAAATATCTCACGTCCCATGTCTACAACTTCAAATGCCTTAAGCGTATCCCCTAAATTTTTCTCTGCTCTTGAATAGTAAAGGTAAACGCGTGGGTCATTAAATTGAACATCAACACATTTCTGCATAAATTCAGAAGCTATTTCATACTGATTTGAATATATACCACTCATACCAATATTAAATGCTGCTACAGTATCAAACCTGTTGTCCATCTCGGCAATTTCAAATGCCTGTTTAAAGTTCTCAATTGCTGAACTGAAGTCTTCATCTCTGAAATTGTTTGCACCTTTCTGATAGAATATATTTGTCAGATTTAAAAGGTACAGCGCTGTTTGACCTTCCAATGATTTACTTTCATCAAGTGCTTTTGATTTTTTGAAGGACTCTACTGCTATTTTTGCAGCATTTGGATCTAATGCATTAATAGCAGCTGATGTATCATTGGCAATGTTATAATAAATTATACCCCTGTACATCCATGTTTTGGCATCATTCTCTGTTTTTGGATGCTTAATGGCCTCATTAATGGCATTCATGGCTTTTTCGTACTGCCCGTTTTTATTGTACATATAAGCACTGGTACGTTTATTTTTCTGTGCATACCCTCCCATGCTTACTACCAAGCCCAACAAAATTAAAATCAATGACTTTTTCATGATATAAAGTTTTTTAAGATATGGCAAATATACTTATTATGCTAAAAGTGTGCCATAAATTAATTATTATTTAAAATTAATTATTCCTCCGTATTATCGATCTCAGTCTCCGAATGGTCCGATTCAGTCTCCGGTGTTTCAATTTCTGATTCTGTACTGTCTACAACTTCAGAGTCATTCTCAACCAGATCTTCCTCATCTCCTGCTTCAATTCCTACTTTCGCAACTGCTGCAATTTCATCTCCGTCATCAATTTTTATCAGCCTCACTCCCTGTGTTGCCCTTCCCATTACACGTAAATCTTTAACAGCCATACGAATTGCTATTCCAGACTTATTGATGATCATGAGGTCATCATTGTCAGTCACGTCTTTGATGGATATTAACTCACCGGTTTTATCAGTGATATTCAGAGTTTTAACTCCTTTTCCTCCCCTGTTGGTTACACGGTAATCATCTATCTCTGAGCGTTTTCCATATCCTTTCTCTGATACAACAAGTATGTTTGATTCGTTGTTTTCAACACAGATCATACCTACAACTTCATCTTTGTCATGACCAAGGGTAATACCTCTGACTCCGGCAGCATTTCTACCCATTGCCCTTACTTTCTCTTCATTGAACCTAACGGTTTTACCTGATTTGACTGCGAGCAACACATCATTTTCTCCATTGGTCAGCCTTGCTCCCAGCAACTCGTCACCTTCGCGAATTGTAATGGCATTTATTCCGTTCTGACGTGGACGTGAATATGACTCAAGCGATGTCTTCTTTATAACACCCTTTTTAGTGGCCAGAATAATAAAGTTATTATTTATATAATCTTCATCCTTAAGGTCTTTGGTGTTGATAATTGCTTTTACTTTATCGTCTGCACTTATATTTATAAGGTTTTGAATTGCTCTGCCCTTCGAGGTTTTGTTTCCTTCAGGAATTTCAAATACTCTCATCCAGAACACTTTACCCTGTTCGGTAAAGAACAACATGTAATTGTGGTTTGTAGCAATGAACAAATGCTCAAGGAAATCTTCATCCCTGGTAGTACTTCCTTTTGATCCGCGCCCTCCCCTCTTCTGCTGACGGTATTCAGTTAATGGAGTACGCTTTATATACCCCATATGTGAAATGGTTATAACCACTTTTTCGTCAGGAACAAGATCTTCCATACTGATATCCTCAGCAGTATAAACAATTTGCGATCTCCTTTCGTCACCATATAACTCTTTTATCCTGGTGAGCTCCTCTTTAATTATGTCCATTCTCATCTCAAAGCTGGCAAGTATAGCTTTAAGTTTTGTTATTAACTCCTGAAGTTCCTGGTAATCCTGCTTTATTTTATCTCTTTCAAGGCCGGTAAGCTTTTGAAGCCTCATATCAAGAATTGCCCTGGCCTGAATTTCCGACAGACCAAATTTATCAATTAAACCGTTACGTGCTTCTTCAGGGGTTAATGATGACCTGATCAATGCAATTACTTCATCAAGATTATCAAGCGCTACTAATAAACCTTCAAGTATATGTGCTTTACGCTCGGCTTCTTTTAGTTCAAATTCGGTCCTTCTTGTCACCACTTCATGGCGGTGTTCAACGAAATAATGTATCAGGTCTTTAAGATTCAGAGTCTTCGGACGACCGTTTACAAGTGCTACATTATTTACACTAAAGGAACTTTGTAATGAAGTAAGCTGGTATAATTTATTGATCACTATACTTGGTATCGCATCGCGTTTTAGTTCATAAACAACGCGCATACCATTTCTGTCTGATTCATCATTTATATCAGAAATGCCTTCAAGTTTCTTTTCGTTTATGAGGTCAGCAGTTTTGCGAATCATTTCCGCTTTGTTAACCATGTAAGGTACTGATGTAACTACCAGACGTTCACGCCCTGAGGATGTTTCTTCAACACTTATTTCACCACGCATCAACACTCTTCCACGACCTGTTTCAAAGGCACTTTTCACTCCTTCGTAACCATAAATGATCCCTCCCGTAGGAAAGTCAGGAGCCTGAACAATTCTTATCAACTCCCCTATCTCAATTTCACGGTTATCAATATATGCCAGTGTTCCGTCTACAACCTGCGACAGGTTATGAGGTGCAATATTTGTTGCCATACCAACTGCAATACCTGAGGCACCGCTTACCAACAGATTTGGAAATTGAGTAGGCAATACTACCGGCTCTTTTAATGAATCATCGAAATTCAACTGGTGATCAACAGTATCTTTTTCAATGTCAACCAGCATTTCCTCGGCAATCTTACGCAGTCTTACCTCTGTATAACGCATTGCAGCCGGATTATCACCATCTATTGATCCAAAGTTTCCCTGGCCCTGTATCAACGGGTACCTTAACGACCAGTCCTGTGCCATCCTTACCATTGAAAAGTAAACTGAAGAATCACCATGTGGATGGTATTTACCAAGTACTTCCCCTACAATCCTGGCAGATTTTTTATATGGTCTGTTGGATAAAACCCCTATTTCGTGCATTCCAAACAGTACCCTGCGGTGTACAGGCTTCAGACCATCTCTAACATCAGGAAGCGCTCTTGAAACTATTACCGACATTGAATAATCAATGTAGGCTGATTTCATTTGATTTTCAATATTTACCTTTACAATTCTTTCTCCTTCAAATACATTTTCCATGCAATACTTTTTACTTTTAATCTCAAAATAAAAAAACGTACAAAAATACAAATTTAAGTCTTAGGATATATGATGATGACCAACTTAATACTCCATAATGTTAACAAAAAGATGTTGACAATTTAATAATGTGTGTTGAATTAATAATTTTATTGGTTACTTACCCATGATTCCTATATCCGTAAGTTTTCTAAGTATAATAATAACAGTCATATAGGTAGGATTATGCTAATTATACTTTAGATATTGAGGGCCAAATGTTAATACCTGCATTAGTTTTCGATGTGATATATTTCATGTGTGGACTAAGATATTTTTTGTTTCAAAATTGGAAGTAACCAATCTCAAATTTAAGTCGTATACTACTATTATATGAAACTTTGTCATAATACAATTTAATACAAAGTGTTTATTATTAATGTATTAAGGTAGTGCTGGCGATTGTGGCACAAATATTGACTGTATAGATTGAATCATGCAAAATCAGCAATGGTAATAATCAGGGTAATTAATTTTGTTAATAACTGGTTAAGTTAATAATTAGATGTTTGATCATCTCTGATTAATTTCGTTTAGTTAATTTTGCACTTTAAATTATTATAATATGGAAGCAAAGTTTTCTCAACGGGTAAAAGATGTATTATCGTTTAGTCGTGAAGAAGCTGTCAGGTTGGGAAATAACTACATTGGACTGGAGCATCTGTTGTTAGGAATAATACGAGATGGAGAAGGTATGGCAATACAATTACTTAAGTATTTTGGTGTTGATCTTAACAAATGCAAGAGAGAAATTGAAGATTCAATTAAGAGTCCCAATGCCGAGAGCACAAAAATGGAGAATATTCCATTAGTAAAACAGGTTGAAAAAGCATTAAAAATAACATATTTAGAAGCCAAAGTTTTTAATTCAGATCTTATTGGTACGGAGCATTTGCTCTTAGCTATACTTAAAGACAAGAGTAATCTTGTAACAAGTATGTTGAGTAGTGACGGGGTTAACTATAATTCTGTTAAGGAAGAACTTACTTCGATTGTTAAAGAGCAAAGTGATTTGCCTACTTTCATTGAGCCAAAATCAGAAATGACAGGAGATACCGAAGATCCTCCTCAAAATCCCGGAAGACCTTCCGGTGGTGGAGAAAAGAAATCACAAAATCCAAAGTCTACAACACCCGTTCTTGATAATTTTGGACGTGACCTGACAAGGTATGCAGAGGAAGGAAGACTCGATCCCATTGTTGGAAGAGAAGATGAATTACAACGTATTGCACAAATTCTAAGCAGGAGGAAGAAAAACAACCCGATTTTAATTGGTGAACCGGGAGTTGGTAAATCTGCAATAGCTGAAGGGCTTGCACTCAGGATTGTTGACAGAAAAGTTTCTAGAGCTTTATTCTCCAAAAGAATTGTAACTCTTGACCTGGCATCAATTGTAGCCGGAACCAAATATCGCGGGCAATTTGAAGAAAGGATGAAAGCTGTGTTAAATGAGCTTACAAAAAATCCTGATATTATCCTGTTTATTGATGAGATCCACACAATCGTTGGTGCTGGAAACGCATCGGGATCATTAGATGCTTCAAATATGTTCAAGCCTGCTCTTGCAAGAGGCGAACTACAGTGTATTGGAGCCACAACACTTGATGAATACCGACAATATATTGAAAAAGACGGTGCATTGGAACGCAGGTTCCAGAAAGTATTGGTAAATGCTACATCACCTGAAGAAACTGTACATATTCTCAACAATATTAAGGAGAAATACGAAGATCATCACCTGGTGAAGTATTCAAAAGAATCGATTGAAGCCTGTGTACAACTGACTGACAGATATATAAGCGACAGATATCTGCCTGATAAAGCCATTGATGCTCTTGATGAAGCAGGTGCCATGGTTCATATCAGTAATATTCATGTTCCAACAGAAATTATAAACCTCGAAAATTCAATAGAGGAAATAAAGACCAATAAAACAACTGCAATAAAAAGTCAGAAGTTTGAGGAGGCAGCCCAGTTCAGGGATATTGAACGACGTTATACCGAAGAGCTAACCAGGGCTAAAAAACGTTGGGAAGAAGATGCTGCTGAGCACCGCGAGGATGTAAGTGAAGAAAATGTAGCTGAGGTTATTGCAATGATGACAGGTATTCCGGTAACAAATATAGCACAAAGTGAGGGCAACAGACTGATCAACATGGAGCCGGAACTGCGAAAAGAGGTAATTGGTCAGGATGAAGCAATTAAAAAAGTTGTTAAGGCCATCAGGCGGAATCGTGCAGGACTAAAAGATCCTCATAAACCTATCGGATCGTTTATATTCCTTGGTCCAACAGGCGTAGGTAAAACATATCTGGCAAAGATGCTTGCAAAATATATCTTCGACAGTCAGGATGCTTTGATCAGAGTTGACATGAGTGAGTATATGGAGAAATTCGCTGTATCACGATTAGTTGGTGCTCCTCCTGGATATGTTGGATATGAGGAAGGCGGACAGCTTACTGAAAAGGTCAGAAGAAAACCGTATTCAATTATTCTGCTTGACGAAATAGAAAAAGCGCATCCTGATATTTTCCATTTGTTACTTCAGGTTCTTGATGACGGACAGCTAACCGATGGACTTGGCAGAAAAGTTGATTTTAAAAATACCATAATAATAATGACATCCAATATCGGGTCAAGACAGTTGAAAGATTTTGGACAGGGAGTAGGATTCAGTACTCAGGCCAAGGTAGCAGGAAAATCATCACATAGCCAGAGTGTTATTGAAACAGCACTTAAAAGAGCCTTTGCACCCGAATTTCTTAACAGGATTGATGATGTTGTTATATTTGATCCGCTACAGAGAAAAGAGATACATAAGATCATTGAGATCGAACTTAAACATTTATTCGACAGAATACATGGTCTTGGGTACAAAATGAAAGTATCTGCGAAAGCTAAAGATTTTATTATCGATAAAGGCTGGGATGAACAATTTGGAGCACGACCATTGAAGCGTGCAATACAGAAGTATATTGAAGATCATCTTGCTGAGGAGATTATTTCGACTAAATTATCAGCCGGAACGGTAGTAAATGTTGGTTACGATTCAAAGAAAGATGAGATAAAAATAGTGTTTAACAAACCAAAAGAGATTGGCAAAGTATAGCCAATCAGTTAGTTACTGGAAAAACACCTGTTTTTCAGGTTTGAAATTTTAAAATTTTAGCATAGATATAATAAAGTTAAAAGCAAGTTTTATCTTTGCCCCACTTATTAATTAATCAAAAGTAGAAATGGAAACAAAAGCTGCTATTCGAGGCGGAGAATTCCTTATTAAGGAAGTAACAGTTGATCAGGTGTTTATTCCTGAGGAGTTTGATGAAGAACAACAAATGATTGCTGAATCGTGTGTTGACTTTGTAGAAACTGAGGTAGCCCCTCATTTTGACGAACTGGATAAGCATGAGGAAGGGTTAATGCCTTCATTGTTAAAAAAAGCCGGCGAGCTCGGATTATTAGGCATTAGTGTCCCGGAAGAACTTGACGGATTTGGACAATCATTTCTTACCTCTATGAGAGCCAATGAAGCTATTGGTTCAGCATATTCATTTTCGGTTGCATCCATGGCTCATACAGGTATTGGTACTTTACCGATTCTTTATTACGGTAACGAGGAACAACACAAAAAATATATTCCTGATTTAGCTACAGGTGAAAAACTGGCAGCATATTGTCTGACAGAGCCAAATGCGGGCTCTGATGCCAATGCAGGTAAATCAAAAGCTGTTTTGAACGAAGATGGCACCCATTATATACTTAATGGACAGAAAATGTGGATCACCAATGGTGGTTTTGCTGATACATTAACCGTATTTGCCAAGATTGATAATGACAGGGTGTTAAGTGCATTCATCGTAGAGGCCGACTGGGAAGGAATTACCATGAATCCCGAAGAGCATAAAATGGGTATCAAGGGTTCTTCGACACGTCAGATATTTTTCAACGATGTAAAAGTACCTGTTGAGAATCTGCTTGGAAGAAGAGGCGAAGGTTTTAGAATTGCTCTTAACATACTACATATCGGACGTATTAAGTTAGGTGCAACAGTTATTGGCGGAATGCGCAGGGCTATTAATAACTCAGTTTCTTATGCCAATGAAAGGAAACAGTTTAATATGTTCTTATCTGAGTTTGGTGCAATAAAGCATAAAATGGCCGAACAGGTTATTAAAATGTTTTCAACTGAATCAGCTGTTTACAGAGCAAGTAAAGATATAGAAGATACAATAGCTGACCTTAAAGCACAGGGGAAATCATATGGTGAAGCAAATATTGGGGGTGTTGCAGAATTTGAACCTGAATGTGCATTATTAAAAGTATTCGGCTCTGAATCACTTGACTACATCGTTGATGAAATGGTACAGATATATGGAGGTATGGGATTCTCTGCTGAAGCTCCTGCTGACAGATCATATCGTGATTCCAGAATTAACAGAATATTTGAAGGTACAAATGAGATCAACAGGCTTATTACAGTTGATGCAACCATGAAAAAAGGTATGAAACGTAAAATCAACCTTTTTGAGGCTGCAAATGAAATCCTTGAAAACCTTGATAAACTTGAAAGTGTTGACGTAACCAAAGGTGATTATTATGAGTCGAAGCATGCATATGTAAACAACCTTAAAAAAGCTGTGCTTATGCTGTTACCTGTTATACAGGATACTTTTAAAAGGCAGCTTGTACATGAAGAAGAAGTGTTGATGAACATTTCTGATATGATGATGAACCTTTATCTGTTGGAATCAACTCTGTTAAGAGTAGAGAAAATGGATAAAAATAACATGAAACCTGACATATCACTTTATAAAGATATACTTGACGTATTTACACAGGATATGGCAGCAGAAATTTATAAATCAGGTTTTGATGCCATTGGTTCTTTTGCAGAAGGTGAGCAGAAAGATAAATTGTCTGTAGCTTTACATACACTAGTAAAAGCTGTTTCAATAAATGTTAAAGAAGCAAGAAGAAGAATTTCAGCTAAACTTATTGATGATGGTGTTTATAAGTTCTAATTCTCAATAGATAAGTCAAAAAAAGAAGCTGATAACGGATTTATTTCTTTTATCAGCTTTTTTTAATGAGCCAAATAATGAAATGTTATTGAGATTGTTGGAAGTGTTAACTTTAGCCATTCAAAATGTATTGTCAGAAATTAGACTGTAAAAACAGTAAATCAGTTGAATAGCCTAATTTAGGAGTGTTGTGTAACATCACTATATTACTCATATTTATATAGGTTTATAAATTACCATAATGGTCTTCAGACAGAGTTCATTATTAATTTGATCATGTAATTTGTGATTACAAGAAATAATAATTCTGTTCTATATTGATTATTTTAGTATTATTGAAAAAAACAATTTAATCTATTATAAACCAAAGCAAAATGTTTAAAACAATAATTACTTCAATTCTGATTATTGCAATTGGATACAATGTCAATTCTCAATGCTTACCAAACGGCATCGTTTTTGAAACTCAGGATCAAATTGACAATTTCCAGATGAACTATCCTGGCTGTAGTGTTATTCTTGGTGATGTAACAATAAAACACGACGATATTACAAATCTAAATGGATTAAGCGTAATAACTGAGATAATTGGAGGTCTTGAAATAAGGAACAACTCCAATTTAGGAAGTTTAAGTGGCTTAGATAATCTCACAAAAGTTGGAGGTAATGTTACTATAGGTTCTTTTATGCAAGCAACCACACCACTTTCAAGTTTAGACGGATTAAACAATTTAAGGGTGATAGGCGGACAACTGCTTATAACTGACAATGACCAGTTGTCAAATATATCTGCATTAAGTAATCTGGATTCGGTCATGGGAATGATCAATATACAAGATAATGACATTCTAACTTCATTAAATGGATTGGGAAATCTTAAATATTTTTTCTCATTGCTAAATATTCAGGAAAATCAGAACCTTACTGATTTGTGTTCATTTAATTATCTTGATACATTGATATCCATCTCAATAAATAAAAATGAATCTCTAACAAACTTAAATGGATGTGAGTATGTAGATTTTTACTTTGGGATTAGGCTGCTTAACAATGATAATCTAACTGATATTTCCGCCTTGAATAACCTTACAGAAATTGGCGTATTGGAGATTAATAATAACAATGAGTTAAATAATCTGCAGGGACTAAATAATGTTTATAAAATAATTAATCTTAAGATTGTTAATAATGAGTCGTTAACTTCTTTTACCGGATTAAATAATTTAATCCTGATAGATGGCGATCTTAAAATTGAATCTAACCAATCACTTAATAATCTTAGTGGATTAGAATCACTAACGAATATTGGAGATGAATTGATAATTAATGATAATTCGGTTTTGGCTGATATTTCAGCATTATCAAACTTATATCATATTGGATATGAAATTAGTATTATTGGAAACAATAACCTAACAAATTTAAGTGGCCTGGAAGGAATAACTCAATTAGACAACAGCTTAAGTATTTCTTCAAATGAATCATTGGTTAACCTTTCAGGATTAGAGAACATTACTAAAATCGGAAGTGCACTTTTTATAACTGAAAATCCTAATATTGTCACATTAAACGGCCTTAACAGTCTTACTGAAGTTGAGGCAATTTGCATAAAAAATAATGGAATTATTAATATGCAAGGCCTTGGGAATTTACAACAGATAGAGAGTTATTTTAGCATTGAAGGTAACCCAAATCTTGAGAATCTTTCAGGTTTAAATAATCTTTATTCTATTGGTACTGATTTTAGTATATCTGAAAATTCATCATTGCAGGATTTCAGTGGCATAGATAGTTTATCATATATAGGTTGGAGTTTAGAAGTATATGATAATTCCTCTTTAGCAAGTTTTAGTGGACTAGGTGGACTTGTAAGCATTGAACAAGGATTATATATTAATAATAATGATTCACTTATTAACCTTTCAGGGTTTGACCAGCTTAATGAAATTGGAGAATGGTTATTTATCAGGAACAATTCTAATCTTGTTAATTTAGCTGGTATTGAAAACTTATCATGGGTTGGTGGAAATGTATATATAAACAATAACAGTAGATTGGAGAGCTTAATTGGAATGGAAAACACTAGTTTTAGTCAATACACTCATCTCAATATTTATGAAAACTCCACTCTTTCAGAATGTGAAGTATTAAGTATATGTAATTTTCTCGCTGATGATGGTTATGAAACTATCGAGTATAATTCAGAAGGTTGTAACAGTAAAGCAGAAATAATTGAAGCATGTAATGCTCAGCCTGTTTGTATTGTTGATAACGACCTCGTATTTACTTCACAGACACAAATTGATGATTTTTTATTAGAATTTGCAGAATGTCCTGATGTAACCGTTAATGGTAGTATTACGATCAACGGAGATGACATCATTAGTTTAACAGGGTTAAGCAGGATTTCCTCCTTTGAGGGAGAAATGCTGATCTGGGATAACCCATTATTAACAAGTCTCGCAGGTTTAAATAACATTACCTCAATTGCTAGTAATCTGGAAATAGTTAATAATACTGTTTTATTAGATTTAAATGGGCTAAGTAACCTTAAAAGTGTGTCAGGAAGTTTAATTATAGGGAACATTGATGTAACAAACGGTGGAGGAAATCCATCCCTGGTAAATTTGACCGGACTCGAATATCTAGATAAAGTTGGCGAGAACCTAAATATAGTTAACAACGTAAACCTAACAAGTTTAATCGGGATTGAGAACCTAAACCCTGATTATATTGATGAAATTTACATTTCATACAATTCTTCCCTTTCTAATTGCGCCATCGAAAGTATTTGTGATTATTTATTAGATTCTGATCCAAATATAAGCATATATAATAATAATGATGGTTGCAATAGTAATGAAGAAGTAAAGAATGAATGTGTAAGTTTTGGGTGTTTTCCAAATGGTGTTCATTTTTTATCGCAAAAGGAATTAGATGATTTTAATATAGCCTATCCAAATTGCATACGAATAAATGGTGATGTAATAATTAATGGAAACGATATTAACAATTTGTCTGCTCTGGAATCAATTAATTTAATAAATGGTAATTTGGAAATCATTAACACAGATATACTAAGTGATCTTCATGGATTAGAGGAACTAGATAGTATAATAGGTAGTTTTATACTTGGGTCTGATGATAGAGGAGGAAATAAAGCTTTGATTAGTATTGAGAATTTATCTGACTTAGTTGTGATTACAGGAGATCTATCAATTGAGAATAACAGTATTTTACCAAGTTTAAAAGGGCTTGATAGTATCAATCCTGAATTTATAAACGATGTATCAATTAAAAATAACAGTTCACTATCCTTTTGCAGTATTAATAGTATTTGTAATTTCTTGGACTTATCCCTTGGATCAATAATAATTGAGAATAATAATCATGGCTGCGACAGTAATGACGAAGTGATTGACGAGTGTACAATATCAATTAAGGATATCCTAAATAATTTTAGTATAGTTGTTTACCCTAATCCAGCTGATGAGGAATTATATATTTCCAACAAAACATTAATTCGAGAGGTAAATGTTTACAATTTAAATGGTCAAAAGGTATTACATGAAACCAATCTAACTGGAAATATAAATATATCACTTCTTTATCCCGGGTTATATATCCTGGAATTGAAAGCTATTGACCAAACTCAAAGACACAAACTAATTGTAAA
The DNA here is from genome assembly GCA_028277395.1 of Bacteroidales bacterium. Taxonomy (GTDB): domain Bacteria; phylum Bacteroidota; class Bacteroidia; order Bacteroidales; family F082. The sequence goes on along the minus strand of JANQGJ010000001.1, from coordinate 166,490 downwards.
TTAGTTTTAAAATTAATAATAATGCTTGATGTAGTTACATAAAACATTTATATCTGTACTTAAGAAGTAGTGATAATTTCGGATAAACTTATTGACGAAGGTATTAATATGTTCTAGTCTGAATATATAAGATTAATGAAGCTGATAACAGATTTATTTCTTTATCAGCTTTTTTTGTCCTATTATTGATATCGATTCAGTATCAGGTTATTTTATGTTTAAGTGAAAGTTATGTTTGTTGCAGTAACCTGTTAAACCTGCTATTATTCAGTATAAATGAATTTGTAAAAATGAAAGCTGTTAGTTGTATTATCCCAATTTAAAAGTATATAATAATAATCATATTTTTTATCAGGACCGCCAGGACATACCTGGAATCTTTTATTCAACATCCATGGAAAATCAGAGTTTTTATTCTTCTGTAAATATGATGGTATTAGAATAAATTGCACTCCCATTGACCGGACATATCCGTAAAATTCATCTTCATTAAATATCCTGTTACTATCGGCCTGCATTTCAGTAATTTTTGAGAAGAACAGAAACCTTGAATTATTCAATTCATCGGAAAAAAGATCATTTGGAGTAAGAACTATTCCCTTATCAGGCAATTGATCAAGTAGATGTAAATCTGATTTGTGGTTGTTTTCACAACTGATAATAACAGAAGTAAGAACAATGAAGAAAATTATCTTAATATACCTGCTATTGATAAAAGTCATATAAGAATAGATATTTCAGACTAATTGCAAACTAAATAAAAATTCTCCATTCATGTGAGTATGAATGGAGAATTTGACATTTATAATTCAATCTTAAATTTATTGACTGACAATTATTTAAGAATACCTTTTCCGATAACAAGGCGCTGGATCTGATTTGTACCTTCGTATATCTGGCATAATTTTGCATCACGCATCATTTTTTCAACAAGGAAATCATATGAATAACCTTCACCTGCCATAACCTGTACTGCATCTGTGGTAACTTTCATACCAACATCGGAAGCATATAATTTACACATTGCAGAAAGCAGGTTAGCTGTTTTCTGACCGGTATCGTATGCCCATGCAGCATTCCATGTAATTAACCTGGCAGCTTCAAGTTCGGTTGCCATATCGGCCAGCATAAAGCTTACTCCCTGGTTTACTGTTACCGGTTTTCCAAACTGTATTCTGTTTTTAGCCCAGTTTTTTGCTATTTCATATGCTTCACGTCCGTTTCCGAGAGCCAGTGCTGCGACCCCGGTACGTGTTCTTTCAAAAGTCTTCATTGCAAGGAGAAATCCATGTCCCTCCCCTCCTATTCTGTTTTCAACAGGAACCTCAACATCATGAAACTTAAACTCGGTTTGAATAGATGCTTTCTGACCCATTTTACGCATATCTGATACTATCTCAACACCGGGACTGTCAGTTGGTACAACAAAGGCAGTTAAACTACGTGCCCCCTTTTCAGGATTTGTAAGTGCAAATACAGTAATAAAAGATGAAGGACTTCCGTTGGTAATGAACCTTTTATGACCATTTAATATGTATTTATCCCCATGAAGAATAGCCTGGGATTTAATTCCGGCAACATCCGAGCCTGCGTTTGGTTCGGTTAATGCATATGCTGCTACGCTTTTTTCTTCATTTATTTGTCCAAAGAACCTTTTTTTCTGTTCGTCACTTGCTCCCAGATATAGCGGTGTAAGAGCAAGGGTGTTGGCGTCCAGGCATATTCCTATTCCTACGCAACCTGCTCCAAGCTCTTCAGAAGCAATGGCACTTTCAAGAATACTATGACCATGACCACCATATTCGGTTGACATGGGACCGTTCATAATTCCTTCATCATATGCCTTTTTTACAACAGGCCAGGGAAACTCAGCAAGTTCATCATATTTTCGGGCAACGGGTTTCATCTCCCTGTTGGCAAAATCACGAACCTTATCTCTTAATTCAATCTGTTCTTTAGTTAAAGAAAAATCAATCATATTTTTATATTTTACTGATTATTAATATGCTATAAACAACAACAATGGATATCAAACAAAAATACACTATCTGGTTGATTATTCCTATTTTAGACATGGTTTTTAATGAACATTATTCACAACAATATTTTTGAAAAGTTCAAACTATATATCAGGCTTTAAGTCGTTTCTTCAATTGGAAAGACGAATGTCACCAAATACTGTAAAGGCATACTTATATGATGTGAAGCTACTTACCGATTATCTTGATACCAATGTAAAAAAAGCAAATATTAAGAAAGTCGACCGGGGTGACATTGTTGAGTTTATTGCCTTCATTAATGATCTGGATCTGGGACCACATACACAGTCAAGGATCATTTCCGGAATCAAATCATTTTTCAAATACCTGATCCTTGAAAGAATTATAACTGTTGATCCCTCGGAATTAATTGAATCTCCAAAACTGGGACGTTATTTACCTGATATACTTTCAGTTAAGGAAGTAGACGGTATAATTGACTCTGTAGATTTGTCAACAGATGAAGGAGAAAGGAATAAAGCTATCCTTGAAACATTATATAGTTGTGGTATAAGAGTGGGAGAACTCATTAATCTTAATATTTCCGACCTGCATTTCAATGAGGGAATAATTATTGTAACAGGCAAAGGAAATAAACAAAGAATGGTTCCAGTTGGCGAAAGGGCTAAAAAGCAGATAAATATCTACGTTGATCACGTTCGATCGAAAATGATAGTTTCAAAAGATAATCCTGATATTCTATTTCTGAATCGCAGAGGTAAGAAATTAACACGTCAGATGATATTCTATATTGTAAAAAATCATGTTGAAAAAGCTGGCATACATAAGAAAATAAGCCCGCATTCATTCAGACATTCATATGCAACACACCTGGTTCAAAACGGAGCGGATTTGAGGGTTGTTCAGGAGTTATTAGGGCATGTATCAATTACTACAACAGAGATCTACACACATCTCAACAGAGAAGATATCCGTAAGGCCATATTACAATATCATCCCCGCAATATGGATTGATCCCTATGACTTCTACTGACAGTTTAAACAATGCTTTTAAGCTGATCTATCAACAATCGGAAATCCTTATTCAATTTCTCGATTAACTGTGGTAGTTTTTCGATCCTGGTTTCGGTTGAAGCATATTTTTCAATAACCTGTATGTTTTTGTTAATGTTTGGTTTAGCTATTAAATTGAATGAAGACTTAAGTTTATGTGCCAACCTTCCTGTTTTGTAATAATCATTGTTTTCAAAGAAGTTATTCAGTTCTTCCATGTATACAGGGGTTATCTCTATGAACTTTCTAATCATTTTATGAATCTGTTCTTTGTCATTCTCAAAGAATTTCTCCAGGCTTTTCAGATCATATAGTTTTCTTTTGGATTCTTCTGATTCTTCCAGGTAATCCATATCTTCCTGACTTTCCTTTAATTCAATTTCTACACCAAGTGTATCGGCTATCTTTTTGAACAGAACTTCCTGTTCGAAAGGTTTAGCAACATAATCGTTCATTCCTGCATCTTTGCATTTCTCAATGGTACCTTTAACAACATTAGCTGTTAAGGCAATAATCGGAATTTTCCTGTTTACTGATTTTCTGATAATCTTTGTAGCTTCAATACCACCCATAACCGGCATTTGAAGGTCCATTAACACAAGATCATAGTCAGTAGCTTTAAGCAGTTCTATCGCTTCTTTCCCGTTCTCAGCAATATCAATTGTCAGGTTCCACTTTTGCATGATCGACTGACCAATAAACTGATTAAACGAATTATCTTCCGCATACAGAATTTTTTTCCCTTTAAGAATATTTGTATTGATTACCATTTTATTTGTTGATTGAACATCATCCTCAACCCCCTCTTCAAGTGGAATGGTAAACCTGAAATTCGATCCTAATCCTTTTGTACTGGTTACAGAAAGCCTGCCTCCCATTAGCTCAACAAGCTGTTTACTAATTGCAAGCCCCAGGCCTGTACCACCAAATTTTCTGGTTGTAGATTCATCTTCCTGCTGAAAGCTGCTAAAGATATTGTCAATATTCTCAGGTGCAATTCCAATTCCTGAATCAACAACACTGATTTCCAGTTCTGGTTGTGCTTTATCATCCGGTAAATAGCTGCAATTAATATTGACTTCACCATTTTCAGTGAATTTAATAGCGTTTGAAACCAGGTTCAGAAGTACCTGTTTAATCCGTAACGTATCGCCAAGAAGTACTTTAGGTATCTTTTTGTCAATGTGATAATTAAGATCATTTGACCTTTCTTCAGCTTTTAACTCCAGCGAGTTAATTATTCTGTCAATTAGTTCGGGAAAGTTAAAACTTGTTTTTTCAAGCTTAAGCAATCCGGATTCAATTTTTGAGAAATCCAGTACATCATTTATAATTCCAAGCAGATTCTCAGCAGAGGAGTCGAGCTTATTTACCAGTATCGACTGATCGTAGTTGAGGTTAGTGTCCTGAAGTAATTGCGTAATCCCAAAAACAGCGTTCATTGGTGTACGTATCTCGTGGCTCATATTTGCGAGGAACTGGCTTTTGGCAATGTTTGCATTTTCAGCTAAAGATTTTGCTTCAGCAAGGTCAGCCTCATATTTCTTTCTGTCGGAAATATCTCTTATAAAAGCACTGAAGGTAATGTCGTTTTCTGTTCGAAGTGGTGAAATGGCAAGTTCAATAGGTATTATTGTACCGTCTTTTCGTTGACCTACAATCTCAATCCGTTTATTTAGAACAGGTCCTTCACCTGTGCTAAGATAATTTTTCATTCCTGCTTTATGAGCTGAAACATAGTCTTTAGGAATGATCAGGTCACTTAAATTTTGATTAATGACTTCATCACGAGTCCAGCCAAATATTTTTTCTGCCTGCGTGTTCCATTCAATTACCATGCCCTTAACATCAATAGTAATCAGGCCATCAAGTACGTTTTCAATAATTGCATGTATTCGTTCTTTAGCCAGCTTATTGGTAATTTCAATGTTTTTTCTTTCACTGATATCACTCTGAATGGAGATGAAATTAGTGAGTTTACCACCAATATCAAAAATGGGCTGAATACTCATGCTAACCCAGTATGGTGTACCATCCTTTTTATAATTTAATACTTCAGCTTCCACAGAGCTATGTTTGTCCAGCGCTGATTTTATTTTATCAATGGTAGTTATATCCGTATCGGCACCCTGTAACAAATCTCCTGGCTTTATTCCGATAGCTTCATCCGGATCATATCCTGTCATATTAATAAATCCCCGGTTTACCCACTCTGTAATTCCTACATTATCAGTTATAATTACTGCATTATCAATATTTTCTGTTATGAGTGATATTTTCTGCAGTTCAAAATCAATTTTTTTTCGTTCTGTCGTATCAGTTCCTATTGCATATATGTTATCGGTATTACTATCTGGATACAGAGTAAAATTATAATAGTTACCCTCTTTGAAGTGATTGTAAAATACAGATTTATTTGTATTAAGAACTTCATCAACTGATTCTTTGAATTTTCCGGTCAATGTTTGACCAATTACCAGATCATTGAATTCAAGAAAATCCGAACTTGCCGGATTGGCATATAAAATTTCATATTTGTTATTTATACAAAGTACAATTTCACTGAGGTTTTCTATTATGTAATCAGAGTCGAAATAGTTGGTCATATTGTTTATTAGTTAGTTATCATAATTGTATTATTTATACTGTAAGATAATTAGCTGATAAGAAAATCATCCTACACTTTTGATCCACCGGATAAAAAGTTCCTGTAAGTTTTGGTATTAGTTCAAACCAGGGTAAGGAATATTATGTTTTTTTATCATTCTGTAAACGGTTGACTTCCCTATACCCAATATTTTTGACACCTTAATTGCATTGTTGTTATTCCTTTCCAGCAAGTGTTTGATTATCATGATATTGTATTCTTCCAGTGTCATATCCTGGTTGAAAGTCTCTGATAAAGTATCAAGAGTACTAAAAGTAATATTTTCGGGTTTTATTTCATTTGAGTTTGACATTATCACAGCCATTTCAATGATTGCTTTTAACTCTCTGACATTTCCGGGATATTTGTAGCTCAACAGCTTTTTCCTGGATTCGGATGAAAACTGAACCATTTCTCTGTTATTTTCTTTACAAAAAGTATCCGCAAAATGGTTAGCAAGTAGAATTATATCTGATCCTCTCTCTCTAAGTGGTGGCAGATGAACAGGAATTCCAATTAACCGATAATAGAGATCCTGACGGAAATTACCATTTTTAACTTCTTCAACAAGATTTTTATGCGAAGCAGTTATTAATCTTACATCAACCTTAATATTGCTGTTACTTCCAATTCTTGTTATCTCCCGCTCCTGAAGGACTCTCAGCAGCTTGGTTTGCATATTCATGTTCATTTCAGAAACTTCGTCCAAAAACAATGTTCCTTTGTTTGCTGCCTCAAACTTTCCTATTCTTCTGGTGTTGGCACCGGTGAATGCACCTTTTTCATGGCCGAACAGTTCACTTTCCAGCAGATCTTCAGGTACAGCAGCAACATTAAATGCAACAAGCGCATGTTTTGCACGTGTTGAATTGTAGTGAATTGCTTTGGCAACAAGCTCTTTACCCGTTCCTGTTTCACCGGTTATGCTAACTGTAATATTCGAGTCAATTGTCTTATCCATTACCATGAATACATCCTGAATACTGTCACTTTTACCAATTATAATATTGCTGAAACTATATTTCTTTTTAACCTCCTCACGGAGTTGCTGATTTTCCTCCTTCAGCTCAAGGTTATCACGTAAATTCTTCAATGTTATCCAAAGTCTGGATTTAGTATCATCATCCTTTACAATGTAGTCATAAGCTCCTTCTTTGAGCAACTCAATTGCTGTAGTAATGTCATCCTGCCCGGATATTATTATAATAGGAATGTCAGGGTTTATTTCCTTTATCTTTCTCATTATTTCATTACCATTCATGTCAGGAAGTGAGAAGTCCAGAGTGATAACGGTTGGTTTTTTATGAAGATTTGCCAGGCATTCTTTACCTGATTTAAAAATGTGTACTTCATTGTCAGGATTCAGGTTTAAATGGTATTGAATAATTTCTGCATACCATGGATCATCCTCCACAATAAAAATTTTAGTCGCTTCCATATTCGTTTTTCGTGGTTGAATAGCAAATATAGCAATAATCCCAAAATAAAACTATGGTTTTGTATTGATACCGATCAACAAAATGTCAATCGTTATAAATGACTGAAAATGAAATATATAAAGAGATGGCACAAATTCTGACATATCATAATCAAACAAAAAAATAATATTATTATGAAACCAAAAAACGAAATACTGATCTTTATTGTTGAGGACGATGAGATATACAGTTCATTAGTTCATTCCTTTCTTCATAAGAAAGGTTATACAAACATTAAAGTTTATAGTACAGGTGATGATTGCATTGAGAACCTGTTTCTTATACCTGATATCATTATTATGGATTATCAGCTTGGAGAAATGAATGGTATCGATGTACTACGAAAAGTAAAAGCTTTTGATCCCGATATTCATGTTATGTTCATGTCAGGACAAAATAGCGTTGATGTGGCTGTTAATTCACTTAAATATGGTTCAATAGATTATATACTTAAGGATGAGAATGCCCTGACTGTAATTGCAGATACAATTGATAAGATATTTAACAACATAATGAATCATAAAAAGAAGTCGCGGTTTAACAAACTCAGAACTATTTTCCTGAGTGGCTTTGTTTTGATGATTGCTGCATTTGTAATTTATTATTTCTAGAAAACAAAGTGTTATGAAAAGCTACAAACTGATAAGTATATTAATATTGGCAATAACTCTGCTTGCCTCCTGCGGTACTCAAAATATGTTTACAATGCAGGAAAACAAAACTGATAACAGCCTGCTGTATTCAAATGCAACTGATGGATTTGTTTACAGATTAAAACCAGATGATAAATTGTCAATAAGTATTTGGAATCATGATGATTTGAGTATGGGTTCAATATTTGGCATTTATAATTCGAATGAAGTTTATGGTAAATGGCAAATAATTAACCATGAGGGACTTTTAAATCTTCCAAAGATTGGAACAGTAAAACTATCGGGACTAACAATTCAGCAAGCCGAAATTTATCTTCAGGAACTTTATGCTGAGCATATAGTTGATCCAATTATAGTAATTAAAGTTCTTAATCTACAGGTAACAGTTCTTGGCGAAGTAAAACATCCGGATAATCATTTACTTGATGAAGATTATAACTCACTTACTGATGTACTGGGAATGGCTGGAGGATTGGATTTTTACGCTGATATGTCACAGATTAAACTTATCAGGGAAAGTAGCGACTCAACCAACTCATATATAATTGACCTGACGTCTATGGATAAGTATGATCAAAGTAATATCAGGATACTACCGGGAGATATAATCTATGTACCGGTTCGTCGTAGTAAAAATATGGAAAAACGATCATCAACCATTGTTGCGTTTGCAGGATTAATATCGGCCATAGCAATAGTTTACAGCGTATTTAATTAGAAAAAAATGAATGATAATCAAAACATAAAAAGGCTCCTGTTACCTGGTTTGAAGCGTTCTCCAATAATCATCGGGATAATGGTGATAGCATTATTACTCGCTTCACGGGCAATTATTTACCAGGTACCAATGTACGAAAGCACTGCAAAAATTAAGCTTGATGATAAAACACTGGGATTCTCAAATACCAATCTATATAAGGATTTCGACGTATTTACAACCAAACAGAGTATTATGACGGAGGTTGAAGTATTAAAATCAAAAGAATTGATCATCAGTACCCTGTCGAAGCTTGATTTTGACATTAGCTATTTCAGGACTGGAAAAATTAAAATGTCTGAATTGTATCACGATTCTCCATTCTATGTTGAGTATGAGATATACAACTCTGGCATTTATGATACGGACTTCAGTCTTTCAATTATTGATAATACCAGCTTTATTCTGAAACATGGGTTTGATAATGATCAAATGGTGTACAATGGAAGGTTTGGTGAAATACTTATTAACGATCAGTTCAGGTTTAAAATCTATTTAAACGATAGTTTAATTGCCATAAAGAAGGATTTGAAGTTGATTGATAACTACCAGTTTAAGATTCACTCAGAACATCAATTGGCTAATATTGTTAAAAGTAACATAGATATTAAAGAAGTAGATAAGGATATTGCTGTTATCAGAATTTCTTATAAAAGTGCAGTTCCTGAAAAGGCGACACTTTTAGTAAATACACTGGCAGAGACCTATATTACCGATTATATTGCAACCAAGGTTAAGGCAGCTTCCAATACTCTTGACTTCATTGACAGCAGGATTGAGTATGTAAGTAATAAACTAAAACTATCGGAAGAAAAACTGGAGAAATTCAAGATTGACAATGATGTTGTTAATACACTACAGGAGACTGAAACCGGATTACGTGAAATATCCCAGTTAAGGATACAATTAAATAATCTGGAGATCAGGGAAGCAACACTTGATACCCTTAACAAGTATATAAATGAAAGTAATTCTGATTTTCTGAAGCTTGCGCCGCAAGTGGCTTTTGGTGACCTGCTATATACTGAGCTGATCAAAAAGCTGAAAGAATATCAGTCTGAAAGAGAAGATCTTCTTATAAAATATACTCCCACCAACGATATGGTAGTAGCTATTGATAAAAAGATTGAAGATGTTATAGCTTATATCAAGGAAAGTATCAGAAGCTCAAAGAAGGAAATTTCAATACAGCGTGAAGAGCTGGAAAGTAGGTTTCAGAAGTCTTCTGTTGTTTTTGAAGAACTACCCACAAGGGAGAAAGAAATGCTTGTTGCGGAGCGTGATTTTATGCTAAATCAATCAATTTATAAGTTTTTGATGGAAAAAAGAACAGAAGCATCAATAGCCAAGGCCGCCACATTAAGTTTTCACAGGATACTTGAATTTGGTAATTTGCCTGATGAACCGGTTTCTCCCAACAAAAAACTGATAATTATTGTAAGTGGTTTTCTAGGACTAATAGGTGGAATATTCCTTGTTTATGCCTATGAATTCATGAATGCACGAATTCGTACCAGGCATGATATTGAGAAGATATCTTCTACACCTGTTGCCGGGGTAGTTCCATCGCTTAAACAAGCTAAACCTGATGTTGTTGAGGAATTGTTTTCAACACTGGCATCGGGGATAAATGAGAACTTCTCGGATCTGTCAGGGAAAGTTATAACCATTACTTCATCCATAAGTGGTGAAGGAAAATCAACCATTGCATCAAAGCTTGCTGTTTCATATGCAAAGATGGGCTGGAAAGTACTTATTGTAGATTTTAACCTGAGGGCACCTGCAATTCACAACTACTTCAATACGGATCAAAATCCGGGAATTGGTAATATCATTGAGGAGGATATTTCCCCTGAAAAATACATAATACCAGGTAACTCTAATAACCCGGATATCATACCTGCAGGTAACAGTAAGGTGGCTGCAAGTACTCTTGTCGGATCACGCAGAATACCCGAAATAATTAATAAACTAAAAGAAATATATGATGTTGTACTCATTGATACACCGGCCTCAGCATTTGCCATTGATGCAATAAAAATGATGAAGTACAGCGATCTAAGCCTGTATCTGGTAAGGTCGGGATTTACTAAATCGGAGTATTTCCTAAATTCTGACATGATCAAAGAAGAATATGGAATTGAAAATATCAGGATCGTTGTAAATAGTGTTCACAAAGCAACTAATTTCAACGGACACTTTACAGGAAGTAACCTGTCATATTCAACAAAATATAAGGGTTTTGGAGGAAGAATAAAACGCTATTTCAAATATTATTTTTAGAGCTATGTTGCAAAAGCTAAGATCAAAATATGGTAATGGATTAATAGTAGTGTCTGATCAGGCTATTGTTAGTGGAGTAAATTTCACAGTATCAGTATTGCTGGCAAGATATCTCGGTATTTCAGAATTTGGAAAGTTTGGTTTAATAAGTTTGATCGTTTTGTTCAACGCCAGCTTGCACCAGGCATTGATCACCACTCCTGCCCTGACATTGTTACCTAAAAAATCTGGAATGGTCAGAGTATCATTACAATCTGCTTTATCATCATTAAATATGCTTGCCATAATTGCTGCAATAATACTTACAACTATTTTCGTTACACTATCTGATTTAGTTCTTCCCGGGTGGGATCTCAGTGAATTAACTGTTGAAACTGTTCTGTTGACAGGGTCTTTTTTAATGCATGATTTTTTAAGGAAGTCATTTTTTGCCGATAAAAAAACCGGTAAAGCTTTGATATTAGACACTATGGCTTATGGTGTACAGATATCATTAATAACCATAACAATCATTACCGGGTCGTTAAGTCTTAAACTGAGCATCAGGATATTGATTTTTAGTTTTCTTTTAGCTTCAATATATGGCTCAACTACAGGAAAGTATATCAGACTAAGTATTAAAGCACTTTTTATCAATTTCAGGGAGATCTGGATATTTAACAGGTGGCTGATCGCAACATCAATATTACAATGGTTTTCAGGGAATCTGTTTGTTTTGGCAGCTGGAAGTATTTTGGGGCCGATAGCTTTAGGATCAGTCAGAATAGGACAAAATGTTATTGGAGTTCTGAATGTTATTTTTCTGGCCTTAGAAAACAGGGTACCGGTGAGCGCATCATTAATCTATACCAGGAACGGATTTAACAGCCTTATAAAATACTTATTGCGAATTGAGTACAAAGGCCTGTTGATTACAATTCTATTCGTTGGCGGAATATTTCTTTTTGCCGGTGATATCCTTGACATACTATATGGTGTTGAATTTTCACAATATGCATACATTCTTCAGGGATTTGGGATTCTTTACATATTTGTGTTTACCGGAATTCCAGTTCGTTTTGCATTAAGAACAATGCAGCTGACCCGTGAGATATTCATTTCATATCTATTAACAGCTATTATAAGCATTTGTGTGGCATTTCCTGTGGTACGGTCATTTGAAATTTATGGCGTTGTAATCGGTATGATGGCAATGCAGATCATTATGACATCCTGGTATCTTATTGTAATATTCAGGAAAAGCAAATCACAATTATCTCTAACTAAGTAAAATACATAAAAATGAAAATTATACATCTGGTACTTGGCAAAGCCAACCCAAACAGAATGAACGGTGTGAATAAAGTTGTTTACAATCTGGCAGTATCACAGGTTAAACTTGGGTATGATGTTTCCGTTTGGGGAATAACACCTACACCACAGAACACTGATATCGAATCTCCTTTCGGGCTTAAGTTGTTTAAAGCTTCCAAAAGCAGGGTAATAATAGACAGGGAACTAAAATCCAGTTTGTCAGAATTGAGTGGAGATGTAGTATTTCATATTCATGGAGGATTCATTATTGAGTTTTATGTGATATCCAGAATTCTGGTTAAACAAAATATATCTTTTGTTTATACCCCACATGGATCTTACAATATAGTAGCGATGCGAAAAAACGGGTGGATCAAGAAAATATATTTTGCATTATTCGAGCGGTATTTAATAAAAAAAACGTCCAGGGTTCATTTGATTGGTGAAAGTGAACAGGAAGCACTTACCTCATTGTTCCCAAAAGCTGAAAGTGTGATTATCCCTAATGGTCAAACATTTCAGCAAACAGACAACAAATACAAGAGATTAAACAGTACTCTGCCAATATTTGGTTTTATGGGAAGGATTACCAGTCATACCAAAGGATTGGATCTTCTTTTGGAAGGTTTTGCAATTTACAGGAAAGAATTGAAAGGAAGTGGAAATTTGTGGTTACTTGGTGATGGTAAGGATACTGTAGAATTGAAACAGAAATGCGCTGACCTGGGTATTGAGAATCATGTTGTATTTCATGGATCAAAGTTTGGCGACGAAAAGAATGAATTATTACAGGAAATGACAGCATTTTATCATACATCACGTAACGAAGGTATGCCGGGAGCTGTACTTGAAGCAGCATCACTGGGTATCCCTTGTGTTGTAAGCAAAGCAACAAATGTTATGGATTACATTGTTGAGAATAAGGCAGGATGGGGATTATCAGAAAACACTCCGGAAAATATTGCAATTTCAATGAATTGTGTAAGAAAAAAAATGAAATCCAATAACCTGGCAACCTATGGTAAAAATGCAATCAGAATGATTAAAAATGAGTTCGACTGGTTGAATATCTCAAAAAAACACATTAACACTTATAGATTAGCACAATGAGTCGGTCCAGGTTTCAAATATTGCTTATTGTTCTCCTGACATTGATGATATCTGGTTATTTCACAGTTTCTGAAAATGTAACTATAACAAGAGGTGTTAAAATCTTTTTGAGGGTATCAATGTCATTGTTTGCATATATGCTTTACAGGATAATATCCAGACAGTATGTTGCGGCATTTGAAAAGGAAAACAGGTTAATTGAAATCTTTTATTACATGTATCTGCTTCTTGGATTTGCTTCATTACTGTGGTCCACAAAGCCGGGTTATTCACTATTACAGCTAATAATGACTTCGCAGAGCCTTGTATTCGTTTACTTTTTTGTTAAATCTATTATGTTGTATAATCACTATAACTCAAAGAATAAGGTTAATTTTCATTTGGTTATAGGGTACTCGGTCTTCTGGATCATACTGGTGTTTGTTTGCGGAAGATGGATAAATCCCGATTCATTTTTCAGATTAACACATGGTGGTGATGTTGCAAGACTTGGTGGTTATTTTATGAACCCAAATGAACTTGGTATGCTGGCAGTTATAGGTTTGGGAATGTTACTGATGGATATTTATGTTCGTGGATTGAAACCGGCTACAATCTTTGTATTCCTGATTCTACTCTATGCATTAATATTAACCGGATCCAGATCCTCAATGATCGGTTTTTTAACCATTGTTCTCTATTTTGTATTAAAATCAAAAAATACAAAATTAAAGGTTGGTGTTTTGTCTCTTGTTTTTTTAAGTATTCCGGTTATAGTAAATATGATATTTATCAAACAGGGTGATCTGGAAGAAGTACTTAGCATGACAGGCCGTTTACCATTCTGGAAAGCTCTGCTTACCGAGGGTTTACCAAAAGAACCGTTTTTTGGATTTGGATTTATGAGAATTGCATATACAGATTCATTTCAGAGCGTACATACTTACGCCGGACATATGACTCATAATACATTTATTCAGGTATTAATGAACCTTGGCTTTGTAGGGTTATTTATTGTAATACTACAGATGACTGTAACAATACGAGCCTCCATCGTTTCAAACAACAGTTATTTTTCAACCTTGTTTACAGGAGTTTTTATCCCCATAATTATAAACTCTTTTACCGAATTTGGAATATATGGGGAAACTAACTTTGGTATACTGTTTTGGCAACTGATCATGTTCCTTTTCATATTCAGATTTGCAAAACATATGACTATTAAACAAAGAGTTAAGCTAAAATCCAACCCAATTGAGTATTAATTTATGTTTCATTTTGGAACATGAGTACTGATACGAACCTTCCCTGCTATCCGATCCATCTTTATAAAGTGCTGATATTCAGATTCTAAAACACATTTGTTGTAATTGGCACATACATGGTATTTACTATGTAAAACGCTGATATTATGATAAAAAAAATTGATATAGAATTAGTAAAGAAAATATTTCTGGTGAATGATAAATCTTCAAGATCGGAAGTAAAGATTTCTGGATCTAATAATGATGCTTATCAACCTGATTCAGACTATATATTCAACTTCAACGGGAAAATAAAAGTAAACAAAGAATTTCAGAAGTTAAACTTTTCATACATAAACAACCCGGATGGGACGATCAGGTGGATCTACCCGTCCGGTTTACGCATGCCACATTATCTTGGGTTTTATAACTCATCAGGTATTCTATCGATTTTATATGTTTTTGTTTCCTTGTTGTTGTTTAGGATGAAGATGGGTTTCATTTTAAGGTCAGGGACATTTTCAATTCATTACAAAAAAGAACTTCCGCTACTTAAGAATGTTTTAAGCAACAAACAGGATGAACTATCAATATTTACAGGTACTACCGGACCTAACCGTAAGGCACTTGTTGCATTAATAAACAATGATAAGATCAAAAGTTTTATTAAGATACCAATTGGAATGAATTCAGATGATCTGATTCAAAATGAATTTGATATGCTTAACAAACTGAATGATCAAACCTATAAGCATATAAAACTACCAAAAGTGGAAATGAAAGGCAAGATGTTGTTACAGGAAAATATAAAGACAGATTCAGGTTATTCCACAACTTTGCTTGGCAACCATCATTTTAAAGCCATTGGTGAATTATACAAAAGAAGTAATCAAATTACCAGGTTGTCCGATTTACCTTTGTTTAATGAGATACACAGAAACATTGAGTCTATCAACCCATATATCTCAATACCACATTATAAAAACCTGTATACCAATCTAAAAATATTGTACAATTCGCTCAATGCTAACAAAGAGATACATGTTGCAACCGGACATATGGACTTTACTCCATGGAATATGTACCTGGATAATAATAAACTGTATATGTATGATTGGGAAATGGCAGGATCAGACATCCCTGTTTTATTCGATATATTTCATTTTGTTTTCCAGTCAGGTATCCTTATTGAAAGAAAATCCTTTGATCAAATAAATGACGATCTTATAAAGATCACTAACTATGACGAATTTAAGACACTCAGCAAATTATATAAAGTTGATGTAGACATACATCTTAAATTGTATTTAACCTATATAATTAGCTACTACATGGTTGTTTATCAGGATCAGAAGAAATTGCATAAGCAGGTTTTCTGGCTTTTGAATGTGTGGAATAAGGCTCTGGAAGCTCATGTAGTTCATTTAAAGACAATAAGTTCCAGAACAAAATTTATACATCAGTTTATTACATTTTTGTCAGGAAAACAATATGCTGTTCTTAAAAATACGGAAACAGTTTATAACCTTAACGAAAGCTCTGATATTGATATTCTGATAAATAAAAATGATATAGAAGCAATAAAAAGTTTTGTTAACCAAATAGATACAGTCGAAAAGGTTAGATATACAACTAAATCGTTCATGACCATTGTCGAAATGTATTTTATAGATGGAAGTTTTATCAGTATAGACCTGATCCATAAGTTTAAAAGAAAGAATATAGTATATCTGAACCCGGCTGAGATTCTAAACAATACAGTGTTTGACAGTAACATGGTTTTGGTTCCTGGCATTCAGTATAACTTTGAGTATACAATGCTTTTTTATATTCTGAACGGATCTGATATCCCTTCAAAGTACCAGTCTTATTATAACACTATCAGCATTACATCACAAAAAGTAATTATTAATTACCTGAACTCCAGGTATGATCTCGGAATAATTGATTTGTGTGAGGTTTACAGTTTCACTGAAGAATTAAGGGAATTGATAGAAGTTGTTGTTAATAGACTACCGGAAAACAAAAGAATAATGAGAATTATCAACATAGTCAGCTACCTAAAAGATACAGTTAAACAAATATTATCAGGAAAAGGCCGTGTTATTACATTTAGCGGTGTTGATGGTGCAGGTAAAAGTACTGTTATTGAAGAGCTCGCAAACAACCTGCGAACTGTTCACAGAAGTAAAGTAGTTGTACTTCGTCACAGACCTTCTTTGCTTCCAATATTGAGTAGCATCAGGCATGGAAAGAGAAAAGCGGAAAAACTTGCAGGCTCTACCCTGCCCCGTAAGGGAAAAAATAAAAGTATGTTATTGTCATATATCAGATTTGGCTATTACTACACAGATTATTTGGTTGGACAATTGTACATATACCTACGATATATACTTAGAAATTACATAGTTATTTATGACAGATATTATTTTGATTTCATTAATGATTCTGTGCGATCCAATATTGTTATTCACAGATCAATTGCAAGGGCATTGTACAGATTTATCCATAAACCTACTCTAAACTTCTTTTTATATGCTGAACCAGATATAATTCTACAAAGAAAAAGGGAATTGAATGAGAACGATATAAAAGAGTTGACAATTAAATATAAGGATTTATTTAACGAGTTATCGGTAAAATACAACAAATCAAGATATAAAGTTATCGAAAACATTAAGATTGACAACACTCTTAACATTATAAACCACGAATACAAAAAAGCAATTTAACTAAAAACAAACAACTATCTATTATGAAAACCATCGCAGAAAAAATAATCAGTCTCAGGAACGGGAAATTTAAATTTGATGATGCAACAACTCCTAAATTATTGGTACTGCTAGCTAAAAATAAAATGGCAGCACTTCTCAGAGGTCTAAAAGCATTTGGTTTTAACAATTCTCCTAAGAAACTTATGCTTGGTAAGAATGTCAGGTTTTTCAATAAAAGTAACATTAGGCTCGGGAATTGGGTGCGAATTGAAGATTATACCTATGTAAGTGCTCTTGGCAAGGGAAAGATATCCATTGGAAATGGTTCAGGTATTGGTGCATTCAGCAGAATCGTGATCTCTACATCGTTCGATAATATTGGAAGTCACATTACAATTGGTAACAATGTAGGTATTGGTGAATATGCCTACCTGGGAGGCGCCGGAGGGCTGGATATTGGTGATGAATGTATTGTAGGGCAGTATTTTAGCTGTCATCCTGAAAATCACGTTTATGATAAACTTTCAGAATCAATACGATATCAGGGCACAACCCGTCAGGGAATTAAAATTGGAAGAAACTGCTGGATAGGATCTAAAGTTACCATACTTGATGGTGTGGAAATTGGTGATAATTCGGTGATAGCTGCAGGTGCAGTTGTTACCAAAAGCATGCCGCCATATTCTGTTATTGGTGGTGTACCTGCCAGGGTGTTAAAAGACAGGAGATCTTCACAGGATCATTTGAATATTAGTTACAAACCGGAAAATATAATTAGTTATGCATAAAATACTTACAACAGCATATGCAGTAAACCCCAAAAAAGGATCAGAGGATGGTATGGGATGGAATTTCATTTTGCAAATAGCAAGAAATAATAAAGTTACTGCAATAACACGAAAAAATAATGAAGCGCATATCGTTGACCATATGCAATCCCATCCGTCAGAATTATATAAAAATATTACTTTTCAGTATTATGACCTTCCATATTACTTAAGGTTCTGGAAAAAGCAAGGAAGAGGTGCAATGCTCTATTTTTACTTATGGCAGTTAACTGTTCCGCTTTTCATCCTTAAAAAGAAGCTGAACTTTGATTTGGTACATAATTTAAACTTTCATAATAATTGGACACCATCGTTCCTTTGGTTGACTAAAAAGCCATTTGTATGGGGACCCGTTGGAAATCATCCCGCAATACCAATGCAATATTTGAAAAAATATGGAATTAAAGCAATCCTGAAGGATAGGCTAACATGGATGATAAAAAGACTGGTGTGGTTAATTGATCCCTTTTTAAAGCTGACAAAAAATAAAGCATCAGTGATTTTTGCCATGAATTCGCAGAGTGTGAAATATCTGAATACCGGTAATAGTAAGGTTCATATAATGCCTTCAGTTGCTGTTGATTTTGAAAATGGTTTTACAAAAAAAGGAGAAGGTTTTAATGTTCTTTCCATTGGAAGGTTTGTTCCATTGAAAGGATTCGATATAACAGTTAAAGCATTCGCTGATTTCTATAACAGACTTGATGATGAAGATAAAAAAAATGCAACCCTTACACTTGTTGGAAGCGGTCCGTCAAAAAAGTATCTACAACAAATAGCAGAGTTTGAAGGAATTGTACATACTGTGAATTTCATTGACTGGATTGACAGGGAAAACCTGAAATCATTATACGCTGAAGCTCATGTTTTTCTTTTTCCATCTCATGAAGGTGCCGGTATGGTAGTTGCTGAAGCTCTTTCATATAGTACTCCGGTCTTGTGTTTCAGGAACTCAGGTCCCGGGGAATTTATTGATAGTACCAGTGGAGTAGCGATCGAATATGGCGGTTATGAGGCCACAATTGCTAAATTTTCAATGAATCTGGATTTGCTTAATAATAACAGGAAAAAGCTTAGTGAACTATCACGCGGTGCTTATAAACGATATCAGGATTACTTTCGCTGGGATTTAAGAGGAAATAAATTAGCTGAGATCTATGATGAAGTATTGGAAGAGCCTGTAAATGAAAAGCCTGAAATTCTGGCCGTTCACTTACTTAATGACTTTAGTGGCAGTCCGTTCGTTTTCAGACAGGCACTTGAGGGGCTTGCCAGTAATGGATATAAGGTGAAACTATTCACAAGTACAAATAAAAGTGGCTTTTTGTCAAACATTCCATGGGTACAAAAAATTAATATTAAATATAGATGGAGTAACAATAAGTCTGTACGTCTGTTATTTTATTTGTTAAATCAGTTTGTACTGTTTTTTAAAGTATTGTCATATTTCAACAAAGATGTTATTGTTTATATAAATACTATACTACCATTTGGAGCGGCCCTGGCCGGTAAAATATCTGGTAAAAAAGTAGTATATCATGTACATGAAACCTCCGTTAAACCTGAATTATTAAAACGATTTCTATTTTGGGTAATTAAGATAACAGCAGCAGATACAATTTATGTGTCGGGCTATCTTAAAGATAATGAGGGAGTTGAAAACACAAGAATGCACACAATTTATAATGTATTACCTGACAAATTCACTAATTTATCATCTGGTTATTATCCGGTGCATGGAAATAAGTTCAATGTACTGATGTTATGCTCTTTAAAGGAATATAAAGGAGTTTACGATTTTGTTGAGTTGGCACGTCAGGTACCGGATGTTAACTTTGAATTGGTACTAAATGCCGGTAACGAAGAAATAGACAGGTTTTTTGAAGGGCATATAATACCGGATAATCTGAAACTGTTCCCTGCTCAGAACGATGTACACCCCTTTTACAGAAGATCACATGTGGTACTTAATTTATCACATCCTGATAGCTGGATTGAAACATTTGGTATGACGGCACTGGAAGCAAACTCCTATGGTTTACCGGTAATTGTTCCCACTGTTGGTGGAATTGCTGAGATTGTAATTGATGATCTGAACGGTTATAAAATTGATGTTTCAAACACAAAAGGAATTGTGGCAAAAATTTTATCATTGGTGAACAACAGAGATCTTTATTACAATCTTTCGAAAAGTGCAAAACGATATTCCCTGAAATTCTCACCTGAGATCTTTGTTAAACGGATTGATGAAATTATGTCAGATCAGAGTTTCAGAATAAAACAAGTGTATTAGAATGATTATTCCGTTAAAAAAGCACTCTTTCTAAAATATTTATAATCAACAACATACAAAACGGCACGCTTATTTAATGACCTGTGTTAAAATAAAAAGTAATTATGAAAAAAATAGCAATAATAGGAACTGCAGGTGTACCGGGAAGATATGGAGGATTTGAAACTCTGGCTCATCATCTCGTAACCAATCTTAACACTAAATTCCAATTCCATGTTTACAATTCACAAAAAGTTTATGAGAAAAATGAAAGACCTCCGTACTGGCAGGGTGCAAGAATTCATTATCTGCCATTCAAAGCAAATGGAATTCAAAGTATTATCTACGATATTATTTCTGTGATACATGCCATATTTTATGCAGATGTATTATTGATACTTGGGGTATCAGGTGGCATAATAATTCCATTTGTACGGTTATTTACAAACAGAAAGATTATAGTAAATATTGATGGTATGGAATGGCGCCGTGAGAAATGGGGTGCATGGGTTAAAAGGTTCCTGAAGTTTTCGGAATTACTTGCCGTAAAATACTCTCATGCTGATGTTGCAGATAACGAGGCCATTAAGCGATACACATCAATTTACTACAAAACATTGAGCCACCAGATTGAATATGGGGCCGATCATGTGCAGAATAACACTGTAAACAAGGCATTAATGAAAAAGTATCCTTTCATGGGAAAACCATATGCCTTTAAAGTTGCAAGAATTGAACCTGAAAATAACATTCATATGATTCTGAGATCGTTTGCTAACCTGCCAAAGAAGAACATTGTTATGGTAGGCAACTGGAATTCAAATGAGTATGGAAAAGAAATGCTAAAGAAGTATAAAGATTTTAAAAATATATTTCTGCTGGATCCTGTGTA
This sequence comes from Bacteroidales bacterium, assembly GCA_028277395.1. Classification (GTDB taxonomy): domain Bacteria; phylum Bacteroidota; class Bacteroidia; order Bacteroidales; family F082. The sequence goes on along the minus strand of JANQGJ010000001.1, from coordinate 145,288 downwards.
CGACCAGGAAGAACTGGATCAGATTAGATCAAATTGTTATGTTTATATTCATGGACATAGTGCCGGAGGTACGAATCCTTCACTTGTGGAGGCGATGTATCTGGAACTGCCAATTGTTTCATTCGATGTTTCCTACAACAGGTCAACTACAGATAATGAAGCCATTTATTATAAAGATACAGATGAATTAACAGCAATAATAGAGAATACGACATTTAACAGGTATAAATCCGTTGCGGAAAGAATGAAACATATTGCAAACAGAAAATATACATGGGGTATTGTATCTAGAAAGTACGCTAATATCATTTATAGTTTTGATCATAATTATGTTAAAAAGCAGGTTATGCCAAAACTTTCAAAGCTTGATTACAGGCTTTTGTTAAAATATGAGATAGGTCATATGAGATATGTAAAACCATACTTCAAATAAACAATGTTAATTTTCTAATATTAAATTAAAAGTTATGGAACTAATTACGATTTTAAATAATACAGAACACAGTAGTAATTACTTATGGATCATTCTGATAGCATTATTACTATCATTTAGTATTGCCTTCGCCATTATTCCTGCGATTATTAAAATGGCAGTAAAGCTGAATATGACAGACAAACCTAATAACAGAAAACTTCATTCCACACCGGTTCCTACATTGGGAGGTATTGGGATATTCATTGGATTACTTACTGTTTCGATTATTACTCTTCAATTTAATTCCGGGAATGAGTTTGTTGTGGTCTTATTAATGATCTTACTTGTTTTCCTGACAGGTGTGGTAGATGATCTAAAAGAGTTGTCTGCGAAGACAAAGTTTTTAATACAGCTTACAGGAGCATTGGTATTGTGTTATTCTGATCTCAGGATAATAAACTTTGGTGGGTTTCTTGGTATCTACAATATACCTGTTTACTTACAATATATCGTAACTATCCTGTTTATAATCGGACTGACAAATGCCCTTAATTTACTTGATGGAATAAATGGTCTTGCAGGAGGAGTAGGTTTTATTAACTCTTTGTTCTTTGGGGTATTATTGCTGATGTCGGATGAACTGGTTTATGCGATCATTGCATTTGCACTTGCCGGGTCACTTGCCGGATTTTTGTATTACAACTTTGGCAAAGCAAAAATCTTTATGGGTGATTCAGGATCACTGGTATTAGGATTTGTTCTATCAATTTTAAGCATAAAGGTACTTACATTGTCATTGGAACCTGGTAACTTTCTTAATTCAACAAATTCAGTAATTATAATATGTGGAATAGTACTTATTCCCTTATATGATACAACCAGGGTTGCAATTGTAAGGATACTGAACGGTGTTTCCCCTGTAAAACCAGATAAAAATCACATTCATCATCTGCTGATAAAAACAGGATTTAATCATAGTAAGTCTGCTGTTATAATTTATACAGCCAATATAATTCTAATAATGGTATCATGCATGATATCCGGCTTAACAGTCACATTTTCAGCCCCTGTGCTGGTTATAACAGCAATTTTCTTTACAGAGATATTAACGGTAAGATATTTTGTACTCAGTATTCTTGGAAAAAGAAAACTATTGGAAAAAATGGATGATTTAATAAAGAATAACAGGTTTGTAACTAATAATATAACATAACCATGAAAAAAATAAAGAAAGAAACAGGAGGATTGATATTTGTTGTTGATGATAACGAGATATTTGCCGAAACAGTTAAGCTCGGACTTGAGAATAAGTTCGATAATGATATAGTTGCATTTAATAATGGTAAGGACTTAGTTGAAGCACTGGTACTGAAACCACAGTTGATAATACTGGACTATGAGTTGGACATTGAAGATAATGAATATGGTAATGGAATGGTGATCTTAGATAAAGTTATGAAGATATGCCCTGGAACACCTGTAATTATATTATCAGACTTAACTGAAATTCATGTTGCAAAAAAATTACTGTTAAGTGGTGCTTCCGATCTGATTGTAAAAGACGATAATTTTTTTGATAATCTGATCAATTCACTGAATGATATAAAAGAAGCTGTAAGCCTTGAGAAAAAAATTCAGTTATCATTAAGAAATGCAAATCAATATAAGCAGAGATTGATAAATATTGGACTCACCCTGGTAATTATGTTTTCACTGCTTTACTTATTTGCAAGGTAGAAGAATAGCATTGAAGTAAAGGTAAATAATCAGCCTAAACTTTTTCAATTGTACCATCATCATCAACTAGGACACCAAAGTTCATATATACGAGTTTGTCATCTCTGAAAAAGAAATCCATCATGCTCTCTTCATAAGAAACCCGGAGGTCTTTATCGTTTTCTCCAAAATTCTCCTCACTACCCTCATCATAGTCAGTATGACCATTGCTTTTCATTAAGTTAAGAATATCCTCTTTCTTATTTCCAAGTATTTTAACTCCGTAAAGTTCAGTATCCGGATGGTCTGATTCAACACCGGCCAAAATTGGGTTAGCCAAACCAACAAAAAAAAGTGAAAATCCCTTATCCCAGTAATGGAGTATCATTGTATTTAGTTCCTCATCATCATCAATCGTGTCAACTTCTTCAGGTTCACCATATTTTTCAACGAAAGTGTCCATTTCAATACCAAATTCAACCTCTCCGAATCCGGTGTTTGGAATAATTTTATAGTTTGTCAACATATGTAAATAAATTTGTGTTTTTCTTATTTAAAAGGTGAATTTGGTTCATTAGCAAGACTTTTATAAACCATTTTATCCAGCATATCCGGAAAAAACTTATTAAGCAATGATACCAGTTTACCCTGCCCGGTGAGAACAATTTTATTCTTTCTGCCAATAACTGCATTATAAATATGCCCGGCAACAGTTTCTGAAGTCATCATTTTACCTTCATCCCTTGGTGATTCACCCTGTTCGGTACCAGTCCCACTTAAAGAAGTACTTCTGATATTAGATGAAGTAAATCCTGGGAATGCAACCAGAACATGAAGCCCATGTTTTAAATTTTCAGTACGAACCGACTCCAGAAAACCACTCATGGCAAATTTCGATGCAGAATACCCTGATCTTGCGGGTAATCCTTTAATCCCGGCAATTGAAGAAACCCCGACAATACTGCCTTTTCGTTTCAGAATGTAAGGCAATGCATATTTTGTGCAATAAACTGTACCCCAGAAATTAATATCCATTACTTTTTTAATTACCTGCAGATCAGTCTGGTCAAATAAAGCACGCATTGAGATACCTGCATTGTTTATTAATACATCTATATTACCATAGTTTTCAATTGCAGTAAGAATTAAGTTACGACAGTCATTGTCAATACTCACATCTGTTTGAGCATATGCTACTTCCCCTCCTGCCTGCCTGATTTCATCAGCTATTTGTGTAAGTTTATCGATATTTCTGGCCCCGATCACTACCTTTGAACCCAATTTAGCAAAATGAAATGTCAATGCTTTTCCGATTCCGGAAGTAGCCCCGGTTATTATAACAATCTTGTCTCTCACTCAATTTATTTTTTACAATAGTAATAATTATTATAATTAATTCAATGCTTTTTTATAAAAATTAAGTAACGTCGAAAAATGAAATGTTATTTTGATGATTTCAACAAATTTTATCATGAAGACAGGGATGATAATAGCATTGTAAAACGATACGCGAACTTAGTTTGGATAATACCCTATTTGTCATTCATTTTCATATTCCTTCTGTAAATATTAATAATATTGGTAGCAATTTCCTCAATAGGTTTAGCCGTTACTTTTACTTTTGTCCACTCAGGTTTAGAGTTAAAAAGTCTTAGAGAGTATGCTATTTCCTTTTTAACATATTCGTAGCTTGCATATCTTGGTGCAATTCCCTGTAGATATTCATTTCTAACATTTCTTAGCCTTGATAGAATTGAAGGATTTGTAGTTAAACAAAATATTCGTTCTGGTGGCAATTTATAAATTACTTCGGGCAGTGGTATATCAAGCACAATTGGTACATTTGCCACTAACCACCCTTTAAATGCCAGGTATATACTCAACGGTGTTTTAAAAGTTCTTGAAACTCCCAGTAGAACTATTTCTGCATCCACAAGTCCTTCACTATATGCACCGTCATCATGTTTTAATGCAAATTCGGTTGTTTCAATTCTTCTGAAATAATCACGGTTTAGTCTGCTGAACAAACCGGGTTTTTCTTCAGGTGTACTTTTCAGAAAATTTGAAAAACGGTTTAGTACGGGACCCAACAGGTTGATTACTTCAACATTATGCAATCTTGATTCATACCATATATGTTCACTTAATTTATGTTTTACGAAGGAATGTATGATTAATCCTTTTGTTTCATAAGCCAGTTTTATTATTTCATCAATCTTTTCAAAGCTGGTAACTTCATTAAATAGACGTACTTCGCTTTCTATTTTAGGGTATTGTGCAAGAACTACCCTTGCTGCCTGTTCAACCGTACGTCCTGTACTATCTGAAACTGCATAAATATAATACATAACCGTATTTAAGTATTGAAATTCCTCAAATATACGCTATTTAGTATAGGAATACAACTCTATACACGCTTAAAAATGTTTATAGAGCCTTTAAAATCAAATTCTCCACAAAATAATACTACTTAACGGATTTCGTAATGATAGCCCACAGAAAAAGTTACAGGTAAAGGTTCAGTTATGTCGATTCTGTTGTTGTGTTTAAGCATATTTAAGTCTGATTCAAAATCATCAGACCTTATGGGGTAAAATAAATCTAAGTTTATTCCATTTCTTTTGGAGTTTCCAAAACGCATTTCAACACCTCCGCCGATTGATATGCCATTATATATTTTGTTATAGATATCTGTACCTTCAACATAGATGGCAGCATTTGTTCCATACATCAAAGTTCCGTAAACCCTGAAAGGTTTTGAAGGTACCTTTGGAGTAATATAACCCATTGCTCCAACCTGCCAGCCAAAACCTACAATATAATATCCTGCTGACCCGAACAAACCCAGATGTTTAGCCGGAACATATTGTAATTGAACTCCCATGAGTCCTCCGTAATTCAATCCAACTCCGGCACCAAAGTCTGCCAGGGAATTAAAATCAAAACTGTTTTTATTCTTCGATAAATTTTCATATTCCTGCTGACTAAATGATTGTGATACAAATAATACGATAATAATAAACAGGGTAAAAAGCTTTTTCATTGAGATGATTTTATTAGGTATAATAATTTATTTAAAAACAGCTAAAATAGTAAAAAGAACTGATTTCGGGTTGTTTTACCAAGACAATTCATTAAGCTTTGCTTATGGCATTATGCCAGTTTTTTATAAGTGTTTCTACATTTTTCTGATTCATAACAGGATAGAATTCTCTGTCAACTGACCAACCATTTTGTATTTCTTCTTTGTTTTTCCAAAATCCAATATTCAAACCTGCCATATAAGCCACGCCCAATGCTGTTGTTTCAAGGATTTTAGGTCGCTCAACCCTTGTTGCCAATATATCAGACTGGAATTGCATAAGTATTGGATTTGCTGAAGCTCCGCCATCTGCTCTGATGTAATCAATATTACTACCTATGTCTTTCTCCATTGCTTTAATTACATCATAACTTTGATAGGCTATTGATTCCAGTGCAGCTCTGGCTATATGCGCTTTTGTTGTCCCTCTGCTAATTCCATAGATCATTCCACGGGCATGTTGATTCCAGTGGGGTGCACCCAGACCTGTGAATGCTGGAACAAAATATACACCGCCATTGTCATCCACCCTACCTGCAACACCTTCAACTTGTTTTGCAGAATTTATAATATTAAGATTGTCACGTAACCACTGCACAACAGCTCCGGCAACAAAAACACTGCCTTCCAGCGCATATGTCGTTTCATTTTCAATTTTCCAGGCAATTGTCGTAATTAGCTTATTATTTGATATTACGGGAGTATTTCCTGTATTTGCCATTATGAAACAGCCGGTCCCATATGTATTTTTTACCATTCCCGGTTTTATGCACATTTGTCCGAACATTGCTGCCTGCTGGTCTCCTGCAATACCACAAACCGGAATTCTGGCACTTATCAGTTTTCTTGATGTACGGTTAAACTGATGGCTATTTGACTTTACCTGTGGAAGTATATTTTCTGGAATATCAAAAATCTTGAGTAATTCCTTATCCCAGCAGAGGGAATGTATATTGAACAGCATGGTCCTTGAGGCGTTAGTAACATCTGTTGAATGCTCTTTTCCATCAGTCAGATTCCACAATAGCCATGAATCCACAGTACCAAAAGCAAGTTCTCCCTTTTCGGCCATATTTCTGGCTCCTTTAACATTGTTTAATATCCAGCTGATTTTGGTTGCTGAAAAATAAGCATCAACCTCAAGGCCGGTTTTTTGCTTCACAATTAAATCTGATCCCTCAGAAATCAGTTTATCGCACATCTCTGCCGTTCTGTGATCCTGCCAGACTATGGCATTATAAACAGGTTTTCCGGTTTTCTTTGACCAAAGAATTGTAGTCTCTCTTTGATTTGCTATGCCAATTGCAGCAATTTTCGATGGATTTATTCCAAATTTTGCAATTGCTTCCGAGGCGACTGACAACTGAGTTGACCATATCTCAATCGGATCATGCTCAACCCAACCGGGTTTAGGAAATATCTGACGTATTTCTTTTTGCGCAACAGAGCATATCTCACCGTTATGATTGAATATAATAGCTCTGCTGCTGGTTGTCCCCTGATCCAGGGCAAGAATATATTTCTCTTTCATATGATGTATCTGTTTACGGGATCAATTACTAATGCCATAATTAAAAGTGCTTACAATTCTTCAACGGAAGTAAAGTTAATATCGCTTTCTTTCAAATATTTGATCGTTTTGCTGCATATCGGACCGGAAATAACCAGAGTTATAGCTGTTTCAGGATTCTTTTCCCTGATTTTTGATGCGATCGATACAATTTTCCCTCCATCTTTCATTACTATTCTTGACTTACGTGTTTTTACTATTCCGATGTTTTTATCAGTTAGCAGTACCAGCTTTACCCTGCTGTTTAACCCAAAGTCAGCCGGGTTCAGGTTTTTGTATTCTTTCATAATAAACTTAGTAAATTGGTTTTATCAATGTCAAAAATAAATATTAAACTCTAGTTAATAAACGATTTGTATTTTTGTGCTCTGCCTTCCTTAAATTATTAAAACAGGAATAAACAATGGATTTACAAATAAAATCAGATTTTAAACCTACAGGAGATCAGCCTGAAGCTATACGACAGCTTGTTGAAGGATTGAATAACGATGAGTGTGCTCAGACTCTATTGGGTGTAACAGGGTCAGGTAAAACTTTTACTATTGCTAATGTATTACAAGAAGTTAACAGACCTACACTGGTTCTTAGTCACAATAAAACCCTGGCAGCTCAGCTATATGGTGAGTTTAAACAGTTTTTTCCTGATAATGCGGTTGAATATTTTGTTTCATATTACGATTACTACCAGCCTGAAGCCTATATTCCTGTTACAAATACCTATATTGAAAAGGATTTAAGCATTAATGATGAAATTGAAAAGCTAAGGTTAAGTGCTACCTCTTCTTTACTTTCAGGCAGAAAGGATATTATTGTGGTATCTTCAGTATCATGTATTTACGGTATTGGAAATCCTGATGATTTTACAAATAATGTTATTAACCTGTTCACCGGTCAGAAGTTAAGCAGGAATAAATTTTTAAGAGAACTTGTAAATGCCCTTTATTCAAGAAATGATATCGAGTTAAACAGGGGAAATTTCAGGGTTAAAGGTGATACAATTGATGTTTTTCCTGCATATATGGACTGGGCATTCAGGATTATATTCTGGGGAGATGAAATTGATGCTATTGAGTCAATTGATCCATTGGCTGGTAAGAGGGTTGAAACACTTGAGAATGTTACTATCTACCCTGCCAATATTTTTGTAACCTCACCTGATAAAATGAAGTCAGCATTGGTTGAAATTCAACTGGATATGGCAAAGCAGGTTGATTTTTTGAAGGAAACAGGAAGGCACATGGAAGCCAAAAGGCTTGAGGATCGTGTGACTTATGATGTTGAAATGATGAGGGAGCTGGGATATTGTTCGGGAATTGAAAATTATTCAAGATACTTTGATGGCAGATTGCCCGGAACCAGACCTTTCTGTTTGCTTGACTATTTTCCTGACAACTACATTACGGTTATTGATGAAAGCCATGTTACAGTACCTCAAATTCGTGCAATGTATGGAGGAGACAGGTCCAGAAAGCATAATCTTGTGGAATACGGATTTCGCCTTCCGGCTGCCATGGATAACAGACCATTAAAATTTGAGGAATTTGAACAGTTAACAGGACAGACAATATATGTCAGTGCTACCCCGTCAGATTATGAACTTGAACAATCGGGAGGTGTTATAGTAGAACAATTGATCAGACCTACCGGATTGCTGGACCCACCAATTGAAGTAAGACCAAGTCATAATCAAATAGATGATTTACTTGATGAGATTGAAAATACTGTAAAGCTGAAATACAGGGTATTGGTAACTACACTTACTAAAAGGATGGCTGAAGAACTGACAAAATATTTACTAAAACTTGATATTTCCACACGTTATATCCATTCCGACGTTGATACCCTTGACAGGGTTGAGATATTAAGAGATCTGAGATTGGGGAATTTTAGTGTGCTTGTGGGAGTTAACCTGTTGCGTGAAGGGTTGGATCTGCCTGAAGTTGCACTTGTAGCAATACTAGATGCTGATAAAGAAGGTTTTCTAAGGTCTGCAAAATCGCTGACACAAACAGCAGGACGTGCTGCAAGAAATCTGGATAGCAAAGTTATAATGTACGCTGATAAAATAACCGGATCAATGGCGCAGACCATAGATGAAACCAATCGCAGAAGACAAAAGCAACTGGCATATAATGAGGAAAACAATATTAAACCCACTGCAATAGTTAAATCAATTGATGCGATAATGGGACAAACTGCTGTTGCAACAACTCATATTGAAGAAAAAGAATATCAAACCAATATTAAATCCGGGATTGCAGCGGATCCCGTTGTACAATATATGAGCGCAAAAGATATTAGAAACGCCATTGATAAAAACAAAAAAGATATGCAGGAAGCAGTGAAAGTACTTGATTTCATTGAAGCTGCAAGGTTAAGAGATGAAAACAAGGTTCTTGATAAGCTTCTTCAGGAAAAGGATACGAATTAACAAAACATTAGATAATATTTAACTAATAATCTCTAAAAGTAATAAATGATATTGACCACTCATCACTATCTGTTTACTTTCTCTGACTATATTTGTAGATTATGAAACATGAAATTATTCCAACTAACAGAAAAGCTCTGATCATAAATATTGACACTCCCCTGTATGGGTCTTTTGCAGAAATCGGCGGTGGACAGGAAATAGCCAGACATTTTTTTCAGGCAGGAGGAGCATCAGGTACAATAGCTAAAACAGTTTCGGCGTATGATAAAAGATTTAGTGATGCTTTTTATAATGAGAACAGGAAAGGAAGGCATGTAAGTGAAGGGAGGCTTGTTAAAATGCTCAATAATGAGTATAAAGAAGTAACAAGACTTTTGACTGACAGAAATGAAAATGCTACTTTTTTCGCATTGGCAAACACAATGGAAGTGTTGAATTTTACAAAAACGAATAAAAGTCATGGCTGGATGGGGGTTAAATATCAACTTACACCCAACAGTGAGCCAAACGTTGTAATAATTCATATTAAACTACTTGAGAATGATGCATTGATGCAACAACGCACCATAGGTATTATAGGTGTAAATCTGCTGTATGCCTGTAAATTCTATCATGATAGTCCAAATACCTTCTTAAAATCACTAACAGATGGCGTATCAATTGACAGGTTCAGAATAACAATGATGAGGATGAGTGGTCCTGATCTGGATTATATTGATAATAAATTGCTTGCCGTTCAACTTGTTAAGAATAAAATGACCAGGTCAATTATGTTTGATAGGAACGGGACAGTACAACAGCCTTCAGATATGCTGTATAAAAAGAATGTTTTGGCATTCAGGGGTAGTTTTATGCCTGTTACCTACATTGCCAGGGATATACTTAATAAAAGTATGGCATTATTTGCACTGGATGAGGATTATGAACACGATAATACTCTATCTTTCTGCGAGTTGTCTATAAACAACATATTATCCAAAGGTGAAGTCGACGAACAGGATTTTCTTAACAGGGTTGATATGCTGGTAAGTATTGGTCAGAATGTTATGATCTCAGATTTGCCTGAATATTACAAGTTAGTTGACTTTTTCTCACAGTTTAAAATGAACAAACTGAGAATAGTTATGGGCATACCTACTTTTGAAAAAGTACTGAACAGGAAATACTATAAGAATCTGAGGGGTGGAATACTTGAAGCAGTTGGTATGATGTTTCCCTCGAACATGAAACTTTACATCTACCCTACCCGCAAACCTGGTAAACCTGATATCATTACCTCAGATAATTTAGCAATGGATGAAGATATCAGATTATTGTTTGACTATCTGAAAAAGAACAGATTTATACTTGATATAAAAAGTGAGATGATTAACCAATTGCACGTAACTACAAGGGAAGTTAATAAGATGATAAGATCAGGTGATGAAAGATGGGAGAAATTTGTGCCAATGAGTGTTTGTAAAATAATAAAAGACAGGAAGTTAAATATTCCGGACTGAGTTAAGAACAGGTTACTTCGTATCCAGTTCAAAATGAGGATTATAAATAATCCCAATGACATTTCCCCAGGGGTCGTAAACCGAAGCTACCATTAGTTCACCTCCAACATTTGTGGGTTCTTCATGACTTGTAGCACCAATATTGATCAAATGCTGAAATTCCTTCTGAATATCCTGTACACCCCAGTAGGCAATTACATTGTCGGAAGTATCAGTAACAGGCTTTTCCAATGGTAATAAACCAAGTTCATAACCTCCAATATTAAAACCGGCATAATAGGGCTGGTTGAAATAAGGCTCTGTTCCAAATGCTTTAGAATACCACGCTATGGCCTCATTAAGGTCCGGAACCTTATAAACAACAGTTCGTAATCCATGCATAGGAGACTTTTTGGGTGTACTATCAGTTTGTCCCATTAAATTGAATATTAAAATTAAAAATGCTATTAAAACTATAATTTTCTTCATAAGAATAATTCTGTAACAAAGATATTTTAAACTATCATAGGTTCACTACTTTATTACTGTTCAATGAATCCTTTAACCTTTGGAAGCTTATTCCCAGGTAAATAAACCAGATGGACCATCCCAAGTGGAAAAATCTTTGTTTAAGTCCGGTAAATTCACCATAAAAATCCGGTAAAAAAGTCAGAAAACCAAGCATCATTACAACAAAACTGATTATGGACATGGTTTTAATATATTTCAGGCCGGAACTGTTACCCCAGATAATGTAGGCAAGTAAAGGCGATGTAACAAGTAATATTGATGGTAATCCCATGATCCCATGCAATGTTGTTGGCATAGGAAAGATACCGGCTCCTGCTATGGAGAAAGAAAAGGTCAAAATAATTAGTGCCGGAAGATAACCTATCTTGTTTAATTTGCAGGTTATCAACAAATCCATTACAAACAAAATACTTAGTAAAGAGCATAATACGAGTCCCCCGGTAAACAAATATTGTGAATCAGAACCAAGTGCTCCAAGCTCACTTACAAGGTTTGAAAAATGATTGTAATCATCAAATCTTAACGAGCAAATAAATGTAGTAAGCCAAAAAATAGTTGGTATGGATATACCCAGAAGAATTAATCTGTGTTTCATGTCTGTGGGATAAAGATTGTACCTTCAAAATACAATTGGGCTTTGCCACCAATTTCACATCTGAATCCATTGTTTTTACAAATAAGCTTACCACCGCGTTTTGATAACTGTTTGGCAATCATATTTGTTTTGTTAAGTTTTTCAGACCATAACGGTATCAGTGATGTATGTGCAGAACCTGTTACCGGATCCTCATCTATTCCTGATTGTGGAGCAAAAAATCTGGAAACAAAGTCAACAACCTTGCCTTTTGAAGTAACTATCAAACCTCTTGCATCAAGATCTGAAATAGCCGTTAGGTTAGGTTCCAGGTTTTTAACAGTAGCCTCATCTTCAACAATGGCGATATAATCAGTTTTACCTTTATATACTTCAATTGGATCAAGGCCTAAGCAATCAACTATGCATCCATTGGGAATGCATTTCTCAAGTATGTCAGTTGGAAAATCAAGGTAATAATAATCTTCGATTTTTGTAACTTTTAACTCTCCACTTAAATGTGAATAAAAAATGATTTCATCACCGGTGTAATTCAATTTACTGTAAAGTATATACGCTGTTGCCAGTGTTGCATGACCGCAAAGTTCAACTTCAACTGTCGGAGTAAACCATCTTATATCGAATTTTGATTCATTTTTTACAACAAAGGCTGTTTCAGCAAGATTGTTCTCGGCGGCAATATTTTGCATTAATTCATCATCTAACCAATCTTCCATTATACATACAGCTGCAGGATTACCTTTAAACAAACAATCAGTAAAAGCATCCACCTGATAAAGAGGTAAGTTTCTCATATGTATGATTTTTTGGTTTTATTCTGTTTTAAAAATACAATTAATTTTTCATTATCCGTAATTTCCTCCAATTCTGCTAAATATTCCCATAGGATCCCACCTTACTTCTTTACCAAGTATCATTCTTTTACCTTTAATACCCATATCTTTAAATCCTTTGTTTAAAAGAAATCCTGTAGCATGAATATTTTCATAGGGAACAACTGCTTTTGAAATACCCGTGTATTTTGACTTCATAAACTCGATACCTGTAGCTGGATGATCAGCTACTATAGTTCCCTCGCCAAGATCGGGAAGATAATAGCCTGATAGCATATTATTTTTTACATAAACATATGAGTTGGCTAAATACATTTTTATTAAAAGCTCCCTGTTTTCACCCGTAACCTGTCTGTCAAGGTTGTAAAGTTCATTGTAATATTTGTTAGGTGTTTTAATGATATTTGGATTTATATATTCATTTGATATTGTTGTTTCAGTTCGGAATTCACCATATTCAGAGGTAATTCTAAATCCTCTCTTTAAATATACTGACTCTCCCATTTTTGTAGCAATTAACTGTACGGATTCCACCCCTTTGCTTTTCATTATGTTAAGGAGATCATTAACAATTGCAAATCCAATACCCTGGTTTCTATAGTCATTTTTAACTATTACATGAGCAAGCCATCCTGTTTTTCCAAATATTATCAATGCACCCATACCTACTATCCGGTCATTAATAACTGCCTTGTAAGGAAAACAAAAGTCATTAGTAATATAGCCGGTAATATCATTTGTGATATCAGACCAACCGTCAGGTTGTAATTCTGGTATATGTACAATATCTTTAACTGTAAATTTTTCCAGATGCATAAGCATTATGTTTTGGAATTAATTAGTAATCTAAATTATAAAATTTGAAATTACCAGGTATGTTTTTCCATGAAATAGCAAATATTGGATTAGGCCAGGAATCAAATACTACCTAATCGTGTAGTTAATTAATTGAAATTCAATAATAAAGGCTTGTAAACAAAAAAGATTTATTATATTTACCACCAGACACCAGATTCAATTAATTAATTTTTAAAAACTCAAAATTACTATTAAACGAGATACTTGTCAATTCGTTTGTCGGTGCATGGAGAACCGGTGTAGCCAAAATTGCAATTATTGTTACTGATAATAATCCGGGTGGTGATGATGATAAATATACAGGAGCAGATGACGTTTATTTACAGAATCTGGCTTCGGTAGCAAATACAATGGGAGTTCAATGTATTCTGATGACTAACAGATTTTCAGGGAACTCAGCTTATAACAACCAACTGATAGCAAATAATATTGGTAGTTCATCGGTTACCGGGGTCAACATCGGCGGAGAAGAAATGTGGGTTGATGACATTGGTGGCAGTATAATTTATTTGATCGAAAAACTCTGTGATGAAAACTCATCTGAATAATTCTCGTTTCACTCTATACCATCTCATAGCATACCTCAATTGAATCCAGCAATTCCTCAAATATATCCGGGGTAGTTGCCGGGTTCATTATTGTAGTGCGTAAATACACCCTATCATTTAATGTTGTTTGGACAATGTAGAACTCTCCTGTTTTAAGCAAGTTATTTCGGATTGTACTATTGATCTCATCCAGCTTTTTATCTGATGCACCGGATTTATGATATCTGAAACAAACGATGTTTGAATGCGGTTCGAGTGCCAGTTCGAAATTCTTTCTTTGCTTTATTTTATATGCAAATTCCTTTCCAAGATTGTAAAGATGTGTAACTGATTTATCAAATATTTCTTCACCATATATTAGTAATAGAGAATAGAATTTTATACTCATCATAAGTTTTGTGCATTCAATGGTCCTTCTGGCCAGGTTAAACCACTCTTCATCCTGGGATTTTTCCCACAGGTATTGCGCTTTTTGATTAAATGTTGAATAAGAAACATCTTTATTCTTAAACATTACAAAAGTCATTAATGCAGGTGTCATAAGCATTTTATGACCATCTATTACTACTGAATCTGCATACTCCATACCTTTAAGAAGTGGTTTGTATTTATTGGAAAATATCGCACCTCCCCCATGAGCTCCGTCAACATGAAACCATAATTTCTTTAATCTGCAAAATTCAGCAATTAACTCAAGATCATCATACATGCCAGTAGATGTTGAAGGCGCACAACCAACCACTGCTATTACTTTTATTCCTTTCTTGCCGGCGCTGTTATAATATTCTTCCAACAATTCCGTATCAAGACAAAAATCATCGTTAACAGGAATTTTAATTATACCTGCCGCACCAAATCCCATTATCCTCAGAGCTCTGTCAACACTATAGTGTGCTTCCGATGATACCATTATACCCAGTCTCTCACTAACACCATCTTCCCATATATCTGATTCAACAGCATTTTGCCTGGCAGCAAGCATAGCAGTCAGATTCCCAATTGTTCCGCCTGAAGTGATATAACCATCACCACCTGTTTCAAAACCTATCTTTTCTGCAAGTTTTTCAATTATTACTTTCTCAATAGCTGTACCGGCAGGTCCCATTTCATAAATTGCCATGCCATTGTTTACAAGTTCTCCCAGTAATCCTGTTAAGGCTGATAATGGTGCCGGAGGACAAAGCTGATGCCCCATGTATTTTGGATGGTGAATATGAATTGATCTGTCAACTATGTTTTTGAACAGATCTATTGGATCATTATTCTCAGGTTGAAAATTCTTCCAGAACTCATACTGATCTGCAGGCTCCTTCCAGTTTATTGCCTGTATCTCCTGATTCTTTGCCTGTCTGAGATATTCTGTGAGTAATTCTACAAGCTCATGACCTGTTTTATTGAATTCTTCAGGATCGTAAACATTTTCCAGTTGTTTATCCATTGTAAGTAGTTTATATCAGTTTTACAGATGTTTATGGAAATTCATGTATTAAATGCAGAAATAATAGTTGCTCTATTAATTCAACCATTCCTGAATTTTGTCTTCCAAAAGTTTACGGTCGCTTTTACTTAAATTTCTAATGCGGGCATTTCCATGATGTTTTCCTTCCATGAAAAACCATAATGCATCAACTTTCTCAGATTGTGGTACTGCCGAAGCAGACCATGTATCCATTGCACCATATATGTAGATAAACTGATTTCCATTCTTATCAATCCAGGTATTTACTTTCCTCAACAGAGTATCATCAAAGGTAACTTCAAGTTTCCCCGGGACGAAAGTCGCATGAGGATTACGATCGGTTGGTAAAAATTTCAGCAGCTTTTTGAACTTCTCTGTTTCATAACCATAATAACCCATTTCATCTGCTGACTGGTAGTAATGTGGGCCAAAAGCCTCAATTGACCTGTCGCTGAAGAAATCAATTCCGGAAACTTCAAGCAGGTAATCCACAATTTCATTCAGGGATGCTGTGTTATCAGGTATACCATCGCAGCTGTATCCCCACTGAAAAAAAGAGAAAGGATATTCCAAAACAGCATATTCAAAGGCTTCTTCAATACTTAAATAATTGAATGTTAAACCAGCACCTTTACTGTAATACTTCAAAAGAGGGATAATTTTTTCCTGATTTTTCAATAACCTTGCCTGGAGGTTGAATATTTTTTCACGACATTCATCAGATCCAATTGTATCCAGGAACCTGTAGATCCTTTCCTCTTCAAACTCTCTGTTAATGGGTGCAACATAAGGTACACTAACATCAACATCTCCAGGGTAAAAATATCGGTAGAAAATCGTAGTTGCACCACCTTTACTGATTCCTGTACTTATCCAATCCGTTGGATAAATTTTCCTGAATAATTTATTTATATGATGTAAGTCAGCTGTTGTCTGTTCAAGGTTTAAGTAATCGTATCCAACTGAATCAGGGACGCTTTCTCCAAAATACCTGTGTTCCACTGCTATTTGGTTGGCTGCAAGCAGTTCTGTCAACTCGGTGGATGAGTTATTGGTACAGGTATAACCTTCTGTAACAAAAACTGTCGGTTTTTTCACTGATCTGTGGTTAAGGAATGCTCTTTGATAAAAATAACCAAGGTTATGATTGTTATGATCTATTGGTTGTTTGATTTTAAGTTCATATGATGCTACATCCGGGTTATTTGTCTCAATTTCATTAAAAATAACATCAGGAAGTAAGAATAGCTGGTTTTCAATGTTTTGATTGATAACTGTTTTGCTGATAACAAATCCGGAAAGCAATACAATTGTTAAAATGATTTTTCTCATCATCGATAGAATTAAATAAACCGGTAAAATTAGTTAAAAACGGACATCTGGTTTTAGTCATTTATCTATTTAGAAATACATTAAATAGGTATGTGATCATAAAATACAGGTATAAAGTAATACAGGTTATTGGAAAGCTTACCTTTGCGACAAATGAAAGTATACGATGTAATTGTAATTGGTGCAGGACCTGCAGGGCTGGTGGCAGCAGGTAGAGCGGCTGAACTAGGGTTAAAGGTGTTGATCCTTGAAAAAATGGAACGTGCAGGACGGAAACTACTGATTACAGGTAAAGGTCGCTGTAACATTACTAACAATGCAGGTATTTCAGAGTTCATAACCCATGTTTATCCAAATGGCAGAATGCTTAAAAGAGCTTTCTCGCAGTTTTTCTCAAAGGACATCATAGAGCTACTCAAAAGATATGGTGTTGATTCAACACTCGAACGTGGTGGGAGATATTTTCCAACAGGTAATAGTTCATCTGATGTTTTAAATGCTTTGTTACTTTGGGTGAGAAGCAACAATGTGGTTATTAAATGCAGCTCCCGTGTTGATGAACTTCATGTTGAAGAAAATTCAATAACAGGACTTACAGTTAACAGACATAATTATTATACGAAAAATGTAATTCTGGCAACAGGTGGTAAATCTTATCCTGCTACAGGATCAACAGGTGATGGTTATGAACTTGCCGGAAAAGCAGGGCATAGCCTGGTAAAAGTACGACCTGCTCTTGTTCCCCTGGAAACAAAAGGAGATATTGCGCAATCACTGCAAGGATTGAATTTGAAAAATGTAAAGGCTGTAGTATGGATCAATGACAAAAAAGCCGGTGAAGATTTTGGTGAAATGATCTTTACTCATTTTGGTCTTTCCGGCCCTATAATTCTGACATTAAGCAGAATAGTTGTTGAGGAATTACAAAAGGGAAGTTCTGTAAAGATAACTGTAGACCTAAAACCGGCACTTGACGAACAAAAACTTGATCTGCGCCTTCAACGTGATCTGAATGAACATGGTAAAAAAAAGGTAATCAACATTATGAGGTATTGGCTACCTTCAACAATGATACCTGTTTTTATTAAACTACTGAGCCTTGATCCTCAGAAAGAGTGTCACCAGGTTAGTTCGAAAGAAAGGAAAAGGGTCCGAAAACTGATGAAAAACCTTCCGTTCGAGATAAGTGCTCATCGTAGTTTTAGTGAAGCTATTATAACATCAGGTGGAATACCAACCGCTGAAATTCAATCGAAAACCATGGAATCGAAAGTTGTATCTGGTCTGTACTTTGCAGGTGAGGTAATTGATGTTGATGCTGAAACAGGAGGATACAATTTGCAGATAGCATATTCAACAGGATGGCTTGCAGGAAACTCATGTGGCATGAAAATGAAAAGGGAGTAATTCCAAATAAGTCAGTGATACGACAAAACCTAACCAATGATTTCCCAATCTTCCACACCACCATCAATTACTACAAAAAGCGGATGTTGCTTTATTAGTTTTGTGTTTTCTAATTTCATCCATTTTTCGTAATCTCTGATCTTAAGTTTATTTAGTAAATGTTGGAATTCATATTTGAGTTGGCCGGATGTAACAGTTAACTCTTCTGATACACTATATTTAGTAAACTTTTTAGCATCAAAATTATAATTTCTTGCAACAGACTCATTGTAAACCAACTCCAGGTACTTGTTTATAAAGATCTCAGGATTGTCAGAATTTTTGAACCTTATCAACTGAGGATGATTGATGTATCCTTTTGTCTTTCCTTCAATAACATTCTTTGCAAGAAGCGATTCTCTCCATAGTGCTACAATACCTTTTGAATCAAGGTATTCAGGATGTATTGACCATAATCTCATAGCTTAAATTTTAATCATTACTCCAACTGTTGGTAATACTGTACCCGAAGTATTTTCAACTGACTTCAGGATATATTCAGTTCCGTTATTTATTGTCTTATAGCTTCCATCAGGGTTTTTTTCCCGAATTATATAATCCTGTCCCTTGTTTTGAAAATTATAAAGATTCTGAATATCAAGGTACAGCATCAATGCCCATTTGTTAAAAAAGAAGTTTTTGTCAATCCTGATATCAAGCTGATGAAAAGGGTTAAACCTCAACTCATTTAGCTGGGAATAATCCAGGTATGGTTGTCCAATGGCATCCCATGCCTCAACAAGTGCGGAAGTTTCAAGGTCATATGGTGTATAGGGCAATCCGCCAACAAATCTCCATTTGAGACCCGCCCGCCAGTTCTTTCCCAACTCCTTTGAGGATGTAATAGTCAACAAATGTTTACTATCCCACGAAGAGGGAATATATTCACCCTCTATATTGGTAAATAAGCTTCTTACATACGTGTAGGAGGCCAGCAGAGTAAATTTGTTTAAGTTAAACCTGTTTAATATTTCGAACCCTGTTGCACGTCCTTTTCCTGTTGAAATAACCGGAGCATCACCGGCAACACTACTGTAATCAGCTCCCTGATTTGCCAGACTCGCACCGGTCAGTAAGTCAATTGGGTATTGAAAATAGTCTTTATAGAAAACTTCAAAAGAAACCAGAATGGGTTTAGCGAATCTTTTTTCAATTCCGATGTTATAATGTGAAACACCAATGTATTCAGTATCATCTTCGTTTACCAGTTTGTCATTGTTATTTCGGAAACCTAAAGTTGTATATGCCGGCATTTGATAATATCTGCCTGAACCAAGATTTAAAAATATACTTTCGGTTATGTTATAGGAAAATGAAATTCTGGGCGAAAACTGGTTTAACGGGTTCGACATATTGCTATTGTAAGTATTTCCATCAAAACGTAAGCCAAAAGTAATGAGTAGTCTGTTATTAAAAATCCTGCCGGATGCCTGTCCAGAAGCACCGTATTTTATAATATCCAGATCTGTGGTATAATTCAGTTTTACCAGACTGTCGTCAATAAATAATTCCTGGAAGGTTTTGTTATAATATTTAGCAGTTTCGGTTCCAAGACTAAAGTTGTATTTTACTCCCTTCTTTCTCATTGTCAACTCATATCTGAACTTATTTTCTGCTTCTGTCGAATTATAGTCGAAGTTCTTATTTTGACTTTCATCATTGTCAGGGTATTTGTAAAACTCATTATTAAGCACATTTCGACTAACTACAAATGTGTGAAAGCCTGAATTGAAAAATCGGTTATATACAGCACCAATTGTATAACTCCACTGATTATTTACAGGTGTTTGGGATAATATATATTCCTGACTTTCATCAGGGTTATCAATCCCGGTATTCAATTTAAGCTTATCAAGCGATCCAAGACTGATGATCGTAAGTCGGTTTTTGGTGTCAAAGTCGGTTTTCAACTTAAACTGATAATCATTGAATGTTGGTAAAAAAGGTAATCCTATAGCTGAAAACAGGAACTGAAGGTATGATCTTCTTACTGAAAAAATATAATCTGTTTTAGTACCTGCCGGTCCATCAATGGTAAAAGCAGCTTCACTGGCTCCCACTGCAAGCTGGATGTTAGTTTTATCTTTGCTTCCCTCCTTCTGTTTGAAGTCGAGAATACCACTCAAAGCATTATATTTATCTGCCTGAAATGAACCAGAGTAAAAATCAACAGACTGTATAAAATCAGCATTTATTATTCCCACAGGTCCTCCTGAAGCACCCTGCGTTGCAAAATGATTAAGTACAGGTATCTCTACGCCATCAAGAAAAAACCTGTTCTCAGAGGGTCCACCACCTCTGATTATAACATCGTTCCTGAATGCTGGGGTAGAGCCAACTCCCGGAAAAGATTGAATAACCCTTGATATATCGCGGTTACTTCCAGGGTTATTCTCAATTTCCTTAACCCTGATACTTTGCATTGATAATGGTGCTTCCTCCAGTTTTTCAAACGGATCTGCAACTACTACCACTTCATCAAGTACCTGATTTAATGGTTCCATTGTAATTTCAATATATGGAACATTATTGTTCACAACCAGAATGTCGGCACTAATTACCGGTTTATACCCGATATATGAAGCCTGAAGGTTGATATATCCGGGAGAAACCCCTTTAATAGTGAAGTTTCCGTCAATATCTGTTGTAGCTCCGATTTGAGTACCGGCAACTATAATATTTGCAAAAGCAATAGGTTCATTATTAACTGCATCGGTAATTTTTCCCCTGATTTCAGGATTTTGCGCAGACAATAGCAGTGAATTCAGTAAAAGCAATATATGTATTGTTAGTTTTTTCATTTGTTATATAAAGGTATGATTATATTAAATACGTATAGTATTAAATATAAATCAGGTAGTCGATTTAATAATAAATACAAGATTCTTACTTTGTTTGTTTTATTTGGTGGATTGTTCCGGTTTCAAAAATACCGAATTATTTGATGTAGGTTACAATCAGTAACATTTTATAGAAAAATTAACAAATATTTGATTGCAGTTTATTGTTGGAATATCCCTGTAATCTCAATTAGATTATTATTGTTCATTAACCGTTTAGTAATATGTGTGCAATTATCAACAAATAAGAAAAATTCTTAAATTGAAAAATATGAAAATGCCGGCAAAAAGTACATTGAGAAAAACCCGGAAGATCGATCCTTTTCTTTAGCAAAATTAAAGACATCAAACCGGGCATGTCAGACCAAAGACTGGCTTATGCATTATACTGGTGTGATTAATAGAAAAAAATGGTATAGATCAGGTTTCTCATAAAAGTGATGATTAGTATTACTTAGTTATAATAATTTAGTTTACAGAATCTCTTTTGGAGATCAAACCAATAGTAAAGTATTGAAAATCAGCACCCTATATGTTTCAATAGTAAATATTACTAGATAAAGATAGTTATGTTGACTCAATAAATTTGTTATCTGTTCTTTTTATTTATAAACTCCGGGTTATTCTCATTTAACTCAGGAGCCATGGCTGTAAAAAGCATCTCATAAATTAGTTTTAACCAGATAAGGATTACCGGGAGTGCTTTTAAAGTATATTCAACAATTAAGTTATCTCTTACATATTCAGGTATTATATCTGTTGGTGATAGCGATGTTAGCACAAAAGCCAGTATAAACAGGATAATGTTCAGTTTGGTTTTGTTACTCATAACAAACCAGATGCAAACTCCGGATATTGCTATGATGAACGTTGGAGATTCAGCTTTATGATTAAAAATAACAACCCATATCAGAATTGATACAAGCAGAAATGTACGATATTTAAAGTACCTGTAGTTTGTAGTTTTTACCAGTGATAGTATAAATATTAACACGCCGGTGAGTATTACAATGCTTCGGTTTACTTCAACACAAAACCATGACCTGATTACACCCATTACTGACAACCCGTATGAATACGCATGATCATCTGTTAATAATAAACTGTATTTCTTCAATAAGTACAAGTATTGATTCAGATCGATAAACACTAGAGGAAGGGCTCCTAAAACAAGAAACCATAGTAAAGAATACAACGATAGCTTGATTTTTTTCGGGTAGAGAAGAAACATTGCAAATCCTACAATCCCGAATAATTTTATTGTTGCCGAAAATACAATACAAAGTGCTGCTAACCAGTACTTATTCCTCTCAAGCAAACCAAATGCAAGGATAAGCAGCCCTGCAATTAATGCATTTGACTGGCCATTTTGCATTGATGTCATCAGTTCAATGAGGATAAGTAATGATACGGTACCTTTTTCATGTTTTGATAACCCGGGGAGATAATAAATTGAAAAAAGTAATAACAACGAATTTAACAGGTTCCAGAGGTTTAATCCGATCCAATCGGGAAGCAACGCAAAAAAACCAAAGAATACAGCAAATGTGGGACTGTATTTATACAAGTCAAAGTGATCATCAAAATGGTAGCTATAAAGGTTCTCATTGTTTACCAGATGCAGAAACGAGTTTTTGAATATTGTATAGTTATTATACTGATTATACTCTGCTCCTATTTCTCTGTGAAGACTTATACCAATAATTAACGGCTGAATACTGGCAATAACTGAAAATAAGATAAATAGAATAAGTAGTACCTTATAATTGGATATAGCCTTTTTAAAGAACCTATTCATAACCTAAAACTAAATACTGTGAATCATATTTCAATTCTAAAAGCCTTTAAATATTCTGGCCTGTGACACTCCCGGAGCCTGAAGGTCAAGGTCAAGAAAATGTCCAAACGGAGTTTGCGAACATATGTAGTCAGCATTTTTCAGCCTTAATTCCACTTTATCGAATATATCCTTTGTAATCATCGGTTCAGCTTTTGTTTCTGCCAAATGTGCAAATGAATGCAATACAATATTTTTTGTGTTATTTTTCTTAGCTGCCCATTTTAAGTTTTTCAGTAATTTATTCTCAACTCCTTTTATATCTTCTTCATCCTGATGTTCCGCATGTATAAAGGCAACCAGTGCATCCTTCAACTCCTCACCATGTTCCATCTTTGGAAATTCCTCAAGAGAATGGATCGTTGGATTATAAGAAAATCTGGAACAGTAAATCATGAGTAATTTCATAGCCTGTGATTTTGAAAGTGCAAATTAAAATAAAAGTTCTCTAATTATCACAAATACCATTATTGTATATTAATCTTCTTTTACAGGTTTTCTGTACTTTTTCTTCTCTGAAACAGCTCTTTTGTCAGATAACCTTCTTTCTTTCTGAGCTTTTCCCGGTCTTGTTTTGATTCTTTTCTTTACGGGTTCCAATGCATCAGCAATCAGTATTTTGAAACGCTCAATCACAATCTCTTTATTTTTATGTTGACTTCTTGTTTCATCACATTTCAGGATGAAGATGCCTTCAGAGTTTATTCTGGTTCTGAGCTTATCGAAAATAGTATTCTTCTGTTCATCAGTTAAATATTCAGAACCTTTAATATCGAAAAGAAGTTCAACCTGTGTTGAAACCTTGTTTACTCCCTGACCTCCCGGACCGCTACTTCTGCTAAACCTGTATCGTAGCTCTGATACTGTATTTTCAATCATATCTCAAATTTATCCTAATAATAGAAACATTAGTGTAAAATATTAAATTATTTTTGATCTTCACTTTGAAATTTACAGCGGATGCCTACTCCATTAGCAGAATCTTTACGACCTGGTAGTCTTGATGAATACATCGGACAACGTCATCTTGTTGGTGAAAACGCGATTCTCAGGAGAAGTATCGAATCTGGAAATATTCCGTCAATGATATTATGGGGTCCGCCCGGAGTTGGTAAAACAACATTGGCCAACGTTATTTCCAACACGTTAAGCAAAGAGTTTTATACCCTAAGTGCCGTTAGTTCTGGTGTTAAAGATGTTAGAAATGTAATAAACCAGGCAGCTATGTTCAATGGTAATGCAATATTGTTTATTGACGAGATTCACAGGTTTAGCAAATCACAGCAGGACTCATTGTTAAATGCGGTAGAAAAAGGAATAATAACACTGATCGGTGCTACTACAGAGAATCCATCTTTTGAGGTAATTTCACCACTCTTATCGAGATGCCAGGTTTATATTCTACAAAACCTTGAAACCGATGATCTGCGAAAGCTACTAGCCAAAGGTATTGCATTGCTTTCAGAGAAGTTTGGGTTAAACATAGAGCTATCAGAAGATGAAGCACTGATAAGGATCTCAGGTGGTGATGCACGTAAGCTTTACAATGCACTTGAGCTGGTTGTTTACCAGGAAAAGACAGGAAACAGGAATATTTCAATAACAAACGATAAAGTCAGTAAAATAATCCAGGAAAACCTTGCAATTTATGATAAGCAGGGTGAAATGCATTATGATGTTATTTCTGCTTTTATAAAGTCTTTACGAGGAAGTGATCCCAATGCTGCAGTTTACTGGCTTGCCAGGATGGTTGAGGCTGGTGAAGACCCAAAGTTTATCGCACGCAGAATGTTGATACTCGCTTCAGAGGATATTGGAAATGCTAATCCAAACGCTTTGTTGCTTGCTAACAGTTGTATGGATGCAATAAATAAAATCGGATGGCCCGAGGGAAGAATAATTCTGTCTCAGACTGCGATCTATCTGGCAAATTCATCAAAAAGCAATTCATCCTATATGGCCATTAAAGAAGCTCAGTCAATTGTTCAGAAAACCGGAAACCTGGCAGTTCCTCTGCATCTTAGAAATGCACCTACCAAATTGATGAAAGATATTGGATACGGTAAGGATTACATGTACTCACATCAGTATGAAGAGAATTTTGTTGATCAGGAATTTTTACCGGAAGAGATCAGTGGCAGAAAATTTTATGAACCAGGTAACAATTCCAGAGAAGAAGCTGATCGCATTATGCTTAAAAGAAGATGGAAAGATAAATATGATTATTAGAGATTATCAAATGGTATGAATATGGAAAAACTTGTTCAAACAATTATTGACCACTCATTTGAATACGCCAGTGATTTATTGACAGATACAGGACAGTGTTATCCTTTTGGTGCTTTTTTAGACAGAGCCGGGATTGTTCATCCGTTGGAGTTTGAAATTACTGATAAGAAGAATATTCCAAATAATGAATCTGTTATCTGGTCTTTGAGGAAATACTGTGACACAGAAATGGAAAAAGGCAATATAATTGGCTATGGAATAACGCATGAGGCAGCCGTATTGTTGGAACAGGATGCAGATAATGTGGAAACTATTGCCGTTGATATTTTACTGGCTGATAATGATAAAATACCTGTTTTCTATTTTCCCTACGAGATTAAATCAGAAGGTGTTGTTGATTTTGGTGAACCTTTTGCAGTTAAAAGGGAATAATATTAATTCTCTGACAGTTTATTTTACTGATACATTCTTCTCGTCTTTATAATACGACCAGAACATCAGCACAATACCACATAACAGAGAAAAAATAGCCAATGAGAAAGTAGCTGTAAATCCAAACAATTCGTAAAATACTACTCCTGTCAATGGAGCAAAAATTGCCCGAACTCCGGTTAATGATAAATGAAGAGACTGATATGTACCGGATTCCTCTGGTTTACAAAAGTATGCTGATCCAATATTCCATAAAAGTACCATGGTAGCAGCAAATATTCCATGGAAAATAATATAAAGGATCAAAGTGTAATACAATGTTATATCCAGAAACTCAATATTTGCCGGAAAATAAGTCGTTAGCATCAAACAGAAAATGTAAATGGCTATTGAAGCATAAGTTACAGCAGCGAATTTCCTTGGATCAATATTGCTGATCAGTTTACCAAAGAAAGGTAATAATATAATAGCCAGTATATTATACGCATTTCTGTAAAAAGCTACGCTTGCATAATTAAGGTTTAGAGCTTCATAGAAATAAATGGTTATTACAGTTACAGATATCATAAATGAGAAACCATAAAACATAAAGCCAATCTCAAAATGTCGGTAAGGAACATTGAACTTAAGAATATTCTGCATCTCGCGAATAGAGGATTTAACAGATTGTAATACAGACTTCTTTTGTATTGTCTGTTCTTCATCCGGATATTGTATGTTTGAAAGTACAAATACTGATATGGTGGCAAGTATTGCAGCAACCGGGATTATATAAACAAAAGCAAAGTTGTTGAAATCAAGTAAGTATCCGTAAGCAAAAGTAACCACAAGCATAATTATTTTATTAATACTTGTGGAATAACTGTAAAGCTTACCGAAGTTGCTGTGACTGTAATTGACTTTAAGCAGATAATTTATATTGGGATTTATAAAAATATTGCCCGAAAAATAAATCAGAAAAAGCAGAAGGAATATGTAATGAAAGTATGGATTAGCAAGCATATCTTCCCTGTTGGAGGGAAACAACAACAACGCAACCAGCGGTAATCGGCTTACAAGGGCAGTTATTCTTAGCAGCCTTTTTCTGTTTTGTATTCTTTTTAAAAACTCATTTATTACGATCAGGAATAAAAAAACCAGCATGCTGAACTGGAAAAGGAAGCTTAACTGATAGTTTGTTCCGTTCAGGCTTTTAATAAACACGAATTCATTTAATGCAAGTATGCCAAGAACAAACCCCTCAATAATCATATATACAGTATGTAACCTGAATGTTCTGCGCTCAGGTTTACTTAACCCCAAACCTGCAATAAATTGCTTCATTCCTTATCAACGTTATAAAAATAAATTTGCAAATTTAGTTTACATTGAGATATAAATAATAAAAAGAAGCATTAAGTTTGCTCCCATGAATTTTGTATCAGCAATACTAGTTCGGTTTTTCATATTATTGTTTGCATTAGTCCCATTTTGGCTATTGTATATATTCTCAGATATACTTTATTTTTTCATTTACAAAGTCTTCAAATACAGGGTGAATACTGTGAGAGATAATCTGTCGAAATGTTTTCCTGACAAAAGCAGGAAAGAACTACTGCGAATTGAGAAGTTATCATACCGAAATCTTTCTGAGATAACAGTTGAAGGTTTGAAAGCTTTTACAATGACAAAAAAACAGATTTACAAAAGGCATAAAGTGATAAATGAAGAAGATATCAGTTATATTTATAAGAATTGCGGAGGAATAATTTCAGTTGCATTTCATTATACAAACTGGGAATGGGGTGCTTTATCCTGTATGCAGCTGAACTCTGACGGAGTAGCTTTATATAAGCCTTTAGCCAATAAATACCTTGATAAATATCTTAAAAAAAACAGATCCAGAACGGGTGCTGAACTGGTATCAATTTATGAAACCGCCAGGTATTTCCAGGCGAATGCCAATAAAAAGAAGAATTTTATTCTGGCTGCTGACCAAAGCCCGTCCAATAGTGCGAAATCATATTGGGTAAACTTCTTTGGAAGAGATACAGCATTTTTACACGGTCCGGAGGTATATTCAAAGAAATATCATTATCCGGTTATACTTATTGATATTCAGCGAGTAAGACGAGGATATTATGAATTAGAACTTAGCATGCTTTCTGAAGAACCCTGGAAACTTGAGGATGGAGAACTAACAAAAATACTCGCAAATAAACTTGAAGATATAATTAGAAAGAAACCCCAGGATTGGCTCTGGACTCACAGAAGATGGAAACTATCAAGATAAGATAGCTTAGTACTACTTACATTATCCGGAGTATGAATATAATAAAAACACAGATGGCTTTTTATTAAGATCATGTTTCATATTTTTCCAGTCAGCAACAGAGAGTGTTATAATTGATTCAGTCGGGAGTGTTAAATCAGTTGCAATGCAAATAAATGTATTTTTAGAGCAGGTATTTAAGAT
Source organism: Bacteroidales bacterium (assembly GCA_028277395.1). GTDB lineage: Bacteria > Bacteroidota > Bacteroidia > Bacteroidales > F082. Next base: position 117,198 of record JANQGJ010000001.1, on the reverse strand, counting down.
TGAATTCAGAAGTTTGTTATTACGATAAGGTGTTTCGATGAAGATCTGTGTCTGATTGTATTTCCTGGAAAGGAATTCGATATCTTTTAACTTTCTTGTAAGATCGTGTTTGTTTACCGGTAAATAGCCGTGAAATGTAAAGTTTTGACCATTGAAGCCAGATGCCATCAATGATAAAATAATCGAGTTCGGTCCAATTAACGGTATAATCCCGATTCCATATTGATGGGCTGTTTTTACAACCGAAGACCCAGGATCCGCGATGCATGGTGTGCCTGCTTCGGATAAAAGTCCGATTGAATTTCCAAAGAATGCCGGTTCAAGGTATGATTGAACTGCAGATTCATCCGTATGCTTATTTAACTCATTAAATGTAATATTATCAATGCTAACCGGATGTTTTAGAGAGCTTAGGAAACGCCTGGCTGTTCTTACCTGTTCAACTATAAAAATATCAAGAGAATAGATAATTTGAGTATTGAAGTTGGGCAATACTTTATGCGATGTATTTACATCCCCGAGTGTGGTTGGGATCAGGTACAGCTTACCATATTCATCTTTCTTCATAATTAAAACGGGATACCTGCCAAATCAATATTACCACCGGAGATGATTATACCGACATTTTTATCAGTCAATTCAATTTTGTTTTCAATTATGGCTGCAAGTGGAACAGCTGATGACGGCTCAATAACAATTTTTAATCTTTCATAAATCAGTTTCATAGCTGAAATGATAGAATCTTCATTAACCGTAACGATCTTACTTACATATTTTTTTATTATGGGAAAATTCCTTTCTCCAAGAGATGTCAAAAGTCCGTCTGCAATTGTATTAGGATCAACACTGGGTATGATCCTGCCGGCAAGCATTGAACGATAAGCATCATCAGCTCCTGCGGGTTCACAGGCAATTACTTCAATATTATTACCGAAATAAAAAGCACTCAAAGCTGTACCACTTATTAATCCTCCGCCTCCTATCGGACACAGGATAATATCAAGGTCGGTTATTTCCCTACATAATTCGAGTGTTGCTGTAGACTGTCCGGCAATAATATCATAATTATCATATGGGTGTATTTCTTTGGCTCCCGTTTGAGATAATATCTGTTCCAGAGCTTCTTCTCTGGCTGCCAGTGTAGGTTTACAGAAAGTGATCTTACCACCATACTGTTTAACAGCATTTACCTTCACTTTTGGTGCATTCTCTGGCATAACAATATGTGCAGGAACATTTAACATACCTGCTGCTCTTGCTAGAGCCTGGGCAAAATTACCTGAAGAATGGGTCCCTACTCCGGCCCTTAATTCAGATTCAGAAAGACCAAGGATCGCATTTACAGCACCACGTGATTTAAAAGATCCTGCCTTTTGAAAATTCTCACATTTGAAAAACATACTACAGTTGAACATACTGTTCAACAATGTCGATGTTAATATCGGTGTATTGTGGATATAAGGTGAAATCCTATCAAGCGTATTGGTAATATCAGATTTACCGGGAATGGTAACTAGCACTGGAAATTGATGATTTATTTAAACTTATCTACTAATTTATCGGTAATTCTATCAAGTAACCCGATTATGTCGTCAAAATCTACTGTTCCACTATGGATTGGATCAGGAACTATTTTATTACTACCGGGCTCAATAACATTCATTAAGTAATCTACCTTCTTTTCTTCGGTTTTGTTTTTTGTAAGATCAATTACTTCACGATAATTTAGGGTATCCATGCAGTATATAAAATCGAAATCTTTAAAATCACTTTTTTTAAATAATCGGGAGGCCCCACTCAATTCGAGGTCGAATTTTTTCGCTGCTTTAACAGCCCTGTGATCCGGAGGTTCATTAATCGTGGTTGGTGAGAAACCAGCCGATTCGACAGTTCCTTCAATACCATTCTCCTCAAATTTCTTTTTAAGTAATGCTTCTGCAATGGGCGACCGGCATATGTTGCCTGTACAAACAAAAAGAATGTTCATATTTATCTCCTTAATATTATTAATTTGGTGTTAAAGATAATAAAAATAGCTCAAAGAAGCAAATGTTCTGCTGTCTGGTTAAGCAGAATTAACATAAAAACAATGTTAAAGTTTCAGTTTTTTATCAATATCATCAACATACACCCTAAACTGCTTATCTGTTTCAATAAGATTGTTTACTGTTCTGCATGCGTGTAGCACAGTAGCATGATCTTTATTTCCACAATGCAGTCCGATTGTAGCCAATGAATTTTTTGTATGCATCTTTGAGAAGTACATGGCAAGTTGTCTTGCCTGTACGATTTCCCTTTTCCTGGTCTTTGAATTTAATACATCAAGAGGTACACTAAAGTAATCGCAAACAATTTTTTGTATGTAATCAATTGATATTTCCCTGGTAGTACTTTTAACAAACTTATCAATCATTTGACTTGCAAGTTCAAGCGTAATTGATTTTTTGTTTAGTGTTGACTGGGCCAGAATGGATATTAAGGCTCCTTCCATCTCCCTGATGTTTGTAGTTATGCTATATGCAAGGTATTCAATAACCTCGTAAGGCATTTCTATTCCATCCTTATATAATTTCTTCTGTAATATTGATATTCTAGTCTCAAGGTCAGGCATCTGCAGGTCAGCTGCCAGTCCCCATTTGAATCTTGAAAGTAATCTTGGTTCCATTCCTTTCAATTCTACAGGAGGCTTATCAGATGTTAGAATTAACTGTTTATTGTTTTGGTGCAAATGATTAAAAATGTGAAAAAATACATCCTGTGTTTTCTCTTTTCCCGCAATAAATTGAATGTCATCGATTATGAGGACATCAATCATTTGGTAAAAGTGAACAAAGTCATTCTGATTATTATTTCTGACTGAATCAATATATTGGTTTATAAACTGATCAGTTTTTACATACAGAACAATTTTCTCAGGGTAATTCTTCTTCACCTGTAATCCTATTGCATGTGCCAGATGGGTTTTACCAAGACCGACACTACTATAAACCAAAAGTGGGTTAAATGCAGTTTTTCCGGGATTTTCAGATATCGCCCAGCCGGCTGATCGGGCAAGCCTGTTGCATTCACCCTCAATAAAATTATCGAATGAATATGTATCTACCAGTTGAGATTCTATTTTTAATTTTTTTAGTCCGGGGATTATAAACGGATTTGGAATATCTCTTGTTTTCCCCTTGTTTAGATCTAAAGGCATGGATACCTGGTTGTTTTGTGTAGCCTTTTTGTCAGCTGCAGGATATTTTACAGCATAAGGCTTCGACTTATCATAGTTATTATCAATTATTACACTGTATTCAAGTGTAGCCCCCGGTCCAATTACCATCCTGATGGTTTTTCTCAGCAAACTAATATAGTGTTCTTCCAGCCATTCATAAAAAAATTGACTGGGGACCTGTATTGTCAGCACGTCTTTTTCAAGGTTTATTGGTTCTATTGGAGCAAACCATGTTTTATAACTTTGTGGTGGAATGTTATCTTTTATTACGTCTAAACATTTTTCCCAAATTTCGACATGCTTTTTCTTCATCATTTACCGGTAGAGTTTTCTCGAAATATAAAATTGTGTTAGTTAGCGAATTCCTAATATGTTATTGATCAGAGAAATTAAGCAATTGATCTATTTAAAATTAGGAAACACAAATATCAGTTAAAAAAATTGAATAAAAAATAGAAAAAAGACTTGACTTTTTAAAATAATTGTTATAAATGTAAACACACAAAAAAATTACTATATTGCTGTTTTTCAACTATGTTATTGTTACACCCCTGATTTTTTCTATTCTGCTAATTGCAATATTTTCCTGATTTTTTTTTATTTCCACATTAATTTTACAATTTGTGTCGAAATCCTGACCAACAATTTTCAAATTTTCTTCTTTAATAACTCTCATTACAGAATTCATGAGTGGATATTCGAAACTTAATATGAACTGCCTGGTAATAAACTTCTTAACAACTTTGTTGTTCCGAATAGCATCTCTGGCAGCTGATTTGTATGCCTGAATTAATCCGCTAACACCAAGTTTTGTTCCTCCAAAATATCTCACAACAATTATTAATGAATTTGTTAGTTCTTCTGACAACAGCTGGTTTAATATGGGTTTTCCGGCAGTACCTGATGGTTCTCCGTCATCACTGCTTCGGAAAACTTCAGCTTCAGGATTGATCCTGTAAGCATAACAATGGTGACGTGCATCATAATACTTCTTTTTTACGACAGCCATTGCCTCTTTAATTTCTTCTTCATTCTCAACGTGAAAAGCCAGTGCAATGAATTTACTGCCCTTATCTTTATAATATCCTTCACTCTCGATGGTGAGTGTATTGTATTCGGATATATCCATCTTAAACCTGTATTTTCATAAATTGAGCAAAACTAGTAAAACTCTGTTTAAACACCGCTGATTAATATGATGGATGTAATTGCCATTATTATTCCTATCCAGTTAATAAATGACAGCTTTTCCCTGAAAACAATCATTGCAATAATAGAAGTTATTAATACCACACAGGTGCTTAATACCGGAAAGAAAAATGATGCCTCAAAAAAGTCAAGACCTTGTAACATGAAAAATATTCCGCCGAAATTAATTATACCAAGTATAATCCCAACCATCAAACTTTTTATTGAAACAGTTCCTGATTTTATTATGAATTTTACAATTATAAATATGAAACTGGAAACAAATGATATTAAAAACAGTGTAGTTATGAACAGGGTATTATCATTGGCTAAAAAGAAGTGGTGTACATATTTTAACAAGGTATCATTTATACCGGTTCCCAGAAAAATTAATGCCGGCAATATCATAAATCTCATAGTAGTTATTAACCTGTTGCCCCTTAATAATACAAGTATGAATGAGAATAGTGCTATTATTATACCCGATATTTTATAGAGATCCAGGCTATCGCCAAAGTATATAAAACCTGCAAGAACTGGCAATATCACTGACATCTTGCTTGAAACGGCTGTAATTGCCATACCTGCCTTTTCAGTAGATAATGTAAATATGTAGAATGTAATAAAGAACGATATTCCTATTATCACTGAAACAGGAAACCATGAATAACTGATAACTTCGGAAACTATAACGGGTTGTCTCCAAAGCAATGTGCCTAACAATACGGCTGTCAGGTAGTTGGATACAATTACCTGAAATTCATCCAGTTTTAGTATACCAATAATTCTGAAACACACATAGAGTAATACACCAAATATTATTGCAAGTATCAGCCAGATCATAAACAAATATAATAGCGAATTTAGACATTATTTATAATATTATTCAGTTAAAACCATAAAGAATTAAAATTTTCAATTGATCTTATAGTAAATTTGCATCAGTTATAACAGCTGGTTTGTTATTTAGTGGCTGATAGTTATTTATAAAGCATAACATTATGATTGCAAGATGGTTACAGACATATGTATTTTTGTTGATTTCGATGACATTAATGTCACAGGTTGACAATAATAAAGAAGTGTATTACGGTAGATATGAGGGAGTGGTTGATAGTACGATCCAGATTACTGCAAACATTGTCAGGTTGTTCGATAATGTAAGTGGGAATTACTATTACACCGAGATTGATGATTCAGGTGCCCGGGTAGCAGGTAATAGTTTTCAGGTTCAGGGTGAGGTTAGTGACAATATAGCCGAGTTAAAGGAATATGGTAATAATGGGAATATAATCTCAGGATTAATCAGCAAGGAATCGTTTGTTGGAACATGGAAGACACCTGGAAATAATCAAATTGAGATTGATATCAGCGAAAGCTATCCTGAAGGGACTATTCCTTTTGATGTTCACTATCTGCATTCCGAAGATTTGCTTGACAGGAACCTTGAAAATTCTCCTGTTGCTGAAATTGAACTTACTCTGATTTATCCTGTTGCCAATAATGAAAAAGATATTATAACTGACTCAATCTGCAGAATAATCACAAATAGTTTTTTTGGAACAAATTTCCAGCCGGCAAATGCAGATTCAATGTTAACCGACTTTGAGAATGAATATTATGTTAATTACAGAGATCAAAACGCTGACAGACTTGATAATGGTGCTTCTTTTAGCTGGCAGAAAATTGTAAGTATGTCGGTTTATCATAATTCTGATTTTGTTTTATGCATTGAATATCTGAAATATGCCTATTCCGGTGGCGCACATGGAATGACAAATATTTCTTATGATAATATTAATCTAAAAGATGGAAATCAGTTCGCATATGAAGATGTTTTTCTTGAAGGTACAAAGGATTCTTTAACAAAACTTTTAACCCAAAAACTATATGAAGATAAAAAGATACCGTCAAATATGTCGTTGAAAGAAGCAGGCTATTTTGTTAAATCCATTGCTCCCAATCACAACTTCTTTATAAATAATAACGGAATAGGATTTTTATATAACAGCTATGAAATTGCTCCTTATTCTTATGGACAGACCAGGATTTTTTTAAAGTTTAATCAAATCGAGAGATTATTAGTACCTGACTCTCCAATATACAAATTGAATAAAAAGAGTCTGTCTCAAAAATAAAGGTTATGTGCTGCAGATTTCCATATTTGGAAAATCTTTCGGGCACTTCCCCCAATACAAAAACTTTTTTGAGACAGGCCTCATAAATAATCATGTAGTACAGTCTTTAGAACCAACCGAATTTAAAACTAATATTAAAGGTAAACGAGTCCAATGCATGTTTATCAATAATAATAGTTTGCTCATCAAAATTATTATCAATATACTTATATCTCAGATTAACACCGTTTGTATATCTGTAAGTAGCACCCAATGCAAGTCTGAAAAACTTAACGATATTAAACTCAACATCAATTCCGGGTTCAATAACCAGAAAAGCATCGGAATCATAATAGTTAACACGGTGATTGCTGCTACTTGAGTTCCAGTCGTTATATTCAACAGCGGTAACCCCTCCTACTCCAAATATTACAGGGAATGAAACATGAACAGGTTTATTTGGCATTACGATAGGTTCAAGAAGTAAACCTCCATAACCACCTGCCAGGTGATATTTTGAAGGATCGCTATCAGCATCATAATTATCGCTTAATGAATTAAAGAAACCATATCCGGCTAAACCAAGAGCAAAACGGTGATTGGCAATCCATGCAGCTCTTCCTCCCAGTTGAATAGCGTCTTTATTATCTATCTGTGAGTATCCCATGCTAAATGAGCCATATCCTCCATGGCTTATATTCTTACCTGATGATTTGTTGAAGAGAGTTTTCATTTCTCCATTATCATCTTGCGACATAGCAGTATATCCAATGAATATTGCCAGTAAAAGGGTTAAAAATTTTAATGTTTTCATATTAGTTATATTATTAATTGTTAAATCTGTAAACTATTCCTATTCCTGTATTCCAGAAGTTGGCCCTGACTCTGCTAAATGATTGCAGTTCAACCAGGGGCTTAAATTCAGCAAACATAACTAGTGGAATTACCGGAAAATTAAATTCGACTCCTACAACACCATCAAAACCAAAAACAGTTCCCGATGCGCGTTCTTCGTCCCAATAATAACCTGTTGTATTTGACCATCTACGCACGCGGTTATAACCATTGATATAACCCACATGTGCACCGCCACCAAAGTACATGTACCAGCTTCGGTCTCCGTTTTTACTAATTGGTTTATATACCTCTAAAAGTGTATAAAGCTGTACACCTCCTTTTCTAAAACCCAGGGTACCCTGAATTGCTGCTTTTTTGTCTTTTACGACCTTACCGGTTATTCCAGGTGTTGTTCCCAATGTAACACCTAACTGACGTTCATATACCTGTGAAAAAACCTGGCCGGTTAAGATGAATATTATAATAATAGTTAATAATGTTTTCATGTTCTTATCTGCCAATAATTTGTCCTGATCCTGTTATATTTGAGTTTATCTGAGGGTTTCCGATGTAAATCAGATTACCACTCCCTGAAATTGTAACATCCAGGTGATCACTAACATTGGTAAGTATATTTCCTGAACCGCTTATTTTAGCTGTACATTCTGCCAAAAGCAGATCAAAAGATTCAATATTGCCCGAACCTGTAATTTTATAATCTCCGTAAGTGCATTCACCGGATAACTTGATATTTCCGGATCCGGTAATGGTTGCTTTTACATATTCTGATAATACTGAAAAATCAATCACTCCTGATCCTGCAATGACTGAGTTGAAAGACCCTGTATTAACATTTCCATATATCAGGCCTGAACCTGTAAGTATAACATCAAAATTCGGGGATTCCAAATAATTTACATTGATCAAACCCGAACCTGTTAGTGCTACACCAACTAAAACAGGAGAATGTACCATTATTTTAATTGCATAATTGTTGTCCAGGTTTTCGCGAGTGTCAATCTCAAGTGTATTACCGTTTACATTTGTACGTATATATGGAATTAAATTTGATTCGGCTTCTATCACAATACTAAAAACAGAATCTGCAACATAATAAACATTGAAATCACCTTCGTTTTCAATCTTATTAAATGATACTGATGGCCTTACTTCTGTAACAACATTACCGTTTCCCTCAAGGTAAGGGAACTTTCGGCAACCTGAACTCCACATTACTATTGTAATTACAAAAACTATTGTAATCGCATTACGTATTAATTTCATAGTTGTTTGATTTTTACTTAAAGACATTTTTTTATATGATGGGTTACATTTAATCCTGTAATTTTAATGAGAGAAAACCTGACTTAATATCAATAACAACCGGAATTGCCAGTTTACTATTACCATAGGTACATTTTGCACTAAGCAATTTGTCTTTTGATTTTATCTCTTCAGTTTGGAAATCTCCAATGCCAGCTGAGTATGTCACATCAGCTTTTTCATCACTTGTAATTGATATTGAGTAATTATTATCCTTTTGGAGATACATATTTATTGAGGTGTTTACCGAAGTAAGATTAATTTTTGATGCTTTCCTGCCTATTTCTTTAAGTTTAATACTTCCGTATTTGGATGATAAATCAAAAGCTTCAGAAACATTGTCAACAATAACACGGCTGAAATATGTTATACCGTTAATGCTGTTTACGTTTTCAATGTTTAATCCATCTCTTTTCGAGTCAATTATCAGCTGATCAATATCACCAAGCTCAATTTCGGATGATCTGCCTGTTAAGGTTATTTTATCAGCACTCTCAAGATTCAATGTTCCATAATTTAAGTTTATATCTCCTTCAATGATATTATTTATTGTTGCATCTCCAAATTCAATTTCCAAATCAGAAACTCCATTGAAGTTATGAGCTTTTAAGTCACCGTTCGACAGTGAAATATTAATAGGTCCGTCATGGTCAGCCAAATATATGTTACCATATTTCAGTTTTAAATTTACTTTCTGGTTTGCAGGCAGATATACCTTGTAATCAATTGAAGTATAGGTACCACCCGCAAACAGGTTGCTGGCTATTTCTGATACATCTGACCAAAACGATCCGCTACCTTCAAATTCAGTACCAACCACAACATAGTACTCATTGGCCTTGAAATCGACACTAATGGCATCAAATGTTTTGTTTAGTTTCGATTCTTTCGTTGAAGTAACTTTGTATTCAATAATTACTTTTACAGAGTCTTTGTCCCAACTTTCAATAGTAATATCCCCATATTTGTTGGAGATCTCAACTTCCGTCGTTTCAGTGATGGAAAATGAGCGTTCAACCCTGTTTTCTCTGGTGTACGATTGTCCTGCAACTTCTGTTGTTAAAAACAATAACAACAACAATGCAGGATTAAATCTGAATACGTTTAATTTCATCGTTTGTGTTTTTTACTTTTTTATCTTCTTGCAGCTGCAGCATCATATCTTGCAATATTCTAAGTTTCAGTCTGTAATTCTGAATCATGGCTGCAATTATGTCTTCATTGTCTGCATTATCCTTTAAATCCTCTTTAAGTTCACGAAACTCTTCATCCAATTCCTTTAATTCATTCTGAATTTCTTCTCTTACAAGTGAGTTTCCGGCAGTAAGCTGATATAGCCTTTCCTTTTCTTTACCAATTTGGGCTGTATAATAAAATTCAGCTTCCATAAGGGTACTATATAATTGTGAATTAACGATTTCCTGAGTACTTTGATCGGCTATCTGATTATTTCTGCTTCTAAAATCATGAAAATAGTAGCTGCCGATGAAAATAAGTACAGCTGCGGCAACTCTTGCAATCCATTTAAAATGACCAATTGATATTTTTCTGGTGATTTTTTCATTTGAACTGCTTTGCTTTTCCTGGCTGTTAACAGCAATACGATTCCATAAGTCGCCTGATGGTTCAAGAGTATCGAAATCCTCTTTGTTATTTCTGATAAAATTTTCCAGTAGATCTTTAGCCATGATATGTGTTGCTTAATAGTTCCTTAACTTTTCTTCTTGCTCTCATATATTGTGTTTTAGAATTACTTTCACTGGTATTAAGTATCTGTGCAATCTCTCTGTGGTCATAACCTTCAATCAGATATAGTGAAAAAATAATTCTGTTTCCCTGTGGTAGCTGATCCATGGCTTTCTTCACCTGCGCAACACTGAGTTCCGGGAGTTGCTCATAGTCATATGTATTATTTTCAAAATATGCCATGTCGTCAAAAAATTTCAAATCAGCTTTTCTTCGGTTTATTTCATTTATACATTTATTAACTACAATTCTTTTCAACCATGCTCCAAATGCAGAATCATACCTGTAAGTATCCAGCTTACTAAAGGCTTCTGTAAATGCTTCCTGAAGCATATCTTCAGCTTCTTCGATGGTTCCCATAATCCTGTAACTTACGTTAAGCATTGCTTTTACGTAGAGGTTATACAAATTATATTGTGCCCTCGAATTACCTTTACGGCTTTTCTCTATTATTTCCCTGTTCTTTTCAGGATACACTTCTCAAGTTTTCTTCTGCTTACAATGACAAATATTAATGTCAAAGGTCACAGATATTTAATACAAAACTAAGATAATTGTGCTTGAAAGATACAGCGATATGATATAGGTGTTAGATTAACAGCCTGTTATAATAAATTTGAATACAATAGTATTATGGGATTTTTACAAAATATTAATGATATTATTGATTTAACATCCTGTAAAAATGGAGAGGTTTCTTATTTCAAAGTTAATCCTAAGAATCGATAGCTCTGTTTAGAAACTCGTTGAATGGGTTCATACACTCAAAAATACTTACCGATTTTCTAAGAAAATCAGGGTCATTGAAGAATTCATCTGCTACAGGATGGAAAATTGTATAATCTTTGAATTTGAGCAATTCAATATCTTCAAAATCTTTTGGGAATCCAACAGGTGGTCTTACAAGTTTACTACCTGAAATTTCATTGAAAAGTTTTTTAAACTTACTTTGATTTAAGATTGATTTGAATTCATCAATATTATATAATATCTCTGAACGAATATTTTTAAGTTTATCACTCTGCGGGCAATATGAACCACCGGCCAGAAAACTATTACCAGGTTCAACATGTATATAATGACCGGCATAAACAGATTTTCTTCCACCAGGTGCAATATATGCTCCCATTTGGGTTTTATAAGGGCTTTTATCTTTTGAAAATCTTACATCCCTGTATATTCTGAATATTGTATCCTTAACTTCCAGATTCGCAACCTGTGGACTGGATTTGGCAATGGCCGGAATTAACGCTTCTACCAATTGATAAAATTCGTTTTTCGCCTTTTCAAAATAAGGTTTATTCTTATTAAACCATTCTCTGTCGTTGTTAACTTTTAATTCTGATAAAAAATCAATAATTATATTACTCATGATTGTGATATTTTTTTCGTATATTTACCATCCCCGATCTAATCAACTCTTTTTCAAATATAAAGCTTTATTCAAATGAAGAGTATGATTAGCATATTTTTAACATTAATCCTGGTGTATTTTCTTTTTCCCACAACATCTTATTCAACAGAAACAGGTTGTCTGGCAGGATCAAGATCGGCAGGGATGTGTCGTTCATCTGTTTCTATCACAGACTTTTGGAGTATATATAATAATCAGGCAGGACTTGCAGGTATCGAAAAATCAATGATCGGTGTATATTATGAGTCCAGATTCCTGATGACAAATTTAGGTTCCAGGTTTATATCAGGAGTTGTACCATTGAATGTCGGGGTTATTGGTCTTTCATATTACAATATGGGATATGAATTATTTAGCAGACAAAAGATAGGACTGGCATTTGCGCGTTCTTTTGGCAGCAATACCAGGGTTGGTGTACAATTGGATTATATTATTACTTCTATTGGAGGGGATTATGGTAATATTAACAATGTGACCTTTGAACTTGGTGTACAGTCTGATGTTACCGAAACCCTAACTCTTGGTGCATGGGTTTTTAATCCTCTTCTGATCCACATTTCTGATCACAATAATGAAAAGATACCTGCAATTATAAGATTTGGTTTTACATGGAAAATATCTGATAATTTAATGACTTTGGTTGAATCAGGTATAAACTCAAATGAGAGCCCGGTTGTAATAAGAGGCGGTGCCGAGTACAACATAAAAGACAATTATTTTTTTAGGACGGGATTTTCAACCGGAGAAGAGATTTTTAGTTTTGGAGCAGGCATAGTCATTAAGAAATTAACCTTTGACATAAGCTCAATAATGCATAAAACTCTGGGCTTTTCGCCTCAATCTTCATTAATCTTCATAATAAAATGAAACTCAGATATATGTACACAAGTAAAACTATTGTTACTATCCTGCTTTTTACGTTGTCAGTTTTTACTTATGGTCAGATAAATGACTCAATTCAACCCGTAAATCTGGAGTTTATTACAAACAAACTGGAAAACCTTTCCAGGGATTCCGATATAAATCTGGATTATTCTGATTTATTGGAAGAATATATTTACTATTTCGAAAATCCGGTTAACATAAATGGTGAAAATATAGTTAAGCTAAGAGATATTTATCTTATAAATGACATACAGCTGAATAACCTTAGACTTTATATTGTAAATTTCGGACAGTTGATGTCAATTTACGAATTAACATCGGTAACTGGTTTTGATAAGGAAACAGTAAAAAATCTTGAACCATTCATAACATTTGAAACTGTTGAAAAGACAGAAAGATTCAAAACCCGAGATGCAGTAAGATTTGGAAAACACGTTTTAATATCACGATATGATCAGATACTTGAAAAGAAGAGAGGCTATCTGACACATCCTGATTCCGCAATTCACTACCCCGGAAAAGTTTATCTTGGAAACCCTGGCCATTACTACTTCAGATATTCCTTTAATTATAAGGATAAGATAAAAGCCGGTTTTACATTGGATAAAGATGCTGGTGAGATATTCATAAAGAATAACCTGAGTGATAGTCTGAAAACCATATTAAAAAATTACAATACTTATGGTTTCGATTTCATGTCGTTTTTTGCCTATGTCGGCAATATTAAGTTTATTGAGAAAATAATTGTTGGAGATTACCATTTGGAATTTGGGCAGGGATTAACATTGTGGAGCGGACTTGCTTTTGGAAAATCGGCAGATGCAGTTTATATCAGAAGATATCCACGAGGTATACGTGCTAATACATCAGCTAACGAAAACCGGTTTTTCAGAGGTATTACCGGTACTGCCAGGTTGAATAACTTAATGCTGACAGGTTTCTATTCAACAAATAATATTGATGCAAACATTGTTCCATCGGAGTTTACTGAAGATGATGGCGTTAGTAGTATATTGGAAACCGGTTTTCATAGAACATTGAGTGAGTTATATGATAGAAACTCATTAAATGTTGAAGTTTATGGTGGAAACCTAACCTACAAAAAATCGGGAATATCATCAGGTTTTACATATTACAAAACAAAGCTAAGCAGGCAAATCATTCCATCAGAGAATACTTTTAAGTTATTTGACTTCCATGGTGATAATATGGTAAATATGGGATTGGATATTGCATATAGTTTGGATGGTGTTAATTTATTTGGTGAGTTTTCCAGATCATCAAATGGTGGAATGGCTGCTATAACAGGTATAAATACCTTCTTAAATGACAGGTTCTTTTTATCATTTCTTTTTCATCACTATGATCGCAATTTTCAGAATATTTATAATAATCCCATATCAGTAAGCAGCAGAAAGTCAAATGAAACAGGACTTTATCTGGGCTGTAAAGTTTTGGTAAGCAAAAACCTGTCGATATCAGGTTATATTGATCATTACAGATTTCCATGGTTAAAATATCGTGTTAGCTCACCTTCAGAAGGAAAAGATTATTTAATTCATGTAAATTATAATCCTGACAGAAATGTCAGCTCATTTTTTAGATACAGATATAAGACGAAACAGGAAAACGGAGTTCTGCTTAATAAATATCTTCCATCTATTTTTGACTATAGCAGACATGATTTACGATTTTTCATTTCATGGGAGATTTCTGATTTAATAACCATGAAGAACAGAGTCGACTATGTATTATTTAAAGGTCAGGATAATGCTCATGAGATTGGTTACCTTGCTTATCAGGATGTTCTGTTTCGTCCTGTAGTATTCCCGTTACAGCTAACATTAAGATATAGCATTTTTAACACTGATGGTTTTAACAGTCGTATTTATACATATGAAAACGATGTACTCTATGCCTTCAGTGTACCTTCCTATTTCGATAATGGTCAAAGGTGGTACCTAATGGCAAAACTGAAAATTAGTAACAGCCTCACTATGTGGCTAAAGTATTCAAAAACTACCTATTTTAATAAAATTAATATAGGAACAGGAAATGAAGAGATCGATGGAAACTCCAGGAGTGAAATAAAAGCCCAGTTAAGGGTAAAAATATAGCCTGCTGAGTGAAATAAGCGGTATAATCATATCTATTTAACCATGTATGGACTCATTAACAAATACTTAACAAATAAAATTGTAAGGAATACAAGTTTAAACTGTCCAATTATCAGTACTAATATAAAACTAACTATTATGAAGTATTCTTTTTTGGCAATCATTGTATTGTTCGCACTCGCATTTACTATTCAATCATGCTCCAAGGATGATGATCCTGTTCCTGAGGAGTTTATAGCTGACAATGACACTTTCAAGAATTTTTCATCCTGGACTCTTGGTGGAGAATTTCAGGGTGCTGATCCATCTCTGGGTGGTGCACATGGAGGAAATGATTCCACTGTAACCCGTAGTGTTTATTTTAAAAACAACGTGGTTCCGGTGAATGGTCTTTACCCTTTGGGAGCAGTTATTGTAAAATATAGTCATAATACCGGTGGTGACTTAAACGAATATACAGCTATGGTGAAACGTGGAAATAACTTTAACCCTGCAGGCAATGACTGGGAGTATTTCATGCTTGCCGGAGATGGCCAGATTGCGAAGGATCAGTCCGGAAATGAAATGCGTGGAGCTAATCTGATGAACGGAATGTGTATGGGTTGTCATACCAAAGCCCAAAACAGTGATTATATTTTCACTCAGAGATAGTAAGATTTATAGTAATTCCTTTTTGATTTTAAACTGCCAGCAATTGTAATAAATGGCTGGCAGTTTTTTAATGGAGTTTTTTTCTTTTTAGTAAATAAGGCAGGATAATTCCTTCAAAACCCTTATTTATATCAGCTTCTACATAATCTATATTGTAACGCCCACATCTCATTTCCAGATTATGTTTTGCTTTAGACATAATTGATTTATATTTTTCACGGATCTCAATAGGATTGAGCTTCAGATTCTCACCGGTCTCCATATCCACAAATTTGTAAGGTCTGTCGTCAATATCCAATTCCTCTTCCACTTTCCTGTCGGTAACATGAAACAGTATTACTTCGTGTTTGTAATGTTTTAAGTGTTGTAGTGCCGAGAACATTTCATCAAGTTTGCCGGTATCGTCAAGCATATCACTAAAGATGATCACAAGAGATCTTTTATGGATCATTTCTGCTATACTATGCAGTGATTTTGTGATATCCGTGTTGTTGTCTTTACTTAATGATTTTAAATCAAGAAGTTTTTCCAACTCTGTAAACAGGTATTTTTGGTGTACGGAACTCGACTTTGCATGTGTATGCAACTCGACCTTATTGGTAAACAAACTGAGTCCTGTTGCATCCCTTTGCTTCTTCATAATGCTTATCAAAGCAGCTGCAGCATAGATTGAGAATACAATTTTATTGGGAGCTACGATAGATGGTGTCTCCATCCTTGGAAAGTACATTGATGAAGAACAATCAATTATTACCCTGCACCGTAGATTTGTTTCTTCCTCATATCTTTTAACAAACATCTTATCTGTACGTCCAAATAATTTCCAGTCGATATGTCTTGTTGGTTCTCCTGAGTTGTATTGACGGTGTTCAGCAAATTCAACAGAAAAACCATGAAACGGACTTTTATGAAGGCCTGTTATGGTACCTTCAACTACTTGTTTTGCAAGAAGTTCAAGTGACTTAAACTGCTGTAACCTGCTAAGGTCAATAGAATCAGACATTAATAAGATATTTGTTAGTTTATCCAGATAATAATTATACCTGAATATATTTATGACATCAGCAGTTGAGCTAAATATGAACTGTAATTACCTAACAATGTTTATATCCTGTGTTAGGTAGTTTATCGAAAAAAATATATAGGGCAGGATTAAAAAAAATCCTGTATTAACTACAAAATAGCTTCGAGCTTCTTAACTAATACCTGCTTGGGAACTGAACCAACTTGTTTATCAACAACTTCACCATTTTTAAAGAAAAGAATTGTAGGTATATTACGAATACCGTACTTCCTGGCAACTTCAGGGTTATGATCAACATCAAGTTTGCCAACCACAGCCTGATCTGTAAACTCAGTACCTATTTGTTCAACAATTGGTCCTACCTGACGACATGGACCACACCAAACTGCCCAAAAATCAACAATTACAGGTTTATCTGATTTCAACACTAGTTCTTCAAAATTAGCGTCTGTAAATTCTAATGCCATAATATTAAAACGTTATTTAAATTGATTGTCAAAAATAAATAAGAAATATATAATATCAACAATAATTAATAAAAAATCATACAATAGAGTATCCGAATAAATTATTAGCTGAAATTGCTTTTACAAATAATCTTGCATCAACTTTCGCACTACCTGATTTTAAAACCAGACTGGTTTTATTGTCTTTATCAAGTAACCTTAACCTGAGAGGTGTAGATCCTGAATAAGTTCCAACCAATTCAAGTATTAAGTCTGAGATATCAGATGTAACTTCCTTTGCTTCAATGTCCAATGTAACAGCTTTGGCAAGTTTCGACATTGTTTCTGAAAGCAGATATATATCAATTATTTTAATTTGCAAACTACCTGGCTGGTAATGTCTTTCCTCAATTCGGGCTGTAATAAAGATATTATTACCGGTTTCAAGCATGTGTTTTTTCTTCAGATACATTTCAGAAAATAATACAAGACTTATGTTACCGGTAAAATCCTCAACTGTGAAAGTACCGAATGGATCTCCGCTTTTTGATATCTTCTGAGAAGAGTCGGTTATCATCCCTGCAAATGTGATCTGTTGACCTTTAAATCTTGCCAGATTGTTTCTTAAATCATCAATTGACGCCTTACAATATCGTTCCATTGTTTGGGAAAAATCATCAAGAGGGTGTCCTGATATATAAAAACCTGTTACCTCTTTCTCATATTTCAACTGAGCAGGTAATGTCCAGCCTGCACATTCGGGAATATCGGGATCATGTAATTCAAACATCTCAGTATCACCAAATAGTGATACTTGCTGAGATTGTTGTTGCTCCTGGTATTTTGATCCATGCCGGATCACTTTTTCTAAAAATATACTGTTGTTTTCACCATCGGTATGGAAATACTGAGCTCTGTGAGTATTCGGAAATCCGTCGAAAGCACCTGCTTTGGCAAGTGCTTCCATACTTCTTTTGTTTACAGCCTTAAGGTTAACCCTTTTTGTTAAATTAAATACGTTGGTGAAGTAATTATTCTTATCCCTTTCTTCAATAATCTGATCCACAGCTGCCTCTCCAACACCTTTAATAGCTGCCAGTCCAAACCTGATTATACCGTCCTTTGTAACTGTAAAACTTGATGCACTTTCATTAATGTCAGGTCGCAACACATCAATACCCATTCTTTTTGTTTCGGCTATCAGGTGGGTTATTTTTTTAATATCATGTAAATTCCTGCCAAGGTTAGCCGCCATAAATTCTGCAGGATAATGTGCTTTTAAATATGCCGTTTGATACGCAACATATGCGTAACATGTAGCATGAGATTTATTAAATGCATAACGTGCAAATGCTTCCCAGTCTTTCCATATTTTTTCCACTGTATCAACAGTGAAGTTATTAGCTTTACAACCTTCAAGGAATTTTACCTTGAGCTTTTCCATTTCTTCAATCTTCTTCTTCCCCATTGCTTTACGTAAGGAGTCAGATTGTCCGCGTGTGAAACCAGCTAGTTTTCTTGATAGGAGCATCACCTGCTCCTGGTACACCGTAATGCCATACGTTTCTTCAAGGTACTCTTCCATCTCCGAAAGGTCATATTCAATCTTTTCCCTTCCATGTTTTCGATTAATGAAGTTTGGGATATATTCCATTGGACCCGGACGATACAATGCAACCATTGCTATCAGATCTTCGAAACGTGAAGGTTTAAGGTCCTTCAGGTGTTTCCGCATTCCATCCGATTCAAACTGAAAGAGTGCGATGGTATCTCCCCTGCTAAAGAGGTCATACGTTTCCTTATCGTCAAACGGGATCTTCTCTATATCCACTTCAACTCCTTTCGATCTTTTAATGTTTTCAATGGTGTCTTTTATGATAGAAAGGGTTTTCAGACCCAGAAAGTCCATTTTAAGAAGCCCTACTGATTCAATGTATTTACCATCAATTTGTGTTGCGTAAGTTAATACAGAGTCCTTTACGGATGTAACAGGCACATAGTTATGCAGGTCATTTTTGCTTATAATTATACCACAGGCATGAGTACCGGTGTTTCTGACAGAGCCTTCAAGAGTAACAGCATTTTTCAGAACGGAAGATATTTCAGGTTTTCCTTCATCATGTTCCTTTTTAAGTTCAGGGTTTTCTTTCATTGCCTTGTTCAGGGTAATTCCTGGAGTATCAGGCACCATCTTCGCAAGTCTGTCGGCTTCAGAAAGATGTAATTGTTGAACCCGGGCAACATCGCGAATTGCCATCTTGGCAGCCATGGTACCAAAAGTTATCAGGTGGGCAACTCTTTTTTCACCATATTTATCTCTGACCCATTCAAGAATTTTCTCTCTTCCATCATCATCAAAATCAATATCAATATCGGGCATTGATATGCGATCGGGGTTAAGAAATCTCTCAAACAGTAAATTGTATTTAATAGGTTCAATATCGGTAATACGTAAACAATATGAAACAACCGAACCGGCAGCACTACCTCTTCCCGGACCAATTATAACACCCATTTCCCTTGCAGCCCGCAGGAAATCCCAAACTATAAGGAAATAATCAGGGAATCCCATTTTCTTGATTGTTTCCAATTCAAAGTCAATACGTTCCCTAATTTCATCAGTTATTTCATCGTATCTTTCTTTTGCACCTTCATATGTAATATGACTGAGGTAATCGTCTGCATCTGAGAACCTATCGGGAATGACAAATTCAGGCATAATCGGGTTTTGGTTAAGTTCATAAACCTCTACCTTATCCACGATTTCTTTTGTATTATTCAAAGCTTGGAGATTATCTCTAAAAAGCTTTGTCATTTCAGCCTGCGTTTTAAACCACTCCTGTCTTGTATATCTCAATCGGTTCGGATCGTCCAGGTCCTTTGCGGTGCCAATACAAATCAATCTGTCATGAGCTCCGGCATCCTCTTCATTTACAAAATGAGAATCGTTGGTTGCAACTACTTTAATCCCATGTTTTTTACTAAAGTTCAACAGAATTTTGTTAACATACTCCTGATCATCAAATACCTTTTTATCCATCTCAGGATCACCGGTTGGATGTCGCTGCATTTCAAGGTAGAAATCATCTCCAAATATTTCTTTGTATTCAAGTACAGATTCTTCGGCTTTAAGCTCCCCTTCATCAATAATCTTTTGGGCGACTTCACCACCCAAACATGCTGATAATGCAATTATTCCGGCTGAATTCTGTTTTAGCAGATCTTTATCAATACGTGGTTTGTAATAATATCCTTCAATTGAGCCAGCGGATACCATTCTTATCAGATTATGATAACCTGTTAAATTTTTGGCCAGCAATACCAAATGCCATCCTGAAGCATCAGTTTTACCTTCTTTGTGATGCATCCCACGACGGGCAACATAAACTTCACAGCCTAGTATTGGTTTTATACCTTTTCTGAGTGCAGCATCATGAAATTTCTTGGCACCATACATATAACCATGATCGGTTATGGCCACAGCTTCCATATTGTCTTCCTTTGCTTTATCAAGCATAGTATCAATATCAGAAAGACCATCCAATACTGAGAATTGGGTATGAACGTGAAGATGACTAAAATTAACCTGGTCATTTGCAATGATCGTTTCACTCTCAATGGTTACACCGGGCTCAATTTCTTCAGTATCACCAGTAATTTTATCTTCATGAAATGCTGTTACTTCAATACCAACAGGTTTAATGATATCAGGGTTTTCTCTTTTGAACTCTTCGAGTATTTCCTGACTGATTTTGAGTTGCAGTGCATCAATTAAACCTAAACGGATTAGCTCAAAAAAACATCTGGCTGTAGCCTGAACATCAGCCGAAGCATTGTGGGCAGCAATAAAATCTTCATTAAACAATTTGAAATACAGCTCTTCGAGAGTTGGCCATTTGTAATTACCACCTCTGCCACCAGGTAAGGCGCAGTAGTTTGTACTCACAATTTTCGTGTCGATATTATTTTTGTCGAACAATGCAGTTGATTTCTCTGTCCTGAGCATTTCCGATCCAACGATACTGTTGTCAAATTCGATATTATGACCAGCAATTGTTTCTGATTTTTCGATCGCATTGTTGAATTCATCAAGAACAAAATCAATATCGTACCCCTCTTTAGTCGCACGTTCAGTCGAAATACCATGAATTTTTTCTGAACCACGGGGAATTACAAAACCATCGGGTTTAACCAGATAATTCTTTATTTCAATTAGTTCACCTTTATTATCATGAATTTGCCATGCAAGTTGAATTAATCGTGGCCAATTATCAAAATCAGTTAAAGGTGCATCCCATCGCTGTGGTAATCCGGTAGTTTCAGTGTCAAAAATCAGGAACATAAATGAAATCTGCTTTATATTTTTTCGAATCAGTGTATGTGCCTATCAATTAGTCACATAAGACAGATCAAAACTTTTGTGCAATATATTTGGTTGAAAAACAGAGGTTTATAAAAACATCCGACTTCAATGCAAAAGTACTAAAAACGTAATTAAAACTGTATTCTTTTGAAAACTTTAACTAATACATTTGTATGTTACTGATACTAAATATTTTTATTTTTATGATTCCTTTCCGTCATGGTTTATTTACAAAATATGTAATCAAATATGTCTACTTTGTCGAATTTTTAAAAGTATTTATCAGGAATGTTATAGTATAATTTGATAGAAATAATACTGCAATAATCATTCATTTTATTATGAAATTATACATAAAGAAACTATTGATTCAGTATGATTTAAGTTTATATTATATTTTTCAAAATTAATTTACTAATTAATTGATAGTTACATCTAATTTTGTACTTTTGCAGCCAATTTTTTTGAGAGATATTTAAAGAATGATAAATATTACATTACCTGATAACACCGTTAAGCAATATGAGCAGGGAGTAACAGCTCTTGATATTGCTCAGGACATAAGCGAGGGGCTGGCACGTAACGTACTGGCTGCCAAAATAAATGATAAGGTTGGAGATGCTACTCTTCCTATTCATGAAGATGCTAATGTTCAGTTATTAACGTGGAAGGATAATGAAGGAAAAGCTGCAATGTGGCATTCTTCTGCTCATTTAATGGCAGAGGCAATTGAACAACTATATCCCGGTGTTAAATTTGGAATAGGTCCGGATATTGAAAACGGATTCTATTATGATATAGATTTTCTGGATTACGACATCTCTGAAAAAGATCTTGTAAAGATTGAGAAGAAAATGCTGGAGCTTGCCAGGCAGAAACAGGTATTTGAAAGGATAGAAGTTTCAAAAGACGATGCGCTTGCTTACTTTGAGGATAAAGGTGATGAGTATAAGATTGAGTTGATCAATGAACTGGAAGACGGTGATATTACTTATTACAGAAGTGGTACATTTACCGACTTATGCCGTGGACCTCATATTCCGTCAACAGCTTTTATTAAAGCTATTAAACTTACAAAAGTAGCAGGAGCCTATTGGCGGGGTGATGAAAACAGAAAGCAGCTAACAAGGATTTATGGAATTACATTTCCAAAGAAAAAAGAGCTTGATGAGTATTTGGTTCTGTTGGAGGAAGCTAAGAAAAGAGATCACAGACTTCTTGGTAAGGAATTGGAGCTTTTTACTTTTTCTCAAAAAGTTGGACAAGGTCTGCCTCTTTGGTTACCAAAAGGAGCTGAATTAAGAGAAAGGCTTGAAAGATATCTTAAAGTGGTTCAGAAGAAAGCCGGTTATGAGCCGGTTATAAGTCCTCACATTGGAAATGTTAACTTGTATAAAACATCAGGACATTATCAGAAATATGGAGAGGAGTCGTTCAGACCGATCACAACACCGGTAGAAGGTGAAGAATTCTTCCTTAAACCGATGAACTGCCCGCATCATTGCGAAATATTCAATAGTAAACCTCATTCATACAAAGAGTTGCCAATCAGATACGCCGAATTTGGTACCGTTTACAGGTACGAACAGAGTGGCGAATTGCACGGGTTGACCAGAGTTAGAGGTTTTACACAGGATGATGCACATATTTTTTGTACACCTGACCAGATAAAGGATGAGTTTAATGGTGTTATAGATATCATACAGCAAATATTCACTGCTTTGGATTTCAAGGATGTTATAATCCAGATATCACTTCGTGATATGGAGAATAAAGAGAAATACATTGGAAGTGAAGAAAACTGGGAGAAATCTGAACAGGCGATCATTGAGGTTGCCAAAGACCGGAGACTGAATGCTGTAATTGAATACGGAGAGGCAGCTTTTTACGGTCCAAAAATGGATTTCATTGTTAAAGATGCAATTGGCCGTAAGTGGCAACTTGGCACAATACAGGTAGATTATAACCTGCCTGAGCGATTTGATCTGACATACATTGGTGCAGATAACGAGAAACATCGTCCGGTTATGATCCACAGAGCACCCTTCGGATCTATGGAAAGATTTGTTGCTGTATTAATTGAACATTGTGGTGGTAATTTCCCATTATGGCTGATCCCGGAGCAGGCAATAATATTACCAATTAGTGAAAAGTATAACGAATACGGAAAAAAAGTCTTAAATTCGCTTGACGAATTAGGTATTCGTGCATCTATTGATACCAGGAGTGAGAAAACAGGTAGAAAGATCAGAGATGCAGAATTGAAGAAAATACCTTACATGTTTATTGTTGGAGAGAAAGAAGAAGAAGATGGAAATCTTTCTGTTAGAAAACATGGTGAAGGCGATTTAGGCAAATTTACAATAACTGAAATATCAGATATCATTAATTCGAAAGTTGAAAGACTGATGAATCTAAAGTAATTACTAACTAATATAGGAGGACAAAAAAATAGCACAGTTTAAAGGTAGAAGAGGACCACGTAAACCTTTTGTCAAAAAGGAGGATCCCAACAGGATTAATAAATACATCACAGCTCCAATCGTAAGGTTGGTAGGCGATAACGTTGATACAGGTATTTATCAATTAAGAGATGCACTCGCTTTAGCCGAAGAACAGGACCTTGATCTTGTGGAAATATCACCATCAGCTAATCCACCGGTATGCAAGGTTATGGATTATAAGAAGTTTCTTTATGAACAAAAGAAGAAACAGAAAGAAATAAAATCCAAATCTGCCAAAGTTGTCGTTAAAGAAATCAGGCTTGGACCTAATACCGATGATCATGATTTTAACTTTAAGTTAAAACATGCCATCAAATTCTTACAGGAGGGTGCAAAGGTTAAAGTAGATGTGTTTTTTAAAGGTCGTTCTATTATTTACAAGGATAAAGGTGAGTATATATTATTACGTTTTGCCCAGGAACTTGAAGAGTATGGTAAAGTTGAAAGGCTTCCTAAACTTGAAGGTAAGAGGATGATAATGATTGTTGCTCCTAAGAAATAATTTTTTTTAATCAATTAATATATAAATTTTAAGTAATGCCAAAAATGAAGACTAAATCCGGAGCCAAAAAGAGATTTTCTCTTACAGGTACCGGTAAAATTAAAAGAAAGCATGCTTACAAAAGTCATATTCTGACTAAAAAGTCGAAAAAACGCAAGCGTAATTTAACTTACACTGCAATAATCGACAAAGTAGATGAGAAGAATATCAGAATGATGATTCGTAGCTAAACTAATGTTTAACGTTTGTCATAGCTCACAAAGTTTCCTTTTTACGGAGCGCTATGATGATAAAAAATTAAATTAAAATGCCAAGATCAGTAAACGCAGTAGCTTCTAAAGCCCGCAGAAAAAAGATCATGAAGGAGACCAAAGGTCAATTTGGTCGTAGAAAAAATGTTTGGACGGTTGCAAAAAATGCATACGAAAAAGGACAAGTATATGCATACCGCGACAGACGAGTTAAAAAACGTAATTTCAGAGCATTATGGATACAAAGAATTAATGCAGCTGCAAGACTTTATGACATGTCATATTCAGTTTTCATGGGTAAATTACATGCCAAGAATATTGAAATTAGTCGTAAAGTGTTGGCAGATTTAGCAGTTAATAATCCTGAAGCTTTTAAAGCTATTGTAGATGCTGTAAGATAAACAGCTCACATAGATACAGAAACTCCGGTTTGATATTTTTCAGGCCGGAGTTTTTTTATATCTCTAACCCATGTTTTTTCATTCTTCTGTCAAGCGCCTGCCAGGTTATGTTCAACAAACCGGCAGCTTGTGCCTTATTGTTGTCAGTTTTTTGAAGCGCTCTTTTAATCAATAATTTTTCGTTATAATCAATATCATAATTCTCACAATCGGATATAACTGTAATGCTTTTTTTTGATTCTCCTGATACTTTTATGGGTTTTGATCCGGAAAATGTAATATGTTCGGGAAGGATGGTATCTCCTTCACATAAAATTACTGATCTTTCAATGATATTTTTTAGCTCTCTGATATTACCCGGAAAGTTGTAATCAGTTAATGCATCAATTACCCTGGAATCAACTTTATCAATTTGCTTTTGCATTTGAGAACTGTACCTGTTCAGATAATAGTCAAACAGTATGGGTATATCCTCGCTCCTGTCTCTTAATGGCGGGATAACTATCACGAAAACACTCAATCGGTGATAGAGGTCGAGACGGAACTTATTATCAGCAGCCAGCTCTTCAAGTTTAGTATTTGAAGCAGCAATTACCCGAACATCCACATCTTTATTCTCCCGGGACCCGACTTTACTGACTTTCCTTTCTTCAAGTACCCTTAGCAACTTAGCCTGCTGGCTCAAAGGCATATCACTGATTTCATCAAGAAATAAAGTACCATTATTTGCAATTTCAAACCATCCTGCTTTATCTTCATGTGCACCAGTAAATGACCCCTTTTTATGACCAAAAAACTCACTCTCAAACAATGTTTCAGGTATCGCAGAGCAGTTTACCGAATAAAACAGGTTCCTGCTTCTTTGGCTTAACTGATGAATTCCATGAGCTACAAGCTCTTTACCGGTACCGCTTTCACCAAGAATAAGCACTGAAGTATTGTCAGCAATAGCAACTTTACTCATCATTCGAATTAGTGATTTCATGGATTCACTATCGCCAAGAAGCTGATTCTCAACATTGCTAAGAATTTTCTTTGATAATGCATTCACGCTTTGCTGAGCAGATTTCAGTTTTTTATTGAGCTCAAGATATCTTTGGGTACGCATTATTGCATTGTTAATATCCAGCAATCTAAAAGGTTTTGCAAAATAATCAGAAGCCCCGTTTCTCATAGATTGTATTACTGTATCCATATCACCATGACCTGAGATCATTATCACTTCGATATCCTGGTGTTCTGATTTTATTTTGGACAGCGCTTCCAGGCCACTCATTTCAGGAAGTTTTATATCCAGAATGACAATGTTAATCACATGTTTTTTTAAGATTTCAAAAGCTATGGATGGAGCACCTGCTTTGAATACACTGAACTCCTTACGTACTAAAAATTCTTCAATTTCATCAAGTACCCGTGGTTCATCATCTACTATAAGTATATTTACTTTATCAGCCATAAAATCAATTTATTGGTAATGTTATGATCATTCGGGTGTATTGTCCAAGTTCACTTTCAACTTCTATGTTTCCTTTCATTTCTGAAATTATACCATAAGATATTGACAGACCTAGACCTGTACCCTTTTCTTCACTTTTGGTTGTGAAAAAAGGATCAAAAACCTTCGATATTATCTCATCATCTATGCCAATCCCATTATCGGCAACCGAAACAATTGCTTTATTAATATCCACGGTTAAGTCTATGGAAATACGCTTACTGTAATTATCTGTTGTACTTTGCCTTTCTTTCTCCTCAACGGCAAATCTGGCATTTGATATTATATTTAAAAGTACCTGCTCGAGACGGTATTTATTACCCATTATTTCGACCTGTTCCGGAGGTAAATCTACAACAAGTTCTATTTTTCTGCCAAGCATTTGTTTAGTGATCAATGATAATGCGTTCTCGACTACCTGGTTAACAGAAATCTTTTCAATTATTGAATTATCCTGATCCCTTGAAAACAATCTTACATGTTCAATTATTTTCTGTATCCTGTCGATATCATCAAATAATAACCCGATTTTATTTTTTAAGTAATCATAGTCAACTCTGTCATCGGTATTTATGTTAAAAAGAATATTCTCAAGTCCCATCGATAATCCACCTAAAGGTTGATTGATTTCGTGAGCCAAACCTGCTGATAACTCTCCAATTGACTCAAGTTTCGATTTCTGAACCAGAAGTTGCTGTTGGGTATTCACTTTCCGTAGTTCTTCTTCAATACGTTTTTCAAGTGTTTTGTTTAGCCTGAATAACTCATTTTGGGCTTTCTTCCTTTTTGTGATATCTGATACAAATACAAGGTGAGCCGGTTTAAAATCCCAGGTAATTGTTGTAGCTTTTATTTCAAGCCACCGCTCATTTAACAATTGTACCTGTAACTCGCTTTTCTCGGAACCTTTTGTGTTTTTAAGGTAACTGGTAAGATCCTCAACGAAATCAGGTTTTACAATTGTATTTAAGTTATTACCAATGATATCCTTTGGCAGAAGCCCTATTATTTCTGATAAACTGGGGTTAATAAGACTTATTTTATTATCCATTAACAGTAATATTCCATCATTGGCATTTTCATAAATATGCCTGTATTTCTCCTCGCTATCTTTAAGCAGGCTTTCAGCAATTGTACGCTCAGCGACTTCCTGTTCGAGTTCTTTTGTACGCTCCCATACCCGCTCTTCCAATGATGTATTTAACCTGGTCATCTCCTCCTCTACTTCTCTTCTGTAAAGTACTCCTCCCAGTATGTAAGCAAGCATTTCAAGAGCATTTACTTCTGATTTGCTCCAAGTCCTGTAATTTTCACAATCATCAAATCCAATAAATCCCCACCAGTTATCTTTTACGTAAATTGGTATTGCCAGTATTGATTTTACGTCCAGTTTGGCAAAACCTGATCTCAGCGGATCTTCAAAGTCTTCAGTAAAACCGCTTATATTCAAACGGTCTTTCATAGATTTCTCAAAGAACTTAAAATTTTCAGATTCGGTAGAAATATTTTTTAATTTCTGATTGTTTATTTGTGGTGTTATCCCTTCCTTTACCCATTCATAAATATAGCTGCATACTGAATTCCCCTCATTATTATGTATACTGTATATGTATGAACGTGAGACCTCGGTTATTTCACCAATTAGTCCAAGAACTTCATTAACTGTATTATCATTTACACCGGCATTAAAGAATTTTGCTGTGGCATTTAACAGTACGCTCAAAATAGCGTCTCTCCTGTCTCTCTCCTTCTCGGCTATCAACCTTTTAACAGCTTCTTCTTCAAAACGCTTTTCGAGCAATATATCTTTTGCCTGTTCTCTAATTATATTCAGTAAATGCTCAGTTTCAATAGGTTTTATCAAAAAACCTTTAACACCGGTCTCGATCGCTTTGAGAAAGAATCTGGATTCACCATATGCCGACATTATGATGATCCGCATAGATTTATCCTTTTCCCTGATTTTCTTGATCATATCAAGTCCATTCATTATCGGCATCTTGATATCTGTAAGGATCAGGTCTGGTTTATTCTCAATATAGCTTTTGTATCCAAGTTCACCGTTTCCGGCAATATATAACCTGGTTACATATTTCGTCAGAATATGTTTGTATATGTTTCGTATTACAACATCGTCCTCTACAAGGAGCAAAGTAATATCGAGTTTTTCCATCTTACTTTTCTTTCTTTTTGTAGATCATCTCCCCAACAGGGATACTTATATCCAAATGATTTTCAAACGGTACAAGCGGACATGACCACCTGTCATAATATGCGCAATATGGATTATAAGCCATGTTAAAATCAATAATTATTGAATCACTAACAGGAATAGGGATATCTATATACCTGCCTGTAACGTAAGTAGTACTACTATTGGTTAAATCTTTAAAAGGAACAAATAACTCTTTTCCGTAAACAGGATGATCTTTAAACGCAATATTCTGAAATGCCGAAAGCCGATAACTCGTATCATTGATAGTAAAATCAATAAAACCGTAAGTTCTGTATTCTGGTGTACGTTCAGTATTGGTTTTCATACCAAAAACCGCAATAGATGTATCCACTTTAAAACCTGCCCTGACTCTGTAATTAATATCAGGATCATAGTAATTGAATCCTGAAAAGCTATCCCTTTCTTCTTTATTTAACCTTGATGTTGCCGGATCGGTGAAATTCAGATATTTATCCCGACGCTTATAATATATTCTATCTTCATAGCGGCCAGTATTTATTTTATCCACAGATGAATTGTATTCCGGATGGAAAAATAATGTAACGAATAAGGTAGCAACAAACTCATTACTGACATTACGGAATCCCTTACTACTTTTCCACCAATATTGTGGTAAAAAAGTACGATCACGCGGAGCATATATGCCGATTTCACAATCATTTCCAAATGCCTTTCTAAACATTAAACGACTCCGTCTGGCATGCACTCCAACTGAAAATATATTAAAATTCATCGGCCAATTGTTGCTGTCGAACAGGAGTTTCGCTGCAACGGCTGTATGATAGGTTCTGTCAACAAAAACATTAGTAGGTATGTTAGCATGGTAAATAGAGTCTTTAATTCCATAATGCTTTAAAGCAAGAATTGTTGCCTGTGCAGTATTCTGGTATGGTGATATAAACTCATAATTAACTATGGGAACACCAGTAACAATCAATCTTTTATATCCATCTTCTTTGTATAATTCAACTGCTTCTTTCAGAGCATAGGTAGGTACCCAACCTTCAATTATCATTGTTTTAGATTTGATGGGTTTATTTACCGCAAGGAAATTGTACATAAATGGAAGCGATATTCTGCAAAGAACAATTAATGAGGTAATGATAACTAACCATCCAAGTAGTGTAGGTCTTCTAAGGGTTCTTTTTCTAAACAAACGTATCTTGAATTTTGACATACAGCAGGAAACATTGTTATGTCAAAAATAAGAAATATGTTGATAATAAAAAAAGTTACCGGCAAACTGTAAGTTACAATCCGTAACATATCTTAAAATAAATAATCAAGATATATGGAATTGTAAATCAAATAATTTCCCGGAAACCTTCAATTTTAGTAAAGGCTATCTGTTTTTTTCTGCAAGAGTGTTAAGTTCATCTACAAAAACTCTAATGTCTTTTTCGTCGAATCCTTTTTCTCTGGCAGCTTCTTCAAGTGTTCCCCATACAGGGTCTCCACACATGATACACCGTATTTTCTTCTCCATTAAATAACGGACTGCAAAAGGATAATTCTCAACAAGATCTTCAATTTGTATATCCTTGGTTATCATAGCCAAATACAATTATACACCTGAAACTTAATAAAATTTCTATTCAAGTTCATGTACAACCAAACCTGAACGAAGTTTTGGTTCAAACCATGTAGTTTTTGGAGGCATGATCTGACCACTGTCAGCAATGTCGATCAATTGCTTCATGCTAACAGGATAAAGAGCAAACGCAACTTTCATTTCTCCGCTGTCAACTCTTTTCCTGAGTTCTTCGAGTCCCCTGATACCACCAACAAAGTCAATTCGTTTCGATCTCCTCAAATCTTCGATGTCAAGTAATGGATCCAGAACCTGATTTGTTAAAATTGTTACATCAAGTACTTCAATGGGATCGTTATCATTATATGTTCCTGAGTTAGCAGTAAGTGAGTACCAGCGACCCTCAAGATACATTGAGAAGTTATGTAATGCGTTTGGTTTATAAATAGTTGTTCCCTTGTCTTCTATATCAAAAGCAAATTCCAGTTTTTTAATAAAATCTTCTGCTGAATAACCATTTAGATCTTTAACAACTCTGTTATAATCAATAATAGTTAGTTGGTTATCAGGAAAATGTACAGCAAGAAAATAATTGTATTCTTCATTTCCGGTATGAGAAGGATTTTGGGCTTTCTTCTCATTTCCAACCAGAGCAGCAGCTGCAGTACGGTGATGACCATCAGCAACATAGGTGGCTGGTAATGAAGCAAATAATTCAATTATTCTGTTGATCTTCTCAGTATCACGTAATACCCAGAAATGATGTCCTACACCATCATCGGCAGTGAAATCATAATCGGCTTTATTTACATCGACATATGCAGTTACAATTTCATCAATTTCTTCAACTGCAGGATATGAAAAGAATACAGGTTCCATATTTGCATTGGTTATGCGAACATGCTTCATTCTGTCTTCCTCTTTATCCGGACGAGTTAATTCGTGTTTTTTTATGACATTGTTCATATAATCTTCAACACTGGCACAACCGACTATTCCATACTGAGTTTTACCAAACATTGTCTGGGCGTAGATATACAAATAATCTTCATCATCTTTTACCAGCCAGCCTTTTGATTTAAAATCATTAAAATTATCTCTGGCTTTATCATAAACCTCCTGACTGTAAAGATCAATATTTTCATCTAAATCAATCTCAGGTTTTATAACATGTAGTAATGAATATTCATTTCCTTCAGCTTCAATTCTTGCCTCAGCTGAATTTAACACATCGTATGGACGTGATGCCAGTTGTTTTACAATGCTTTGCGGAGGTCTGTACCCTCTAAATGCTTTTAGTGTAGCCATATGTTTATTGATTTTTTAGTAGTGAATTCGTAATAATTGGATTAATCATCAAAACCCTGATCGAAACTGTTAGTGTCAACCTCTTCATATTTTGATTTCTCATTTTCAGAACTATTACCTTTTCCGTTGTATCGATAATTTCCACTGCTGCTGTTATTACCGTTCGAAGTATTAGTCCGCTGTAAGGATGAAATAAGAGCTCCGATCATTTTTGTCATTTCCATTAGTTGTTGTCGTGATTCACCTTCCTGAGATTCAGTAATATTATTTTGCTTGAATGACAGGGTTGTGAATACCAGGCACTCTCTGATAGCACTTTTAGCCATCTTCAGATAATGGATAAACTGGCTTTTATTCCTGGCTGAACCTTCAGCAATGAAAAAAGCGATATTTCTGGCTGAATCATTAAATCGAAGAACTAGCTGCGATTGGTCATTGTTCGGAAATAACATGGTTACATCCTGCAACCAGTTTATGTAGTCTAATGATTTATGATAAATTCTTAAGTCTTCGAATCTGAAAAAAGTTCCTGCTTTCTCAGTTTTTTCCTTTTGATTAAACATAGTAGTTTTAGTTGAATTAAATTTTAAATTATACATGGTAAGTCTAAGGTATTCAGTTATATATCCTGAGTTATTATTGTTAATTAATTAACAGTTATAGCTCATTGAATTACCACCTCCTGATTAACTTACCAGGTGTTATATATTAGTTTACTTTAAAAGTTATATCTCCTTTCTCCAGAAAGTTTATAATTTGCAGTGCAGCAGCTTTACCTGCATTAATATTAGCTTCTGCAGTTTGAGCACCCATTTTCTTTGGTGTAAAGAAACAACGATCGCTATATTTACTGAGTAATTCTTCTTTGTTAACAGGAGCTATATCAGAAACATACCTAAAACCAGGTTTTTCTTCAAAAATCCGAAGCATGTCATCTTCATTGATCACTTCTTTACGGGCGGTATTAACCAGAACTGCATTTGGTTTCATTTTCGACATCAGATCAAAGTCAACAGACTTAATTGTATGTTCATTTGCTGGTATATGCAGGCTTATATAGTCACAGGTGCTATATAGCTCTTCTACCGAATCAAAAACGGTTACACCGTCAGACACGATATCAGCTTTATCAACAAACGGATCAAATGCATATACTTCCATTCCAAACCCTTTTGCAATTTTAGCAACTAATTTACCTACGTTTCCGTATGCATGAATACCCAGTTTTTTACAGCATAATTCTGTCCCGGATGTACCCTTAAAATGATTTCTTGCCTGAAATACCATCATACCCAGAACAAGTTCTGCAACAGCATTTGAATTCTGACCAGGTGTATTCATAACACAAATGTCATTTTTTGTTGCTGTTTCAAGGTTAACATTGTCGAAACCTGCACCGGCTCTGACTACAATTTTCATAGATTTTGCAGCATCAAGTACCTCTGGAGTAACTTTGTCACTTCTTACGATCATTGCTTCAGCATCTGCTACAGCTGCGATCAATTCATCTTGTCCGTTATATTTTTCAAAAAATGTACATTCATAACCTGCAGTATCAAAGATTGCTTTGATTTGTTCTGTTGCTGCAGGAGCAAATGGTTTTTCTGTTGCAACCAATACTTTTGCCATACTAGTAAGTTTTAGGATTATCAGTAATTTATTTATTCTCTTTTTCAAATTCCTGCATTACAGCAACTAATGCTTCAACACTTTCAACCGGTAAAGCATTGTATGTAGATGCACGGAAACCACCAACTGAACGGTGACCTTTTATACCGATCATCCCTTTTGAAGTAGCATACTCCATAAATGCTTTCTCTTTATCTTCATTTCCTTCTGTCATCACAAAACAAATGTTCATTAAAGAGCGGTCTTCTTCTGACTCAACAGTTGCTTTAAACATACTGTTTCTGTCAATTTCATTATACAATAAACCAGCTTTGTGGATATTGATCTTATTCATTTCCTCTACTCCACCCTTATCTTTAAGCCAGTTTAATGTTTGTAATGCTGCAAAAATTGGCAGTACCGGAGGTGTATTAAACATACTTTCTTTGTCAATATGAGTCTGATAGTTCATCATTGTAGGAAGATGATGTTTAACTTTACCAAGTATATCATTACGTACAATCACGAATGTAACTCCTGCAGGAGCAAGATTTTTCTGAGCTCCACCATAAATAACCGCGTATTTTGAAATATCAACAGGACGGGAAAAAATATCAGATGACATATCTGCAACCAGAGGTACAGGTGAATCGATATCGTGCTTAATCTCTGTACCATAGATTGTATTATTCGTAGTTATATGAAAATAATCTGCATCTTCGGGAATTTTATAATCTTTTGGAATATAGTTGAAGTTACTGTCAGCCGATGATGCAACAATATCCACTTCGCCAAACATTTGAGCCTCTTTGATGGCTTTTTTCGACCATGCTCCGGTATTTAAATAAGCTGCTTTTTTTACAAAAAGATTAAATGGTACCATTGCAAATTGTGTACTTGCACCTCCTCCTAAAAATAATACTGAGTAGTTATCAGGTATATTTAGCAGTTCTTTGAATAGTTTGGTAGCTTCATCAACAACGGCTACAAATTCTTTACTTCTGTGGCTCACTTCCATTACAGATAAGCCTGTACCGGCAAAGTTATGAATAGCTTCAGCAGTTTTATCAATTGTGTATTGTGGCAGTATTGATGGTCCCGCGTAAAAATTATGTTTTTTCATAAGTATAAAATTTTATGGTTTATTGGTGCTAACCGACAGGTAGTTATGCCCATCAGTGTTCTTATAAAATATTGAAAACAAAATCCTCTTGTATTAATGAACACGGATAGTATTTTACAAAATTTGTTCATAACAACTACATTAAGTTTTATATGAGTGGCAAATATAAAATTTATTAAGTGTTTTTCGCAGAAAATTAACTTAGAATGGTTCTATTTTTTATCATTCCAAATTAGCTGTAAAATACCTGATTAGGTTCCGTTTATAAGATGAAATTGAATGTTTCGGAAAAACCTGACACTACAAAGTGATTTTTTAGTGTTAAATGAATAACAGACTAACTTTAAAAATCAATTGTCAACTCGTTATTACCATCAGTTAGATCTTCCCTAATATCGCAGATCGACTTTATAGAAAGTGCTTTACGCATGCTTTCAGGTACATTTTTATATTCCTCATGTATTGGGCAGGGATTTTCCGGGCTGCATGAGTTAATACCTAAACCGCACTTATTCAGAAATCCTAATCCTTCCATTAATTCCACAATATCCAGAATTGACAGACTGAGGGTATTATCGTTCAGATAAAATCCACCACCAGGACCTTTTACCGATATAATAAGCCCTTTTTTTACCATATCCTGCAATACTTTACCAAGGAAGGCAGCAGGAAAATTCAAATTTCCGGCGATTTCATTTACACCTGCAAGAGATGATGGTGTTGTATTGACACTTAGATAAATGACAACCCTTATGGCATATTCAGTTGTTTTTGAAAACATGAATAAATACTAGTGGTCTATAGCCCTGCGTCCTGCTTCGGTGATCATTTCCGGGGTCCATTCAGGCTCCCATGTTAACTCAACGTCAACCTTTGTGTCGGGAAAGTTTTGCTCAACTACTACTTTGATATTATGCATTATTGTGTCTCCCAGGGGGCATCCACGTGTTGATAATGTGTTAACGATATGGATATGTTTTTCTTCAGTATTATGGTGTATCTTGTATATTAGTCCAAGGTCAACAACATTTACAGCAACCTCAGGATCCATCACTGATTTTAACAGTTCCAGAATTTCTTTTTCAGTATTTGATAGTTTATCAGGATTCATTGCTTGTGTCATTATGAAAAATTATTTTAAATACATTGTAATTATAAAGAACAGCCGTGATGATTAAAAGTAATGTACCAGTACTAACAATTGATACTGAGCTTAGCAATACTCCAGTCATTAATAATATTATACCGGCTAAGTAAGTGTAGAAATGATAATGAGCAATTCTATCAGAGTAAAGCTCCATAGGCAGAGGAACTTTGGCTTTACCAACTTTTGTCTGGTATTTCTTTAACCAGACTATAAAAGGTAGAGTTTTATACGTTTGTCCAAGTACCAGTGCGGAAAGAAAACCAAGAATGATCAGGATACCATAACTAATATCAATTCTGTTCTGAACCTGTGATAATATTTCAGGTCTAAGTACTGAAACTAAACCAAATATTATACTGACAGCCAGCAAAATAAAGGCTGAAGCTGACATTTTTAAACCAACATCAAGTTTCTTTCTTATCCGTTTTGAGAATGCAATAAAATTAAATCTTAAAAAAGCAATAATACCACCAATTACAAGTATGGAGCCTGTTGATAAAAACCATATTTCATTTAAGAAGTAATATCCGGTTGCCAGAATTATCAGACCTGAGTTTACCAGATAAAATGATATGTTTAATAGTTTCCGTGGAAGTTTATGCACTATCAGGAACATCGGCATAAGCTTACTTGCAACTCCAATAACCAACAATAGAAACCATCCAATTACACCCAGGTGAGCATGCATTTTTAATAACTGTAAATGTGAACCCGGGATAAAATGAAATCCAAAATTCAGTACTATCAATAATCCAATCGTAACTGCGATCAACAACCAGACTATTGATGTTACAATGAAGGTATTCTCAATTGTACGTCGTTGCGTTTTTGCTGCACTTAATATGGTATTTATTCCAAACATTAAAATTGAGATTATTATCATGAAGCCACCAACCTCCAGTCCTGTGCTACGGCTGAAGGTAAATGTCCAGAACGATGCTGATAATATAATCAATCCTGCCCCAAATAAAACAAAAGTTGCAAGGGCAAGTTTTTCACTGAATAATCTTACTTCCATAACAACGGGAATCAATTGATATAAAGCGCCAAAAATTATCATTGTTATCCAGCCAAGTACCAATACATGAGTAACTGAAAGCAATTTCGGGCTCAGATAATGAGCAGTTAAATCACCTGATGCAAAAAAAAGCATGATCAGTGCTACAGTAAAGGATATTGCTCCAAAAGCATAATGAGGAAGAACTATTTTTGGAGATGGTGCATTTTTTGTACTTAATCCGGCATCCATTATTTAAAGATTATGAGTTTCAGATTACTTTCATCAATATGTTTGTGAACATAGCTATATCCCCGGTCTTTAAGCTCGGGTAACAGAAATTGCGGAAGTTTTTTATGATGTACATATAGTGCCATAGATTCATTAAGTTTTTCAATTTCCTCAAGTATTGTTACCATGGGCATTGGCATTTCCAGATCACGAACATCTATTTCAACCATCCTTCCTTTGTAATTATCAACAACGGAATCGAATGTTCTTTCATCATTATACTCTGAAGTTGTTTGTTTTACAGGGTCTTCTGGCTTCTCTTTTCGAATAAATGTATGAACAATCCCTTTTTCCGGTCTTTCTGTGCTATAGGTATAACCTTTACCTTTCAGGATATTCAGTAAAGGTACAGGTTCAAAAGTATTTATAATAAGAAGTGTATCAATATCATTGATTTCCTGTAACTTTTTCATGATAGTATCGAACGGGTCCACCCCACTCTTTAGAATTGGTCGTACATCTAGTTCTACTATGTTTGATTTAATCATGGTATTAAGTTTAATTTAGATTGCAAAAATAATATAATATTTAATAAAAGATGTGAATGTCTTTTATTTTTTATACTTGAAGAGTCTTTTTAAGTAATAACAACTGTTACCTGCTTGAAACCAGGTTGTTGTATTGGTTTTTATCATGGATGACTTCAAGAGCCTTTGTGATCTCAGGATCTAATGGATATATTACTTCATAGTAATCACCAACTTCATACAGATTTCTGGCGATTAAACCTTTGAGCTGCAACATGATAAATTCTTTATTTGGTTGAATATCCTCCTCAGTGAATTCTATTTCCTCTTCCCTGGCATCATTAAGGAAAATATCGAAATCTTCTTCAGAAAGAGCAAATTGCTTGTTAAAGTCCTCAAACTCCGGGTATATGCTTTTAAGTCCTTTCCTGTTACTATCCAGATAATTGTTAACAAATCCGTTTATAACACCTTTCCTGATCAATGATGTATACAGTTTATTGTATCTGGTCGAATCAAGAGGAACAAAGATATCCGACATAATTCCACCTCCCCCGTAAACGGTTCTTCCTGATTTAGTTACATATTTAAGGGAATCAGGAAATTTAATGCTGTCAGCATGATATGTTTCCCCATGTTCCATTCTGTTCACGAAATCTTTGTAGTACTCGTCTACCCCATCTTCATAAGGTTTCTGAATACATCTTCCAGCCGGAGTATAGTATCTTGCAACAGTTAAACGAACCACTGATCCATCAGGTAGCTGAAATGGTCTTTGAACGAGTCCTTTACCAAACGATCTTCTTCCAATAAGTACTCCCCTGTCCCAATCCTGTACAGCACCTGAAACTATTTCGCTGGCTGATGCCGATCCTTCGTTAACAAGTACTACCAGTTTACCATCTTCAAAACCACCCTTGTTTGTAGCAATAAGGTCTTGTCTTTCCTGGTGTGTTCCATCGGTGTACACAATCAGTTTTCCTTCTTCAAGGAACTCATCAGCAATACTCCAGGCAGTACCCAGATAACCTCCTGAATTTCCCCGTAAATCAAACACAAGGTTTTCCATTCCCTGTTCCTTCAGCTTATCAGCAGCTTCGGTAAATTCCTCCAGCGATTGCTTGGCGAATCTGTTTAGTTTTATATATCCGGTGTTATCATCAAGCATAAAGGCAGCATCAAGGCTGTTAATAGGTATTTTATCACGGGTTATATCATATTCAATTAGTTCATCGTTACCACGTCTGTATATACCAACTGTAACTACTGTTCCCTTTTTACCTCTCAGGTGATCCATTACCCAGCTGTTGGTAATGTCTTTACCAAAAGCGTCTTCACCATCAACTGTTACAATCTTGTCACCTGCCATAATGCCAACTTTATCAGACGGGCCTCCGGGTATTGGTGCTACAACCAATATGGTATCTTTGAACAACTGAAACGTTAAACCAACTCCTTCAAAGCTTCCTTCAAGTGTTTCATTGGATTTGGCAACTTCTTTCTTAGGAATGTATGCAGAATGCGGATCAAGTTCCTTTAGTGTCATGATGATAGCCTGCTCAGTTAAATCTGTCATATTCAGTGTGTCAACATAATAATTATTGATGAGATACAGTAATGTTGAAAACTTCTTAACAGTTTCGTTAGTCTTAAGATTAGCATTGGGTTGTTGTCCTTTCAGTGAAAAAGTAAATGCAACAAAAAGAATAAGTGAAATTATAATTGATCTTGTATTCATTATTTTAATTTTTTCTAATTCAAAAGTAAGATAAATCCGTAATTATAACAAAAACACTGAATTGTTATTGAGATAATCAGGTGTATAATTAATGGAATTTTATTAAATTCCCATGAAAAAATCAACGAAAAAACCATGCCGAAATTCTATATTACTGAGAGATTTAACAAATAATAACAAATCGGTAACATAATGAAAATATAATGAAACAGACCAAAACAGTACTTTTATCGTTTCAATTAAAGAAAAATTAACATTTCTGAGAGATCTATAATGAAAATGAACAGATATTTTGTAGTAATAATCTTAATACTTCTTGTACAAAGTGGCAGGTCTCAGGAAATGCTTGGAGTAACACTGGGTAATTATAGCGGTATTGCGGGAACATTGGTAAACCCGGCCGTAATGACCAACAACAAAGTCTACCTTGATATTAATCTTATCTCTGCCGACATCTTTGTAAGAAACAACTTTGCATATATACCTAAAGAAGACTTTGTTATTTGGGATGTTTTTAAACCAGGATATGAATATCCGACTTACGGAGACGACGACAGAAATGTTACCTACTACAAAAATACCAGGTTGAAACATGCAACAATGAGTACGAAAGTACTGGGGCCTTCAGCAATGCTACAGGTTGGAGATCATGCATTTGGAATTACTACAGGTGTAAGATACTTTATGTCTGGCAATCGCATACCCTGGGATATTGCTGAGTTAAGTTACCATGGACTGGATTATACACCTTTACATAATATCGAATTTGATGATTACAACACTGATATGAACGCAAGTGCATGGATGGAAGTTGGACTTAGTTATGCTTACAATGTATACAAATCCTATGATAGCCATATTACTGCCGGTATCTCAATCAAAAAACTCTGGGGATATGGTGGTGCCAATATCGATGTAAACAATGTCAATTATGTGGTTGTTGACGATTCGACAATAAATATTAAAAATATGAATGGTGAGGCCGGTTTTTCACTACCGGTAGATTATGATAATAATGATTTTATTGGAGGAGTTACATCTTTCAGTGGAAGCGGTATCGGTCTTGATATTGGTGCTGTTTTTGTCAAGAAGAAAGAAGTAGATGTAAATCAATGGAAAGGTGGAAAACTATGTTCACAAAAGTACAGGGAGTACATTTATAGAGTTGGTGTATCAATACTGGATATTGGAAGGCTAAAATACAGTACCAACGCACAATTACACAGTTTTGATGATGTTTCACAGTACTGGGCAAGTATCGATACTCTTGAGTTTGACAACCTCAATACATTCATGGGCCAGATAAGTAACACATTTTATGGTGATCCTGAAGCTTCGTTAAAAGCTAATTCCATAAAAGTTGGCTTACCAACTGCCCTAAGTGTACAGGCCGATGTTAATATGGCTAAGAATATTTACTTTGGTGGTTTCTGGATTCATCCAGTGAGGATTAATACCAGATCCATGCGACGCCCTGCCCAACTGGCATTTGTTCCCAGGTATGAATCGAAATACTTTGAACTTAATGTGCCGGTTTCTTTATATGAGTACATTTATCCCAGGATTGGTATTTCAGCACGTTTTTATTTCTTAACAATTGGTACTGAACGATTAGGGACTTATTTGGGAATGGCAGATATGAATGGGCTGGACATCTACTTTTCCATTAAACTTGGTATCAATAAAGGCTCATGTAAGAATAAGTTTGGTGGAGCATGCTCAAACGTTAACTTTGGGAACAACAAGAAAAAAGGCAACAACAGATACTAGTACTACAGACTTTTTGTCAAAATCATACCTTACTTTTGCATCTTCACATCTAAAGTGTCACGTAAAGCATTACCAAGGGTCATAAATGCCAGTACAAGTATAATAATTGCTATGCCCGGAGTAATTGCAAGGTATGCAGAATCAAGTATAATAAAGCTGTAATATTCCTTTATCATGCTACCCCATGAAGGCATTGGAGGTTGAACACCTATTCCAAGGAAACTTAATCCTGCCTCAATAAGTATTGCTGCAGCAAAATTGGCAGCAGAGATCACAATAACCGGGCTGAGAATATTTGGAATAATATGAACAACAATGATTCTGAGGTTTGAGAAACCAAGCGCAAATCCGGCTTCGACAAATTCTTTCTCCCTCATACTTAATACCTGGCCACGTACTACACGAGCTACTTCAACCCACATGGTTAGTCCCACAGCTATAAATATCTGCCAGAATCCTCTGCCAAGTGCAAATGTAATGGCAATTACCAGCAATAATGTAGGAATAGACCAAACCACATTAATAAACCACATTATTACATCATCAGTCTTTCCTCTGAAGAAACCTGCAATAGCTCCCAGGAATATTCCAACTATAAGAGATATAGCAACAGATATTGCACCAACTGAGAGACTCACTCTTGATCCAATTATTAACCTGCTTAAAAGATCTCTGCCAAACTGATCTGTACCAAGCAGGAATGTGCGTTTTTCTAAATTTTCCGCCAAAATGATTTTCTGTAGTTCATCTTCACTTACATCGAAGTTTTCCCCATCAACTGTTTTAACCTGGAGTGTACCGTTAGCAATGGTAATCTCATCCTCAACAGGAAAAACAATATCTGCAATGTTGTAATATTCTTCAAAAGTATTGCTACCATCAGGACTAAACAAACCAGCAGTTAAAGTGTCTCCATCAATTGCGATATAGGATACAGGAACTGGTTGGTAACTATCAGGAGCACCAAAAAACATTTTTTTTATTACAGAAGTACGTACTGCAGGTTGATTTTTTCTAACCATAAGAAAATCAGTGCTAAATCCGGGTTTTTGAATACTTATTTCAAGGATTTGGGTATTGCACATAGGTGTTTGATCGGGAGTTATAAGGTATCCCAAAACAGCTATAACGATTGTAAAAATAATAACACCAAGTGATATCATTCCCGTAATATTTTTCCTGAATCTTTTCCAGGCAAGACCTGACAATGATG
The DNA here is from genome assembly GCA_028277395.1 of Bacteroidales bacterium. Classification (GTDB taxonomy): domain Bacteria; phylum Bacteroidota; class Bacteroidia; order Bacteroidales; family F082. Next base: position 75,288 of record JANQGJ010000001.1, on the reverse strand, counting down.
AACCCAACTGGTATTTCTTTCTGGTGAAAAACATGTGTGTCAAAAGTATGAAAACAATTGGAGATATTGGACAGGAAATGTATTGTTTGGGTGGTTACAGGATTAATATGACGTAAGGAGTTTATTAATAACAACAAAAGCACCTAACTATTCCTCTTTTAGTCTGGTGTATTGAAGGTTGACCTTACCCTATTCATACCTATTACTCATTCTTGCATTATAAATGTAATTATTCATTAATATTGATAAAATTTATCCGCGAAGTATTCGCGGACGAGTGAAGGGAGAAATGTAATTTAGTACATATTTTTATTATAAGGAATCATTAATTTCGATTCTTAATTTATTATCTTAAAAATTGATCCTAAATTTATGGAATCAATTAAGAATTAGTCTGTACATACAGATCAGTATTTCTTCACAATAATAAAAAATGAGTGTTTCGATTATATATATAAAACAAAATGACACGACTATATTCATATGTATTAAGATTTGATGATGGAGCTGCTCCCAATCCTTTTTGGGGGATTTGTACACTGACAATTTGTAAACCAGTAATAAGGCGGAATGCAAGAATTGGAGATTGGGTAATTGGAACAGGTTCAAAAAATTCTAAAATTAAAGATGGTTACACATATGACCTTTCTGGCAGTATTGTTTATGCAATGAAAATCACTGACAAGTTAAGCCTTGCTGCTTATGACAAACTCTGCAATCAAGATCTTCAAGACAAAATCCCAAAGTGGTCAGATGAAGATTGGAGAAAAAGAATGGGAGACTGCATTTACAATTTTCATGGCGTTGACAAACCAACAATGAGAAAAGGTGTGCACAATGAATCTAACAGAGTAAAAGACCTTAGTGGGAATAATGCTCTACTTTCAAACCATTTCTACTATTTTGGAGAAAAACCTCACCCACTTCCCAACCACTTAAAACCGATAATTAAGAAAAATCGGGGACACCTAAAGATTGAGCAGTCCGACCTAATTAACAAATTTGAAGAATTGATAAATCAATTTGACAGGAATACGATCTATGCTGAACCACAATTGAAGCATAAGTTTGATAGAAAATCAGCTGACAAGCATATATCAAAATGCTCTACAAAAAATGAAGCTATTGGTGAATGTGGAAAAACAACATACTAATAGTAAATAATAAGCAATACAACCCTTCAAAAGATATAAAACTGAATAGATGGTAATGAAATTAAACATATAATTTATGACGAACTTCGGTTTCGTTTAACTGGAAAGTAATCCTAATGCCATTGAAGATAATGATTAGAGATCCATAAATTTAGAATCACATTTTAAAAAAGAGTATTTTAGCTATAAATACGAAGATATTGAAAAGACTATTTATAATATCGGGGTGTAATGGAGCAGGAAAAACAACTGCATCTTATACAATTCTGCCAGAAGTATTAAATTGTGAAGAGTTTGTAAATGCGGATGAAATTGCAAAAGGGCTTTCACCTTTCAATCCTGAATCGGCTGCAATTCAAGCTGGAAGATTAATGTTGAGTAGAATTAATCAGTTAATTAATAAAGGAGAAGATTTCGCCTTTGAAACAACTCTCGCAACAAAGAGCTATAAAAACCTTGTAGTAAATGCCAGAGACAAAGGCTACATTGTAACATTATTGTTTTTCTGGTTGCGTACGCCTGAATTAGCAGTAAAGAGAGTGGAAACCAGAGTGATAGAAGGGGGTCACAGTATTCCTGAGCTCATAATTCGCAGAAGGTATGACAATGGATTAAGGAATTTTTTTGGAATTTATGAGTCTTTAGTGGATGAGTGGATTTTTATTGATAATTCGGGAGAACCATATGAAATCATAGCTCAAAAAAACTCAGATGATAAAACAATAAGAAATTCTAAACTTTGGGTATTGTTAAAACAAAAATATAAAAATGACAGGTAATGAATAATATTGAGAAAATAAAAGAAGGCTTGGAGAATGCTTACAAAAAGTTGATAGAGTATAAAAAATATAAAAAAACTCCGTTAATTGTTTCAAAAGGTGGAGAAATAATTGAAATACCTCCTGAGAAAATCAATACCGATAATAACAATGTATATAAGTAGTTGACTGTTTAGCGAATAAATCAATATTGTTACACTATATCAACTTTGATGTATAATGAAAATATAAAATTCCGAAGTCGGTGACTATAGTTAAGATCATCTAGATAGTCATCTTTTAGCTTAATATAATGAAGATTGACCTTGCCATGTTCATACCTAATCTTAATTCTTGCATTATAAACGTAATTATTCATTAATATTGATAAAATTTATCCGCGAAGTATTCGCAGACGAGTGAAGGCATGCCACACATGCACAGGAAGCATGGTCTACCTGGTTCTATGGTAAGTTTGAAAGCCAGTGGAATGGATCAGATGGATCCTTTGATGATACCGGCATGCTCTAAGTGTCGCTAAGCAATTGCAAAAATCCAATTGCAACCGTCACTAAGGGCGCACCCCTGGTTGCACCCTCCCCAGTTTCATATATCCACCCTCCAGATGCAACATGCAATTGCGTTTTGAAAATAGGGGGTGGCGTGGTGTGTTTGTGTTCAATCTTTAAATTTTAGCTGTTTTCAAAAGCTAAATATTTAAGAGATTGAAAGTTAAGTGTTTTTTTATGAGATTTGAAATCTCTGTGAGAATGATTCTACAATTGCAACGATTGTCCCAATTTGGGATTTCTTTTTATCTTTTCATAATTGGCCAAAAGATAAAAAGAAACAAAAACAGAAAACCTACCCGCTGTTACTATCACTCACAGGCTTGTCTGCCGAGCTTAGGCAGGATTTAAGCAATGCAAAAGTACAGAACGCTTCAACGATATAAAGGGTATACAAGTGGCCTCCTTAAGGTTACGAATTTTTAAATGATGATAAACTTTAGATTAAGACATATGTAACTTCATTTCGATTTTAAGTACTATTTTTCCTATCTTAAGTGCAAAGAATCAAATAATTTGCAAAAGCAGACCTAATTAACCTATACAGAATCAGACAGATAGGCTTCTAATCATAATAATACTACCATTTAATGTAGGTTAACTGTTTGATATTCAGGCATTGGGGTATGTCTTAAAATTTTTACTTTTGAGTAAGTTTTAATAAAAAAAAGAATATGAAAATCTATATCGTTATAATGATTAACTTATTTCTATTGATAGGATGCTCAAATTTTAAAGAAAATAATCACAGCCTTGGAACTTCACTTAAAATAATAATTTTTATTGACAAAACAGCAAGCATAAGGAATAATAGTGTACCAGAATTAAAAAAAGAAGAACTACTTCCTTTAATTGATTATATTTCAAATAATGGTGGAGAGATAGCTCTTGGTTCAATAACAAATATCTCAAAGGAAAATCTTGAAATTGTCCGCTGTAATTTATTACCAAAACCAATTCAAAAAAGAGGTGAGACTGCTGCTGAGTTTGCAAAACGTGTTAGAAAGTATAAAAATGCGAAAAAGAGCAGTGAAAGTTATGAAAATTTGAAACTCTATCTCGAACGAATAGAAGTAAGAAAGATTTTAGATTATACCAATCTACATGGAGCTAGTGACATTACTGGGGCTATGGAGTTAGCACAATTATATTTAACAGAGACTGATTTATTTTTCAAAAATGATATTAACAAAGTTGCTTTGCTTGTAACAGATGGTAAAGATAATATGATGAGATCTAAACTCCCCACTAAATTTGATGGTGAACTTATAATAGTGAATAGAACATCTCATGCTGGTATTTTAGAAAATTTTAAATATCAGAATTTCACCAACGTGCAATCAGCAATCAGGTATATAACAAATAAATATAAATAAGGATGGAACCCGAAACTAAATTATCCAAAAGGCTTATAAGGCAGACTAAATTACAAGAAAAACAAGATAAGTATTCTGTAAAAACCAAAGATTTTAAGAACAAACAAATTCTTTATATCTTGTATCCCATTGGTGTATCAAGTATTGATGTTTCAGTTGCTTCTTCGGCTTTTAAGAATTTGTTGCAAGGTATCCCAACAAATGTTTCCGAGATGCCATTGATTATTATCTCTTCTGTAATTATTGTTCTTATTGAATTAGTTTTAGGACAATCGGAAAAAAACAGAAGATCATTTTTTCCAAACTTATTTATTACAATTATTCCAATAATTGCTTTAAGTGAGGGAATAATGAGAATTGGAAATTATATGGAACTTGGTGAACCTTGGCCTTACTATGTCAGTACAAGCCTTTTATTTTTAGGCTTATCTTTATTGAGTTATATCTCACATAGAGAAGGGTTCCTAAAAGCAGAAGATATTGTAAATTCATATAATAGCACTTATTATTTGGTAAAATTAAACATAGCAAACAAAGCCTTCAATAAAAATGAAATTAAAATCAAAGACTTAATGTCAGCTAATAATGAAGACTATTCAAATTCAAACTTTTCAAAAGTTAATAAAGAATTTGAGGATATTTTCAAAAACTAACAATTAATAAGTGTAAATTATGTACATATTCCCTTACCCTCAAAATTAACGACAAAATTACCTACATTAAAAATATTTGTCTCTAAAAACAAGCCTTTCAGGTGCGTTCAGATTTTTCCGTTAGTAGAAAAATCATGACATGCATTTTTGTTCCAAAATTATTAATCCGGAGTGTGGTAGCCATTAATTTTAATGGTGCGCCAGACCTGTCTGCAGAAGGCAGAATACCGATAAAAGTCCGCAGGGCAGCGGCAATTTCAAATGAACTTATTAAATATATCAGAGATTCAAATTACCTATCATCCAAAATTCAAAGCAAACGAACTCCCTCAGGTTAGTTGCTCAGCTTCAGCATATGAAATAATACTCCAGCAATGGGATAATGATATACATTATCGTGAATCCTTTGCAGTATTATTGCTTAGCAGGGCAAACAGATGCCTGGGAATCTCATTCATTTCAAAAGGCGGGCTTGCAGGAACCGTTGCAGATCCTAAAATGATATTCCAGGCAGCTTTAAAGGCCAATGCTTCATCAATGATATTGGTTCATAATCATCCATCAGGTAACCTGAAGCCTTCTGATAGTGATATTAGCCTGACAAAGAAAATCAAAGAGGTGGGAAAGTTACTTGAATTACAGATACTGGATCATTTGATTATTTCTGATGAGAGTTATTATTCATTTGCTGATGAGGAATTGCTTTAATCAAAATATTGTAAGTGATATTGATCAAGAAGATTCATTTACTTTTTCAGTATATTTGAAGAAAAACATATGGCAAAGAATGGTAAAATTCTTGAGAAATTAGCGAGTTGGATACAACAATGTCTACATGATAAAGCTAAAATAGTAGCAAATGACTTTCTGATCGATAAGGATACAAAGAAAAAACGTCAAATTGATATCACCATTACATTGAATGATGGGCCAACCAAGTTTATTGCAATAGTTGAAGCTCGTGATCGGTCACGGCCAGTTGGGGTTCCGTACATTGAACAAGTTTATGCAAAAATGCATTCTGTAAATGCAAATATGGCAATAGTTATCTCAAGTAAAGGGTTTTACAAAACCGCTAAAACAAAAGCAAATTTACTTGGGATTAAGCTGTTTAGTCTCGAAGATGCTTTACGAGTAAATTGGAGTGCAACATTTAATAGACTTGATGATATTGAGATTCATGAAATAATTTCTGATTACGTTACTATATATATGCTTGAAAAAGATTCCAATACTATTATAGAATTTGATAAAAAAAGTAGTTTAGAACTTGAAAAAGATCAGAGTTTTAAAATATTTTTAGATAAAAACATGAAACCTTTTAAATCACTTCCAGACATTTATCGTGAAGTTTTGAATAAATCACTGTTTGGAGTTATAAAGAATACGTCTCCTAAAAGATATAATCTAATTATGAATTATATTAGCTCTACTCCAGTATATTTTGTTGACATACTTGGGAATGTAAGACAATTAGACAGGCTTTGTCTTTCAGGGAAATTCTGGATCAAGAAAGAACAAGTTCCAGTTAATTTAAAAAAGTACATTGATTGTGAATCTGGTAAAACTGTTGCAGAAATCATTGATGCAGACATTGGTGGTAAATCATTAGAGATTATGTGTACAAACCCTGATGATATAAATACTGAAAGAAAGATTCATATAGGGGTTTTTAATACAAAACCCCCTCAAAATTAACGACAAAATTACCTACATCAAAAATATTTGTCTCTAAAAACAAGCCTTTCAGGTGCGTTCAGATTTTTCCGAAAATGGAAAATCATGACATGCATTTTTGTTCCAAAATTTTTAATCCGGTGTGTAGCTTGTAGATAATATCGTACTATTTTATCTTCCCCACAGGATATATTTTCTTTTTGAAGTCCGAAATTTCGTCTTTTAGCTTTTTATTTACGTTGTTAAGTAGTTCATTTTGATGCTTCATAATACTTAACAGGTCATGCATTGCATTTAGATTTTCCAGTTGGACAAATACTATTTCTTCAAGGTCAGCTTTGGTAAATCTTCTGTTCATAAGAATTGCTTTTTTTATAATAACTAATTTTCACAAAAATACAATAAATTATTGTTTCATGCAACATAATTTTGTTTTTGTAAAAATAAGATTGCACGAAACAATAATTATGTTTGATATAGAGAAATAATAATATACATATCTTTACACCAAACAGCAATTTAATTGCATAATGGAAAAGATAAATTACAATAGAATAAAAGCTGTTCTGGCTGAAAAAAATGTTTCCAGTAAAGAACTGGCAAAACATTTAGGAAAAACTGAATCAACTGTGTCGAGGTGGTGTACCAATGATGTTCAACCTTCTGTGGAAGTATTTTACCAAATTGCCCAATTTTTAAATGTAGATATCAAGGAACTATTTATTTCAAGTTTGAAGTAGTACAACCATTTTAAGTTTGTTAATATGGAACAATGGTTAATAATAACTAAACAAAGTTATTAATTGTTCTTCTCTTAACAAATGAGTGTGTAATAATAAAATGTCAATATATTTGATACTATCACTAACAAAATATATTGATAACACCTAAATAAGAAATAAAAGCAATATAATTTTATACATAAGTTGTGCGTTATTTTGAAAAGACCGAACGAAACAGAAAAATGAAAATTTATTTACATCTAATACTTCTATCAATAATACTTTTGGTTTTTAGTTGTAAAGAAAATACAACAGGCCAAAAGACAGGCAAAACTGAAAAACAGATTAAACTAAAAAAATCATTAGAATTACCTCAGGATTCAATTGTAAAGAAAAATAAAACACCTAAACACTATGAGTACAAATATGTTATTACAAGGTCTGGACTGAGTTATAGAGATTTACCAAATGGAAAGGTATTAGGTAAATATCCATTAAATACTCAACTTAAAATAATTGAACACACAAAGATTACCGACCAAATAAAAGATGGAGAGAAGGTTATCAAAGGAGAATGGGTAGGTGTTGAAAAGAATTCTGACACAGTTTATGTTTTCAATGGCTTTCTATCATATTCTTATGTTAAATCTGATATAAAATTATATTATGCATCTTCTTTCTACAAAGAGAATGACGGCAAAATAAGAACTGCCTTTTTAAATCTATCAGAAACCTATTTTGAAAATAATTGCAATGATAATAGTGATACGAATAAGAATTTGATACTAACGGAAAGCGATTTAATAAAAGATACTGTTAGGTTAAATCAAAATCAGAGAATGAAACTATTAAATAAACTCAGACTATCTGAATCAGATAAAGTGTTTGTTTATCTAATGAAGAACGATAGTGTTTTAAGTTTTAATATTAAAGCTTTACCAGCAATTGCTTGTATGAATGTTTACGGGCCTTATGACAATTATCAAAATCAAGAAGACGATTACGAGTTCGGATTTGATTTAGGCAAAAACATTACAGATTCAGATAATTTCGTTTTTATTGGTAAAGAAAATCCATTTCAAACTGGTAAACTAAAGCCAATTGTTTGGGAGGAAGTAGGCTATCACGATTTCCCAAAAAAATTTAACATCAATATTATAGATAACAGAAGAATATCTTGGTTTGAAGGTATTGAGCCTGGACAGTCATATAAGTTTTCCGCGAATAATCTAAACTATTATATTCAAAATTTAGAAAAAGATGAAAAACTAGAACATCGATATATGATTGTAATTGATTCGAGAACCAGCGATATTATTTATGAAAATGTACTCATAGACTCTGAAAGCACTAATCTGATTCCATTGAATATTGAGAATAGCAAACAAGAATATTACAATCAATGGACCGGTAAATTATTTAAAAATAAACCCATTGTTATATTTGGTTTTTTAGGTCATAATTTTGGTTGTCCTTCAATCACAGTTTTGGACAAAACTGAACCGACTATACCAATACTTTGTGACAACAGACATTAAAAAAACTTGGCTATAAGTAATTATTTTTTTCTTGCCTACATTTGAAAATCCACACGTATACACCAGCTTAGTTAAATGCTAAACTACTTTACTAATCTTAGCTTTTCCATTAAATCAAAAATACAGCCCTCCTGAAACAAAGCTCAAAAGAAGTTCATCTTTAAACAATGTGATTCCTACCAGGAGGTCAGACAATCTTCGCTTCACTTAGAAAGGCTATAGACTTAATAAGACAATAAAATATGTTAAAATATTAATTGTATTGACAGGATAGTTTTAAAAACAGCAATTTAAACCCACAAAAAAGGAGGTCCGAAAAGAACCTCCTTAACGGGTGGAAGACCGGATTCGAACCGGCGACCCCTAGAACCACAATCTAGTGCTCTAACCAGCTGAGCTACATCCACCATTTTTGCGGGTGCAAATATAATATTTTTACTTCTACAAAATCAACTATAAGGAAAATTGTTTTTGATATTTTTCTAGAAGGTTATCACATGGCGCTCTTTTATAAATTCGGTCAGATCAGTTCCTGTATATTTTACGGTAACGCCAATTTTTTCCAGGTCATCGGATACTTCATACATATCTGCACAGGCTTTGCAGGCAAGTACATTTATATCTTCATCAAGCATATTTTTTACATAATCCTGTAATTCTTTATCTTCGGATAGTAATTTGGAAGAAGGTCCCCATACCAATAAGGTTATATCTTTCCACCAATTGTATTTCTTTGCATTATAGGTGTACATAAATACCATTTTCATGGCCACTTCTTTGTCACCACTCGTCCAAACTACAACCAGTTTCTCTTTATCTGATACTTCAGTTGTTTCATTTTGCTTTTTTTTCTCATCGGGTATACTCATAACATGTGATATTGGTAAAAAAATAAATATGCAAATTAACAGGCTAAGGAATGTTGGACGTTTCATATTTGTTGTATTTAAGGAAATTAATAACTGGTCTAAAATACAACATTGTTCAAATAGTCAGCCAATTATTTTATTAACTATTCAGTTATTTCCACGAGGTTCCCTTCAGGATCGGCAACAACACTTTCGTAATAGCCATCCCCTGTTGTACGAGGTTCACCTGTTATTCGATATCCATCCTGCCTGAGTTTTTCAGTGAGAACATCAACATTGTCTTTTCCTGACACTGATATGGCAATATGTGCCAGACCAGTAGTGTTACCTCTTTCAGTTTTAGTAACAGGAATATCTGATCTGTGCATAATTTCAATGCGGGCACCATCTTTAAACGACAGAAAATATGATGAGAATCCCTTGTTTTTGTTTATATATTTTTCGCTGCACTGCATGTCAAAGTAATGGGTGTAAAAATTTCTGATCTTTTCCAGATCACTTACCCAAATGGCTATGTGCTCTATTTTTATAATCATATTGTAGTGTTTTGTAGATTATTTATAATGCAGGTATCATATCACAACTGATTACCTTCCCTGTGCTATTATGAGTGATTGTTCCTTCAAAAACAGGTTGATCACTTATTATATAAGGAATTATCGTTTCAATAAAACCTATCAATTCTTTACTATAGATTTCTTCAAATGATACCCATTCAAGTACTCCTTCAGGACATTCTATTTGGGTTCCTTTAAAGCTGTCAGATCTATATACAAATAGTATCCAGCTGCTTCCATCGTCCAGGTTCAATGTTTTTAGAACACCAACAAGTGTTGGTTTTTTTACGGTGTATCCGGTTTCTTCTTCTACTTCCCTGATACAGGACTGGTGAATGCCTTCTTCATATCCTGTCTTCCCTCCCACTCCGGTGTACATGTTTTTCATTGGTTCAGCAGCTCTTTTCAGAAGTAAAACTTCTGAATTTGTTTTGTTCAATAAGAAACAGACATTTCCTATCGTTATTTTTCCTGACTTCATCAATTTGTATGTTTATGCACAATAATTTGTAATATTAAGGTGATTTCAGATTTTGTCATGTATTAATTTCAGTTTATCAATAATATTTTCGGTTTCCAGAAACTCGAAGTAAAGTTCTTTATAAATTGTTTCAAGGCTTTTGGGGATATTGCTTTTCATCTGAAGGAGTTGCGCTTTGTTGTTTTGATAACGGCTAATGTGCCAGCTAATTTCACTTTTCAGTTCATTCGACATATGTAATTCATTTTCCAGAAAAGACCGGTGTAAAAGATTTACTTTCCTCTGCATAATATGATTACTTCTTGCCAGTCTGAGAAAAGACATAAGTTCATCTTTGGTGGTATCAAGATCTTCAGAATTATTCAATATTCTTAACACACTTCTCAGTAATAAATAGGATTGAATTGGTTTTGAAATATAATCTGTTGCTCCAATTTCAAGCGCTTTTTCTTTATCACCGGCCATTGCATAAGCAGTTGTCACTATAATTGGAATATCCTTGTCAACCTCACGAATTCTCTTTACCATTTCATACCCTGACATTACCGGCATTTGAAGGTCGGTAATCACTATGTCGAAAGGTTCACTGTTAAATATATCTAAAGCTTCTTGTCCATTATAACGAAGAGTCAGATTTGAGATTGGTGCCAACACACTTTGAATATAATCCATATTCATATCTTCATCTTCGACAACCAGTATTCGTTTCTTCATTTTAAGGTTTTAATACAGTTCTTTTAGTTTTATATGTTTTTGTTCTAATAATATATCCTGCGTTTCAGTCAGGTTGTCTTTTAGTGCTAACAGTTCTGTTTTATCAGTTTCAGACAATTTGTTAACAGATTCATAATCATATAATTTATGTTTAATTATTTTACTGAAACCAATGATCTTGTTTTTAAGGATATGAGCGCTTACCTTGTCCTCACCATCAAGGTTAACAAACGCTTTTTCATAGACTTTCACAATATTTCCCGTATCTTCAATTATCTTCTTGATCGCTTCTTCCTTATTGTAAAAACTGCCGGTTGTAATATAGATAATCGTATCCTTAAATACCTGTATAGCAATATTAACACTATCCAGAGCTTCAATTTCCTGACCAATATTCTTATGCTTCACGGATTCCTTTTTATCTTTCTTTACAAGTCTGTGATTCAGGTAAGTAGTTACAATACTGATCAATGCAATCAGCAGAGATGATAACGAAGCGATTAGGGCGACTTTTATTTCAGTATTCATAAATTAGTGATTCAAATTCACCTGATTGAGATAGCTAAATCTGCTAAACAAAAATAGTTAATTACCTTAAATATCCGGTAGAATTGTATGCAATATTACTCTCTAAAATAAGGCTAATAGCTTACTTATTAATGCGGTAATGACCAATTATATGATAATTAAATAAACAGTCCTCAAGCACCTGACCATTTCCTATATTATGAATGATCATGTGCGAGTTGGAGTCTGATGATTTCCTGTTACTGACAAAACCTATGTGGGTTATACCTCCACCCAAATCCCAGCAAACTATATCTCCAGGCAAATAATTATCTGGATCACTAGTAATACTTATTACCTCCACAAATCTGTCAAAGTAAGTCATTAAATTTAGAACTCTTCTGTGATCGATATTAGGGTCAGGTTTCGTTAGTCCCCATTTTTTCGGATATAATCCAAAGTTTGCCTTCATATCTTCATGAACTTCTTTTTGCAGATCTATTCCCACTTTACGCAGTCCCCGTATAATAACATCTGTACAAACTCCGATATCCCCAGGAACATCTCCATTTGGGTAATCTATACTGTAATATCCTGGATCATATCTTACTTCCTCATGTGTCAACGTAAAGGCAGAATCGGCTATACTAATACCGAATACAGATTGAGCATGTAAGCCATAGGAAAAAAGTGCTAAAATAATGGATAAGTAATATGTCTTTTTCATATTAATTTTAACTTCTGAATTCAGTTTTTTATTGTAGTAATACAGTACATATACCTCATCAATCTATTTTTTCAGGCAATAAATTAAATTTTTTTTCTTTTTTTTCAGGCACCGACTAACTCGAGTTTTATCGTGAAAATACTAAATTTACAGGTAGTTTTTATACCTACACTATAAGGTAGCAAATCACAAATGTAATTCATTTAAAATGCTTAATAACAGGCCTGTACATGTTTTTCAAATAAAATTATAATAATTGATTGTATAATAATCTGATTTATAAAAAACTTAATTATTCAAACTATGGTAAGCTTGATTTTCACTTTTCAATGTTGTATATTTGAGGTACTAAGTGCTGGAATAAACAACAATTTTAACAAATATTCAGACATATGAAAAGGCATTTAACTATTTTTCTAACGTGTACAATGCTTTTAACGTTCACAACAATTCAAGCACTTTCAAATCCATTAGACATTACAGTTTCATGGACAGATGATTGCAACGAAACATGCAATGGCACAATTACCTGGAAAGTCACATTAATTATCGGTGATGAATGTGGAATGGGAGCTCCGCTAATTGTTTATAACAAAACTGTTACGGGCATTTCATCTTCGGTCACTGAATATACCTTTGAGAAGGTTATAGTTTGTGACGATCTTGATACAGAAGACTGTTTGAGAATGTGTGCCACAGTTGAAAAGGTTTGCGATAGTGAGACAATATGTGAAGGGCAGAATTGTGAATACAACAGTTGCTATGATATTGCTCAGGGTACAATTGACATTGAGGTGTTAGTAGATTGACCCAAACCCCGGTAAACTAAACAAGAAGGCTGTCTTTTAAATTTTAAGATAGCCTTCTTTTTTTGTAGTTCAAACAGATTTTATATAACAGAAAAGGAGGCCGAAGCCTCCTAAAAAAATAATCCGGGATTGATAGAGATCAAAAATTAACTGCTATTACCTATCTGGTAATTTTAATAGAATAATACAATTAACACATTAGAGAATTTGCTTGTTTTGTGCAGTAAACCAGTATTATTTATGTTTTTCTATATAATAAATAACCTTAAAATTTATTATAATGAAGCAAATATAGATATTGAATAATTGCCTGTCAATACCCTAAAAGTGTAATATTTTCACTACTGTATAAGGTATATAAAAAAGTAGTGTTTTTACTTAAAATGCACATTTACTGCAAGATATGAATTTATGGTCGATTTTTCGTTGGATATTTAAAAAGCTGGAACCTTAACAAAATTGTTTCCCATTGAAAATTCGGTGATTTAAATCATGATAATAATTGTCTGTTTTAAGATGATTGATTTTAATGTTATACTGCCTTCGGGTCATGGCCATCAACTACTATATTCCGTACTCAACAGGAGAGTTAATCTCATTTTTATAACTTTCATATTTTGCATCTTCGAAACGGATATGGTTAATCCACCATTCTTTTATAAACTTTAGTACATCGTACGGTTCAGGTGGATTATAATTAAGCAAATTGTAATTAAAAACTGCAACATATCGATTATACTCCTGGTGGGATTTTTTGTGCCTTTTTAAATCCGGATATCCCATATCACGCATATATTTCTCTTCTTTGCTAAAGTGATTCAATGCATAATTCGTCATTCTGGAGAGTAACTTTGCCAATTCTTCACAGTTAAAGTTTTGCTCGATATGAATTATCATATCGTTGTAAACATCAAGCAACTGAAGGTGGTCATTATCAATATTGGTATTACCAATCGACAGGTCTTTAGTCCATAATATCTTTTTCATTACCGGTTTTGTCAGTTATTCTGTTAACTGTTGTAAAAATAATAAATTACATACCCAGTGTCAATGAAAAGGAATATGATCCTGGTATTTTATTTTAATGAAAAATCACCCTCACTTTACCTCAATACTGCTAAATCAGAGCTATTTAACAGCGTTAATCATTCAGATAAATATTATAACTATTCACTTAATCTCAGGTATTTATGGGCACAGCCTTCTATACATGGATAATATATTATTAAAGTATCGGATTCAACTACAAAATGATACTGAAATTCAGTCCCGTCACAATCATCAGGGATTATAACATTATCCGGCATAATAATTCTACCCGAAGAATATGCATCGGATGTTATGGTCATATCACACAATGATCCGTTTGAGATTATACGGGCATTATCAAGAAATTCAATTACTTTATCACTATCGACAGGATTAAACTCTCCACTCCCATCACCAGGGTCAACCAATTGCTCTGTTAATATCCAACGGCTTTGAATGTTTCCGTCGTTACCACAGTTGTCGCAATCCTTTGAGCATGATAATAAAGTAGATACAATAAGTAAAAGTAGTACTGTTTTTTTCATTTTACAGATGATTTAGTTAATTAATTCTTTGAAAATGCCCAAAGATTGTACCAAAATTATGTTAGAATAAGTTATGTTGTTGATATTATCACGATAACCTGTATATCCGAAAAGATAAACTATAACATGCTCATTATACCAGATCGTATTATTTGATTAATTTTGTCGCGGATTTGACAGGCTATTCCATCGCTGTGATAACCAGTTATTGCTGAGGAAAGTCGGGACAGCACAGGGCACCTTACTTCCTAACAGGAAGGGTTCATGTTTGAATACAGATAGTGCCACAGAGAAAGTAGCCTATGTTGATTTATACATCAGCAGGTGAATGTGAAAACGTGAGGTAAGAGCTCACGCTGTGTAATGGCGACATTACAGAGGGGTAAACCTTAGGGGCTGCAAGATCAAATAAACCGGCAATTTTTGTTATGCAAAATAAGGGTTGCCCGCCTGATGCCGGAGGGTAGATTGCTAAAGTTGCATGGTGACATGTAACGCAGATAAATGATGGAAATACTTATTGTATTACAGAATCCCGCTTATTGGCCTGTCAATTCTTTTATTTTGAAACGTATGGAGAAATGATCCGGATTATACCTGATTTTCATCTCCAAATAAATCATCAAACAATGCGGATTGACATTATCTCCATATTCCCCGAAATGTTTGAAGGACCATTTAGTCATTCAATTATAAAGCGTGCTGTTGATAAAAGACTTGTTGATATTCATGTTCATCAACTCCGTGATTATTCAAAAGATAAACATAAAAAAGTTGATGACTATGCATTTTCAGGTGGTGCCGGAATGGTGATGATGATTGAACCAATTGCAGACTGCATTGAAAAACTGAAAAAAGAAAGGAAGTACGACGAAATTATTTATACCAGTCCTGATGGTGAATTACTGGACCAGCCAATCGCTAATAGCATGTCATTACTAAATAATATTATAATTCTTTGTGGTCATTACAAAGGGATTGATGAACGGATCAGGGAGCATTTTGTTACCAGGGAAATTTCAATCGGTAATTATGTACTTTCCGGAGGTGAACTGGCAGCAGCTGTGCTAACCGATACAATGGTAAGACTCATACCGGGAGTTCTTGGTAATGAAACATCTGCCCTTAGTGATTCATTTCAAAATAATCTTGTAGCTCCACCGGTTTATACACGTCCCAGAAATTTCAGAGGTTGGGAAGTTCCTGAAATTTTATTATCAGGAAATGAAAAACTTATTGAGGAATGGAAATACGAACGATCAGTTGAACGAACCAAACAAAGAAGACCTGAAATCTATAACAAATTAGAGAAATAACCCTATTAATAGTAGGATCAAAATTAACGACTGTAAGAAATTGTAAAAATAAATCGTTAAATAACCTCTGCCATTTTCTTTCCAATATCGGCAGGAGAGTCAACTACATGAACACCACAATCCCTGAGGATCTCCTTTTTAGCTTCTGCAGTATCAGATTTACCACCAATAATAGCCCCTGCATGCCCCATAGTCCTTCCTTTTGGAGCAGTAGCACCGGCAATAAAACCTACAACAGGTTTGGTTCCGTACTCTTTGATCCAGTATGCAGCATCGGCTTCCATATTCCCGCCAATTTCACCAATCATAACAATCCCTTTGGTTTCAGGATCATTCATAAATAATTCAACTGCATCTTTCGTAGTTGTTCCGATTATCGGATCACCACCGATACCAATTGCAGTGGTTTGGCCCAGTCCTGCTTTTGTTAACTGATCAACAGCTTCATAAGTAAGGGTTCCGGAACGGCTAACGATTCCAATAATTCCTTTTTCGTGGATAAACCCAGGCATAATTCCAACCTTAACTTCATCAGGTGTGATAATGCCCGGACAATTAGGTCCGATTAGTCTGGAATCTGTACATTTCAGGTATTCTTTAACCTCTACCATATCTTTGGTTGGAATACCTTCAGTAATACAAACTATTACTTTTATTCCTGCTTCAGCAGCTTCCATTATCGCATCTGCAGCAAAAGGAGGTGGAACAAAAATAATACTTACGTCAGCTCCGGTATTCTCAACAGCATCTTTTACAGTATTAAAAACAGGTCTGTCAAGATGTGAACTCCCACCTTTCCCGGGTGTTACACCACCAACTACATTTGATCCGTAGTCAATCATCTGGTGTGCATGGAAAGTCCCTTCACCTCCTGTAAATCCCTGTACAATTATTTTTGAATCTTTGTTAACCAGTACACTCATAGTTTAATATTATTGTGAGAATTTATAGTTGCGCAAAGGTAACACGATTTTAAACATATGGAAATAATAAAATATTATTTTTGTTATTTAGCTAAGTTTATAAATTAGAAATGTATGCTCAGTAAATCAGCAGGTTACACTAACGATACTATTGTTGCAATAGCTACTCCAGCCGGATCAGGTGCAATTTCGGTTGTGAGATTATCCGGTACTGACAGTAAAAATATTTGCATGAAGTATTTTACTCCGGTTAATAAAAATCTGGCAAATGGCAATCTACAAAGTCACAGATTATATTTTGGGTCTTTTTTCGATAATGAAAAGATCATTGATGAAGTACTTGTTAGTTATTTTAAGGCGCCTAGCTCCTACACTTCAGAGGATGTTATTGAAATATCATGTCATGGATCCGAATTCATACAGCAAAAAATTGTTGAACTACTGATAGATGCTGGTGCCCGTGCTGCCAATCCCGGAGAGTTTACCTTAAGAGCATTTTTAAATGGACGTATAGACTTAAGTCAGGCAGAAGCTGTTGCTGATCTTATAGCTTCTCAATCGGCAAGTTCACATAGTATGGCCATGAATCAGATGCGTGGAGGGATTAGTGAAAAAATAAATTTCCTCCGTAGCAAACTAATTGATTTTGCATCACTTATTGAGCTGGAACTTGATTTTAGCGAGGAGGACGTTGAGTTTGCTGACAGGAAGCAGTTTTTCCAGCTAATTAGGGAATTGAAAGAAGAACTAACAATTTTGATAGATTCTTTTACCATGGGCAATGTCATGAAAAAAGGTATTCCTGTGGCCATTATTGGTAAGCCAAATGTTGGTAAATCAACCTTATTGAATGCCTTATTAAACGAAGAAAAAGCAATAGTAAGCCCTATTCCCGGCACTACACGTGACGCTATTGAAGACACCTATATAATAGGAGGATACAGATTCCGTTTTATTGATACGGCAGGACTTAGGGATTCGGACGACATTGTTGAAAAGATAGGAATTGAAAGGACCTATGATAAGATCAGGCAGGCTTCAATCATACTATATGTATGTGATATTGGGAATCTAAGCAACAACAATGTTGAAAATATACTCGATGAATTTAAGAGCTATATACAGGACGAGTCTAAACACTTCATATTCGTTGGTAATAAAATAGATCAGTTAAGTAAGCTTCCCTCCCACATTAAAGAAATACTTGATCTGGATACTGTATTTGTTTCTGCAAAAAGGAAAGAGAATATTTATTTGTTAACTGATGCCTTGATAGATACCGTAAGGAAATTTAATATAACCAGCGATATAATTGTAAGTAATTCGAGACACTACCAGGCACTTACAAACGCTAAAGATGCCCTCGACAATGTAGAAGAAGGATTTAACAACGATATACCAACGGACTTAATTGCAATTGATATCAGGCAGGCACTACACGAACTTGGTACTATAACCGGTGAAATAACAACAGATGATCTTCTTGGTAATATATTTGGGAAGTTTTGTATTGGAAAGTAATTACAATTCTCTTGGCCAGTTACTCCTTTATATTACTATTATTTAGAGTGATTTTCTTTCTCTTTTGTGTTGTTAAGCAGCATATTTTGCTGTTAGGGAAGGCTACATTTGCATCAATTCACAGATTCGCAATATCCAATGTACATAAACTTATTTTTGCAGTATTTTGTACTTTAACTATCTAATTGATAAAGGTATTGAAATGACCAAGATTAAAACAATTTTGTCTAAAGGAACATCAGGTAAGGAATAAACTATAAAAATGGATTTTGGAATATTATCAGAAATAAAGTTAAATAAGAAATAAGTGAAGCTTTAACATTTTAATTAATTTTAGTATTTATTGGAATATTTTGTCATATGAACTTGAACGAAGAAACAGATTTTATTTATAGTAAACCTCAAAACAGATTTCTTAGAGAAATTGCCATTTCATATTTTTACATAAATATTGATATTTCTGAAATATTTTACAAAACTGAACACATTATTCCTTACCCTCGTGTGACTTTAGGTTATTTTTTTGATCACCCATTCAATGTTTACAATATTACTCGTAATGAGCTTAGGTTAGAAAATAGTCTAATAGCTAAAGTAACAAAAGACCAAATAATTGTAACGCCTGCAACAGATCGTATAAAAATACTTGGAGTACACTTAAAACCCTATGCACTTGCTCTTTTGTCTGATATTCCTGTTAATAAACTAAAATGGAGTATGACACCTTTTGAAATAATGGAAATTAAGGCAAAAAAATTTGATGCGGATATCAGAAAAATAAGCACTGTTCCTAAATTATTCGATTTAGTTGAGAGATCACTTTTAGAGGTCTTAAGAGTGAAAGATTTTGAATTAATTGATAACGCAATCAAAATTATTGAGAAATCAAAGCCACTTATTTCAGTGTCCGGACTGGCTGAAAAAACAAATTTAACCGAGCGTAGTCTTCGCAATCATTTTCAAAACTTTATTGGATGCTCCCCAAAAGATTATTTACAAATAGTGAGATTCAAAAGAGCTACTCATGAAATGCTCAATTCAAATCAAAATCTTACAAAGACTGGCTATAATGCTGATTTTTACGATCAGGCACATTTTATAAAAAGTTTTAAATCAACACTTGGAAAAGTCCCAAAAGAAATTCGAAAAGAAATTGAGAATTTCAGATTCATACAATTTTCTTGACACTCAAATTCGATTTTCCGTTTTTTACAATTTTCTGATCGCAAATTGGTGAATTTTTGCTGCTAAGTAATTAGTAATGGTAAATTGATGAAACGCAAAAATTTAGTAAAAATCCATATTGTGGTTACTCTAATAGGTAGCCTGACCTTATTAACTTTTTTTACTTCAACGATAGCATCCGAAATACTCCTGGAATATTCATTCATTAAGGACGTAAAGAAATACATATTATGGTTTTTGCCACTCATTATAATATCTATGCCCTCTATCGCAATTTCAGGTATTAAATTGGCAGGTGATCTTAAATCACCTATTATTTCCAAAAAACTCAACAGAATGAAAATCATCGCATTTAATGGTATTATCTTAATTACATTGGCAATTTTTTTATACTTAAAATCGACAAAAGAAGAATTTGACACCCAGTTTTGGCTGGCACAAATTATTGAATTGATCTTAGGAAGTATAAACCTAACTCTGATTTCCCTTAATATAAAACTTGGCCTCGTTTTAAGTGGCCGGTTTAAGAAACGTGTTACAACAAAAGAATTATCAACATAATAGTTTAAACCAAGATCATATGAAAAATCTATCTGAAAAGTCTGAAAAATTTCTGAAATCAATTCACTTACTATCAATGAGTATATGGACGACCTCATTGTTAATCATGTTTATTATTGGTATCATATTACCAAATGCTGAAACAAATGAAGCTTTTTACTTCGGTCATCATATCAATTACATCATTGATTTTATGATTACTACACCAGCAGCTCTGTTAACATTTCTAACAGGTTTGGTTTATGGAATATTCACAAAATGGAAAGTATCTAAAAACACATGGTTAAAGTATAAAGTTGCTATTACTTTATTACTGATAATACTTGGTACATTTTGGTTAGGTCCTCTTTTAAGGGAATTAACTCATGAAGTCGAGATTAAGGGATTAAACCTGTTACCTGATAAGAGCTATATTATTAATGCAGGGATTGTGACCTGGTTTAGTTTGATCAATGCTACCTTGTTAATTATTGCTTTTTTCCTTTCAACTTATAAACCAGGCAATAGAACTTAATAATTTTTACAATACATATTTATAATCAATAAAACCTTAAAAAGTAATACATTATGAATAGAACACATGACATAGTTGTTGCAGGGGGAGGCCATAATGGCCTGACTGCAGCAGCATATCTTGCTAAAGCAGGTTTAGATGTTGCAGTAGTAGAAAAGAAATCTTACGTTGGTGGCGGTGCTGTTACTCTTGAGCCAAATTTACCTGGTTTCAAACATGATATTGCATCAGGCGCCCATATTTTTATCCAGGCAAACCCGTTAATCAGACAAGATGAACTAAATCTTGTTTCTGAGTATGGATTAAAATACATTCATTTCGAAGAGAACCCTTCCGTATCAGTTGTATTCCCAGATAATACTTATATTTCCCTTTACAAAGATTTAGACCGAACGTGTCAATCCATTGCTAAATTCTCAACCCATGATGCTGAAGCATACAAAAAATTTGCTGAATGGTCACAACCTCTTCTTGGGATGTTAATGCAAGGTTTTTTTGCTCCTCCCGCTCCATTTGGCGCTCTTTTTGCTCAACTTGATCAGCAAGGTAAAGGTCAGGACTTAATACGTGCATTAAACATGAGCTCATTAGATATTATAGATGATTGGTTCGAAGATGACCGTGTAAAGGCAACTTTAGCCCGTTTTGTTTCCGAAGTCATTGTTTCACCTGATGATATTGGTACAGGAGCATTCTTTTTTATTATGGTGCCGTTACTTCACACTTATGGAATGGCAATACCAGAAGGCGGCTCAGGTGCATTATCTGAAGCTCTAAAAAGAAGTATTGAAGCTCATGGCGGTACAATATATTTGGACAGCACAGTTATAAAGTTTGAAAAATCAGGTGATAAGGTTTCAGGTGTGGTTCTTGAATCGGGTGAAAAGATAATGGCTAAAAAAGCGGTGATTGCAAACATGCATGTTAAACAATTACCTGGTTTATTAGATGAAGGTGACCTAAGCCAGGATTTCCTGAGAAGATTAAAAGGTGTTAAAAACAGTATTTTTTCATGCTTTAACCAAAGTATGTCATTAAACGAAGCTCCTAACTTTATTGCTGGCGATGAAGTTAACAGATCTGGGTTGGTTGAATTAGCAGATTTTTTACCAGAAATGCGTCAAACCTTTGATGGTTATAAATATGGTAAAAAAGATGGAAGCATGCCTGTTTGTATTACTGGTAGTATTTTCGACCCTACAAGAGCACCAGAAGGAAAGCACTCATTATATCTATTCCAATATAATCCATTCAATATCAATGGTGGTCCTCAGCAGTGGAATATTGAAAAAGAAACTGTTGCAAAAGAGGTACTAAAAAGTCTTAGTTCAAGAACAACCAATATGTCTGATGATAATATACTTGGTAACACAATTTGGAGTCCTTATGATTTCAGTAAATTTAATGATGCCTGGATCAATGGGGATCCATTACATATGCGTAATATGATGGCTCAATTCTTCTCTCATCGTCCGTTTGCTGGCTCAGGTTATTACAAAATGCCAATTGAAGGTTTATACCTATGCGGCCCTTCTACTCATCCGGGTGGAGGTGTTACAGGTGGTGCTCGTGGTACTGCTATGGTGCTGATGGAAGATTTAGGAATTGAATTTGATGAAGTTATTGAGGTTTGACAATGAAAAACTTACTTTTAATTATAAATATAGTTTTAAATATTTGGTTAATATTTGCATCTGGTTTATTACAAATTCCTGAAACAGATATATACCAAACATTTGCAATAGTTTTTAGTGGTCTTTTATTAATATCCCACTTATTGCTTTTAAAACTAAACAGTAAAGTGCTTTACGTTATTACCATTGGTATTACAGGCATATTAATATTAGCTGGTTCAGTAATGGTAGTATCATCAAAATGGCAGATGATGATCAGCAGTGTATTGATTTTACTGATACTAATTGCAACTCTTAGATTAAGAACAGTTTCTAATAACTTCATTCTTCATGCTGCAGATGGTGCTGTATTAATGGAAATAAAAAAATTAGAATATAGAAATTCTAAATTGGTTGTTCGCGGTAAAATGATGGGGACAATGCCAACTACGGCACATTTGTATCCAGGCGAACTTTGGAAGGCATTAACAATAATCTCATTTAATGTAATTCTGAGCTTTCCAAAACTAATTTATTTAGGCTGGAAATCAGGTAAATACAAATAGCAATAATTAAGATTTAAGTAGCCTAGTAATACAATATTTAGTTATGTAAGCCATATTATCATATTATTGAGTATACAGGCTACTTTTAATTCTTTAACAAGGGATCAGGATTTACCATAATATAAAAAGTGAATTTGTAGAAAATATCGGTATTCTATATGAGTGTTCACATTAATATTGAATTGTAAGTTGATCATTTATGTAAGGTCAAACTTCCTTGCTTAAAAAATCAGAAATAGTATTCAGCCAACGATATTTTTGCTTCTGTATTAACCAAATTTACCCTTTCTTAGCTCTAATTAGTTAAATCACAACACTTTTTGATAAAATGGATTACTGTTAATTGTACTAAAACCCGGGATAATTGACTATTGAGACGTGTTAACATTTAAACAAATACCCTGATATGTCAAACAATAAAGAATCACTCATCAAATTATATGACTATTATTCTCTATTTCCAGGTCCCCGCCAACTTTTCTGAGGTTATTCAAACCTTCCAAAGATTGCAGGCTGCTATTCCATCCAATTGTCAGATTACCAGTAATTTCACTCAGATTTATAAGTGATTGAATACTTGAAACCCCAGGATCAGAATAAAGATATCCATTCATAAACTTGAGTTCAACGTTACCATCAACTATAGTATATCCTCCTATCAGAAATTCGTTTAGATCCTCATCATCTTCTGGTTTAAAATCCCCTTCATATATAACAACTTCAGTTTCTACTATAGTATCTTCATCTTTGTTACATGAATATAAAATCACCAAAATACTTACTAAAAATAGGTTAACAATTGTGTGCTTCTTCATTATAAAAGTTTTTATTAGATTAAATAACAAATATATGAGATATAGAAACTTTTGCTACATATGTTAAATATTTATACCCTATCTAAAGTAATCCATCATCATAATGCAATATGGATGTTTTTAACTTAATAAGTTGGATTTATGAGAAGCTATGGAAACTTATGATTAACTATGTTTTTATAAATTTGCCTGATAATGGAATCAAGTAAGATAATATTCATTGGAAAGATCGTTGATCTACATACAGCTAACACTGGTGTAAATGATGATTTCGATGATTTAAAAACCTCTGCTAAATTGATACTTGATTCATTGGGCATGAAATATGGTGGTGAACTTCTATCATCCAATTCCGAAGACATCTCAATGGAGTTTAAATATCCCGAAAATGCTGTTAGTTTTGCAATAAGAGCTTTTAACTCGCTTTCGCAAAACTCCCGCTTTACACTGAAGTCTGGCATTTGTTCGGGAATAGATGAACCTTCTTATAACAAGGCAGACTCTAATACTATCGCTCATAAACTTTCGAAGATAAGTCCTGATGGTTCAATTCTTGTTACAAAATATATATTCAGTTCTTTACAAAACTTCAAAGAATTTAAATTATGTCACATTGGTGAATTATTCCTGAAAGAAACCGGTTTCCCTGTTGATGTATATGCTCTCTCAGATCATGGTTTATATGTTCCTTCTTTGGATGAATTAACTCATAAGAGTAAGAAAAAGAATTCCATAGCTGTTTTACCATTTCATAATACTTCATCAGAAAAGGAACTAAATTACATCTGTGACGGGATTGCGGAAGAAGTTATTGATAGTCTTACAAAATCAAAAGAATTGTTCGTTACCGCACGTTCCTCGTCATTTGTGTTTAAAAACAAAGAAGTATCCATTCTTGATATTAGCAGGAAGCTGAACGTTAGTTATGTACTTGATGGTAGTATCAGAAAAAGACAGGATAATTATCGAATAAGCTATCAACTAGTAGATTGTTCAACCGGTTACAATGTAATTTCGGACACCCTGGATGCAACATTTGATGACCTTTATGATAATGAGATTGAAATATCCAGGGCTGTGGTGAAGTATTTTAATCCGAATTTACCGGAAGAAAACAGTGAAAATGAAGGTTTCTACCTAGACCCAAAAGCATATTCATATTATCTGAAGGGAAAACAATTAGTAACTCATTGGGAGCTTAGCAAAGTAAAGGAAGCTGTTAAGCTTTTTGAGAAAGCATTGGAAATATCGCCTGATTACGCTTTAGCATATGCCGGGTTGAGTGTAGCTTATGCGCACATGGGGATTAACAAATTTGCTGATTTCAGAGATTCAATATCAAAAGCTATAAAATTTGCTGACAAATCAATTGCAGCGGATAACACCATTCCTGACGGTTATATTTCTAAAGCTATTTCTGCATTTTGGATGGGAAACTGGTTTGTACCGGATTTTGAAACAAACATAACAAATGCTCTTGCCATAAGTCCGTGTAATGCTGAGATCAGAATGTTCAATGGCATGTTATTTCTTATAAAAGGAGAATTGAAAAGATCATTAAGTGAATTACTTTTGGCCAAACAACTTGATCCCTATTCTCAGTCTGTTAATATCAGGCTGGGCCTGGTACAGTATTTAAACCGTGAGTATGAGGATGCGTTTAATACATTTTTATATCTGCTGAAGTATGATTATAACAGAACATATAATATCATTCGTGTTGTATGGTGTTGTATTCAATTGAAACAATACCATAAAGCTCTTGAATTTCTGGATAAAGCTGATACTGATTATGAGTATTCCAATTTAATTTTCAGTACTTATCTTGTAATTTATGCAGCCCTGAAAGATGATGTAAAATTCTACGAGTATAAGGATATAATTGAGCAGCAACCCAAAGATGAAACATGTACGAATTATAATCATGCCGTTTTGTATAAACTGCTTGGACAAAATGAAGAGGCCATTGAATATTTGGAAAAAACATTGGATGATCCTTTGTTCCTGTTCACTTTTATGCAGTACGATGAATTCTGGGAAGAATATCATGAACATCCGCGGTTCATGAAGTTAATTGCTTCAAAATACAGGGGAAAAGGTAATCAATTCATTAAAATTGAATCGGAAACAAAGGAATTTGTAGAGATAAAAATTTCAGATTTTTTGTACGCTGAAGCCCAGGATAACTATACTTTAATTGTTTATAAAGATAAAAATAACAGGATTGAGAAAATTCTCAGAGCAACCCTTTCTCATGTTGAGGATCAATTGAGGTTACAGAACATTATCAGATGTCATCGGTCTTATATTTTTAATCCGGGTGCCGGCTTCAAATACCATAAAACTGGTAACAGGGCTCATCTTAAACTACCCGAACGAGACATTGTAATTCCCGTTTCACGCTCAAACGAAAAAGAAGTAAAAGCAAAAATATCAGAAGTTTAGGATTACTGTCCACCCCAAAACTTTACTACTCACCACATATTATATTTCATTCCCTCCAAAGGATATCAGCATTCTACATATCCTGTATGGTCCAAAGTTCCTTATTCTACTTTCGCTCAGAATTATGAACATTGGAACTATATTCAAAAAAGGGAGGCATAAATATGAAGATTTCAGGTGTAAAATCAACAGCGTTTGTTTTATTAATTATGATAATAACAAATGTAACCGTTGCCCAACAGAGTGGTCGGGACATAATGCTCAAAGTTGAGGAACGTCCGGATGGTGATTCACGAAAGTCTGTTATGAAAATGGAGTTAATAAATAAGCGTGGAAGTAGTAGAGTACGTACCATGCTATCATATTCCAAAGATTATGGAGAAGATAAAAAAATAATCATGTTTTTTCAGCAGCCTGCTGATGTAAAAGGAACCGGATTTCTTACCTGGGATTATAATGATGATTCAAAAACTGATGACAGATGGCTGTATTTACCGGCAATGAAAAAAAACAGACGCATTAGCGGCACATCTGCGAAAAAGGAATATTTCATGGGATCTGATTTTACATATGACGATATGGGAAACCGTGATTTAGACGCTGATAATCACAGGCTTCTAGGTGAAGAGCTTTTAAATGGTATTGACTGCTGGGTTATTGAGAGTACTCCCAAAGATGATGACGGGATGTATTCAAAATATATCAGCTGGATAAGAAAAGACATTTTTATGGCAGTAAAGGTTAAATACTTTGACATGAGGGCTGAACTCCTGAAAGTGTTAGAGATAAAGGAGGTAAAGCAGATTGATGGATTTTGGGTAGCCACAGAAATGATTATGAAAAATCACAAACGCAATCACCAGACGATTATCCGACTTGAATCATTAGCTTACAATATTGATGTTGATGACAACCTTTTTACAGTCAATTCACTTGAAAAAGGATATATACAATAATGCGTTATGCTGATTTCAATTTTTCATATCATGAAAACAGTATTAGTTATAGTATTCATTGCTACAACACTGATCACAGGATTAGCACAGACCGATGAAAATTTAAGAATAAAAGGTTTCATTGATACATATCATGCTATCAGGATAAACGAGCCAAACGACTTCCTGGCATCACGTTCGCGATTTAGGGGTGAATTTGAGAAATTAAATGGCAGGTCATATTTCTTTGCCTCAGTTAACGCAACATATAACAATGTACTTCCTGAGCTAAGTAAAATATGGTTCCGGGAGGCATTTATGGAATATACAGGTAGAAATTGGGGTGTAAAAGCAGGAAGGCAAATTATAATTTGGGGTAAAGCAGATGGTTTAAAGATAACTGATGTAATATCTCCCATGGATCTGACTGAGTTTCTGGCACAGGATTATGACGATATACGAATGCCTGTTAATGGAATTGTACTTAGTAAATTCAGTAATTACTGGGAATTGGATCTGGTTTGTGTACCAGTGTTCGAAAGCTATATCCTTCCAGATGCAAACAATCCATGGGGAATAGATTATAACGAATTGGGATTAGTACCTGATGAAGCCATTACTCCAGAGTTTAACCTGCAAAATATGGAATATGGAGGAAAATTATCCATCTATCTCTCAGGGATCGATTTCGATATTTCAGCATTAAAAACATGGAATAAAGCTCCGGTTTATAGTTACTATTACAATGACAGTACTGATTTAATGCATATAGTTCCTGAACACCACCGTCTTGGTTTTATTGGATTGGGATTTTCAAAATCCATGAATGCATTTATCTTTCGCGGAGAAAGCGCATTTTATTTTGATAAAAAGTTTTCCCCGGAAATTGATAGTTATGAAGTTGGATTACTGGAGAGCAATAGCATCAACTACCTGTTTGGGATTGATTGGTATCCGGGAAATGAATGGACAGCTACCTGTCAGTTTTCAGATGAAATTATACTTGATTACACCGAGGAAATTGCCCTGAACCAACATACTTACATTTCAACTATCGGTGTAAGCAAAAAAATACTAAGAAGTACATTATCATTATCAGCATTTGCTTACATAGGGCTTCGGGAAGGAGACTTTTTCAACCGTACCAGTGCTGACCATTCTTTATCGGACAACATCCATATACTCGCCGGAATTGACTGGTTTTATGGTGATAGTGGTGTTTTTGGAAGATATAATAATAACTCTCAGGTTTGGCTGAAGGCTAAATACAGTTTCTGATAATTATATTAATAAACAGGATTTAAAACTTTAAAGATTAATGTTATGTTACTCAATATTGAAAAAATCAATGCAGGATTTGAAAGAATTGCCATTCATATATTAGCGTGGAGGTGGCTTTATCTTTCATTGTTTGTTGTTGCTATAATAACCTGCCTGTATGGTTCCACACTCATAGAAATTGATACTTCCAACAAGAATTCATTTTTAGAAAGTGATTCAATAAACATCCAAACTGACCGGTTTGAGAATATTTTTGGAAATGACCAATATGTATTAGTCCTGTTGGAAAATGAGGAACTGTTTTCATATGAATCATTAGTGCTTTTGAGGGAGCTTCACAATGAATTAAGTGATAGTGTGGCGTTTGCTGAACAAATAACATCTCTTAATGATGTGGAATTTATTGTGGGTAATGAATACGGAATGGTAATTGAACAAATCATTCCCGATGAGATTCCATCATCATCTGAAGCACTTTTGGAAATAAAAAATAAAGTATTTAGTAAAGAGGATCTACGCAAGAGGATTATTTCATCTGATGGGACTCAAACTTTACTTTCAATAAAGTTCGCTCCATTCCCTGATAAATGGCAGGAAGGTTACGAAATAAGTCCTGATCAACTGGCTGGGAAGTCTGTACTGAAAGTAATTGACCAGGAAAAATATGAGTCATTAAATCCCAGGGCAGTTGGTATGCCAGTTATCGGGCATGA
Source organism: Bacteroidales bacterium (assembly GCA_028277395.1). Lineage (GTDB taxonomy): Bacteria > Bacteroidota > Bacteroidia > Bacteroidales > F082. The sequence goes on along the minus strand of JANQGJ010000001.1, from coordinate 46,215 downwards.
AAAAAGGGAATATTTTACCAGTGAAACAAGCAGAGTAATGGGCCTGGCCATCCTGTTTGCAATTATAATACTTATCATTGCATTGGGTTCTGTCTGGGGAGTACTGGTACCAATCATTGCTGCAATCAGCTCAATGGTTATGGTTTATGGTGTAGTTGGTTTTATTGGTACCCCAGTTGATAATAGTGTGTTGAGTTTTCCTTTTTTAATTGGTTTTGCTGTTTCAATTGCTTATTCAATACATTTATTTAGTTTTTACAAAAGACATTTTAGACGACATGGGCTAAGACGAGAAGCAATAATTTATTCTTTTGGAGAAGTTGGATGGGGAGTTCTATTTACTGCGCTAACAACAATTACTGCATTATTGAGTGCATTATTCATTCCTGTTAAAACTGTTAGATTCATGGGGCTTTCAACTGCAGGGATTGTTGCAGCAACCTTCCTGATCGTTATGGTTCTTACACCTGTTTTATTAAGTTTTGGCAGAAATAAAAAACAACATCCAAAATATTTGACAAATAAGCATTCAAAATTTGAGAAATACCTGTTTGGTCTTGGAAAATGGATACTGGGTAATCCTAAAAAAATATCTCTGGTATATATCCTGTCAGTTATATTGTTTGTTTGGGGCATCACAATGGTTACAGTGGATACCAATCCTGGCAAAACTATTGGTACTGAAGTCCCATACGTAAAGAACCTGTTTGCCATAAGCAAAACAGAACTGGGCTCATTATATTCCTATGAAATTATGATTGAATTACCGCAGGAAGGTATGGCTAAAGATCCTGATGTATTAAGGAAACTGGAGCTGCTGGAAGCCAAAGCACTGAAATCCGACCTGGCAAAAAAAACGAACTCTATCCTGGATGTATTAAAAGACATGAACAGGGTATTGAATGAGGATAAGCAGGAGTATTATGAGATACCTGAAAATCGTGAATTAGTATCGCAGCTTCTGCTACTTTATGAAAACGCCGGGGGAACTGAGAGTGAATATTGGGTTGATTATGATTATAAATTCCTTCGCTTATCTGTTCATCTTAGCGACATGAAAGTAAAACAGATGACTGAAGATTTCAATGATGTAACAGAATATGCCAATGAATTGTTTCAGAATTCGGATATAAACATAGTTGGTACAATTCCACAGTTCATAAAAATGATAGGCTATATCACAAATGGGCAAATTATTTCTTTTGGAATAGCTCTGTTAATAATTGCTATCCTGATGATGATTGTGTTTGGGAGTGTAAAAACCGGATTAATAGCTTTAATTCCAAATGTTACACCAGCCCTGGTAATTGGCGGGATAATGGGTTTTGCAGATATCCCGCTGGATTCATCAACAGTACTTATAATGCCAATGATACTTGGCCTTGCTGTGGATGATACTATTCATTTTATCAATCATAGTAAACTTGAATTTTTAAGAACTGGAAATTACCGCAAGAGTATACTACGTTCAATACGCTCAGTTGGCGTTGCATTAATTTATACAACAATTGTTTTAAGTGCAAACTTTTTAACTTACATGACCTCTGAAGTGAATTTTTATTTCTTTTTGGGCATATTAGCTATTTCCGGAATGTTCTCGGCACTTATTGCCGATTTCTTTGTAACACCACTGCTTTTCATACGATTTAAAGCTTTTGGTGATGAAAAAAAATCAAAGATGTGAGTTGATGTAATCACTATACTTTTTCTCTTTATCAGGGAATCAGAACTGACACGTTATTTAATTATATAAAATATATCCCGGATCAATTCAAAAATAGGTAATGGAGCCTGAAAGGAACATGAGATATTCATATAACCATTTTAGCAGTAATATTAAAGATAAAAAGTTGTTGTGGGCAATATTCAACAATCTTCACAATGCATTAGTTCAGATAATTGAAGGTTTACAATCACTTGGTTTGAATCGTCAGGAAATTGTAGCTATTGTCTTCAAAAGATTATTATTGAGTACAATTAACATTTATTTTTTAATTGAAGTCAGTAACTATATGATCGGGGCAATATCAATTACCGGGCTGCTAATCGCTTTGATCGCTTCATTTGGTCTTCTCGCTAACTTCATACCTCTACTGGTTATAGTAATCAATAAAGAAAAATATTCAAACATTAAGCAGACAAAACTATATTCAGCCTGTTGTGGGTTATCAAAAGTTACAGTTATTGCAGGAGTTCTTTTAGTATGTCTGTTTGATATCATATGTTTTGATCCATTGATTATAGTACTTGCAGGTATTTGCATATATTATTTATTTCTGGTTCGCTGGTTTTGAATTTAACACTGATCATTACATATAGTTTATTACAATTGAGGAGCTCTTAATTATCGGATTGGAAATTTAAATCAATATTTACAACGATGAAGCATTATAAACTAATAATCAGGTAAAGAAAATAATCATATTGCACAGATCATTCTACATAATAAATAGATTTTTAGTTTGGAAAATATTAAATTATCTTTATAATGAAAACAACAGTTCAGTAATAAAAGATCATGGAAAAGAATAAAGAAGCAAAAGAGTCACTTATCAAAGATATTCATAGTCTATCAAAGATAATACAAGAGCTTAGCCTAAAATATGATAATGAACCACTTATGGAGGAACTACAGACAAGGTTTTTAGGATTATCAGTTAACATTAGTATAGCTGCTGATATTCCATTACAATAGTACATACCATGAACGGGTTATCATCCGATCCGGATACAATATTGTAAGAATTATACCATTCCTGACAATGACATATCCGTGTACTGTCAGGTAATTTTTAAATTAGGATTGAGAAGTCAAAAAAAAGAGGGTCAATTGCATTAAACAATGAAATCGTGACAAACTTAAACTATAAAGAAGGTTTTTCGGTGGATTTAAGACTGTAGTCAATCAAAATTGTTCATATTAAACTGCATAATATACACCCTGGTACCCATTCAATCTGACTTTTTCAACTGATAACAGCCTTTTAGCTTTTAATGACAGTAGATAGGGTTATAAGCTGATATCCACAATATTTGTTGATCGGCAGACGGGCATATTGAACTTGTCGGAAGAATTATCAGGGTACTATCTGAAACAATACTTTTACTTCCTTATAAGTCAGAAAGGATTATTGATGTATAAATGAGATTATTGTGCTGATTTTTGAAACATAGTAAAGTAGCAGTTCAATGCTTATCAAAACAAATGATTTTTGAACATAACTGATATTTTGATAGTTGATGAACTGGTATTTTGTTTCAGCTTATATGGTTTTGTGGTTAGAAGTAATCAGGCTATGAAGAGTTATTTTATTATCGGTATATTTTGGGGTATAACATTAATATCCAGTTCGCAAAGTATTTACCATGAAGAGTATGTATGCAGGTTTATATCATCTTACGTGGAAAGAAATAACATACCGGGACTTTCAGTGGCAATTTACAAAGACGATTATATCTGGTACAAAGGATTTGGATATTCAAACCTAAGTCATCACAACAAAACTACTGCAAATACAATTTATAATATTGGCTTGATAACAAAATCAATGACAGCGCTGGCTATAGTTAAGCTAGCTTCTGAAGAAAAACTAAATCTAAATGATGAAATACAACAATACATACCTGGGTTTCCAATAAAAAAATACCCGGTTACCATCCGACAGCTCCTGGGGCATTTTGGTGGTATTAGCTCTTATAAACCTGGTTATCCTGAGTTGACAGGGATAAGGGATGTCTTCTCTACAACTGAAGAGTCAACAAATATATTTAAAGATTGGGAATTAGCAGTTGTACCAGGTTCCGGGTTCCTCTATAGTAACTATGGCTATGTTCTTTTGGGTGCCGCAATAGAACATGTATCAGGAATGTCGTATGGAGAGTATCTGAAAAATGAAATATGGAAACCAATAAATATGAACAGAACCTTCATTGACAATCCCGATCATATAGTCGAAGATAGGGCAAGCGGTTACGTTTATAGAAACGGAAACATGTTTGATTTTTTTTGTGATTATATCAATCTGACCTCAAGAAATCAGGAATTATATGGATTTTCGAAATTGGCAGAAGTTAAAATTCGTCAGTGGCAAAGATACTGGGATAAAGAATCTGCCAGTAAACTGGTTGATCGGTTCAATTCTGTTCATCATGATAGTATTGAGGTACTCCCGGCCTTCATAAAAAAGCTATTTGACAATAAAATTGTATATCCTGATCTAAACTATCAAATTAATTCAAAGGCCTATCAATTAAAAGGTATGGGAAAAGTATCAACCGGCCTGATGCTTTTGGAAGAAGCAATTGAATTGTATCCTTTTGTTGCAAATTTATATGATTCAGCCGGTGAATTTTGTATGGTATTGGGACAAAATGAAAAGGCCATTGGATATTACAAGTATGCTTTAAGTATAGATCCGCATATAAGATCATCAAAAAAAGCTTTGGAATTTTTAGAAACCCAACCTCTAAAACTGATTAAGAAATGAGAAAAAGATCTAAGAATATTATTATTGTTATTATTTGTATTCCTGTTCTTTTTATTTTCATTCTGGTTATTAACCTTATAATCTTTGAGAAGAATGCTTCCGTGATTTCAGAAGGTCATCCAATTGATGACTATGGTCATATAAGATCAGCTTTACTGGTCATTGATATCCAGGAAGCTACCACCGGTGAAGTATCACAAAATGCTTACTACCACGAAAATTCTGACAGCCTCATTGGAATGATTAACCGGACTGTAGATTGCTTTGATAGCAGAGAAGGATTAATAATCTATATAAGGGGTGAAGTAACAAACCCATTTATTAATCTTTTGAACAATTCATTTGCCAAGGGTAGTCAGGGTGCTCAATATGATAAACGACTTGTTTTAAAAAAGGACTTTGATGTTGTGAAAAGTCGCAATGATGCATTTTCCAATACGAAACTTGATGATATTTTAATTAATTATGAGATAAGTGATTTATACATAGTGGGTTTAGACGCTGCTTACTGTTTAAACATCACTGCAAAAGCTGCACTTAACAGAAAATATAACGTCCATGTTATTGAAGATGCAATATTGTCAGAATCAGATATCATGAAAGATAGTATGGTAAGGGTCTTTAAAGATGAAGGCATGAATATACAAAGCCTTGATAAATTATTGTTTATTAAAAATTGATAATACTAAGAACTATGTTAACCAGTAACAATCTAATTCATCTTTGGATTTGTAATATAAACGGGATCAAAGGCACAGGATATAGATTTATGAAAGAAATATTATCAGCTGTTTTTGTAATGACTTCAATTATTACATTGGGTCAGTCTATGTATGAAGCAGACTCAAATGGTCATAACCGGTTACAACAGATAGATTCATTATTTACATTTATTAAGCCAAATGAACCGGGTTGTGTAATTGGAATTTTAGAAAATGGCGATTTAACACATAAAAGGTGTTATGGTTTAGCTAGTCTTGAATGGAACAGAGAAATCACTTCAGATGTAAGATTTAATGTTGGTTCAGTTTCAAAACAAATAACAGCAGCAGCAATACTTCTTCTTTCAGGTAACGGAAAGTTAGGAATTAATGATGATATAAGAAAATGGGTTCCGGAAATGCCTGATTATGGAACTGTAATTACTATTAAGAACCTGTTATTTCACACAAGTGGATTAAGAGATTACGCTGATTTAGTTCAAATAACAGGTAAACCATATGTTGATATTTTCAGCGAAGATGACGGACTTAAATTGATATCTAAACAGGGAGCATTAAATTTCAAGCCTGGTGAGAGATTCGAGTATTGCAATTCAGGTTATTTATTATTGGCTGTTATTGTTCGAAGAGTATCAGGTTTGTCATTAAGAGACTATTGTAATAAGCATTTGTTTGAACCTTTACAGATGTACAACACACAGTTTTGGGATAATTATCAGGATGTTATACCAATGAAAGCAACAGGTTACAAATATAAAATGGGACAGTTTCGGGTTTCTCAAACCAATAATAATGAGGTTACCGGAGATGGAAATCTCATTACAACAATTTCTGATTTATCTCTATGGGATAAAAACTTTTATACAAAAGAAGTAGGTGGTAATTATTTATCCTCAAATTTTCATAAGAAAGGATTTCTTACCAACAATGATTCCATTGAGTATGGTTTTGGCCTTGAGTTTGACGAATACAGAGGATTAAAAACAATTGGACACGGAGGTAAAGTTCCTGGTTTCACAAGCTCATACCTCCGGTTTCCGGATAAAAACACATCTCTGATCATACTATCAAACAGAAGTGATATGGAAGTTGACAACTATGTTAAAAAAATAGCTGATATAATATTTTTTGATAATACCAGCAAACGGGAGATACAAACAGGTTCAGATATAGAAGTTCATGATCCGGTTAATGAAGATACTTTCACTCCTGGTATAAAGGATATATCCAATTGGAAAGGAACATTCAGGAGAGAAAATCCGGTTAGTTACCTGGTCATTAGAGATCACCATAATAATCTGTATCTCGAATACATGGGATTATCATTACCGTTATCATTAACATCGGAAAATAAAGCTGAAGTTACTGACTACGGAATTGAACTGGAACTAATAACAAACAAAGACAATAACATGATCGAATTGGTTACCAATGGTGGCAGAGCCCGCTCTAAAATCACACCTGTACCAACAAACGAACTTGATGAATATACCGGTAATTTTCGAAGCGATGAATTAAATGTAGAATATGGTATTGTTAGAGATGATAAGAAGCTATTTCTTTTTATACCTAATTATGAACCTCAACTACTTAATATTGGTAAAAGAAATGAGATGTTTTTTTTAGATGGCTGGATATTAAAATTTAAGCGCAACAGAAACAACAAGATATCTGGCTTTACTCTTGACACCGGCAGGGTTTTTGGAATTGAGTTTGTGAAACTAACCAAATAATTACACTGGACATGATCAGACTTATTTAATTAATAAAAACGGATTGATTTACTTTTTAATCTCCATTTAAACGAATACAATAATAATATGAAAACATTACTTATTTTAATTTCTGCTCTTATCTTACCGTATGTTTTGTATTGTCAATATTTAAATATGCCTGAGAGTATTATCTTCGATTCAGATAACGAAAGGTATTTAGTTTCAAATTATGCTACGGGAAGCATAGTAGCCATTGATGAATCGGGTAACCAGGAAGTATTTGTTCAAAACATGAATGCAACACAGGGCTTATGCATTGTAGGTTCAGTTGTTTATGTTGGATGTGATTCAACTGTCAGAGGTTTCAGTCTAAATTCGGGAAACCAGGTTATGAACCTTCCAGTTTATGGAGTATCAAACCTTAATGATGTTACTGCTGATCTAGATGGGAATCTTTATGTATCTGACGTTTTTGGAACAAAGATCATAAAAGTAAATACAACCGAACAAACATATTCCGTTTTCGTTCATGGCTCAGGTATTTACAGGCCTAACGGGTTAACCTTCGACAGTATCAATAATCGAATTTTAGTTTGCTCTTACCGAGAAAACTTTCCTATTCAGGCCATTGATCTGGCTAGTTCAACAGTTACATTATTAATGAATACTTCTCTTGATTACTCTGATGGTATATGTATTGATGGTACAGGTAATGTATATTTTACTTCATGGTCAACAAATTCAATTTACAAAGTCAATCGTGATTTCACTACATCTCCAGAAGCTATATATACTAATCCGGGCGGTCCTGCAGATATTTCATTTGACCACATCAACAATAGGATTGCTATCCCACTACAGGGAGCTAATTCAGTTGATTTTATCGACATTGCACCTTCAGATTCCGGTTCTGATCCCGAATTGAATATTAATAATATTTATCCAAACCCATCACATGGTTCCTTCACTGTAACATCAAATATTGGTGATAATATTTATGTTTATACATTATCAGGTGAATTAATCATGTCGGGAACCTGTTCATCAGCCATATCAAACTTCCTGATATGTACTCCGGGTTACTATATAGTCCATATTATTTCAAATAAATACAATCTGGTAAAACCTCTGATAATACATTAGCCTGGGTATGGCTTTTTGGTCTATCAAGTGATATGGAGTACGTTTGTTCTGGATCGCATAAATAGTTCATGATCATAATTTGATCATTACTAATAATTGTGTAACCTTCTCGTCGCAGACAAATCAATATTTATAGAGATCATCACCTATGATAACTATTGTTATTGCTCATATTTTTTACGAAAACTAATCTGTAAATTCCTAACTTTGCTATATGTGAAAAGAAGATCCTTTTTACTAATCAGCAATTTTTAATAAATATAATACATATGAACAGAGTCCTTTATTTACTGCTTTTAGTTATGCTGTTTTGTGGTTGTACCAACACTTCCAATAAAAAGAATGCAATCGATCACCCACGCATAGCAATAGCCGGTCTGGCAATTGAATCAAGTACCTTCTCCCCTGCTGTAACACATGAAGATGCATTTCATGCCCGGATTGGAAATGAGGTGATGGGTTATTATACATTTTTATCGCCTGATTCTGTTTTATATGAAAATGCAGAGTGGTTTCCAACTTTAAAAGGTCATGCACTGCCTGGTGGAAAAGTTACAATTGAGGCATATGAATCACTTGTTGGAAAAATACTCAATATGCTGAAACAAAATCTGCCTTATGACGGACTGTTCCTTGATATTCATGGAGCAATGAGTGTTGACGGACTTGATGACCCGGAAGGTGATCTTATCATTAGGATACGTGAAATAGTTGGTGCTGACTGCATCATCTCAACATGTATGGATTTGCATGGTAATGTATCATGGCGCCTCGCAGAAAATACTGATCTAATGACCTGTTACAGACTGGCACCACATGAGGATTATATGATCTCAAAAAGACGTGCTGTCGAAAATTTACTTTACAGATTACAGAATGGATTGGGAAAACCAAAATATAAAGCATGGATTCCGGTTCCCATATTATTACCTGGCGAAAAAACAAGTACAAGAATTGAACCCGGAAAGAGTTTGTATTCAAAAGTAGCTCCTGCAGCTGACAGGGAAGGAATTGTGGATGCAGCAATATGGGTAGGATATGCATGGGCCGATGAACCAAGAAATCATGCCGTAGTTATGGTTACAGGCGATGATAAAGAAATGGTTTGTAATACCGCAGAAAAACTGGCGCAAAATTTTTGGGATGTCAGAGAAGAGTTTGTATTCGTTGCTCCTGTTGCTACACTCGAAGAAAGCCTGACTAAAGCAATCAGCAGTGATGCTAAACCATTTATCATCAGCGATATGGGAGACAATCCTACTGCCGGTGGCGCCGGTGATGTTACGTGGACATTACAGGAAATACTGAGAAATCCTGAATTCAAAACTTCAGAGGGGACATCTCTGATCTATGCTTCCATTCCAGGACCTCATCTTGTTGAAAAGGCTGTTGAGGCAGGTATTGGTGCTCAAATTGAAGCTTACGTTGGTGCCGAGGTGGATAACAGGTATGCCCCACCCCTGTTATTGACAGGTACTGTGGAAGCAATTGAACATGGTGATAAACATGCGGAAACAGAGGTTGTTGTTAAAGTTGGATCTGTGAATGTTATTGTTACTAAAATGCGAAAGCCTTATCATAAAGAAGCAGATTTTACCCGTCTTGGACTTGATCCCCGAAATACAGATATAGTTGTTGTTAAAATTGGATACCTGGTACCGGAACTTTATAATATGAGAGGTGACTGGATAATGGCCTTAACTCCGGGCGGAGTTGATCAGGACATTGAACGTTTAGATTACAAAAGAATTAACAGGCCTATGTTTCCATTTGATAAAGATATGGAAGACCCCGACCTTTCAGCCAGATTGGTTAATATATCTGGTTATACAGGTAATTAAATATTAACATTCAAAAAAAAATCCTGATGTGCGTGCAGGCATTTCAAAATTCCTGTTAATGAATTTTTGCATCATTAATTACATCAAATTTATGATTTTGTTTGTATTGTATTGTTTCCAAACGTATATTTGAATTAAGTAACTACAAATTTGACTGAAAAAGTAACAATTTGGAAACCATACTGATAATAGGTAGTATTCTTCTAATGGCAATAATTGTATTGCTGATCTCATATTCAATTTTGAATAAAAAGGGAGATATTGTTACAAATGTGTATTTTTCTCTTTTGGTGTTTGTACTTTCAATTCAGTCTGTAAAATATTTCATGCATGTATTTACTCAATCCAAACATGATTTCACCTTTAACCTTTGGTTGTTTGGAGTTATTTGTACAGGACCTTTATTCTATATAATTGCAGACAGATATGTCAATACGGTTAAAGGATTCGTGCGAAAAGATTTACTGCATATTATTCCAGTTGCAGTTTTTGTTATTCTGTGGTTATCAGTAAATGTAATAAGGCTGGATTACAGGGCATGGAATTTATTTCACAGATCAGTAATGTTAATGTATATACTTTACCTGTCAATGGCTTTATTCAATATTAACAGATCAGATTCCGATAACACCAAATTAAAACGTCAGCTTGAGGTAATTGGAATGATATTATGTTTTCTATGGTTTTCTCAGCTTTTGAATGAGGTTTCCGGACTCCGCTACCTTTCAGGTACTGTTTTATTTGGATTCATGATGTATATGACCATAAGAATATGGTATAATAAAGGATTCATAATTGATACCACTACTTCGAAATACCTTAAAACCGGCCTAAAGGATAATGAAAAAGAAAGGATCATCAATGAACTGGAAAGACTAATATATGAAGACAAGGTATTTATGAATAATACACTTTCTATAGCCAAAGTCGCAAAGGAAATAAATACAAGTACTCATGCACTTTCACAGGTTATTAATGAAAACTATCACCATTCTTTTTTTGACCTGATCAGTAAAAACAGAATTGCAGAAGCCGGGAAGTTGTTAAAGGAAAACAGGGAATCCAAAATATCGGATATTGCCTATGAAGTCGGATACAATTCTTTGTCAGCTTTTAATACAGCGTTTAAAAAGCAAACCGGGTCAACTCCAACACAATTTAGAAATGGAAAATAAGACGAAGAATATAATATCACTTGCTGTTGTACTTGTTCCATTCTACTTTGTATCTATATTTCAAAAGATATTTTTTGAAAAGGAAGATTTTCTCGTTGAAGAATATTTGGGTATTTACATGCTGCTCGGTATAATTGGGATAGCTGCTGTATTGCTACTAAACAAGTATTTACTTGGCAATAAATTGAATGTTTTTAAAACAGAAGATACCACAATAATATCTGATATAGCGTTTTCACTTATTATCCTGGCATCCTTTTATTTTATCCGAAGCATTGAGGAATTAACATATGGTTCATGGATAAAATTTCAGGCTGACCGTATCGTTATTGACAATCTCTTGCATAAAATTTTTGAGGATACCCTCTTCAGCATTCTGATCATCGGACCATTCAGTATAATAAATGAAGGTTTCACCGCTCTTACCATTTCGTTTATCCTGATTAACCTTTGGAGTATTTTTAATAGCCGGAATTGGACAATGTTCTCCATAATCCTGGTAGCAGTCCTTGTTTCTCTTCTGCAAATTGATAATGGTATACCTTCTATGATCAGTTCATTTTTATTGATTACTCTGTCAAATTCAATTTTCTATAAATACAGAAGTGTTCTCCCCTTGTTTTTCGCATCAACCATACACCAGACAATTAATCTCATAAGTTATTGGGTGTATATGTAGTTTACATCATTACAGACTCTTAGTATTTTCTTTTTTACTTCCTTATAAGTCAGAAAGCCAAAAATCCGGGAATTGTTGATTCTTGCAACTGTTTTAACATAAAACAGAAATTATGCAGAAATTAATAAAGAATATACTGGGACTACTGATCGTTGTGTTTATACCTTTTGGAATAATGTTATGGTACAGAACTCATCAAACAGGAAGTTTTGCATCAGTTGAACTAATTCTTTATCCGTTGGTTTTTGGAGGTGGAAGTATTATAGTAATATGGCTTCTAAAAAAATATTTTCTAAAGGAACCTCTGCATGAATTCAATGCAGGAAACGGTAATCTGTATTCCGATTTAATGTGGGGTGGTATTCTGGCTTTGGTTTATTTCTTATTGTTCTATATTGAAAGAATTACACTTGCAAACATACTGTCATTCAAAAGCAATCCTGAACTCCTAGGATTAATGCTGGATATGAGATCAAACCCTCTTCTAATCATTATCTGGTTTCTCCCTGTCCTATGGATTGGTATTGCCTTGTATGAAGAGCTGTTAAGGGTTTTCCTGTTAACAGGCTTATGGAAGTTTTCAGAATCATTTTTGTGGAAAATGTTGGTTATAATAATTGCTTCCGTTCTGGTAGGTTTAGCTCACTGGAGTCAGGGTAGTTATGGAATTGTTACCATTGCCATTAAAAGTATGGTTGCAGGTGTTTTCTTTTATAGATACCAAAGGCTGCTACCTTTAATAATTGCACATGCATTATATGATGGTATTCAGGTAGCCCTGTTTTTAATTACCTATCCGGGCTAATGTTTACATATGATTATATAAAAATTCAATAATATTAAACTTGTAATAATTAAATCTATAAAAATGAAAAATGTTATTATATCACTTGTTTTAATTGTCATTTACCAATTTGCATTTTCCCAGGATCCTGATAAAGAAGCCATTAAGAACGTAATCCAAACAGCTTATGTTGATGGATTGCAGAATGAAGGAAATGCTGAAAAAATTGACTTTGGCTTCCATAAAGATTTCAGGCTGCAGGGAGTTGGTAAAAACGGGAAAATGTGGGTAATGTCTATTGAAGATTGGAAACAAAGTGCCCTGAAAAGTAAAAAAGAAGGTAAACTTCCAAGGAAAAAATCAGACCTTTACTCAGTGAAATTTCTGGATATTGATATTGAAGGTAATGCAGCAGTAGCAAAACTTGAGTGCTATTCAGGTAATGTGAAGACGTATATTGATTATATTTCATTATACAAGTTTAACGATGGATGGAAAATGGTTAATAAAATATATTACAAAGTGCCAAATTATTAATGTATAAGGTTTTATGTATGACGAAAAATAAATTGATGTTATTCTTAAAAGCTCTTTTAGTTCTGTCAATGGTTGTATCAGTATTAACCATAACAGGACAACCAACAGAGAAATTTCTTAGTAGTAAGTTACTTGAAGCTGATACAAATAAAGACACTCTTCTTTTAAAAGAGATCTTCGATGAAGATATTCTTATTTTGTATCCTGATGCTCCTCCGTTTTATGGAAGTGATGTAGCCCTTGACCTCTATGAGTTCATATGGTCAGCTTCCGAAGAATCTTCGGTAGATTATATAGCAGATAATATTAGAATATCAGGTAATTGTGGTAAAGAATCGGGCAGATATATCTATTTAACTAAAGAAGGAGTTCCTGATACAATTTCTTTTGAAATGGATTTAATTTCAGAAAATGGCAGATATGTTATCAAAAAGATTTCCTACGACAATGCAAATATGGATAATATCGTAAAAGTGTTACCCCCTCCAACAGGAGATTACAGTATCGGCAGGAAAAACTTACTAAGGAAAACAGATACCCGTTCACGACCAATTGCCTGTCAAATATGGTATCCTGCACAAACAGCAACCGGAAAACCGGCATTACATCAGTCGCGGGAAGTAACAAAAGCCTCATCTGACTTTCTTGGAATGCCATTATTATGGCTAAGTTACTTTTCTCTGATAGAAACCAATACATTTGAGGATGCTTTACCTGTCGATGGTGAGAAATTCCCTATCCTTCTTTACAACCATGGTTATGGTGGATTTACATCAGTCTATCAGACAGTTTTTGAGGAGCTTGTAAGTCATGGTTATGTTGTTGTAAGTATCGGACATAAAGATGAATCAGCATTACTGATCGCGGAAGACGGCAGTGTTATACCCGGCATACGTGATAATCCATTTTACAATAAAAGACAATCGGAGTTGAATGGCGAAGAAATCAACAGGTTACAATCTATAATACTAAACTCTGATGATCCTGAAGATAATAAAGAGGCCTATAAAAAACTTGTGAAACTGAGTCCACTACATAAGGAAAGTGTTGAACTTTGGGCAGATGATACAAAAGAAGTGATTAAAGTGCTAAAAAATCCGGATAATTCGTTTCGTAAGTTATTCCCAATATTTGATTTTGACAGGATTGGCATATTTGGACACTCTGTTGGTGGTGCAACTGCCGGACAAATGGCGTTTGATGACCCGGAAGTCAGGGCAGGAATTAACCTTGATGGTTTCCAGTTTGGAGATCTTGTCAATAATAAACTTAAAATTCCTTTCATGTTTGTTTCCAGCAATGAATCTGGTGACAGATATCTCAGAGCTGGCTCATTTATGAAAGAATCGGATGCAGACTGTTACCAGGCAACCATTCAGGGTACTACTCATAGTGATTTTTCAGATCTTAATTACATCCTAAGAGGCGATCAGAGAAAGATTGATGCACAAAGATCTTTAATACTCAGTTTTTTTGATAAGTACCTGAAGGGGAAAGATGTAAAGTTAACTGATATGGAAGTTAGTTACCCTCATGTAGTGATCAAGAGAAACTAAAATATCCTTTCTACAAAAGAAATACCTCTTTTTCCGACATACCTGTCTTTCTTTGTGTAAAAAGGATGTTCCATTGCTTCAGTTACTGTGGTAAAATTCCATCCCTGCGATATGTACCAATCAAGCAGGTCATCGAGATAATATGAGTTAATAAAGTTCATATGAAGAAGAAGAATATGTGGTATCTGGCCATTGTTATTCACAGTTGCAAGACTATCATAGTAGTTTGTCTGTTTTATCATATGTGCCATATACTCCTTACCTATTGAGTCAGCTTTTGTCATATCTCCCTGTGTAAAGGCCCTGACAAAGCTGATATTATATGATGTTTCATCTGAATCTATAGTTACGGGAACAATAATGTAGTCACTTTTCATAAGAAAATTAAATACCGTATCTTTTTTATGTTTCTCATCACCACGATGTAACATTGGATATCTGAAATATTTATCCGCACACTGAAAACCTGATACTGATTCCCAGCCTTTAATGATGTCATTACAGTAAACGAACGGATCAGTTTTATTCAGATCGAAATGACTGTAAGTATGATTACCAATAATATGACCTTTGCTACAAAAGTCATAGAGTAAACCTATTTCATGCTCGTCAATAAGGCTACCAACTACAAAACCCATACTTGTTATCTGATATTCATCCAGTATCGATAATATCCTGTTGAAATATTCAATCTGGTCTTTTTTTGATAATATCCCATGTGATAATGTAGGAAGATCATCAATTGTAATTGCAACCTCCCTGGCATTAATGTTGTTATTCTCACACCTGTAGGATATTGACAAAATAATTATTACTAACCCCACAAGAAGCATTGCACCTATATTTTTAACCATTGGTTTAGCTTTGTTTTTATTAATCCGGTTGTTTCAGCATCCAAATCAGATAATTTGAAGTTATGCCCTGCTCCTTCTACTATTATCTTCACTGAGTTAGTACTGTTTTTTGGTAGCACCGCAGCAGCAGTCCAGATATCATTTTCACCATATAAGTAGATAATGTTATTGGCATTGTTTTCCAGGTAACGACTTATCCTCTGCATAACAACCTCATTAAAATTAACAATATCCAGATCAGGAGGCTGAAAATATGATATTACGGGTTCCTTAACTTCAACAATATGTTCAGAAAGATGACTGTACCCGTAGTTATAATATCCTATTTCAGTAAGTTCCTGGTAAACTAACGGATAATTGTATTCAATATTTTTTACTGAATAAGCATGAGCAGGGCTAATTCTGTCCAATACTCTGTAAAAACAATTGAAAGACGAGGTTTTATCAGGTAATGACCTGATATCATTGTTGCCCGACCAAAAATTATACGGAAAGTCAAGAACCATTAATTCTAAAGTTATGGAAGCCGAATAAAATAATTCGATATTTGACCTGTCTATTATTGGGATCAGTGAATCACGGTAAAGTAAACAACTCTTCTGAAATTCAGTTATTCTTTTGTATGCTTCATCTCCATGTCCGTTGTATGCAAAATCGCTAATTCTTATGTCATTTACCCCAAAGATGACAGGAGCAACAAAAACTAATGATGCATCTACAGTTTCGGGGTAGTAATATTCGAGGAAAAGTGCTGCCATTCCACCTTTACTTTTACCTGTTGACAACCAACTACCTTTGTAAATTCCCTTTAATTTCGAAATGATATTTTTGTGATCTGATGCTGCCTGCCAGGTATTAAGGTACTTCCACTGAGTATCCTGTGGTTTTGAGCTACCGTAATATCTGTGTTCAATTATAACCTGGTTAGCCCCAAGCATATCGGAAATTTGTCGTTTTTTATGCCATGGTACATCATAACCTGATGTTTCACACACAACAGGCTGATTTATGTCATTATGTGACAGAAAAACCCGTTGAGTAAATTTTGGTCCCGACGGATTTCTGTGATCAACAGGTTGTACAAACGCAATTTCATATGATTCAGAGAATCCCCGGAGAGTTTCTATTTTTTTGACGTAAACACCTGACAGCTCATTGAGAAGATTTTCAATGGAAGCTTTGGTATTTAGTGATATAATATTACTGAGAATAATGGTTATAAGGAGGGTATTTCTCATAAAACGCTATTCATTTATCACAAAATTAATACTGTTGGTGACTGATGACATAGGAACATGTGCCTCATTTTCAAATATCTCATATTTAATCTCAACATCAGGAAATTTATCCTGGAGTTTTTGGGAATAATCGGATAAATATTTCGTTACCTGTGGCATTTCACCTCTGTTGCCTGCAGAAATATACAACCTGTTAATATTTAGCTCTGATGTTTTAATGATCAGGTTGTTCATAAACCCGATATCATAACCCACAGGAGGACTCAGTGAAATATAATTATCAAATAGTCCGGGTTTCATGAATAGGCAATATAGAGAGAATAAACCACCGGCTGAAGCTCCAAATAAAATATTCCGGCCATTGGTAGAATAAGTATCATTAATATATGGTTGCAATTCATCGGATAAAAACTCAATAAAACTATCAGATTCACCTGATCCGGGTCTGGAATCCATTACAAAAGGGATAAGATCGCGTGTTCTGTTTACTTTTGAACTTATGCCGACAATGATATGAGGCTTGATTTTGGTATGGCTGATAACAGTTTTTAATGCTTCACTGCGGTGACCATCAAGAAGGTAAAGTACTGGATACGATCCCGATGAATTCCTGTTGGGTACATAAATATAAATCTCCCTGTTCTCGTTTAATGCATTTGATTTAATCGTTGTAATGGTTACTCCCTCTACATCCTTTGAAGGTATAGATTGCTGTGACCATATTTTTACCGGGTTCGTTATTAAAACCACAAGTACAATGAAAAAGTACCTTCCCATAAATTATTGTTATTATTATCGTTAGTTTTATTTTTCGATTTTTAATTTAACCCAGCTCTTCGGTTTGAAATCCAATCCTGAAGCTGCAGTTCCGGCAATCAGTGGTTGGTTCAGACAATCGTCATTTAAACTAACAGGTAATTTTGCCAGCCTGGTTCTTGCTTTTACCTGGAAGAATACAATACTGAGATATAACTCTTCTGTTTTAATGTTATCTAACCGGATCATAAATTCATATTCTGAAGGGTCATTCATTTCCACCAGGTTTGAATACCAGCCAAACTGATCAATGTTAGCAATTCTATAATCCTCTCCATGTCTTACATTCCCGCGTTTAAATGGTATCAGTTCATTGGTCATGGGTTCTTCAAATCCATCAGAACAGTACCATTTACCATCCTCTGAGATGGTATAATCAGCTGTTATCAGACCTGATGAAGCATGTAATATTCTCACTTTTTCGGAATTACCCAGTGCCAGTGAACAAATTCCTCCCGACTTACCTTTTAATGCAATTAACAGAGCATTTTCGGATACTTTTAACTTTACAAACTCTCCTCCTGAGAAGTCTAAACATGCTGCATCACTCCATTCACTTTCCTCAGTAATTCCATCAATTACTGAAGCCCTGCCCACAGGTATTATTACATTATTTGTCTGCGTTTTTAATACTATTGGGAGTAATATTAACAAAACCAGATATATTACACGTATTTTTTCCATTTTGAGATCCTCATTTGATGATGCTATAACTTCAATATGCTTTTAAATTTAACTGATTTTTGTGAAGTAACTTTTACAATATATCTGCCTGAAGGCAATGAGTTATTGTTTACACACCTGCCATTCCAGACCACACATTGTAGATTGCTTTCATTGATCATAGTTTGGACCACATTACCGGAATAATCGTAAACTGTTATTTCTTTTATAGGATCCATGCTGTTATTGGAACATATTTTTATCTCAAGGTCAAAAGGATTTGGGTAAATATCAATTACGGATTCACCTGATATATTGTTATGTGAAATATCTGTTATTAAGGAATTTTGCCACCACGACACCATCTTACTTCCATCGTAACTACTACCGGAAACAACATCAACATCCATATCATTGTCAATGTCGCAAACAGCTAATGGCCATGGTCTTACGAAATCTGCGGTTATTGTATTTTTTGTCCATGAAGTTCCTGAACCATCGATGTTCTTCATCCAGATTATCTCATTGCTACCCTGGGCAGTTACTACAACATCAGGATAATAGTCATCGTCAATATATGCAACTTCTGCAATACAGGCATTTATTACACTGGCAGCAATAAGGTGCTTGGTCCAGTTTTCCGGATCGCCACTGTTTTCCCACCAGGCTACCTGATTCCCAAAATAAGCTGCTCCGAGTACATCTGTTTCATTGTCGCCGTTTATATCCGTTAGTTGTATCCTGTGCGATCCGTAAAAATTATCTGTAATATTATGTCTTACCCATATTATAGTATCCTCACCTGTATTTTCAAACAGATCAATACAGTTATCACCCAATGACGCTGATACGATATCAATGTCACCATCACCATCCATATCACCTGCAGCAATTGATTTTGCAAGCATTACATCGGTTGCCAGTACTTCTTTTGTCCATTCCAACGGGTTTCCTCCTTCATTTTTCCACCATGCAACACTGTTCAGATCAGATGAAGCACCAAGTATATCAGGTCTCCCATCTGAGTTAACATCTGATACGTAAACCTCATGGGCATTTACAAAATCAAAATCAACTATGAATTTCTCCCATTCAATGGGATTACCTCCATTATTTCTCCACCATGCAATTCCAGGATTTCCATAGTAAGAAGCACCGACAATATCAGTATGTCCATCCCCGTCCATATCTTTGCAATACACTGAATGTGCACTGTAAACCAAGTCATCAACAACTATTTTTGACCAATCCGGTGGTGTACCTCCATCATTTCTGTACCAGATGATCCTATGGTCCTCAGAGCTTGCAAGGATTACATCAAAATCCCCGTCTCCGTCTATATCATTACAAAATAACCCGGCCGCTCCATCATTATTATTATCTATCTCAAACTCCTGAAAGTCGATTTGAGTATATGAATCTATATTAATTATCATAGCTAAAACAATAGCCGCAATCCTGAACATCGATATTGGTTTCATAATTTTATCATTAATTGTTATTTGAATTTATTTTCTCTTTAAAGAACTTTACTACATCGTTTTTAATAGTTGTATCCACTCTGTGTCCCTGATTTTTGTAAGTCATAAAAACTGCATTTATATTTTCATCATTGAATATTTTTTCGCAGGAGTTCCACCTGTCGGGCATCATTGAATTACCTAATACTGCAGGAATTATCTCCCTGTCCAGATCACTGTAACCATCATTAAACTGAACTGCATCATTATTATCTTTTTCACCCATGAACAAATATTGGGGGACTTCTGAATAACTTTCCCTATTAAACTGTTTACCAAAAAGATCATGAAAATCATAAATACCCACAGGATAAATTAATTCATGATCTTTGTGATCTGAAACAGGAAGCAGAGGCATTGCATTGATTCCTCCACATGCACATGCAGCAACAATTTCCGGATGTATTGTTGTAAATCTGTTTGCAAATGTACCGGACGCTGAAAATCCTGTAATCAATATCTTCTCATCTGTATTAATTCCCAGATATCGAAGTCTTTGTTTTGCGTCATTTATCATTTTGATTAACTGCAGATCAAGTCGCTTCATATCTCCTTTAGCCATAACTGCGTCTCTGTCAAGGGCGTGTGTATAAATTCGCCAATTGGATTCAGGACGGGGAAATACCGGCACAAGTAATGGTATACTCAACCTGCATGATACATAATTCCCCATATAGAATCTATTGCCTGCAACATTTCCCGCATCATTTTCATGAACGGATAATGTATCGTTTGGGAAACCTGTATTATTTGTTTGTACCAGAAGATTAACTTTATTTTCAACTTCTACATCTTTTGGAATAAATAAGAAGTAGGGATAGTTGAAGCCTTTGTCCGTATTAGCGTTAACCTTAATCAAAGTATCGGATTTTACCCGGGCTGATACTGATGTTTGAGAAACTATATGATTGATCCCAACAAACACCAGTGAAAAAATCACCAGTATTAATGTTCTTAACAGATTATTATTGACAATATTCATTTTTATGCGATTTTTTAATAATGATTTCACTGTGACCAATGACTCAATAAAACAGCATTGTAAATTACTTCCGGGGATTTGTCTGTTATAGTAATTTTCAACATGATTAATGTAATTTAAATGAACTTATCTTATTCAGAATAATGGAATACATCATTATTAATCGGTGTAACTCAAAGAAAACATGCGTTTAATATCTAATTTGAAATCTGTAATTAATTATCAGCGAAAAAAGAGCATTTTTGCAATTCAGAAGTATCAAGTTCCAACATGAACCCTATTTTCATTGATAAACCAACCTTTTTGTCAATCATAAGGTCTTTTAAATATTAGTTACAATATGTATTTGGTAATACACATCAGTTATTTACTTTTGAGCATGTAAATTTGTTATCAACCTAACAGTCGTATGTTTTTTGTTTATCCGGCAAGTATAGTAATATCAATATTCTTTGCATTACTGTTTATGTTCAAAAGAAATCCAAGGTTCTTTGATATTGTGCTTTCAGTTTACTTCATATTACGAACCATTGATTTCTTGTATGGTTGGTCTGTGCATGACGATATTTATCGGCTATACATCCCTTTGATTTGGATTATTTTTGGTTCTTCCATTGCCAAAAGCATATTGATTTACATATATACCGGATCAATAACCGGTAGGTTTAACAGGATTGATAAAAAGCTTGCTATTCATACACTACCACTGATATTTAAATATTTTGTTGTTATATCCTGTTTTTTAATTTTCAGATCTTCAGACGCTATTTCTATTTCGGAATTTACAACTACCACACAATACGGACAGCTATTTTTCTACATAACAATGGGATTTGTATTTACTTACCAGGTTACTTCGTTGCTAATGATACGTAATTACAGGTTATCAATAACGGCATTTACATTTAATAGTAAAGGATACAAATTAAACTGGTTGATCTTTCTTTTATTTACTGAGATCATAATGTATATATCAGTACTATTGTTCAGGGTATTACAGGTAGAATTTTTTAGTAATTCTGGAAACTATTATCCTATACTTGATATAATAGATTTCTGTTTACTTGTTTTTCTTGGTGTAATGGCTTACCGGCAAGGTGTAATTGATTATTTTGAGTATGATTTTTCAGAGATAAAACAACAGAGATCCGAGGATGCAAAAAAAATTGCAAACATTCGTAAAAGTGCACCCAGGATTACAATTTCTGGAGCTGAAACCGAGTCCTTAGCTAAGAAGGTAGACACCTATATGAAAGAGAAGGAACCATTTCTTGACCATGATTTTACAATTAGAAAAATGTCAAATGATATAAAAATCCCCGTCAACCTCCTATCTGGCTTTTTAAATTCATACTATGGTACAACATTTTTTGATTTTGTAAACAGATACAGAGTTGAAAAAGTAGTTGAAAAAATGAATGAACCAGCTTCAGGGAAATTTACTCTTATTTCCATAGCCTACGATTGTGGCTTTAATTCCAAAGCTACTTTCAACAGGGTTTTCAAGAAACTTAAGGGGCAAACTCCATCTGATTATTATAAACGGCTGAACATTAAACCTGATAATCAGTAATGAATTCCATTTCTCCAGGCCATTAGAAAAACAATCCCCATATCCATTTTAATATTCCCCAGACTATCTGAACAACAAATATAACTAAACCAAGTATTATTTTTATTAGCCACCAGATTATCAGAATTAGTTTGACCGCAAACCATGCTGCCAGTGTAACAATCAGAGAAAAGCCGGTTGCATTTAAAAGTGCCCATATAAGAATGTAAAACACAGCAAATAAAAGAGTACATAAAATACCGGCTGATATTCTTAATAATACTAAAGGAATTTTGTTACCAACCGGTTTCAGACATGCTTTTGAAGAAAGATATGCCAGGTATATCAGGTAAACTGAAAGGAATGTCTGAGCCCATGCGTGAATGGGATATAGAAAGTTATCCGGATCATTTATAAAGTCAACATAATCAAATACATAATTTACTTCTGAATAGTATGTATAAATTAAAAAACCACCAAAAAAAGCTATCAACAACAATGTGATATAAGAACCAAGCCTGTAAGAGTCGTTTATCTTTCCATTAACAGTATTAAGAGCAAGTTTAATATTATCGCGGATCTCGAATACATCTATACTCAGTGATTTGGTCAGCAAACGCGATGATCGGGAATACATATAATTACGTGCCGAGGAAATACCTTTTTCCCATAATCCATGTGCCACTTCATAAATCGGACTAAGTCCGGGTATTACATGCAACTGATTTCCCGTTATGACCATATTATAATCTTTACCTTTAAGAGTATAAGTTACTAACCATGTATCAATGCAGGAAACATCCAGCTTTTGAAATAGCTTACAATGAGAATTAGTATTTTCATCTTCAGCTTCTTCTATATACTTATCTATAAATTTATTCAGATGATTCTGAGCAGGCAACTGCCCCTTTTCCAGACTTTTATTCTTAGTTGAAAATACTATTTCTGATTCATAACCAGAGAAATTCTTCAGGTATTCCGGGAAATCATCGTAAATATCGTCATGAATAATACAGGTTCCTTTATCGGTGAATTCAAGATCTCTTTTAACATAAAAGTGATGCATGAGCTTAGTTTTTCCCATGCAAACAGGGCATACCAAACTGCCGGTACCACTACAAACAGGACACGTAATACTTCTTCTTCCACTACAACGAGGACAGGTTATTTTTCCCGAACCACTGCATGTATAGCAGCGGTTTCTTCCGCTACCACCGCATGAGCTGCAACTCCGGGAAACTGTTTCGTAATATGTTTCAGTTTCCATCCAGGTTTCAACCCCGTTACTTCTCTGAACCTGTCTGGTCCGGCTTACCTGTTCACTCTTTGAACCGGAACCTCCACATGAAGAACACGATTTTGTCCCTGAACCTCCACATGAAGAACAGTTAACTTTTCCTGATCCGCTGCAACCCGGACAGGTTATTATTCTGTTGCCGGAGCATCTGTGACATATAACAGACCCACTTGCATTGCAGCGATGACAATTGGTAACGTACTGGGATCCATCCACATAATACTTAGATGTACTATTTTCAAATTCATTAACTTTCTTCAGTGAAATGTCCCAGGAATTGAAATCAGAAAGCTCATAATACTTCCTGGGTGGTATATTTTGTCCTTTGAATGGTTCATGATCCTTAAACTTTGATCTTTCTTCATACTGACTTCTTAACCTGATTGGATAAGATGGTTTATACCAAATACTTTTTATATCGATAGTATCTCCAAGATTAGTAAAGGGATGATTGGGAATACTATTTGCCCAGCTGTTAATACTCTGTCTGATGGATAACTCCAGATCTTTGTTATCACTTACATCTTTTTCATAAACAAAATTATCTGCCATTCTTACTAGCTTTACAGGTTAAACTAATTAGGTTCCTTAACGGGTTTTGTAACATCAAAAAGGTCAGGTCTTATGAAAACCGTTTTTATCGTCCAGATCACTACAATTAGAGAGAATATTATCAAAAATAATGGTAGGTAGACAGACATCGCTGATTGCGGATCATTTTTTGATCTGGCAACGAGATTTGCTGCCTGATATACATAGGTTCTCCAAAAAACCGGGTTGAGTGAGTCAGCTGTAATCAGGCTGTCTGCCGATTTGCGACCTGAAATGTAAATTTCACTAACCTCATCAACACTTATCCCGTCAAATGATCCGAAAAGCGGGGAATTAAATATCGCTGATAAAGAGTCAGTGACTATTAAATCCTGTAAAGTGTATTTCCTGGTGTTTAATGTTTCCTCCTTTTGATTGTTGTTATCTGTTTGCGCAATTGTATTTAAAAAACACAATAAACCCGCAAGCAGAACAATGATTTTTTTCATGATTAATATGGTTTAATACTGATTAATTTTCATACCTGGGTATGATTTCATTTTGATCTATCTAAATTACTGAAAATGCAAACACATGGTTTATTGATATAAAAATTAGACGGATTCTAAATAGCTGTCAATACAATACATCCGTTTGTTATTACCTGAATCATGTATATCTCCTGTATTGGTATTCATTAGTTAAACCATATCATTATCGCTGGTCGTACACTTTGCCATTATATTCCAAAGGTCTTGCGCCCCAGTACATTATCCTGTTTACAGCTTCAACCTCCGGGAAATCATTTAAAAGTGCGGGGCCGAGTGGTCCCATGGTAACAGCAACATGCTGTTCCCCGACTCCCGGAGCCTGCTGTATTTCTACACATCTGTATATTCTGTGAGAGTTTTTTGTATGCTCATTATACCCGGTTTCATATTGTATATGCAGAAATATTAATATAAATGCTGCCATTCCAATTGATAAACCCAGAATATTGATTATTGTATATGATTTTTGGTCAAACAATGATCTTACACCCAATTTTAAATAATTCAGAATCATAATTCATGTCTGTTTTAAAAGCTACGGTATTGCAATCACCCTAAATCTGTAGTTCTTAAAACTACAGCAATTAACATAGGTATCGTGAAAGATACAATTCTAGTTAAACCCTGTTTATGCAATTCCATTTCTTAATTTTGGTTTTAAAAAAGTGATATTAATCCTATGACAGGGATAATATCAAAGGTCAGACATCAATAAGTGTGCAGAAAAATGCACTTCCCTATCAAACAGATATTTACAAATTGATAATTAATGACAGGAAAGAAGAATTGCTCATTTTTGTCCGACTGAATGTACGATATGGTACACCGGTTATAATGCTTCATTATAATGGTTAAGATATTATTTACCTGTCAGTGATAATAAGGTTAGAAGGGATGTCATATTCATATCTTTTCATTATGTACCCCCAATTATTTTTCAACCTGCTGAGCATAGAAGATGTTATTGTATGATCATTTTTTTTATAACCTTTCGATTGTTTTAGATATCTCTCAAAAACTGGTTTTATATCTTCAAATCCGGATATATCCAACTTGTTATAAATTCCTTCAAGTAACTTTAACGGAGTTGATTCAAGTTCGTTATATGATACTTCCACAATGTTGCCCTCAGGAATCAGGTTTTTCGCTTCCATGAAGTCATCCATAATACTTTTGTAAGTAAATATAATGCTATCAATTACTTTTTCAGGCTTTATTTTTTGTAGTTGAAGATGTGGCATCATCTTTTCGTAAAAATTACGCGTTGAGAGGAATACTTCCACAGGATTGCGATGAATGTGTATAAACTTAGCATTTGGGAACATCATTGTCAACTCCTTTATACGTCCTGTATTGGGAGGATTCTTAGAAAGATATATCTGTCCGCTTGTATTTTTAAGTGCTTTCTTTATCAACAGCTTATAATCTGATAACCATTTCTCTTTTCGATCATTTGGTACATTTAAGAATCTCACTGATGTATCATAAAAATCAGCCATACCATGAGGGAACATCCAGAAATAATAAAAACACAAAGGAGTTTTGTCACCAAGAGCGAACTCCTCTTCCTGAGGAAAATCAGCATTTAACTGAACATTATCTCCTTCACGCTTGCCGGGTATTAAAACTTTAGTAAAGAACCTGAACAATCCTCTCCCAGCGATGCCAAAAAGAGTATCGGGAAATACACTTTGATAAGTCGTAGTATAACCGAACCTGTTATCTCTACACAAAATATTATGCAAATGAGTTGTGCCACTACGCCAGTGACCTATTATGAAAACCGGATCATTTTCAATTTTCGCTGTTGAAAACCGAGGATTAATATATTTCCGTTCAAATGCTCTGAATGGCGTATTGACCAGGTTTATCAATACAATTGCCACTATACGAAGGTAATACGACGGAGAAACTTTGTTTTGTCGTAGAAGTTTTAAAAACAGACTTAGGCTGTATCCAACTGCAGGTGGAAGCAGGATACCAGGTTTGCTTTTTTTATTTTGCATGTTTCATAAGTGGTTTAATTCTGTAAAGCGCACAGACATAAACAAATATAATCATTCTTTTCACACACAGATTATCAAGAAAAATATATTTACAATAAGAGATCAATTAAGTTAACTTTGTGAAATACAGTATAAAGCAAACTATATTATGCAAAAACTTGATATTGAATATGTCAGAGATCAATTTCCGGCTCTCTCAAATGGATTTACCTTCTTTGATAATGCCGGCGGATCTCAGGTAGTTAAACATGTCGGTAATAAAATCAATGATTACCTTTTTTCATCAAATGTTCAGCTTGGCGCATCATATGAGATTTCTGTTGAATCAGGAAAGAAGATTTATGAAGCTCACAAACTATGGGCAGAAGCCATTGGTGCTGAGCATCCCGAAGAAATAGTGTTTGGATCATCAGCAACTGCATTAATTCAAAATATTGCAAGGTCATTATCTTCATCCTTATCACCAGGTGATGAAATTATTGTATCAAACTCCGACCATGAGGCAAACATAGGGCCATGGGTCAATCTGGCCTCATATGGGGTTACAGTAAAATTCTGGAACATAAACCCGGAAAGTCTTAAACTTGAATTAAACGACCTGGAAAAAATAATATCGGAAAAGACTAAACTGGTTGCGTTTACGCATGTATCAAACATACTTGGGACAATAAATCCTGTTGCAGATATTACCTATTTTGTGCATAGTTATGGTGCAAAAGTGTTTGTTGACGGAGTTGCATACGCCCCTCACAGAAATATTGATATAAGAAAATGGGATGTTGACTATTATGTTTTTAGTTTATATAAAGTATACGGTCCTCAC
The DNA here is from genome assembly GCA_028277395.1 of Bacteroidales bacterium. GTDB lineage: Bacteria > Bacteroidota > Bacteroidia > Bacteroidales > F082. The sequence continues at coordinate 18,743 of JANQGJ010000001.1, read as the reverse complement.
TATTCAATACTTTATGGTAAGAAGGAGCATCTTGATAAACTGGAAAGCATTAATCATTTCTTTATTACAAATGATGATATACCATATAAATTACAGCCTGGTAATGTGAATTTTGAACTCACATATGGTTCTACTGGAATTTTGGATTATTATAATGACGCATTCAATTTTCACTTTGATAATGAACAGGTATCTTCTCATAATAAATTTGATTCATTATTTCAGCTAATTGCGCAACATGAAGAAGATATTTTTGAACCGCTGATCAATTTTCTGAACAATAAAAAAGGTATTTCAGTAATTGGCGAACATTCTGCAAATAAAGATATCAGAGTACCTACTATTTCATTTACAGTTGATAATAAAAGAAGCAGTGAAATACCGTTACTTGTAGATCCGTACAAAATAGGGATCAGATGGGGTGATTTTTATGCCAGAAGACTGATCGACTTTCTTGGGTTTAGTGGTAATGATGGAATTGTTAGGGTTAGCATGGTGCACTATAATAGCGTATCAGAGGTAGATAATCTGATCAGAGTAATTGACGAAGTGTTGTAGATAATGTCATTTTATGGTAATTTTCAAGGTACGTATTAATTATTCCCTGTGGCTTTTATGTTTTATAGTTCAGTAATAATAAAACAAAGATCAAAAACTGAATTATTATGATTTTACTCCTGGCAGATTTTCAACTGTAATTAACTCTAGTTCATTGTAGAACATAATCCTGTCTGATAACTCGCCAGCTATAAATAGTAAAATGACAGGAAATAATCCAAAATCAAAATACAACGCTGCAATAGGAATTATTGCCAAAGCAAACCTAAAGACAATGAATACTGAACTTTTAGATTTGTGATTTTCATTGAAATAGTAAATTGCCAGTCGTATAAGGATCAGGCATGCCAATAACAGCAACCAGTTTGTTAAAAACAAAAACAAAGAAATACTTATTAAAAACACCTGGCCTGAATGCCATTGCGATTTCCAGTTCCACTGTAATGGTTTATATACCATGTCAATTGACAGTAATGTGACTAATCCTGATACAATAATAAATGCATCAGAAATATTTAACAATAACAAATCTGTTATGCTTAAAATCATATAAACTGAAAAGAAAAATACCTCCCTGCTAAGCCATGAATTTCGCAAGTTAATTACCGACCTCCAGAATAACCGGACATTACCAAGATGTAACAGGCTTACGGCAGCGGATGCCGTACCGGCTAAAAGAAACAATACTCTGTAAACTAACTCTGAACCGGTAAGGATCTGTGATGCTGAAATAGAAACCATCATGGCAGTAACAAAAGTGAATATAAGAAGCGGATATTCCTTTTTGGCTGATATCACGGGAACTATCTTCAAATCAACCTTCTTAGTGTATTTTTCATCGATTAGATTGTTGTCCTTTACAGGACCGCTTTTATTTTCCAACTCTTTAATTATCAGAGATGGCAAAGGGTTAACAGGCACTTCTATTCTGCTGTGTATTTGTGCTTTATCAATTTCATCAAAAGAAAAATCCAGAGCTCCGACAGGACAATGACATGCACATGCAGGTTTTTTATTTTCCTTTAGTCTTGAATTACAAAAATTACATTTCTCAATGACTTTTAAAGCCTGGTTATACTTTGGTGCTTCATATGGACAATTCCACTGACAGTAATTACACCCCATGCACTTATTTGAATCAATAATTATTGCATTTGTTACTGAATCTCTGTAATAAGCATCTGATGGGCAATACTTCATACAAGGTGCATCATCACAATGATTGCATGCAAGTGAAAGATGATGTAAAGGTAAGTTTGGAACTTTGTTAACATTTGATGAATAGATATTTCTCCATTGTTCAGGAAACTGCATACCGTTTTCAAGAACACAGGCAACTATGCATGCTTCGCAACCAACACATTTATTTTCATCAAATACAAAGTAATTTTTACTCATATTACCTGATTAGTTCAACTTCAACCATATTATCATGAAATGCTGTACCATGTCCCATATCTGTTTCCCGGTCTATCGAAAGTAAGTTCGGACTTCCTCCTTCACTATTCCAGTATCCATTATAAATTACCACATTACCAGTTCTAAGGCTGTTATCCAGTCTGGCTTTTGTTTTCACCTCTCCCCTGTCATTAAATACCCTGACATCATCATTATTCTCTATTCCGCGTTCAGAAGCATCCATGGAGCTTATGGCGACAAACTGTTCGTTATCAAGCATTTTTATGCAATCGAGATTGCCAAATTGAGAGTGAATTCTGTTCTTGGTAACAGGGCTGAGAAGACACAGAGGATAATCGTTTTGCCTGTTACCATGACCTTCAAGTACCTTCTCATAAGTGGGTAAAGGATTAACACCCCACATTTTCTCTGCTTCTACTGAAAACAATTCAATTTTACCTGACGGAGTATTAAAATTCATGTCACTAAAAGCTACATGCTGTATACCCGGCGCCATAACAGGTCCTTCTTTTAGCACTTCCAGAGATAAACCATCGTGATCCTTTAAATAATTAGCCAACCAATCATCTGTTGATTTATCATCAGGAAAGGGAATATATGAGTCAATATCTTCCTGAGAAAACCTTAGTTTATTTGCAAGCAGGTAATAAATCTCTGTTTCAGGCTTAACTTCCCCCGGTGGGTCTATTACTTTTTGCTTCAGTTGAATATAAGGGTTCCAGTAAGAACCAATTATATCACTTTGTTCGAACATAGATTTGGCAGGTAGAATAAGATCTGCTTCAAGAGCAGTATCTGTCATAAACTGCTCAACTACAACAACAAACTCCAGTTTTCTGAACGCCCTGATAGTTTCATTTGTATCAGGGTTTTGAGCAACAGGATTACCTCTTTCAACCCATGCCATTTTTAGTTTTGGAGATTTAACAGCCTGCATAGACTTCCCCAGGGTTGCTGTTGGGATAGACCTTCTGAATGGGTTATCCGCATCCTGAACAGGATAATAGCTTTCAGGCTCCTTTTTTAGATCAAATATGTAAGACTGGAGATTTGCGTAGTGCCAACAGGCTCCTTCCCTTCCGATATTTCCCGTAATAACGGATAAAGCTAACAAGCATCTTATTGTTTGTCCTCCATTTGAATATCTCTGCATTCCATATCCCGGAACAATTGTCATTGGTGTAACAGAACCCATAAGGTCGGCAAGCTCACTGATGAATGAGACAGGTACACCACATTCAATACTTGCTTCATGTATATTAACATTGTCTAAAAGTTCATAAAACTTTTCGAAACCAATTACATAACTATTAATAAAGTCAATGCTATGATCATTTGATTCAATAATCAATTTGGCAACTGCAAGAGCAAGAATTGCATCAGTTCCCGGAATTGGCTGAAGGAACAGATCAGCCCTTTCAGAAGAAGGCGTTCTGCGCGGATCAATTACAACAAGTTTTGCTCCCTTTCGCTGTGCGGCTTCAATAAAAACTGATTGATGAATATTACTTTCCGCCGGATTCTTTCCCCACAATACAATCAAACCAGCATTTTCAATATCCCATGGAGAATTGTGCCTGTTGTCGCCCAAAGTAAGTCTTGTTGCTTCTAAACCGGCTGGCCAGCATAAATTCCCGTAGGTAGTTGTAACACCACCGAATAATCTCCAGAAATTATAACTTACATTATTTAGTAATCCCGACATGCCACTTGCGGCATAGAATAGTATTGAGTGACTGCCAAACCGGGTTTTAAACTCAGTTAACCTGTTCGATATAATTGTTAAAGCTTCATCCCAGGAGATCCTTACAAACTCACCTTTTAATTTTAACTGAGGATACAATATCCTGTTCCCGGATCTGACTCTTTCAATATAGCTCAATCCTTTAAGGCAGGGTCCCTCAGATGTTGCTTTATTCAGTGGTTGATTCTCTATGGAAATTATCTGACTTTTCTCTACTTCAACCTTGAATGAACAAGAACTATAACAATTTCTGGGGCAAGCAGTATTAATGGTTTTCCTCATCGCCGAAATTATGGCGTTAAACTAATCTTTTTTTTAATATCAATATCCGACCAGCTAAAATATTAATTTGCAATTAATATGTACTGCTGTCAATAAACCGGCAATAATGAGATCATATAAACGATACTTTACCATGAAATCATCACCATAAGTTGCTACTTTTGTGCACTCAAATTATTAATATGGATGTCAGAAAACAGGAATTATATAAATATTGGAATAGTAGCCCATGTTGATGCAGGAAAAACATCAATTACTGAATTATTTCTACATAAAAGCGGAGTGATCAGCGAACCGGGGAATGTAGATAAAGGCACATCTCAAACCGACTGGCTTGGAGTGGAGACTGAAAGAGGAATTTCAGTCAGAAGTGCTTCTGCTTCATTAAGCTGGAAAGACAAGATCATTAATATAATCGATACTCCCGGACATGTTGACTTCTCATCAGAAGTTGAACGCAGTATGTTAGCAATGGATTGTGCTATCATAGTTATATCAGCAGTTGAAGGAATTCAGGCACATACGGAAACACTATGGAAAGCAATCAGAAATATTGATATACCTGTTTTCTTTTTCATCAATAAAACAGATCGTGCAGGGGCAGATACAGGATCGATAATTGATGAGTTGAAACGGGATTTTTCTGACAACATTATTATCATGCAGGAAGTAATTGATGAAGGGACAAATAATGCAGATATTGATAATTACCTTGGAGAAGATAATTCAGTTCCATATGATGAAAACATCCTTGAATCAATAATAAGCGATGATCATGAATTACTTGACAGATATTTTAACGAGGAGAGTATTTCTACTGAAGAATTAGAAAAGTCTTTACGAAAACAGATTCAAAACAGGGAAGCGTTTCCGGTATTTATCGGTTCAGCAAAGTTTGATATTGGGATTAGTGAATTAATGGATGCCATTTCCCTGTATATGCCTGTTGCATCCGGAGATGATTCAAAGCCCGTTTCCGGAGTTGTTTTTAAGGTTGAACATGATAAAAAATATGGCAAAATTGCAAGTGTAAGATTGTTTAACGGGACCATTACAATCAGGGATCTGGTTTGCTATTCCTCTGAAAAAAAGGAAGCCAAAATTACGCATTTACGTAAACTACAAGGTAAAAACTATGAAGAAATAAATATGCTTCATGCAGGCGATACTGCTGCAGTATGTGGGTTAACTGACATTAGAGCCGGTGACATTATTGGAACTTCATTGGATAATCCAGAACCCGAACTGCTTAAACCAATGCTCACGGTTAAAGTATCACCTAAAGATGAAAAACTATATTCTGAGTTGGTTACTTATATGCATATTATTGCCGATGAGGACCCCGCAATTGATTTGTTATGGTTAAAAGATGAACGGGAAATTCATATCAGAATATTCGGAATCATGCAATTGCAAATACTGGAAGCAATTTTAATGGAACGATTTGATATCGAAGTTGTTTTTGGTAAACCTACTGTAATTTATAAAGAAACCCCAATAACCACAGGAGAAGGATTTGAAGAATATACCATGCCTAAACCATGCTGGGCTGTTGTAAGGTTTTTAATTGAGCCCGCAGAAAGGGGAAGCGGAGTTTCTTTCTCTAGTGATGTTGGTGTAAATGATATTGCCAGGAGATACCAGCATGAGGTTGAAAGAACTATACCTTTTGCACTTCAACAGGGTAATTACGGATGGGAAGTAACCGACCTTAAAATTACCCTGCTTGGTGATGAAGACCACAATGTGCACTCCAGAGCAGGTGACTTTGCTGTTGCAACTCCCATGGCAATTCTGAAAGGATTGCAAAAAACAGGAACAACTCTTTTGGAACCAATACTAAATTTTACAATTACCGCACCGGAAGAAAAACTTGGGATAGTTGTAAGCAGCCTTACCCAATTAAGAGCAGAAGTTGGAATACCAAATATTGAGAACAATAGATTTACTCTGTCGGGCAGGATACCTGTTGCCACTTCCCTGGAATACTCTACTAAATTAAGTTCTTTAACAGCTGGAAAAGGCAAGTTTGCCACAAGTTTCGACGGGTATCAGGAATGTTCAGTGGAATTTGGGGAAATAATACCGTATAGAGGAATCAGCCCGTTGGACAGAGCCAAATATATCCTCAAGGCAAGAAAAGCCTTATCATAATTTACTAATATCGAATATTGTTGTGTAATGGATACTGTGAATAAAAAAATGCTAAAAGTTATCGGCGCCAATGAGAATAACTTAAAAGAAATAAGCATTGATATTCCTCATAATTCAATTACAGTAATTACAGGTGTATCCGGTTCCGGAAAATCATCATTAGTGTACGATATTATCTTTAAGGAAAGCCAGAGAAGGTTTATGGAGTCATTTTCTACATATTCCAGACAATACATTGGCAAACTTGAAAAACCTGACGTTAAAGAAATAACCGGTTTACAACCTGCATTGGCCATAAATCAAAATGCCATGGTTTCCAACCCAAGATCTACAGTAGGTACTATGTCAGGTGTTTATGATTACTTACGATTGTTGTTTGCCCGAACAGGTAAACAATTTTGTAAAGAATGCAATAGTTTCATTGATTCCACAGATGATATTTGTCATGGTTGCAAGACTCAAAAAATCAAACTGCTCTCCAAGCTGTTTTCGTTCAATTCCACATATGGGGCTTGTGAAACATGTAAAGGACTGGGAGTGACAGAACATATTGATATTAACAAACTCATTGCTGATAAAAATCTTACACTAAGACAGGGAGCGCTGGTACCTACTACCCCTACTGGGTACATTGTCTATTCACAGGTACGGGTTGATGAATTAAATAAGGTTTGTAAGGCCAATGGATTTAGTGTGGATATCCAATGGAAAGAATTAACCGAATCGCAAAAGGAAGTCATACTGTACGGCAGTGACAAAGTAAAAATACTGTTTGGCAAACACTCTCTTGAATCAAGATTAAAATGGAAGGGAATTACAGCCCTTCCCCGGGAAGAAAGCTATTACAAGGGTATGATCCCGATAATGGAAGATATTCTGTATCGTGACAGAAATGATAATATATTAAGATTTACAAGTTCAAAAGTATGTAAGGATTGTGAGGGAACCCGATTGAGAGCAGAAGCCAGATTAGTTAAAATTGATGATTACAGTATCAGCGATCTATCCGATATGCAATTGTCAGAGTTACTTGAGATTCTGTTAAAACTCACCAAAGAAACTGATAACAAGGATGTAATTGAAAGCATACTTCATAATGCCATTAAGAGAATTGAATATTTGATATTACTTGGATTAAACTATCTTACATTATCCAGAGAGTCAACAACATTATCAACAGGGGAATCACAGCGGATTAAACTTGCATCACAGGTTGGGAGCGGGCTTCAGGGGATACTCTATTTGTTGGATGAACCTTCGTCAGGACTTCATTACAGGGATAACAGTAAACTTCTGAAGGTATTAAGCACGCTCAGAAACAATGGAAACACAGTTGTAATTGTAGAGCATGATGAGCAAACCATCAGAGCTGCCGATCATATTATAGATATAGGACCCAGAGCAGGTCTGGATGGAGGAAATGTAATTTATCAGGGATCGTCAGGATATTTTTTCAGAAGTCCTGAGAAATATCCTGATAGTCTTACTGCAAAGTATTATTCAAACATCAGAGATGATTTTTCTGTAAAAAGCCAGAGGATTTCCACAGGTAGTTTTAAAATAGAAGGAGCTTCAAAGTACAACCTGAAAGATATTGATGTTGAAATTAAACTAGGATTATTAAATGTAATAACCGGTGTATCAGGTGCCGGAAAATCTACCTTGGTACATGAGGTCATCGCTAAAAATCTCAGAAATACAGATACACCAACCAACTGTAAAACAAGTAGTATAACACATAAAGTTAAACGATTAGTTGAGATAGATAAATCCCCGATTGGCAGAACCTCAAGAAGTAACCCGGCAACATATACTGGTTTGTTTGATCACATTAGGGACATATTCTCCAGGCAAACTCTTTCAAAGGAAAAAGGCTATAGCAAAAGCAGGTTTTCGTTTAACAATAAAGGTGGCCGGTGCGAGTACTGTGAAGGAGCTGGTTATACAGAACTAGGTATGCATTTTATGGGTAATGTCAGTATAACATGTGATAAATGTGGTGGTAGCAGGTTTAACGAGGAAACACTTGAGGTTACTTTCAAAAATAAAAACATTCATGAGGTACTTGAGCTTTCTGTGAATGAAGCATTGGTATTTTTTGAAGGCGAAAAAAAGATAGTAAAAATACTTGAACAGCTCAGAAACCTTGATGTAGGTTATCTGAAGCTGGGACAGACATCAACATCATTATCGGGTGGTGAAGCTCAACGTGTTAAACTAGCTTCAGAATTATATAAAACATCTACCGGTCACATGGTTTATATATTGGATGAACCCTCTACAGGGCTACATAAAGCCGACATATCCTATCTGCTGGACTCAATTAATAATATTGTTGATAAAGGCAATACTGTAATAATGATTGAGCATGAGACTGACATTATAATCCAGGCCGATCATATTATTGATCTGGGACCCGAAGGAGGTGATAAAGGTGGACAACTTATAATACAGGGAACACCGGAACAGGTAATGAACTGCAATGAATCAGAAACCGGGAAAGCGCTTTTACAATATCAGTCTGAAAAAGTTGATCCTATAATTACTGAAAGTAGCATAAATAGATCAAATATTGTATTTAAAGGAGTTACAACCAACAATCTCAAAAATATTGATGTTGTAATACCTCTGAATAAAACTACAGTAATTACGGGTGTTTCGGGAAGTGGAAAATCATCGCTCGCTTTTGATACCATATATTCGGAGAGCAGAAACAGGTTTACCGAGGGATTTTCATCATATGCCAGAAGGATGATGAATAAAATAAAGAAACCGGAGCTGGAACAGTGTACAGGACTAACGCCTGCAATTGCCATAGGACAAAAGGGATATAAAAGTAATAACAGGTCCACTGTTGGGACTTTATCAGGTATTTATGATCATTACAGATTATTATATTCGAGAATTGGTAAAAATGATGATGTAACTAATAGTAACTATCCGGCATCGATGTTTTCATTTAACAATGCCGGTGCGGCATGCCCACATTGTAACGGATTGGGTATTATAACTGCCTGTGATCCTAAAAAGTTCGTTACAGATCCCGAAAAACCCCTTATTGATGGTGCAATGGATCGTACAAACCCCGGAAAATTTTTCGGAAATCCGGATGGTCAGTATATTAACACATTGCTGGCAGTTGGTGAAAGCAACAGTATAGATTATTCACTCCCATTCAAGGAATTAAGTTGTGATGCTAAAAAAATAGCTCTATATGGTACAGGTGAAATAAACTATGATGTATCATGGAAATTTAAACGTGGCAGCAGAGAGGGAACCCATAAAATGTCTGTATTGTGGAAAGGTTTTGTTAATTACTTTAATGAAGAATATGAAATAAAAAAACACGGAAAACGTGGTGATGCATACTCACAGATTATAAGCGATATTACTTGTGGTAGGTGTAAGGGAGGCAGACTTAACAATAAGGTTCTAAGGGTTATGGTTGGAGATAAGAATATTTCGGAGTTATCAGCTTTATCTGTTGATGAATCTCTGGATTTCTTTTACAGGATTACCGAAGAACTTACTGTAAATGAAGCAACTGTCAGCAGAGAACTCATAAACCGGATTATTGCAAAATTAAAGCAACTCATTGAAATTGGAATTGGGTATTTATCAATAAACCGGCCTGTTTCTACATTGTCAGGAGGAGAGTCACAACGATTAAGAATCGCAACGCAGTTGATATCTGAATTATGCGATCTTACTTACGTCCTGGATGAACCTACTTTAGGATTGCATCCAAGAGACACCGGTAATTTATTGAAGACATTAGATAAATTAAAAAGAAATGGAAATACCATAATCATTGTTGAACATGATCAACAGGTGATTGCAAATGCCGATCATATTATTGATATTGGTCACGGAGCAGGAGTTAACGGAGGAAAGATAATAGCTGAAGGAAGTTTTAAACACATAGTTGAAAATCCTGAATCGGTAACCGGAAGTTATTTATCAAAACCATCTTTAAAAAAAATTACGAGAACTAATACTGGTAAAAACGCTGTTATAATTAAAGGTGCTTCGGCGAATAACCTTAATGATATTGATGTTGAAATACCTTTGGGATGTATTACAGTTATTACCGGTGTTTCGGGAAGTGGAAAATCATCACTTGCTTTTGATGTAATTGCCGGTTCATATGAAGCCGGCAGTCCTGTTAGATGTACAGACATTTCCTTTCAAAATATTGATTCAATGCTGGTTGTTGATCAGCAACGGATAGGCACATCTCCATTAAGTACTGCAGCAACATATACCGGCTTGTTTGACCTGATAAGAGGATTATTTGCGGCAAGTGAGGATTCTAAAAAACTGAATCTTAAAAAAGCACATTTTTCATTTAACAGTAAGGATGGAAGATGTCCTGTATGTAAGGGAATGGGAAGCGTAAAGGTGAGCATGGATTTTCTTTCAGATGTTTGGGTAATATGTGATTCATGCCATGGAAACAGGTTCAAAGATTATATACTTGATATTAAGTACAACCATAAAAATATCTCTGATGTTCTCCACATGGAAGTATCTGAAGCTCGTATTTTCTTTGAGAATCATAAAGATATTAGCAGAATACTTAAGATACTGGAAGAAACAGGGCTTGGTTACCTAAAACTGGGACAATCAACAGGCACATTATCAGGTGGGGAAACTCAAAGATTAAAACTTGCCTCAAGATTGTCTGAAAAAAATGAAAATAATTGCCTGTACCTGTTTGATGAGCCTACAACTGGACTACATATGAAGGATGTTGAGGTTCTACTGCAATTGGCAGAAAAACTGGTTGCTGAAGGGAATACCGTATTAATGGTCGAACATAATACTGATATAATCAGCAATGCAGACCATATAATTGATCTTGGGCCTGAAGGTGGGATTAATGGAGGAAATGTTGTTTATTCCGGAACTGTTGCCGGCATTAAAAATTGTAGAGAATCAGAAACTGCTAAGTACCTTAAGTAATTCTTTTGATGATTTTCATAAGTATATTGTTCTGCCGGCACATATTAAATCCGGACTTGTACTATGACTACTACCAATCTTAGCTTCATGCGCATTTTTTACCCATAGTTATTCCTTAGATTGCTTTACTTATTCGTACATTTTTTTCTATTTCAGGTCGCCAGTGTTCCTGATTTGACATTGTGTCGCATATCTTCTCATGAAAATAAACCTGATACCAGGTTTTCTTATGAAACTCACAAACATTCTTATATATTTTCTCCGAATGTATCATCAATTTCTTAATGAATTCTTCTTTAGGTTCTCTGTGGTTGTTTATTACCTGGCTCAAACTTACAGGAGTAACATTTATATCTTTCGCAAAAGTACTTCTCTTTGAGTATATGGAATCAATATATAATTTTAAAAAATTTGAGAAATAGTTATGATCATCATATACCGGATATCTAATATATTCCTCCATTTTCAGTTTTAATTGTAAAAGTTTAGCCTTTGTAATTTGGTCTTTTGAAAGATTCTTCATTCTCCTTAAACGAGCTTCCATTAAAGCTGTGGCATCTGATTCCCGCTCTTTATCAGATTTGTATTTTGAATCAATACCATACTCTGTATCCATAATATTACTTCTATTTTCAGTCATAGTCATAAGAATTTATTAAATCAATGATCTCAGGTACCTCAATACTTAAAGTCATGCCTGTTATATTCATATTATACTTATCAATATAATGTTGGGCTATCTGGCTTTTTGGTCTAAGTGAAACACATGCCAGTTCTCCAAATTCACGAATTGCAATTTTTGCTACATGCACAATTAGGTTTCCTGTAATTTTATCATATTTCTTATCATTTCCCTTGTTTTCTTTTGATACTGTCAAAAGTCTGATATGTATCCTCCATTCCTGAGGAATCCTTTCGATAGATTTTAATCCTAAAATATCACTTGACCCTGTAAGCTGCAATTTATATACCTCTTGATTCTTCTCAGTTTTCCAGTCAAAGAAGTACCTGTCTTTTCTTAATGTATTAAATTCATCAACTTCTACCGGTAAAATATTAACCAAATGCTTTTCACCTGTTGATGTATCTATAATTATCATCCTACAAAGATAGGAAAAGTTTACATGCACTGGAAACTTACTGTAATAACTTTACGAATTATGGAATCTTTCCTAATTGTAGGTAGCTCAGGATAAAAACCTGTTCAATATCATGGACTGACACCTTCATTATCAAACAATAATGATTATCCAGACTTTGGTTAATATCTCCCCTTTTCGGGCTTGTTTGGGCTGAGGCAATTATTATGGTAATTATTTTAATTCGCCATTTTAATATCAATCAACTTCTTAATATCATCTAATACATACTCACTTTTAACAACAATACTTACTCCTCTCCCTTCGGCATATTTTCCGGCATTCAACTGATTATTTATAATTTCCTTACTGATATCAGACTTAACAACACATTAGTAGCTTTCTGTCCGAACAAAAATACTACTTCAAAATAGCATTTCCTTGGAAGAAAATACATTATCGCCCGCTTTTTGTCTTTAATCCTGAAACTCCAGCCATACTTTTTTTCAGTCTAAGTCCATTCTTCGATTCCTGCTGGGTACAATTTCATTATCAGGTTCTGAAGTTCCTTCCAGTAATCATAGTAATCATGTGTTGAACCAATGTTTTCAATCAGATCGTTATCTGTAGGAACAATTGTTTTGTCCATAAAAATGCTGGTGTCTGCCATAATTACTATTCTATTTTATTTATGTCCTTAACACATCTGAAGCCTACTGCAATATCAACCCAGGTTCCCCGCAATGCATTACGAATGAATACTTTCTTGCAGCCAGTTCCTGATTTCCAGCCTCCTCCCCTGACAACTGTTAGCCGTTCTTTTTCAGGTCCTGTCGGGTTAACAACCGGACTTATCTTATAATAATCTCTTGCATAATTATCACTTACCCATTCACGGGCATTACAACTCATACCGTATAAACCATAACCATTAGGTGTTCCCAGCATTACATCATAAGGGTGTCTCTCTCCGTCAACAAAAACCGAATCAAGATCAATACATTTACCAAAATCATCTCCATTGGAAAATTTCTTACCAATAAGTCCACCCCTGGCTGCAACTTCCCATTCGGCTTCAGTTGGTAATCTGCACCCAATGTACTCGGCATAGGCAGCAGCATCGTTTTTACTGACTCCAATTACGGGACAATCAGGATATTCCAAACTACTACGATATTTTGCCACACCCCAGAATTCCGGAAGTTTTCTGTCTGTAGCCATACAAAATTCATAATATTGCGAATTGGTAACTTCATGTATATCAATGTAGAATGAATCAACAACCACACTGTGGGCCGGAGAATAATCTGCATTTGATTCACTATCCAATCCTATTGTGTATTCACCTCCGGGAACAATGACCATTTTTGTTTTATTGGTTTGTGAAGTACTGTTGATAGTTATTCCAAATACAACAATCAGAAAGAGTAAATAATTCTTCATTTAACTAATTAATTTATGATAGATTAAATAAGATTGATTACAAAATTTATCAAAACTAATAAAATCCAGTATAAAAATTGAAATCAAATGATGTATTAGGTTAGATCAAACATAGTTGATTCTATGTAGCCTTCACAATGAATTCTAATGATTGTTATTTATATCCGAAATAATTGCTGAATAATGAACTATAAGGATAACAACATGGTGATATAAAATAGTAACTACAGTAATTGAAACTTATTCATTTAATTCAAAATATTAAACGTACTGCTTCAATATATGCCAGATAAATAAACAATCCCAATACCATGATCAATAATACATTTATAAAGACGTGGCTTTTAAACCTGCCCATTTCTGTTTTATTGTTGAGCCAGAGTAAGGTAATTGCAAGAAACGGCATGAAAAAAGCACCTGTAACAGAATAAACAAGTATCAACCATACGGGTTTATTGAAATAAAGAATTATGACTGGAGGTATTGCAAGAAAAACCAGGAAATACCTGTAATACCTGCTCTTTTGGAAATCGGTTACCCCGACACTATCTTTTCTCCATTTGATAGCGAAATCTGTAAACAGATAAGGAATTCCCTGCCATACACCAAGCATTGAACTAAAAACTGCGCCCCAAAATCCGATGAGGAATATCCAGCTGCCGGTTTTTCCTGTCAGGAGTTCCATCTCTGCTGCCATTACAAGTATAATCTGATTACTTTTAACAGCTTCAGGTTTTAAATTTGCTGATAATATGGCTATTGATATCCCAAATATAGCAGTCAGGGTATAGGCAACCGCCAGATCAATTCTTATTCTTTTGAGGTTTTTCGTTCCCTTCCATTTCTTTTCTGCGATCCAGTATCCATAACTTAATAATGTTACACTTCCTCCTACACCTCCAATTATTGCAATGACATATGCTGCAGATCCCTCAGGAATAACAGGAACTAAAATTCCATCTAATACACCATTCAAATCAGGTTTGATAATTATTACACTAATTATAACAACGGAAAACAAAAGTGCAATCATTACCTTCATCACCGTTTCAAAATACCTGTAACTACCCCAGAAAACAAAAAGCATAGCCACCAGAGAATGTACAATCCCCCATTGATTAACAGTAAGAACAGGCCAAAGACTATATGCAGCAAGACCTGTAGCTGCAATTAGTGCTGCAGCAACAATATAAGACCAAAGTATCAGGTAAATAATAAAATACCATGCAAAAAATTTAGGTAATACATTTAACCATGCTTCTGTTACTTTAGTGCCTGTAACAAGTTGCCATCTTCCTATTCCTTCATTTAATACAAACTTTAATATTCCTCCAAGTATTATTGACCATAGTATTACATAACCATAGGAACTACCCCCAACAGCTGCAGCTATCATATCGCCGGCACCTATACCCGTTGCAGCTACTACAATGCCCGGACCTATGTCTTTGAACAGTTTTTTCAATCAGATTTATTTAAAACAATTACTTGTCCTTATACTCTTTTTCAAATTATCAGAGCAAATTTCAGACAAATTTATTATTTAACACGAGTTAATACATTCTTTGTACAAGAAGTATGATAGATTTTGAAATGTTTATGAAATAATTCATGTTCTGATCAGGATATCTGTATCATAAACAAAAAAAACGTACAAAGTAACCCGTTAACTCACTTCATACGGTTATTTGAAAATTCCGGCATTACTACCGGAATTAGTTCAGTTTATCGAAATGCTTTTTATTCCACAGGAATACAAATATCAAGAATAAATTTTTTCTCAGGATGTTCCATATGATCATTATGGTAAAGCTCATAATATTTACTATCACGGGTTGAGTACCCGCTTTCAGCAACCCAGACACACATACTGTTCCATGCATTCTCAAATCCGGTTACGGGTATTTCGAATCTTCCCACAGCAAATTTCCCGCCGGGAACTGTCATATACCCGACCTCACCATCAACATTTACTTTGCTATCTACTGTAATGCCCGCGCTCTGACGTACCTTTGATATTTCTGTTACTTTTGGATCATCGTGATAAACAGTAATTGTTTTCATATCAGGAGATCCGAGTAATCCTTTGGGACCGGCCCAGCGGAATAGTTTTTCATAAATAGCTCCAATCTGATCAAATTCACCAACGTGGTTGATATAAATAAGATTTACTTCGGGCATTTCTTTAACTTCAATTTGTGCATTCATTTTTATCCAGTTTTTTATGTTATTAATGCCACAAATGTAGTTCTCGAAAGTGATCCTGTCTTTACCTTTCTTGCGCTCTACTTTACATATCTTGCTATTATTATTTCCGGCTTCTTCGCGGAATTCACTGGGACTCATTCCGTAATAATTACTGAAAGCACGGGAGAAGGCACTACCACTTTTAAAACCATAGGTATAAGCCATCTCTGTTATTGGAGTATTGCTTCCTGAAATTAGGATAGATGCTATTTTTTCAAGCCTCTTTCTTGTTACATATGCATTTATGGTTTCACCCACAATTGAAGAAAATATTCTGTGAAAATGGAAAGGTGAGTAACATGAAATATCCGAAAGATATTCAAGGGGTAAGTCATTGTCAAGATTATTCTCAACAAAATCCAGTACTTTGTTTATTCTGCCAATATACTCTTCTCTTGTTACTTTTATATTTGCCATATCTCTAAAATTTCTACATAATATAAATTGATTAAACTGCAGATACACCCCGGTGGTTAAAACCACCTCCTTCATCCTCTCCCTTATCAATTATTATTTCAATAATGTGATCTCGCAGTTCTGCAAGGAACCGGTATGAAGAATTTCATATTTCATCATTTTCATTCAATTCAATCACTCTATGCTCTACATTATTTTCAACAGGTAAATTCAATATATTACTCAATTCTGATGCTTTTGCCATTACCTTATCATAGCTGCTACACTTCATTACCGGAATAATGGTAACTTCATTTGAGTGAACCATACAAATAAGATATGTATCAGAACGTGATTCTATTGATCTGTTACCACGACTGAAAACTCTGAATACATTGTCATTATTCTTTATCAATAATTTTTCAAATCCGTATATATCTTCCCAATCACCTACCTTAATTATACCAAACAGTTTGGTAAATTGTTTAAATCTGCTTTTATCAGTATCGATTGATATTCCGGAGTATGAAAATGCAAAGAACAATCCTATTAAAACTAACAAAATACCTGCCCACGAAATCATTATCATAATTCCAAACAAAATCAGGATATATCCGGCGAAAGAACCCGCACTACCAAAAGTTTTTTCTATTTTATTGTTAATCATATATTAATCTTTTTACACGTCCAATCTCACCGGTTTCAAGCATAACCTTAATTCCATGAGGATGGGTCGGTGATTTAGTCAGAATTCTTTTTACAACACCAATTGTTAACTGATTCGTTCCCTGATCCTTCTTCTGAACGATCTCTACGTTCAAACCGGTTTTTATCTTTTTCCTGTCGGTTCCAATGTTGCTTTGAGTAATCATTGCAGGTAATACTTCCTGATAGAATATCAGATTATTTATTAGTTATTATTAATTATATTAAAACGATACAAAACTAGTTAAACCACATTATTATGAAAAAGATTTATTACACTATTTAAATGTGTTTAATAACAATCGTACTACATTAATGAGTTTTCCATTAACTTCATTTACAATAATTTTAATTACTAAAAACGCGGGTACTGTCAGTTAAATAACGGTTGCTTATTCCAAGTCAATTATTTACTTAATATTAAAACTTACCTTTTATAGTATTTATAGTGATAATCTCAAATAAAACTAGTAGATTTGACGACTTATTAAGTAATAATAATTGATTTATTAAATGAATAGTAAGGTTACTACAACCATATATGGTGATATAGAGTATGTTTCCATAGGTGCCGGAATTCCTGTAGTTTTTCTACATGGGGGACATTCAAATTGCTTTGACACTCTCGCTCATAAGGGATTTGACCTTTCGAAATACAATCTGATAACTCCTTCCAGACCCGGCTACGGATTAACTCCGGTAGCTGGTAATAATACAGCCCGAAAAGCTGCTGATCTGATAATAGATTTACTTGATTTTCTAGAAATTGAAACAGCAATTTTTTATGGAATCTCAGCAGGTGGTCCAACTGCCATTGAGATAGCTGCCAACTATCCGGAGAAAGTAAAAAAGCTGATTCTGGCATCTGCAGTTACTATGCCATGGCTTGATAAGAACGAACGGACATATAAGATTGCAAAGAAGTTTTTTAATCCGTCAACTGAGTCATTTATATGGGGAATGGTTAGAACTGTATCAGGAATTTTCCCAAAATTACTGGCCCGTAATTTTTACAGACAGTTTTCTTTATACCCCGGATATGATCTAAGAGCTGAAGATGTAAAAGAACTAATTAATTTACTTGGTAAATATCATTCGAAAAATGGCTTCATGATTGATATTGATCAGGATATTAGTGATGAAACCATATCCAGGATTTATCCCCCAACACTGGTAATTCATAGTCGTAATGATAACTCCGTATCAATAGACCATGCATTAAATGCTGCTGAGAAAATAAGAGGTTCACAGCTCGAAATGCTTAACAATGAATGGGGACACATCCTTTGGATAGGACCGGATGCTGATGATACAATCGACCGGATCATCGAATTTATTGAGAAATAGACATGCTTTGACAATTTGCCCCTGATCTTGTTTTTGCCCTCCCTCTCTGGTAGATTTACCCGTACGTAGAAGCTAATCCTGATATCTGTTTAAGTAGTGTGACATTTTCAAATCATGAATGCAGATCACACTTGAATACAGAATCTTTTGGAACAATCTTGAAATCATTCTCCATAACAAATGTGAGGAGATTGCTGATGTACTCAATTAAATATAAATACATATATGAAATTTGAGTATTACATTAGATGAAATGAGCATAAATTTTCAGCATCCTAATATACCAACCGAGGATGATTAAAATTTTTGCGAAAGCGGAGATTTATCGGAGTGGTACCATGGGTGCGAAAATTTTTTATTTAATTCATTATCAGTAAAATAAAAAATTATAAACACATGAAAAA
>JANQGJ010000101.1 GCA_028277395.1 Bacteroidales bacterium | reverse complement strand
CAACAGAGTACATAGTAAAATTATATTGGTACATAGATACCGCAAGTTAATTCTCTTTCATCTCTGTTGGTGATTCCTCGGAATCATGAATGTTTTATTGATAAATCATTAATAATTATTTTGGATAATCCAGATTATAATGTAACCCGATACTGTTTGTTCTTTTCATGGCCAGCTTTATGACAAGGTATGCAACATTTATCATATTTCTTAATTCACAAATTGGTTCACTAACAATCGATTTATCAAAAAGATCCTCTGTTTCCTGGTAAATTATATTAAGTCTGTCAAGGGCTCTCTTTAATCTTAAGTTAGAACGAACAATTCCGACATAGTTACTCATCAACGATTGTAGTTCTTTTTTTGACTGGGTGATAAGTATCATTTCCTCATTTAGAACTGTTCCTTCATCATTCCAATCGGGGATATCTTTCTCAAACTCCAATCCCGGAATCAATGAAGATGCTTTTATAGCTGCCCTGTGAGAGAAAACAGCAGACTCGAGTAGTGAGTTGGATGCCAGCCTGTTAGCTCCATGTAGTCCTGTATTAGCCACTTCGCCGGCAGCAAAAAGATTATGTATACTCGTTTGTCCATGTTCATCTGTTACAATACCTCCGCATGCATAATGTGCCGCAGGAACCACAGGAATCATTTCTTTGGTAATATCAATTCCAATGCTCAGGCATTTGGCATAAATTGTTGGAAAATGATTTATGATTTCGTTCTTTTCTATTTTACGGGTATCAAGATAAACAAATTCATCACCACTGATCTTCATCTCGTTATCAATAGCCCTGGCAACAATATCACGCGGTGCTAAAGAGCCTCTGGTGTCATATTTATACATGAATGGAGCTCCTTTTCTGGTTACCAGATCCGCCCCGGCTCCTCTCATTGCCTCAGTAATGAGGAATGATGGTTTTTCTCCTGTATTATAAAGTGATGTGGGATGAAATTGTACAAATTCCAGGTTATCAATCTGTGCTTTAGCACGATAGGCCATAGCAACTCCATCACCAGTTGAAAGTGTAGGATTAGTAGTTGTTTGATAAATATTGCCAATACCACCGGTTGCAAGCATGGTTGTTTTGGCAAGAAGTGTTATAATATCGCCGGATTCTTTGTTCAGGACATATGCTCCATAACACGTTGTATCAGTGTTTTTTCTCTTAACCAGCTTCCCTTTATGATGTTGTGTTATTAGATCAATAGCTAAATGGTTCTCAAGTATTGTAATGTTAGGGTGATTCTTTACCTTTTCGCTAAGTGCCCTTTGGATCTCATTTCCGGTATTATCTTTATGATGTAATATTCTGTACTCAGAATGACCACCTTCCTTGGCAAGACTATATTTACCTGTTGACTCTTTATCAAACTGAGTTCCCCATTCTGCAAGTTCCTGTATCCTTTCTGTGGATTCATTTATTGCTATTTTAACAATATTCTCATCATTTAATCCTACACCTGCATTTATTGTATCTTCTATGTGTTTATCGTAATTGTCCGGATCATACATCACTGCAGCTATACCACCCTGAGCATACTTCGTGGCAGTTTCATCCATATTAATTTTCGATAAAATACACACCTTGCCGGCTGGAGCTACTTTCAGTGCATATATTAAACCGGCCATTCCACTTCCTATTACAAGAAAATCAACATTATTATTCATTGGTGATTTTTCAGCAAAGTTAATAATAACCTAAGTAAGGTGTTAAAATTTCACATATAATATCACACAGAAATTAATTAGAATATAAAATATATAACTTAAAATTATTATGACCAGTTTATCGCACGAATATCTATTAAAGATGATACTGAAAAATAACAGAATTAAGTATCAATTCAATACCATATTTGGATTACTTTTAAAATTACTTCTGATCTTCAGAACTATATTTTTTTAACAAAAGTACTGAAGGTATTGCACCAATGGCCAATAGAGCAGATATTTTAAATGTCATTGGAAGTCCGATCAAGTCTCCTAAAACACCTGTGAATAAAACAGCAATAGCATTGGTGGTGAAATTAATTGTTGTGAATCCTGCATTCATCATTGCTGGTTGACTGGATCCCTGTTCAAGTACCAATGCAAGTAGAACCGGAGTTGTTGCATATAATACAATTCCTAATAATACTAATAGTATAAACTGTATGTTTGTACCTGAGAATGCAAAAAGCAACATTAGTAAAGGAGCTAATACAGCAAGAATAAGCAGTGATCTTATCCGTCCTATTTTATCGGAAATACCTCCCATAAAGAAAGTGCCAACAGCAGCTGCAGTCTGTAATATTGATAATGCAATTGCTCCAGAGATTAAGCTACCCCCCTGTAATCCAACATATGTTGGCAGAAAAGTACTGAGTGAACCTTTCATTAGTGATCTGAAAATCATGTACAATGTCAGGGATATAAAAAATCCTGAATAAGATTTAATGGTTTTCCACCAGTAAATTTTCTCGTTTTTCTTATTGGCAAACTTTTGATATGGAAGATTATCAACAACTAAATAAAGTGTAATACCCGCAACAATTGCCGGAAACATCAGTAACCACATACCTTCAAGTTGCCATAGTGAAACTGCAGAAACAACGGTTAGAGGTCCAAGCATTCTTGCAGCTTCACCACCAAGCATATACCAACTCATACCCTTACCTGATTTCTTACCTGCAAAATGCATTATTATAACAGGTGCAGTTACATGAAAAGAGGCTGAACAGACACCCATTACGAATAGCAGGATCCCCAATAAAACAATACTGTTTGGCAACCCCAATAGACTGCCGCAAATGCCAGTTATAACAGGTGCAAGTATAATAATCCAACGCCAGGGTAGTTTATGTGCAATTGCCCCAATTACAAAACTCATAAAAGATGGAATACGCTGAGACAACGACAAAATTCCTGCTCCGGCAAGTGATATCCCGAATTTATCTATTATTAGTGGCAGGATAGGAGCAAGGAACGATGAATAAACATCGTGTATCAGATGAGCCATTGCAATAACAGCTACCTTGTATTTCTTAAAAGAAGTACTATTCAATGTAGTACAGGATAATTATATTCCAAGTAATAATTTCACGGGATCATTTGAGCCCAGTAACAATTTTTCCGGGTTTTCAAGTAATTCTTTAACTTTTACCAGGAATCCAACTGATTCACGTCCATCAATGATTCTGTGATCATATGACATAGCAATGTACATCATAGGATGAATTTCTACTTTACCGTTTACTGCGACAGGCCGTTCTATTATGTTATGCATACCAAGTATTGCACTCTGCGGAGGATTTATTATTGGTGTTGACATCATTGAACCAAAAACACCACCATTAGAAATGGTAAATGTCCCCCCGGTCATTTCCTCAATAGTTAATTTATTATCCCGGGCCTTTATGGCAAAATCTTTTATTTCACGTTCAATTTGTGCCAGCGACATGCTCTCAGCATTCTTTAATACAGGAACAACCAAACCCTTGGGTGCACTGATGGCAATACTTACATCAACATAATCAAAACTGATGATCTCATCACCATCAATTTGTGAGTTTACCAATGGAAATGATGAAAGAGCTTCCGTTACTGCTTTTGTGAAAAAAGACATAAAACCTAATCCAACATCATGTTTCTTCATAAACTCCTCTTTATACTGCTTCCTTATCTGCATAACAGGTGTCATATTTACCTCATTGAAAGTAGTAAGCATGGCAGTTTCGTTTTTAACAGAAACCAAACGTTGGGATAGTTTTTTCCGCAGCATACTCATTTTCTTTCTAGTTGAATTGCGGCTTCCTGTCCATGATGTTGATTGGAAATCTATAGTTTCAGCCGGACTGCTATCTTTATTTTTATCAATGTACTCAATATCATTTTTTGAGAATCTGTGTTTTCTGATAAATTCAGAAATATCAGCATCATTCAGGTTTTTACTTCTCATTAGTTTTCTGGCAAGTGGTGAGACGTTGAGAATTTTTTCCGAATCTTCGGTTTGTTCACCTGGTTGGGATTCTTCACTTTTTACTATTTCTTCAGTTTTTTCGGTCTTCGGTTCATCTATCTTCTCTATTGGTGCCGAATCCTTCTTTTTTACTTCACCAAGTGATTCAGTATCTACCTCAGCAATAACAGAGTTTATTTCTATTGTTTCTCCTTCATTAACTAATATTTTAATCTTACCGGTTGCCTGACTTGCCACGCTTAATGTAGCTTTATCAGAGTCAATTTCAACAATATCCTGGTTCTCTTCAACCTGTTCTCCATCAGAAACCAGCCATTCTGCAATCTGTACTTCGGTTATTGATTCTCCGGGACTGGGAACTACTATATTAACTTTCATTTGACAATTCTTTAAAATTACGGGTGTATTATGTTTGTTTTCTCCTGCTGATTATTATTTATTTAAATTGTAAAAGTACTAAACTATACTAAGTCAATGGCTTAACACCTGAATGAAATTTACTGTCCATATTTGTTATATTCAGATCATTCAGTTCATTCTCAAAGGATTTCCACTTATTGCCAATGCATGCCATTTTGCATTCATCATTAATATAAGGGCAATCACATTGCTCAAAAACTTTATCCAGTATTTTTTGCTGCCGTATAACATGAAATTTTTGTGATCCTGTAGCCGGACTGCCACTTGCCGGACGGGATATTACTTTAATATCAATTTCATCGGTAAGTAAATTATGGATAAACTCCCAAGCCCCCATGTTTGCAGGTTCTTCCTGAACCCAAAGCCATGACGTTACATTATTGTATTTCTTAAGTATCTCTTTCAACTGTTTCATTGGAAAAGGATAAAGCTGTTCAATTCTGATAATTGCAATA
The DNA here is from genome assembly GCA_028277395.1 of Bacteroidales bacterium. Classification (GTDB taxonomy): domain Bacteria; phylum Bacteroidota; class Bacteroidia; order Bacteroidales; family F082. The sequence goes on along the minus strand of JANQGJ010000101.1, from coordinate 49,315 downwards.
TTGTTTTGATCCAGCTTTTCTCTTTCACTAATTAGTTCATAGTAAATTTTGCCTGTACACAGAACTATTTTCGTTATCTGAGATTTTTTCTTAATACCATCATCAATAATCTCCTTAAATCCACCCTTTGTAAATTCACCGATTCCTGAAACGCATTCGGGATGTCTTAATAAACTCTTGGGAGTGAATACAATTAGAGGCTTTCTGAAAGGTCTGAAGATCTGCCTTCTGAGCAGGTGGAAGAAATTTGCCGGCGTAGTGCAGTTAGCAACCTGCATATTGTTATCGGCGCATAATAATAAATATCTTTCCATCCGGGCACTTGAATGTTCAGGTCCCTGACCTTCGTATCCATGAGGCAGAAGTACAACCAGATCGTTCATTACGTTCCATTTGTCTTCAGCACTGCTTATAAACTGATCAAAAATGACTTGTGCTGTATTGGCAAAATCACCAAACTGAGCTTCCCAGATGGTTAATTTATATGGGGATGCCAGAGAGTAACCATATTCAAAACCCAGAACACCATATTCAGACAGACTTGAGTTATAAATCTCGAAAGAAGCCTGATCATTACTTAAATGCTGGAGTGGAATATATTTCTCTTCAGAATCTTCAATTCTGTAAACAGCATGTCTGTGTGAAAACGTTCCCCTTTCCACATCCTGACCACTTATTCGAACAGGTATCCCTTTTTTCACAAGGCTGCCATATGCCATTAATTCTCCCATTGCCCAGTCGAAACTACCACCGTTTTCCAGCATTTTTTTTCTTTGATGTTGTAACCTGGTACTCTTTCTGAAAAATTTCTTGTCGGATGGTAGACTGGTAATGTCAATCACCAGAGATTCCAGTTCCTTTTTTGTAATGGCAGTCTCGGGTGAAAAGTCAAAATCGTTATCATCTGCCCGTCTGATATCTTTCCATGTTTCTGACAGAAAGCTGTCGATTGTGGTTTTTTTGGTAGTTTTTCCTTCGTTATAGTTTTGTTCGAGTTTGCTAAGCAGATCAGCCTCATTTACTTTACATTCTTCCTCGTTTGTTATACCCTGGGAGATCAGTTTTTCCTTATAAATATGGTAAGGATTAGGGTGTTTTTCTATAGCCTTATATAAAATTGGTTGGGTAAACCGTGGTTCATCACCTTCATTATGACCATATCTTCTGTAACACAATATGTCAATAAATACATCTTTACGGAATTTGTTTCTAAACTCCATTGCTGTTTGAATACTATAAACCAATGCTTCGGGATCATCACCATTAACATGGAAAACAGGTGACAGGGTAGTTTTAGCAATATCAGTACAATAGGTACTTGAGCGGGCATCGAGATAATCGGTTGTAAAACCTATCTGATTGTTTATTACCAAATGGATAGTACCGCCTGTAGTATAACCTCTTAAATCCTGCATCTGGATTACTTCATACACTACACCCTGTCCAGCTACCGAAGCATCCCCGTGAATTAATATTGGCGCAACTTTTTCAGGATCTCCATTGTAGATTTCATCAATTTTGGCACGTGTAATTCCTTCAACAACAGGATCCACAGCTTCGAGGTGTGACGGGTTTGGTGCCAGTGTGAATTTTATATTTTTACCGGCACTGCTTTTTCTGTTAATCGTATAGCCCAAATGATATTTAACATCGCCCAGTAATCCTTCATCATCGTATTCAATTCCTTCAAACTCCGAAAACACATTTTTATAAGGCTTTCTTAAAATATTAACAAGAACATTAAGTCTTCCTCTGTGTGGCATTCCTATAATAAACTCTTTTATGCCCATTTCAGATCCTTTTTCCATTATTGCATCAAGGGCAGGAATAACAGATTCAGCACCTTCAAGTGAAAATCTCTTTTGTCCCGGAAACTTCTTTTGCAGGAAAGATTCGAACATAACAGATCTTCGTAGTTTTTCGAGAATATAAAGCTTTTCACTTTTACTGTATTCAACACTGTTTTGAGTACTTTCAAACTGATTTTGCAGCCATTTTACAATTTCAACATCTCTGATAAACAAAAACTCAACTCCGATAGAACTACAATATGTCTTTTTTAACAGGGCTACTATATCCCTGAGTTTAGCCTTACCAATTCCTAACTTATGACCTGCCTCAAAATACTCGTCCAGATCTTTTTCGTCAAGATTATAGTTCTCAAGACCTAGATCGGGCTTGTATTTTCTTCTCTTTCTTACAGGATTTGTTTCTGTGAATAAATGCCCTCTTCTTCTGTAATCATTTATTAAGTTAATTACTTTAAACTCATTTGAGTTAGAATCTACATTATCACTTCTTGAATAATTTTGAAAGGCAAAATCCATACCTTCAAAGAAATTTCTCCATCCTTCTTCAACTTCCGAAGGGGATTTTTTGAACTTGTTATAGAGCTCTTCTATTATGGCAGGATCAGAGTTTGTTAAAAAGTTATATTTATCCATCGTTTTAATTTAGTAGGATATTATAAAATATCAGGTTGCTGAAGTAATTATCAAATATACGATAATCGAATGTATTATGTTGTTATTTAGAAAGATTCAAAATAATAGAATTTGCTAAAAAAAATCCCGACATACCTTATCACTGGTGTCGGGATTTTTATGTTTTGCTACTGATCTATTCAGGATGAATTGCTTCAACCGGACAAACATCAGCACATGCACCACAATCGGTACAAAGATCCGGATCAATTACATAGATATCTCCTTCTGCAATTGCTTCAACCGGACATTCATCGATACAAGTACCGCATGCAGTACAATCGTCTGTGATTTTATAAGCCATAATGCAATAAATTAAATTTAATAATTACAATGCAAATATATAGTTTTGTTTAATACGCTGGGTTTTTACGCATAAATTATAGACATTTATCCAATCGTATATAAGAATTTGTATTATAAGTTATCAAACCCAGTGATTTATGTGCGTATTTGTACAGTTCATTAAGGGATTTATATGTAAATATTATACCTGAATAATAGAGAAATATCCTACGTAAGGTCTATTTAAAATTTAGACTAAATATGATTTATTAACAAGTGAATAATGCAATGAAAAATTCAAACTGGTAATATTCACATAATCAGGTAAATAGCGTTTTTGGTTATTTCATTGAAAAAATGTTAATTTTTGATAGAAAAATATTAGCAAAATTGGCATTCTGTATGTTAATAAAGGTGTAGTTTTGTCGGATATTCTAAACTTATTGCACAGATGATATCAAAGAAAAATAAAGTGGTTGAATTGGAACATGCCGTTATAAGATTTGCCGGTGATTCGGGAGATGGTATGCAACTCACAGGAAGTTTATTTTCCGATTCAACAGCATTTGCAGGTAATGATTTTGCAACATTTCCGGATTTCCCTGCAGAGATCAGAGCTCCTCAGGGTACTATAGCTGGAGTATCTGGTTTTCAGATTCATTTCGGTCGTACAGATATCCATACTTCCGGAGATCTGGCTGATGTATTAATTGCAATGAATCCGGCTTCGTTAAAGGCCAATATGCGTTGGATAACAAAAGAAGCCATAATTATTGTTGATACAGACTCTTTCGTGGAGAAGAATTTTGTGAAGGCAGGTTATGCAGCTGATCCGCTTTCAGATGAGTCGCTTGTTGGACATTTGGTGATTAAAGCACCAATTACAACATTAACCCGTGAGGCCATCAGAGACTTGAATCTTGACAATAAAACATCCCAAAAGTCAAAAAATATGTTTGCTCTTGGGCTTGTTTTTTATATGTTTAATCGTGATTATAAAAAGACTTACACCTTTTTCGAATCAAAATTCAGATCAAACCCGTTAATTGTTGAAGCAAATAAGAAGGTACTTGAAGCCGGATATAATTTTGGGGATACGATTGAAGCCTTTGCCAATACCTATAAGGTAGATCCTGCGCCACTGGAAAAAGGTAAGTACAGGAATGTAACAGGTAACCTTGCAACAGCATGGGGATTTCTTGCTGCATCTGATCGTTCAGGACGTGATCTGTTTCTTGGATCTTATCCAATTACTCCGGCATCTGAAATACTTCAGGAATTATCCAAACATAAAGAGCTGAATTCAATCTCATTTCAGGCTGAAGATGAAATTGCCGGTATTGTTTCAACAATAGGTGCAAGTTTTGCCGGAGCACTGGCTGTAACAACTACATCAGGCCCGGGATTATCTTTAAAAAGTGAGGCTATCGGACTTGCTGTAATTACAGAGTTACCGATTGTAATTGTTGATGTTCAACGTGGAGGACCTTCTACCGGATTGCCCACAAAGTCAGAGCAGAGCGACCTTATGCAGGCATTATTCGGAAGAAATGGTGAAGCTCCTGTAATTATAATAGCTGCTTCAAGTGCTGCCGATTGTTTCTATTCAGCATATGAAGCTTCTAAACTTGCTTTGGAGCACATGACTCCTGTTATTCTTTTAACTGATGGTTCGTTAGCAAACGGTTCCGAAGTGTTTAAAATTCCTAAAGTTAAGGACTTACCTGAGATTACACCTCCTCTTGTGGAAGCAAATGATGATACATTTAAACCATATGCAAGAGATGAGAAAAAGCTCAGCAGAAGATGGGCATTGCCCGGAACTGAAGGCCTGAGACACCGGATTGGAGGATTGGAAAAGGAAGATATTTCCGGTAATGTTTCCATGGATCCGCTTAATCACCAGCTGATGACCGAGCTCAGGGAAGAAAAAGTAAGAAGGGTTGTTGATTATATTCCTGATCAGGAAGTTATTGGTGCTGAAGACTCTGATGTACTCGTTGTAAGCTGGGGAGGTACGTATGGTGTACTCCTTACAGCAATTGAAAAACTTATCGAAGAAGGTAAATCTGTAAGTCTGGCACATTTTAAACATATCATGCCACTTCCGCGAAATACGAGAGAAATACTGTCGAGATATAAAAAGATTGTTGTATGTGAGATTAACATGGGGCAATTTGTTAACTATTTACGTATGCAATTCCCTGAGTATAAATATGAACAATATAATAAAATACAGGGATTGCCATTTATGGTAACGGAGATTATTGATAAAGTTAATGAACTTCTAAATGACTAATACAATGAATGATATAGTAGATGCAAAAAGCCTTACTCTTACAAAAAAGGACTTTGAAAGCGACCAGATGGTTAAATGGTGTCCGGGATGTGGCGACCATGCAATCCTGAGATCCCTGGAGAATGTATTTCCTGAATTGGGTATTCCCAAAGAAGATTTTGTTGTGGTTTCAGGGATTGGATGTTCATCACGATTCCCTTACTATATGAATACATATGGTATTCACGGAATTCATGGAAGAGCTGCAGCTTTAGCCACAGGTATAAAACTTACCAATCCCAGATTAAGTGTTTGGATGATATCGGGTGATGGTGACTCAATGGCAATTGGTGGAAATCACTTCATACATATTGCAAGACGAAATCCTGACATTAATTACCTGATGTTCAACAATAAAATTTATGGTTTAACAAAGGGTCAGTATTCACCAACTACTCCTTTCGGTGCTAAAACTAAAACTTCTCCACAGGGAACTTTTGAACAACCCTTCAACCCGGGAGAACTGGTTATTGGTTCGCAGGGAAAGTTTTTTGCAAGGGTAACAGACACCAATCTGAAATTGATGTCGAAGATATTTAAGGAAGCAGCAGAATTCAGAGGAGCATCAATTGTTGAAATTCTTGCCAACTGTATTATTTTCCAAAATAAAATACACTCATTAATTACAAGTAAGGAAACAAAGGAACAAAACCAGTTAATTCTGGAGCATGGTAAACCTATGTTATTTGGAAAAGACAATGAGAAAGGTATTGTTCTTGAAGGTACCCGCCTTAAAGTTGTTGAATTGGGAAAAGATGGAGTTACAGTTGATGATATATTAGTTCATGATAAAACTACCGTTGATCCTGGTATTCATATGATGCTGGCAAGTATGGCTCCACCGGAATTTCCTGCAGCAATTGGTGTTATCAGGGCAGTTAAAACCGAAACACTTGAAGAAAGCGTATGGAATTCTGTTGAACATGAGAAGAAGACCTCACCAATTAAAACTGTTGATGATCTTTTGAACAGTGGAAATACATGGGATATTGATTAAAAGAAATATTTTAAGTTTTCAGAATAAGGCTGTTCGGGGTAAACCGGACAGCCTTTTGTTTTATTTTTAATTAATATTGGTATGTTTATTATAAATACTAATTTTGACTTTAATATAACTTGCTAAACCTGGAGATGAGAAAACCATCATGTTATTTCATACTATTAATATCTCTGTTAACAACGAATTGTAGTACAGAATTTGAACTTTATGAAGATTATAAGGATACCTCGGTTGTTTACTGTATTGCAGATATAAGTGATGATACTACATGGGTGAAAATTACAAGGGCATACAGAGGGCCGGATAATATAATCTATAGTGCGAAAAATCCCGATTCAAGCAATTATCCTTATAAGCTGGATGCATCTCTTACAGGTTATAAAAATGGTGTAAACCTTGAACCACTACCTCTTGACACTATAACAATTCACAATAAGGAAATAGCCGATACAGTTATCGACCACAATGGTGATACGATCATCTTAAATCCGTTTTATGCACCGGATCAGTTAATGTACTATGCTGTTGGTAAGCTGGATATGGATGCTGTATATACTCTGAATATAAATAAAGCCAATGGTGAAAATGTGTCATCAACCTCTCCACTTGTTCATGATTTTTCCATTATTAAACCTGAGAGAAGGATAATTTTCACCCAACACACTGATGGTTCAATAGAATGGGTTACTGCAAGAAACGGAGCAAGATACTATATAAGTACAGTATTTAACTATAGTGAATATGTACCAGGATCAGGAAACACAGACACAATTTATAAATCTGTTGACTGGTTTAAAAGAACGCTTAATGCAAAATCAGGAATAGGAGGAGATATTATGAAAGTAATATATTCCGGAGCGGAATTTTACTCACGTCTTGAAGCAGAATTACCTGATATCCCAAATGTTGAACGTTGGGCTGAAAATGTAGAAATAAGAATCGCGAGTGGTTCACAGGTACTTATTTCATATATTGCTATGAATTCACCCGGTGCATCAATATCTGAGGAGGTACCAATATATTCAAATGTAGATGGAGGTATTGGTATTTTTGCCTCCCGACATACAATATCAAAAAAATTCAGATTGTCGCTGACAACCGAAAGGCTGTTAGTTGAGTCTTATGATTTGGGTTTCAAGTTTAAGTAAGCCCCTTTAGTGTAATAAATTGCTCGTTTATAAGGCATCAAACTGAATCTTTTTATGTCGGAAACAGGAAATTATATTTATTTCTGTTTAAGATAACAGTAAGTATTCAGATTTTATAAATTTGTTGCCACGGTAATTATTATATCTGGTAAAGGTTTTTTAATTCAAATCAATAATAATTAGGAATTCAACCCGTTTGAATCAATAGTAAAAGCAGAAGTATGAAAAAATATTTATTTTCAACCATAATTTTCCTGTCCATAATAATTCTTAGTAATTGCAGTACTGATTTCGATATGTATGCTGATTATGAAGATGTCACAATAGTTTATGGGATAGCTGATTTTAGCGACGATACTACCTGGATCAAAATAACTAAAGCCTTTACAGGCCCAGGAAATGCTATATTACTTGCTCAGAACCCTGACTCAAGTAATTATTCGTACAAACTTGATGTAAAACTTCTTGGAAAGAAAAATGGTGTTGACCTTGTGCCAATTATTTGTGATACAATAACTATACATAATAAAAAGATTACCGAAGTAATAATTAAGGAAAATGGAGATACCATCATCCTTAATCCGTTTTATTCTCCCGACCAGCTGATGTATTATGCAGTTACTGCACTTGATGATGAAGCAGAATATACTCTGGTTATTAATAAAAAAGAAGAAACTCTTACTGCTGTGACAGGTATTGTAGAAAGTTTTCATATTATAAAACCAACCAGTCGTTTTACCTTTTCAAAAACTTCAGATGGTTTGATAGAGTGGAGAGCCCCCAGAAACGGAGTCAGAAATGAGGTTTATTTAAGGTTTAATTATTTGGAATATGCTTCAGGTTATACAGACACTCTTCGTAAATCAGTTGAGTGGTTTGTTGGAACCAGGAATTCCAAAACTGATGAAGGAACAGAAGACCTTCAGATAGCATATTCAGGTACAAGGTTCTATGATATACTTGAAAGTGAGCTTGAACCAATTCCAAATGTAGAAAGATGGGCTGATAGTGTTGATATAACCATCGCCTGTGGATCCCGCGATTTAGCCAATTATCTGAGTATTAATACAGCAGGAACAACAACATTACTTGAGGAAGTTCCCGTATTTACAAATATTGATGGAGGTACAGGACTTTTTGCCTCACGTCATACAATAGTAAAACCTGTTCGATTATCTACTCCAACAGAAAGAACATTAATCATGGAACATGATCTTGGATTTAAGTTCAAGTCAAAGTAACCTCCGGGTTTGTCAGTTTTTCTTCGGACAGAACCAGTTAGTTTCCTTACTGCCTTTTTGTCATTTTTTAATTATGTAATGCCAATTACAGGTAATTGAGGTCAGTTTTCTTTCATGATTTTGGTTTGGCATAATCATTGACAGGCATTCAATTAAACTAAAGAAAAAAATAAATAATAATAATATTATGGGAAAAATAATTGGAATTGACTTAGGAACAACCAACTCATGTGTTGCTGTAATGGAAGGCAACGAACCAGTTGTAATTCCTAACAGCGAAGGACGTCGTACTACTCCTTCTATTGTAGGCTTTACCGAAAATGGTGAGCGTAAGGTTGGTGATCCTGCAAAAAGACAAGCAATCACCAATCCGGTAAAAACCGTATATTCTATAAAACGTTTTATGGGTAACCGATTTAATGAAATGACAAAAGAAATCGGAAGGGTTACTTATGATGTTGTGAAGGGTGATAACGATACTCCAAGAGTAAAAATTGAAGACAGATTATATACACCACAGGAAATTTCAGCAATAGTTCTTCAAAAAATGAAAAAAACTGCTGAAGATTACTTAGGACAAACTGTTTCTGAAGCTGTAATTACTGTTCCTGCATATTTTGATGATTCAGAACGCCAGGCAACAAAAGAGGCAGGTGAAATAGCCGGACTTACTGTAAAAAGAATAATTAATGAACCTACCGCTGCAGCATTGGCATATGGATTGGATAAGAAAAAAGATGATGCCAAGGTAGCAGTATTTGATTTGGGAGGTGGTACTTTTGATATCTCTATTCTTGAATTAGGTGATGGTGTTTTTGAAGTAAAATCAACAAACGGAAACACCCATTTAGGTGGTGATGATATAGACCAGGTTATTATTGACTGGCTTGCTGATGAGTTTCAAAATGATGAAGGGTTAGATCTGAGAAAAGATCCTATGGCACTTCAAAGATTAAAAGAAGCAGCAGAAAAAGCTAAGATTGAGTTGTCAAGCTCAACTGATACAGAAATTAATCTTCCTTATATTATGCCTGTTGATGGTGTACCAAAACACCTTGTTAGAAAACTTACAAGAGCAAAATTTGAAATGTTGGCAGACAGGTTATTCCAGGATACCATTAAACCATGTACTGATGCATTGAAAGATGCCGGACTTAATGCTGCTGATATTGATGAAGTAATATTGGTTGGAGGTTCTACAAGGATTCCTGCTATTCAGGAGATTGTTAAAAAGGTTTTTGGTAAAGAACCATCAAAAGGTGTAAATCCTGATGAGGTTGTTGCTTTGGGAGCTGCAATTCAGGGAGGTGTATTAACAGGAGAAGTAAAAGACGTATTGTTACTTGATGTAACTCCTCTTACACTTGGAATTGAAACAATGGGTAGTGTAATGACAAAACTGATTGATGCGAATACAACTATTCCTACTAAAAAATCAGAAACATTCTCTACTGCAGCCGATAACCAGCCATCAGTTGAAATTCATATATTACAGGGTGAACGCCCAATGGCTAATCAAAACAAAAGTATTGGAAAATTCCATCTTGATGGAATCCCACCTGCCCCACGTGGTGTACCACAAATTGAAGTTACCTTCGATATTGACTCAAATGGTATATTAAACGTTTCGGCAAAAGATAAAGCTACCGGTAAATCACAAAGTATCAGAATTGAGGCTTCATCAGGATTGTCTGATGAGGAAATTCAAAAAATGAAAGCTGAAGCTGAAGCAAATGCAGATGCCGATAAGGTTGAAAGAGAGCGTGTTGATAAACTCAATTCTGCCGATGCATTGATCTTTCAAACTGAAAAGCAATTGAAAGAATATGGTGACAAAATACCTGCGGATAAAAAGTCTGAAATTGAAGGAGCACTTGAAGAACTCAGAAATGCTCATAAAAGTCAGGATTTAAATGCCATTGATGCAGCAATGAATAAACTTAATACCATTTGGCAATCAGCCAGTGAGGCAATGTACAAAGATACACAGGGACAACCTGGTGCAGCACCGGACGGTAATGGCGGAACAACCGAAAACCCAAATACGGGAACAGGTGGCGACGACGAAGTTACTGATGTTGACTTTGAGGAAGTTGACGACAACAAATAAAATAAACTATTTTTCAATTTGGAGGGCTTTTGCGATTCGCAGGAGCCCTTCTTTTTTACCTTAACTTAATACTAACTTCTCATTTAGTTTATAATAATAGTATTTCTTTACCCCGCAATCCTGATAGTTTAGAATATAAAGTAAGTTATTGACAATGAACCTGAATTTGGTGAAACACAACGCTGTATTATAGTTTTCGCAAACGTTATAAATATAGTGCTTTACATTATACTGAGTATGTTTTAACAAATTGTCGACAGTGTTAATAACTAATGCTACAGGACTACTACATTGTTAGGTTATAAGTGCTAATTTAGTTGTCCTTTTTTTAAAATCAGAAATGCTAAATTAAAAATAATACTATGAAAAGATTTACTACACTAATAACATTATTTGTGTTATTATTTATTTATTCAGGTAATAACCTGACTGCTCAGCATCTTGCCGTAAATGGCGGATATGAAAGCTGGACAGTAAACGGAGCTTCAGGTCCGGCTGATAACTGGGATGTGTCAAGCTCGAATTTGACAGGTGCACAGGAATCAACAATTGTTAGATCAGGTTCCTATAGTACAAATCTGACCTGGACTACTACTTCAACTGTCCAACTTGAACAGTCTGTAGCAGTTACAGCAGGTGTTAATTACACATTTTCATTCTGGGCATTGGATAATGATCCTGCCGGTAGAGTCAGGGTTACTATAAGATGGTATGACTCAGGTGGAAGTTTTATAAGTGGTTACTATGGTGATTATACAACTGATTCTCCTGACTGGCAGGAAGTAACAAGTGGATCGCAAACTGCTCCTGCTAATGCTGTCGAAGCACATATGGAAATAAGGGTATATGATGTATCCAGTGCCTGGGCCGGAACAGCAACAGTTTATGTTGACGATGCTACATTTTTTGGAACTACAGCACTTGAAATAAGTAAAGCCTATGCAATTAGTGAAACAGCAATGGACATACTGTATTCAGGAACAGTAACTTCAGTATCTGCTTCAGATTACACTCTGACAGGAACTGCAGCAATAACATTCTCCGGAGCATCTATTGATGGTTCAAACTCAAGCTTAGTACATTTAACCGGTGCTTCTGCAAATATGGCCAGTGATATTACTCTTGATAACATTGCTGATGCTGCAAATAGCGATAATTATGACTTTTATGCAGGCATAATGTCAAATGCTTTCGTTAACACAACAAACCCGGGTGGAACAATGACTGACGGAGAGTTAGCAACATTTACAGGAATAGTTAGTGCTAATGATGCTTATAACAATGTTTGGTTTAGTGATGCTACCGGTGCTTATAACGGTGTTCTGATATACAGTAACAGTTTTGACGGTCTTGTATCAGTTGGTGATGAGATTCTTATTAATGCTAAAAGAACAACCTATAACGATCTCTCAGAACTTGAAACACCTGAACTGATATCTACAATATCAACAGGAAATTCACCATACGGACCAACAGTAATTAATGGTTCTGATATTGATCAGTCTATTCCTACCGATACTGATCCGGGAGAAAGCTGGGAAGGTCAGTTTGTTAAAATTGAGAATTTTACCGTTGATTCATATGTTGATTACGATTATACATGTAGTTGGTCTGACGGTTCAAATACATATTATTTCCATATTGGTGATAACGTAGATTACCATTTTGGTGCAATTAGCCTAAATATAGGTGAGACCTATAGTAGCATTTCAGGTGTGGTTGACTGGTACAGTTCAGGTCCATACTATAGAATTAATCCACGTGAACAATCTGATATTGTTCCTGCTTCTGCAACAGCAAGAATTGTTGGCTCAATGCAAGGGTGGAATACAACTGATCCTGATTATGTAATGATTATTAATGCAAACGGACTATATGAACTAACAAAATCTCTTGATGCAGGTGATCATGAATACAAAGTTCTTGAAGGCGATGCATGGTCAGATCCAAACTACCCTAGTAATAATCAGCATGTAGTGCTTACAGGAACAGAAAATGTTACCTGGAAAGCTAATATTGATGCTGACCTGGTTACTCATATGTTACCTGTTGTTGCAGGTGATTTCCTTTCAGCAATTGGTGGAAACAACTGGGATCCGTCAGAATTAATGGGAGAAATGAGTGATCCTGACGGAGATGATATATTTACACTTGAGTTAACAATACCTGCCGGTAACTATGAAGCAAAGGTTACATTAAATCATAACTGGGATCAAAGTACAGGAGGTAATGTTCCTTTTACAACAGATGGAGTTAATCCAACAACTTTTACTTATGATTTTCCAAATAATACTACATCAATATCAGGCCCACCTCCTCCAACAGCAACAATTACCTTCATTGTTGAGGATACTGCAAATATGAATTATGATGGTTTCTTCCTGAAAGGCAGCTGGGATGCTAATGGTCAGTACGATCCTTCATGGGGTGGTGGTGCTGAGCACTCAGAATTTTATGATGATGGTACACATGGTGATGTAACCGCTGGTGACAATATCTGGACAACTCAGTTAGACCTGGTAGTTGACGGAGGTTCCAATAATTGGGAATGGGGTGTTAATGATACAGAGCATAACTGGATTGCAGGTAACTGGCAGTTTACCATACCTGATCAGAATGCACAAATTTTGATATGGCTTGTTCCTGATGTTGTAGATCTGGTTATTAATGAAATTATGTATAATTCACCAGGTAGCGATGAAGAGTGGATTGAGTTATACAATAATACAGACCAAACTATAAATCTTGAAAACTGGAGATTCTGTGATAACGATGCTTCACATACCAACATTGTAATACCTGCTGGCTACAGTATTGATCCTGAAGAGTATTTTACAATCTCAATAGCAACTGACGGAGCATTCCCGTTTACTCCTGATTACGATGGTACAGGTAACTTTAATCTTAATAATGGGGGAGATGCTGTAAGAGCATGGAATCCTGATGGATTACTTGTAGACATTGTTGTATATGATGATAGCTCACCATGGCCAACAGAACCGGATGGAAGTGGCCCTACCTTATCTCTGATTGAACCTGTTCTTGATAATTCTATTCCGGAAAGCTGGAACCCAAGTGTTGAGGATGGAGGTACACCAGGAGCCCTTAACTTCCCACCTGTGCCATTTACTACGATTTCAGCACCTAATGGTGGAGAATCAATAATGCAGGGTGAACAATTCGATATAACATGGTCATACGGATTCTGGACCGGTTCGATAGAAATTTTCTTAGTGAAACAGGGACAAGATCCGGAATTGCTGGTATCAAATATTTCCATAGAAGATTTAAGCTGGACATGGACAGTAATGGCAAATCAGGATCTTGGAGATGACTATAAGATAATGATTGAGCCGATGGATCCTGCTAATCCTACTGATGAAAGTGATGATTTCTTCTCAATTATTGAGGCATATTTTGTACCTGAACTTGTAATTACCGAGATTATGTATAATCCACCTGAATCTGGTAATGATTCACTGGAATTCATAGAAATATATAATAATAGTGCTGAAACTGTAAATCTTGAAGGATTTTCGTTTACCGAGGGTGTTGAATATGTATTCCCGTCAGTGGATCTGTTACCTGATAATTATGTACTCGTATCTATTGATTCCCTTGCAATGTTTGGAACATTTGGTGTTGATGCATATCAGTGGACAGGAGGTGCATTAAGCAATGGTGGTGAAACGATCGAATTAAGCGATAGTTTTAATAATGTTGTTGATTCTTTAACCTATGACGATTACCTGCCTTGGGATACGTTGGCTGACGGTTACGGACCATCATTAACCCTATGTAATCCTGATTCAGATAACTCAATTGCAGAAAACTGGACTCATTCTGTAAATCTGGCAGCAATTAATGCTGCAGGCGATTCAATATGGGCTACACCAGGATTTAACTGTCAGGTTGAATTATTACCAGGTTTTGAAGCTGATGTTACTTATATACAACTTGGTGGAAACGTTAGCTTTACCGATTTAACTGTGGGTGATCCAACTGAATGGATATGGACATTTGAAGGAGGTACACCAGGTACTTATAATGGTCAAATACCACCGGCAATTGTTTACGATGAAGTTGGTACCTGGGATGTAACATTGTGGGTGTCAGATGGAGTTAATTCTGATGAAATAACCTATACTGACTATATTGAGGTAGTTGACTTCCCTGCTCCAACAAACTTAACAGCAGTTGTTGGTCCTTATGATGATGTACAGCTTAACTGGAATGCTCCTGCAGCAAGTGGATTTTCCGATGATTTTGAATCATACGATGACTTTGTTCTGGAATTCCTTCCATGGACAAACATTGATGTTGACGGAAGTACAACCTATGGAATGCAGGATGTAACATGGCCTAATGCATATGCTGAACAGGCATTTATTATCTTTAATCCATCACAAACGGTTCCTCCGGTTGATGACATTATACCTCATTCGGGAGATAAGATTGCAGCTTGTTTTGCTTCAGAGAATCCACCGAACGATGACTGGCTGGTTACTCCTTTTGTTAATATAGAAGCCGGATCCAATGTGTCATTCTGGGCTAAATCATATACCGATTTATATGGCCTTGAAAGATTTAGAGTTGGAGTTTCAACAACAGGAATGGATCCTGCTGATTTTACTATTATTTCAGAAGGTGATTATGTTGAAGCACCAGTTGATGAGTGGACAGAATTTACTTATGACATGAGTGCTTATGCTGGTCAGACAGTTTATGTTGCAATCCAGTGTGTATCCCATGATGCATTTATACTGTTAATTGATGATTTTAATATCGGAGCTTCGAAATCAGCAACAGCATTTAACAGCAATGAGCCGGTTATTGGTAGAAGAACTAAAAACATAAGTTATACCAATAAATCAAGTATAAGTGTTGCCGAGGTTACTTATTCAAATAGAAGTACTGATGCTGAATTACTTGGTTATAATGTTTATCGTGATGACCAGCAATTAAACTTAACTACAATTGAAGTTACAGAATATAATGATGCTGAACCACCGATCGGATCTCATGATTATTTTGTAACAGCTGTTTATGACGGAGGTGAATCTGTTCCTTCAAATGTTGTTACAGTCGTTGTTACTGATATTAACGAATTAGGTGTTAAGAATGTTGCTGTTTATCCTAATCCTACAACTGGATTATTTACAGTTGAGTTTAGTGATAATATTACTGCTAATGTTGAAATAATTGATATTACCGGAAAAACAGTACATCATGAAACTATCTCAGGTTCTTCAGATATTAACTTATCAGGAGTACATAAAGGTATCTATTTTGTACGAATAGTTGAAAACAATTCAAATAACCAACTGATTCAAAAGTTGATTATTAAATAGATTATATTACTTTTAACACAAAGTTTTACAAACCAGGTGCGTGGCAAGTATGCAGGCATCTGGTTTGTTGGCCTATAAAACATAAATTAATAAAAAACTGCACCAATGAAAAAAACTTACTTAATTGTCTTATTGACTCTTGTGGCATCAGTAACACTGGTATCTCAAAATCTTGTGAATAACGGTACACTTGAAAACTGGGATAACGCATCAACACCTACAAGCTGGGACGTGTTTGATAATATTGCTCAGGAATCAACAACTGTTTACGAAGGAACATATTCCGCTGCTCAGACATCAGATGACGCATCTCAAAAATTTCGTCAGGATGTTTATAATATAATTGGTGGACAGGAATATGTTATTAGTTATTACTATCTTGATAACAGTACATCAGCAAGAACCAGGATCTGGTCCTACTGGATGGAAGATGGTACATATCTTGATGATAATGCTGAAGAGTTGCGACCTTCAACATATAGTGAAGAAAATCCCGACTGGCAGCATTATTCGGTTACCTTAACTGCACCGCTTAATGCCAATGAGTTTCGTTTTGATGTTAGAACATATAAACAGGATGGAACTTACGGTGGAACTATTTATTTTGATGACTTCTCAGTAAGTGGTGATGTTGTAGTTTATCCTGAACCATCAAATTACCCTACAATGTTTACAGCAACAGCTAATGGATTAAGCATTGATTTAAGTTGGGATGAATCTGTTGGCGATCAGTTACCAACAGGTTATTTAGTTCTGGGTGAAAAAACAAGTAAAGCTTTGTTTGATGTTCCTGTTGACGGAACTCCGGTAGATAACGACCTGGACTGGAGTGATAACAAAGTTTCAGTGAATGTTAGTTATGGATCTGGTGGATATACATTTGACGGATTGGAGACAAATGGATCATATTCGTTTACAATTTATCCGTTTACCAATTCAGGTTCCAACATCGATTATAAAACAGACGGTACTGCTCCGACAGCTGATGCTACAACGTCAAATATTTCTGTTATAAATTCGGAAACTTTTGATATGGATTTGGGTAGCTGGACCGGTTACAACGTAACAGGTGATCAGATGTGGGAATGGGCAGACTTTGGTAATCCTCCGGGATGTGCAAAAGCAAGTGGATATGATGGAAGCCCAATTGAGAATGAAGACTGGCTGATTTCACCGGAGTTGGATCTGGAAGGTTATACCAATATAACATTGGGGTTCGATCATGCGCGTAACTTTGCCTCAAACGATGGCTTATTTGTTATGATATCAACTGATTATGATGGTAGTAGTGATCCAAACACAGCCACTTGGGAAAACCTGACTGCATCGTTTACTTTCCCTGATCAGGGAAGCTGGACATTCATTGATGCCGGAATTAAAGATATTTCTTCATTTGCAAGTGATGCTACTTACATTGCATTTGTTTATAATAGTACAACATCAGATGCAAGTACATGGGAAGTTGATAATATTGAGGTCCTTGGTGTACTTGGAACAGGAATATCATCAAATATTGAAAGCATTGTGTCTGTGTATCCTAATCCCGCCAGCGACGTATTAAATATTGAACTGGAAGAGAACTCATCTGTTAGGTTGATATCACTTACCGGTAAAGTTGTAATGGTATCAGAACTTGTTACAGGAAAAAATACACTGGATGTACAGCAATTACCAAAAGGTATGTACATAGTAGAAACAAAAACGAAATCCGGAATTATCAGTGCAAGAAAGGTATCGGTTAAATAGTGTAATATAAATATATGTTTGATCCTGCTTTCAGCTTTGAGAGCAGGATTTTTTTTTGAACAAATTATAAAATCTGATTAAGTTGATCATGAGTTTGAAAAAATCATGTAAATCTGATACTTTTTATGTAATTTTATCAGCTATTAAACGTTAAAACCAATAAGTAAACTATTGTTGGTAATGTCAAACAAACTCGTTATAGTTTTAATATTTGTTACGATTCAATCGGCTGTTGCACAGAAACTTGATGCAATAAGAATTGAAGTGCAGGCGGATATAAACGCCGAACAGTTCCATGTGGAAACTGTTGATGAATCCGGTTTGCTGATATTTTATGAAAGTAATGAGGTAAATTCAGAGAAGAAAAGGAAATGGTATTTTGGTCTGTTTAATACTGATCTGGAGCAAAAATGGTTAAAATTTGTTCCGTTGTCTGATAAAATTGAGTTTCTTTCTTCGAAAAAGACAGATGGTAATTTATATCTACTATTCAAGAATATTGCACGAGACAGAGCAGATTACGGATTCTATGAAATAGTAACGTATAATATTAACAAACAAACATTTAGCAGAATATCCGGGTCGATTCCATCAAAAGCTAAGGTAGCCGGGTTTGATATAATTGGTAATAAAGCATGTATTGCTTTGAACTTGAAGAAACAAGCTGCTGACCTGGTTTTTATAACAATAAGTAATGGTGATATTTTTCCTGTACATATTGATGCTGATACACCAGGACATATTGAAGCTTTATATGCCGACAGGAAAAATGAGCTTTTTTATGTAGCTATTAAACAGAATAAAGACAGGAGATATATTTCTGAGCATCTGCAAAGTTATTCTCCAAAGGGAAATCTTCACAAATCAGTTAAAATCGCTAACACAGAGCCGTTGAAATTTTTCAGGGATTACACATTTATATCAAATAATGATGAATTGCTGGTATTTGGTACATATGACATCGTAACAGGGAAAACTTTATCGTTCAGGGATATAGAAGATACTGAAGAAGCCAAAAGTGTTGGAATGTTTTTTATGAAGTTTAAAGATGGCACTCAAAAATCACTGAAGTATTATGATTTTATGGGCTTCAACAATATTAAAGGAGCTATAGGACCGGATAATATTAAAACAATTAAAAACCAGGCAATGGATTCTGTAAAACCCAGGCAATCTAACCATATGGTGTCTGCATCTTTTCACCTGAGTGAACCTGTTGTTTATAAATCTGAAAATGAAAGCTATATATTCTCAGTTGAAGTTTACAGGCCATATTACAAGACAGAAACACGAATGGATTATGATTTCTATGGTCGTCCTTATCCTTATACCTATAATGTTTTTAGTGGTTACGAGTTTTATGATGTTATTATTACCGGTATTTCGGAAAATGGAGACCTGTTATGGAGTAATGATTTTGCCATAAGAGATATATTGTCATACTCCTTAAAACGAAACTCAATTGTTTTTAGTGACGGAGATTATGTTACTACAGCATATGTGAACAATGGTGAAGTTGTTTCTCAAACCATAGAAGGTCCTTCATACATCGACAGGTCTAAAATGAAAATTGGAACAAATTTCCCCAGCGACAGAATTACCCAGGATGAAAATAACCGTATTTTAAGATGGTATGATGATTACTTCTTAATATACGGATACCAAAAAGTGAAGAACAGAACGCTTGATGATCAGTCAACGCGTATGATATTTTATGCAAACAAAATAGCTTATAAATAGAAACCAATGTCGGCGGAATTTATAATAGTAAAATACAAAAAGTAAATGAAAAATATACTGTTCATTTTAAGATACCTGAAATACCTGATAAAATCAAGATCAAGATACAGGATACATTCAAAATTTGTTTATGATTTTATAGCTGGTGTGCTAAGGGATAGAAAAGAGTATGATGATTACAGAATTTTATGGGAGAAACGACAGGAACTGGCAAAAAGTAATAACCCGATTGAAACTGTAGATTTTGGTTTTAAGTCAGGTAACAGGAATTACAGTACCAAAATAATACCGTTAAAAAAAATAATCAGGTTAAGATCTCAAAAGAAATCCAGACTACAATTATTATACAGGATAGTCTTAAAAAATAAACCTGAAAATATTCTGGAATTCGGTACTGCTATCGGTATTAGCTCTTCATATATAAAATGTGCTTCAAAAGAAAGTAAAATGGTATCAATGGAAGGTTGCGCAAACCTTGCTGCAAAAGCCAGTGAACATTTTGAAGATTTGAAACTTGACGGAATAGAATTAGCAGTTGGAAATTTTGATAACACTCTTGATGATGTACTTGCAAAGTTTACAACTCTTGATTTTGTCTTTTTCGATGGAAATCACAGGAAAGAACCTACATTAAGGTATTTTAATAAGTGTGCGCAACTTTCGAACGAAAATAGTATATTTGTTTTTGATGATATTCACTGGTCGCCTGGAATGGAGAGCGCCTGGGAAGGGATTAAAAATGATAACCGTGTTAGCGTTACCCTTGATTTGTTTTGGTTCGGTATAGTGTTTTTCAGGAAAGGTATAGAGAAGCAGAATTTTATATTGGTTTATTAGAAATAAATAAACGATGCAAAAAAGTGTAATTAATTTTAAAGATATATCCCGTTTCTTTCAGGTTGGAACAGAAACTGTAAAAGCATTGCGTGAGGTAAGTCTGCATATACAGGAAAATGAATTTGTTGCCATTATGGGACCTTCAGGTTCAGGTAAATCAACAATGATGAATATTCTGGGCTGTTTGGATACACCAACTTCAGGTACTTATCACTTAAATGGGCAGGATGTTAGTAAAATGTCAGATAATGAGCTTGCAGATGTAAGAAACAGGGAAATAGGCTTTATTTTCCAGACATTTAACCTGCTTCAAAGATCAACAGCACTTGAAAATGTGATGCTGCCATTAATATATGCCGGTATAGGTAAATCACAAAGAATTAAAAGGGCTGAGGAGACTCTCAAAAGTGTTCAGCTAACTGACAGAATGAATCATAAACCAAATGAGTTATCAGGTGGTCAGCGTCAGCGTGTTGCTGTTGCCAGAGCTCTTATTAATAATCCGTCAATTGTACTTGCTGATGAGCCTACCGGAAACCTTGACTCTAAAACATCTGTTGAAATAATGGGCTTGCTTGAAGAAATACACAAGTTGGGAAATACAATTATTGTTGTAACTCATGAGGAGGATATTGCCAAGCATGCACACAGGATCATTAGAATGCTGGATGGCAGGATTGCATCTGACGAAATGAATAATGAAATAGTAACAGTTAGCGATTACGCAAACTTAAATGCATAACTGCCAGTTTTTAATACAAATAAATCTTACTACATTTTGAAAATTTATACTAAAACCGGAGATGAAGGGAAAACATCTCTGATCGGAGGAACACGCGTTCCTAAATATCACATTCGTATCGAATGCTACGGAACCGTTGATGAATTAAGTTCATGGATTGGACTGATCCGTGATCAGGAAATTCTGGAAAAATATAAAACTGACTTAATTGAAATACAGGATAGATTGTTTACTATCGAATCACAATTGGCATCTGATAGTGAATCAGAATTTAATATTCCGGATATTGATGAAAAGGATATTAAGTTTTTAGAAAAAGAAATCGACAATATAACCGGTGAATTGCCTCCGTTGAAATCGTTTTTACTGTCAGGAGGTGATACGGTTGTTTCTTATTGTCATATTGCACGTACTGTTTGCAGAAGGGCGGAGAGACTCATAATAAGACTAAGTGAAGAGTTTGAAATCAGTGAATTGATCCTTCAGTATTTAAATCGACTTTCGGATTATTTATTCGTACTTTCAAGGAAAATCGGAAAGGACAAAAACGCTGCGGAATTACTTTGGAAGCCACGTGTTTAGAGGTTTTTAAACAATTATTTATTTTATTTGTAGTTTTTTAAAAAAAAATTACTTTTGCAAAAAAAATTATACAAATGTATTGGACTTTAGAGTTAGCATCAAAACTAGAAGATGCCCCCTGGCCAGCGACCAAGGATGAGCTGATAGAATGGGCTATACGTACTGGTACTGCCCCCGAAGTTATCGAAAACTTAAGGGAAATTGAAGATGAAGGCGAAGCTTATGATCGCATTGAAGATCTGTGGCCTGATTACCCTACTAAGGAAGATTTCTTTTTTAATGAAGATGAATATTAATTCTTAAATATTATTGAACAACGGGCTGTCATTTCAACTGGCAGCCCGTTTTTTATTTCCATTTGTTTACAAGCCTAAGTTTATAGGTTGTCAGATCTTGTAATCTCGAACTCAACAGCAACACCAAACCCTGAATAATGAAACCTGGCTCAGGATGATACAAGTTACTTAAAAGTAGCCGGAGTACAACAGATAAAAACATATACTGCGGTTTGTAAACAATAAGACTTTTGATATTGTATTATCGGAATCAGTTAATATCACATATGATACTAATATTAAACAACCTGAGAAAAAACGGGATTGTTTAATTATTTCCTGTTTTACGGATTAAATTCAGTCAGATTTTTATTAACCTGAGTTCGACGTAAGAAAAGTTGATTTTTCACTAAATCATAAGGATAGTTTTTGTATATTTAATGTGTTGAATACCAAATAAATACAAAAACAATATCCTTATGAATAGTAACGCAAATTTAGTTGAAATTTTCTATTTAGCAGACGAATTCTGCAAGGAATTTTATCAAGTAATGGAGGGACACCTACTGGAACAAAACAATTCTAAGAAGCGAAGAAAAAGGAAATTTAAGCTTAATGATGCTGAGGTAATAACAATTATGATAGCCTTCCACCTTGGTGGTTTCCGTAACCTTAAGTTCTTTTACGTCAATTATGTAAAGAAACATCTTACTGAATATTTTCCTGAGACCGTTTCATATAATCGTTTCGTTGAACTTCAACAAAAAGCATTACTTCCCTTAGCTATGTTCCTAAAACTTTCTAGATTAGGGCAGAGTACGGGAATATCATTCGTTGATTCAACACCGATTCGAGTATGTAGAAACAAGAGAATTTTCAATCATAAAGTGTTCGATGGTATTGCTCAAAGAGGAAAGTCGACAATGGGATATTTCTTTGGATTTAAGTTAGATATCATAATAAATGATAAAGGAGAAATTATTGAATTTGTAATTACACCTGGAAATATTGATGACAGAGAACCTTTAAAAGATGCCAATTTTATCAAAAAGATTTACGGAAAACTATTTGCAGACAAAGGCTACGTTTCAAAACCGCTATTCGAAGAACTCTTCTTCAATGGAATCCAATTGATAACAGGGATCAGGAACAACATGAAGAACCAGTTGATGAATATGAGTGACAAGATAATGCTACGTAAACGATCTGTTATTGAAACAGTTAATGATGAACTTAAAAACATATGTCAAGTTGAGCATTCACGACATAGGGGCATAGTTAACTTTATGACAAATATGATATCTGGATTAATCGCATATTCATTTCTACCAAAAAAACCATCAATTAAATACGAAAGAGAAGAATCTAATGGGCAACTGTCTTTAATTTAACTAGTTGCTTAGATCGAACTCAGGTTATTAGCTGATAAATCAGCATATTAAGTCATTATTTGTTATTAATTTGGGTGTCCTACACGGAAAACAGGAGAAAAAACGGGATTACTTAATTATTTTTTTTTACAAATAAACAGGGTATGGCTTACTCCAATATCTTCAATTACCTCGTCAATGTATAACCCTGCATTTTCTACAAGTTTAATCATATCCTCTGAATGATACATCTGGCTGTTGCCATTAGCCATAGCTGTGAAATATAATGATGTGGCATGTAAACTATATGTAGATGCCTGAAACTTCTGCTTATCCCAGTAAGTTTCAAGAATATATACAGAACCATTATTATCAATTGCATCATATGACCTGCTGAGCAGGCTAAGTATTTCAGTCTGAGAAAAACAGTCTAAAAACTGGCTCATCCAGATTATGTTATAACCTGTAGGAATTGGAATTGAATCATCAAGTAAATTTATAGCTTTGGTTGAGATTCTTTTGCTAAGACCGGCATTGGAAATATTTCTTTTCGCTTCTTCAATCTGCCCGGGCAGATCAAGGATTGTAAGATCAATATTATCTGTGTTTTTAGCACAATAAATAGAAAATCTTCCTGTATTTCCGCCAATATCAAGTATTTTAACATGTTCATCTTCCTTCTGGATATATGTAAGGATCTCAGGAAATGCATTATCCGAATAAAAGTGATCAAATGCAAACCAGCTCTTTCTTACGTTTGACGGTAATTCCGACAGTGCCTCATAGATTGTATTCCAGTTTCCAAATACTTTTAAACCTTCAGGTTTTCCATTAATTATCGATTTTTCGAGATGCAACATTCCTTCATAGTTTACATCATTTGTAAAATCCATATTAACCTTTGTTAATTCATCGCTTTGAATGAAGTAACCGGTTTTGCTGATAAAATACTTATTATTTTTCATCAGTACCAATTCCATACTCAAACCGGCCTCCAGCAATACTTTTACTCCGTAAACAGGTAAGTCCAGTTCTTTTGCTATCTGTTCCGGTTCAAGACCTGTTTTTCTGTTTTTTAGCATGAAATCAAGGATGCCAAGATTTCTCAAAGCTCTGGCTGCCTGGAACATTATTGGAGCAAAGGCTATTTTTTGTGCGTCAAATTTTGCTTGTATTGCTGATTTGGAGTCAGAACCAAAATTATTCATAATCATTATTGTATTTACCCCAAAAATAGTAATAATTAAACCATTGTTCAGGATGCCTGTTTAAAGTAGTTTCAAGCTGGCAGATGTAATCGGTTAGCATTTTACGAAGAGTGTTCTTTCTTATCTCCAGCTTCCCGGAGTTGCTGTATAGTACAGGTTTAGTTGCAGTTAACCTGTAGTGGTTATTATCAACTTTTATTGCTGAAACATAGGTTACAGGTTTGTTATATTTCATTGCAATGTAGAACGGACCGGTAGGAAAATCAGCCATCTTGCCCATAAAATTGCATCTCATTACTTTTGATCCAGGTAAAAATCTGTCACCATGGATTGCGACAATCTCATTGGCTTGCAATGCTTCTTTAATTTTATAAAGATGAGACATATCGTCAGAAATATGAATTATATTCATTTTCTTTTCTGTCATAACATTATCAAGAAGTTTTTTAATTTTCTGATATTCAGCATCAATCATTACAATATGAACCGTCTTGTCAATTCTTTGGAGCATGTGTCCGGCAATTTCCCAGTTACCAATATGTGCACCAATTATAAGCCCTCCGTTAGCATCAGCCATTTGCCTAATATACTGCTCTCCAATTAATTCAAAGGAAAACCTGTTTGGAAATCCAGCCATTAATACAACTTTATCAATTATAGTTTTGCCAAAGGTAATGTTGTTCCTGTATAAATAGAACCAGGATTTTAATGTGTTGAATCCATGTATTTTTTTGAAATAAAAGAACATAGGTTTACGTGCCTTTCCTGCAAACAACACATAGTACATTGCAACATAATACAACAGGAAATAGGCTGCTTTTATATTAAAATTTTCAAGTAGAAACAGGAAAATCCGGTAACCGGTCAATCCACCCCTCGTTTTGCCTTTCCAGGTGGACATTAGTTTTGGTAATGTTCAAAGATATAATTGTAAAGATCTTCCAGTTTAATAATTTTCTGGATTTCCTCACTGGTAACTTTTATTTTGAAATCTTTTTCAACTATTACAGCAATATCAACAAAATCAAGACTTTCGATATCAAGATCATCTTTCATTATTGCAGTTGGAACAAGTTGCGATTCTTCCAGTTCGAATTCTTCGATGAGGAATTCATTTACTTTCTCTTTTACTTCTTCTATGCCCATTTTCTAACTGCGGTTGAAAAAAATTGATCGCAAAATTAGTAATATTTTTTTTACAATTCTGTTAAAAACTACCAAAGTATGTAGTTTTTACTACATTGAGTTTTATAATAATAATAACAAATTACAAGTTGCGAACAATGAGCGTAGAGTTGGTCCCTCCAAAACCAAAAGAGTTAGATAAGAAAGTGTTGATTTTTACATTTGTTGTTTTGGATATTATATTGAGTTTTGCACTATGTTCGTCAGGATTTTCAAAATTCAGGTTTGGTGCAATAAAAGAATTCTTTGCCATTAACATGGAATAAATAATTTCACTTGCTCCTCCCATCCACATTTCATGACCGGTCATTCCTTTTGTTGAACTAACTGGAACTCTTCCCTTATTAAAAACCTTGTAGATAGCTTTTGCTTCATTTAAGTCACCAACAGGGGTCGATGTAGCATGAGCATTCAGATAGTCAATTTCATCAGGATTCAGTTTAGCATCTTTCAGAGCTCTAATCAAAGAACGCACAGGGCCATCAACATTCGGAACCGAAATATGATCGCCGTTTGAGGAAAATCCATATCCTAATATTTCACCAAGAATAGGAGCACCTCTTTTAACAGCACTGTCATAGTTTTCAAGAATGATTGTAGCTCCACCACCACTTGGCACTAATCCATCTCTGTCTCTGTCAAAAGGTCTGGATGCTTTTTCAGGTGAGTCTTCTCGTACAGAGAATGCATTTAATGCGTCGAAATTTCCCATTGAAAGAGCATTTATTTCCTGTGCTCCTCCACATATTATGGTATCCTGTAATCCTTGTTTGATCATCAGATATCCCATACCAATGGAATGTGAACCGCTGGCACATGCACCGCTAACTGTGAAGTTAATACCTTTAAGCCTAAGTATAACACTGAGATTCATAGATACTGTTGAATTCATGGACTGGAATATTGATGCCGAACCTACAAGCATTGTATCTTTCTTCTCCCTGATAATATCGGCAGCACTTATTACAGCTGTCGATGAACTATCATTACCATAAAAAATCCCAACTTCATTATTGTCCAGGAAAGATTCATCAATGCCGGCATTTCTAAGAGCTTCTATTGTTGCCATATAGGCATATTCACCTTGTTCGGCGAGACCTACTCTCATTCTCCTGGGTAATTCTTTTTTTAGTTTAGGCTGATCAATTTTACCTGTTAAGGCTGATCTGAATCCCAGGTCTTTTCTTGAAGAATCCAATACAATTCCTGAGCGCCCTTCATATAAAGATTTGGTAACTTCATCAAGATTATACCCAATAGTTGAATATATACCCATTCCAGTTATCACAACTCTGTTCATAATCTTTTATGTATATAATCCACCATTTATATTTATTACTTCGCCTGTAATATACGCAGCCTCATCACTCGTAAGAAACGATACAAGATCTGCAACTTCTTCAGGTTTGCCAAACCTGTTTACCGGAATAAGTTTTTTTAACTGCTTTTCATCAAGACCCGATACCATATCTGTTCTTATATATCCCGGAGCAACAGCATTTACGGTTATGTTTTTTTTCCCGACTTCCTGGGCAAGTGCTTTACTGGCTCCAATTACTCCGGCTTTGGCAGCAGAATAATTTGTTTGTCCCGGTAATCCTTTGATCCCTGATAATGAAACAACACTTACTATTCTCCCCCATTTGTTAAGTATCATATCCTTTAACAGGCATGTAGTAATATTGTAGAAACTTTTTAAATTAGTTTCGATAACACTGTTCCAGTCATTTTCTTCCATCCATACCATGAGTACATCCTTTGAGATGCCTGCATTATTAACAACAACCGATATATAATTATCAGGATTATCTTGTTTCCACATCTCTATTGCATTGCTTATTTCCTCACCTTTCGTAATATCAAACTGCATTAAGCCTGCATTTCCACCAGTTGTTGATATCTCACTTAATACCCTGCTGGCAGCTTCTTTATTACTGTTATAATGTATTAATACATTAAACCCTGAATCTGCTAATTTTTTACATATGGCGCTACCAATTCCTCCTGATCCGCCTGTAACTAAAGCATTTTTCATAATCATCAAATTTAATGTAAAATATTGGGGTTGTTTTGTTTTAAATAATCTGTTATTTTATTGATATCTCCGTATTTTGGTTTGTCATCAATAAATTTAGGCACGATTGAACGAAGTTGTTTATAAACCTGTTGTGATTTTGATCCAATTCTTTTATCAATTTTTAAATAATCAATCGCCTGAATTAATGTAATGAACTCAATAGCTAATACTTCAAAAGTATTGTCAATAACTTTTTTTGCCAGTAAAGCAGAGTTTGTACCCATACTAACAATATCCTGATTGTCATTATTGCTAGGTATACTATGAACATACATGGGATTTGCAAGGGTTTGATTTTCTGCTACTGTTGAAGTGGCAGTAAATTGTGCTCCCTGCATTCCAAGATTTAAACCTAATGTACCTAAATTTACGAATGGAGGAAGTATATCGTTTAACCTGTTATTCATTAAGAAATTCAACTGCCGTTCTGCCAACATCGAAAGTTTTGTTATGGAAGCTTTTAACTTGTCCATTTCAAATGAAACATAATCTCCGTGAAAATTTCCTCCATGATAAACCTGTTGGCTGTTCATATCAACAACAGGGTTGTCATTTACTGAGTTTATTTCATTAACAAGTACCGATTCTGCATTGTTTATGGTGTCATAAACCGGGCCAAGAATCTGTGGTACACATCTTAATGAATAATATTCCTGAATTTTTTGTTTAAATATTTTTTCTTCTACCTTACCGTTAAACAGGTGATCATCACGCTTTTTTATCATGGAACTATCACAAAGAATATCTCTCATGGTTTTTGCTATAACCTGTTGTCCCGTATGTTTTTTTACTTCATTTAGTACAACTGAAAAATGATCATCAAAGGATTCTACCAGTTCATTGATCATTGACGATGCGATTAGTGACCAGTTGACAATATTTTTTGAGTAAAGTATGTTAAGTATACCAATACCCGACATAACCGAAGTTCCGTTTATTAATCCAAGTCCTTCACGTAATTTTATTTTTAAAGGAAGTATCCCAATTCTTGAAAATACTTCTTTTGTTTCTTGTTGAACTCCTCTATAAATCACTTCACCTTCACCTATCAGAACCAAAGCCAAATGTGATAATTGAACCAGATCACCACTTGCACCCACTCCTCCATGCTCAGGAATAACTGGTGTGATATCTTTATTTATCAACCTTGCAATTAACTCTATTGAGTCAGGATGAACACCGGAATATCCCAATGACAAACTTTTAAGTCTGGATATCATTGCAGCACGAACATAAAGTGAATTAAGTGGCATTCCGGTACCGGCTGCGTGACTCCTTATAAGATTGTACTGAAGATCTATCTGGTTTTCATCTTCAATTTTGTATTGGGCCATTGGTCCCAGGCCCGTATTTACGCCATATATAATCTTATTCCTGGAGAATTCATAAAGAAATTCAAAGCATTTCTCAACGTCATTAATGGTTTCAGAACTAATAGATATACCTTCGTTATCAAATAGTATTTTCCTGTAGTCTTTAGTATGTAATGGCTCTTTTGAAATGGTTACCATCTGTAGTTAAATTGTCGAATAATACGAATTAAATCCTTTTAAAAGATTATTACTCATAATTATTTCTGTTTGTACTTCAGTCTGTTAATTACGGGGTTGGCATAAAGCAACAGGAATAACTCACGTATATCTTTATTATCGTGTTTAGTTATCTCAGTTGTTGATTTATACCGTTCTTCAAGTTTTTGTTTCGTATTCTCATCATACTTGTCTGCATAATGAGTTGAATTATTCAGCAGATCATATGCCAGATAATTTGAAGGCCATAGCCAGTAATTATTATAAATCTGTTTGTCAACAATTTCTGCAACAATGTTTATGAACTCGTTGTTGTTGATTCCCGTATTATCAATTTTTAAAAGTTCATCATTAATTGGTATTCCCATGGAAATATGTACTCTGCCTTTATCACTGGTTAATCCTCCCAGGATGCTGTTAAAATCTTCATCAGCACTCTTAATATAAGTGTTGTCTTTAGAGAGATAGATCTCTCTTACTTTCATGGCATCGCAAGGTTCCCACTCATAACTTATGGTTACTGGTGTAATATTTAACTCTGATATTTTGTTTACTACCCCTGTATTCCCGGAAAGAGTAAGCATTTTAAGTATGCTGACGTCAGTTTTATCACTCCCGGTTTTTGACCTGCCTTTTCTGTGTGCAATCCAGACCGGCTTATTTTCTTCCATAATGGATTTTCTGATAAAAGAAGATAACCTTTGTGAATTCTGTAATAATTCTTTTGGGCTGCCTTCTCTGAAAACGGTGATCATTTGATTCGACTTTCCAAGGTCAACAATAAGCGGAGACACCATTAAATTACTACCCCATGTTGTTTTAGGGGTGTTAAATCCAAGTTGTAATAACACTGCTCCAAGGATTGAAGAATCAAGTACTATGTCTCTGTGATTTGCAAGATAAACGTAGGATTTGGTTTTATCTATATTTTCAAATCCCGAATGTTCAATCCCATCAGTTGTTTTATCAAAGATAGATTGTACAGCGGGTAATGTTAATGCAATCTGAAATTCATTTATTGTTCTGGCTTTGTTGAGATTTTGCAGGACTTCTTTCTTCTTTTCCTTAGTAAATAAATAATCTGTCATTGCATGAAAAGAAGGGTCGGATATAATCCTTGGTATAGCTTCCTGAATCTCCTGAAAATTGTAAGGCCTTATTGCATCAAAATTAGGTTCATCCATAAGTAAAAAATTATTGTCAAAATTAACCAATTCTCTAAGAATACAAAAAAATTAATAACAATGCCGATTTAAGAGAACAGGTTTAAACGATTGGCATTTAATTGTAGTACTACGATCAAACTACTCGTGATTTCAAAGAAACACATGATCGCTCAAATTTTTTACTTCTCAAAATTTAACGATCATGCATTATCTCAAATAAATGAATACTTATTTCGTGGGAATATTCTTCAATACGTCTAAGGTAAGGTCCCAAAATTTAATTACAGTTTCGATCTCGATCTTCTCTTCGGGAGAATGGGCCCTCTTTATGGTTGGTCCAAAGGATATCATATCCATTTCAGGATATTTATCACCAATAAGTCCACACTCAAGACCGGCATGAATTGCAAGAACTTCAGGATCTGTGTTAAATAGTTTCTTATAGGATTCAACAGTGATTCTGACTATATCGGAGTCCGGATCTGGAGTCCATCCAGGATATCCGTCTGAGGTTTTTGTTCTTGCCCCGGCAAGCTTAAATACACTTACTACCATGTTTGTAATATCCTGCTTTTCAGATTCAACAGAACTTCTCTGGCTTGTTGTAATCAGTATTTCATCTTCAAGGAATTTAACTGATGCAAGGTTTGTTGATGTTTCAACGAAATTGTCAATGCTTTGCGACATAGCTATTACTCCATGTGGGCATGCATAAACTGCGTTAACCAATTCATCGAAAGATTCGTCATCAATCACTTTTTCAGGTATATCAACATCTTCAATTGTAATCTCCATTTCAGGCTCGGTAATATTAAACTCCGCCCTGCTCATTTTCCTGAATTCAGCCACTGCTTCCTTCATTTCATTCACACCATTTTCTGGTACAAGTACTATGGCAAAAGCTTCACGTGCAATAGCATTTCTTAGGTTTCCTCCGTCAAATTTGTTTAATTTAATTTCAAACTCGTCTTTTTTACACCATAAAAACCTGTTGAGTATCTTATTTGCATTAGCGTGTCCCTTATCAATCTCATCACCGGAATGGCCTCCTTTTAAACCTGAAACCATTATTTTAAAGGCTGTGTGACCTTCAGGAGCTTCTTCATAGTCGAATGGTAACCATGCCTGTGTATCTTGTCCTCCGGCACATCCAATAAAAAGCTGTCCTTCATCTTCTGAATCCAGGTTTAATAGTATTTCACTTTTGAGAAATCCGGGTTTTAGCCCAAAAGCACCGGTAAGACCTGTTTCTTCATCAACTGTAAACAAACATTCGATTGGTCCGTGTACGATATCATCTGACGCAAGAATTGCAAGCTGAGCAGCTATTCCGATACCATCATCAGCACCAAGAGTAGTACCGTTTGCTGTAACCCAGTCTCCATCAATTATCGATTCGATAGGGTCATTCTCAAAATCATGTACTTTATCACTATTCTTTTCACAAACCATATCAATATGGCTTTGGAGTACTACAGACTTCCTGTTCTCCATTCCGGCAGTCGCAGGCTTTCTGATCAAAATATTTCCTGTTTCATCCTGCATGGTTTCAAGATTGTGATCATTACCGAAATCCAGAAGATATTTAATTATTTTTTCCTCTTTTTTCGATGGTCTGGGGATTTCCAGAATCTCTTTAAAATATTGCCAGATGATAGCTGGTTTTAGATTCAGTATTTCTGTGTTCATTTTACTTTTGTTAGATTATCACAAACAGTGATGTTAAATTTAAATTCGAATGTACTATGGCACTCTTTAATCCTTAGTTTTATAAGGAACATAAAAGAATGTTGAGCAAAGTTAAAAAAGTATACTACTTTATAGATGTTTAGTCAGATGAATAGTTAAAATCACAATATATTTTATACGTTATTAAAATGCAAAAACAAATGAAAATCATCAGCATTGAATTTTCCTGATATCGACTTGTATATAATTATACCTGGGGTATCAATGATCAGTCAGGGTTCAAAAATGCAGATGGTTATTCGATTCAATATTTGTCAGATGTGATGTATTGTACTTATTTCCATGGCATCATTTCATCAGCATCTGCCCAGGCCAGTACCCAATCCGGAACTGTATATTCCATTTCGTCATGTCCCATTGCTTCCAGAACACTACGGGTTTTAACAACTCCCTGTTTTGATGTTACAGCAGTTCGTACTAATGCTGCTGAATGAATTTTATCATTTCGTATGGTTTTCTGGTGGAAATAAAACCATTTTTCATCATAACCTACAAGTTGCGTTGTCAAAGTATAGCGTTGCAAAAATTTTAGCCTGTGGCGATATCTTACGCTTGCTCCTGCAACTGCAAGACCCCATCCTTGTTTTTTTACAACCTTTAGTAATCCGCTTCTCATAGCAAGATCGAATCTGCCAAAATCCATCATCGTTAAATGTCTCCCGTTATTCAATTCAATAAATGGGTCAATATCTGACAGACATACCCTCATTGGAAGGATACTTTCATCGCCAATGTTTAATTTCTTTCTTTTGTTTTTTGTGGCAAAGAGCCTTAACAAACGAAGGTAAGGATACATTGATTATACTTTTTTCAGGTTTTTAATGGTTTCTGAAGGATTAACTGAACCAAAGACAGTATTGCCTGCTACAAGTATGTTTGCACCAACCTTAACAAGCTTTGGTGCATTTTCAAGAGTTACACCACCATCAACCTCAATTAATGTACTGCTATCAGATCTCTCAATCAGGTTTCTGAGTTTAGAGATCTTGTTGTATGTGTTTTCAATGAATTTTTGTCCACCAAAACCAGGGTTTACTGACATTAGCAAAACCAGGTCGAGATCACTGATAATGTCAACTAGTACATTTACCGGAGTATGTGGATTTAGAACAACACCGGCTTTCATTCCATTATTTTTTATTTCAGCAATACTTCTGTGTAAATGAGTGCTGGCTTCATAATGTATTGTAAGAATGTCAGCCCCTGCGTCTCTAAAGTCTTTAATAAATCTCTCAGGTTGTACAATCATTAGGTGTACATCAAGTGGTTTTTCTGATAGCTTTTTTATTGACCTGATAACCGGCATACCGAAGCTAATATTCGGGACAAATAAACCATCCATAACATCGAGGTGAAACCAGTCTGCTTCACTTTTATTTACCATCTCAATATCTGCTTCAAGGTTGGTAAAATTTGCTGATAACAGTGAGGGTGCAATAAGATGATTCATGATATGTTTTTTTGCAAAAATAAAAAAAGCGCCAGCTCAGTTGCCGGCGCTTTGCTTTTTTATCCCAGATAAGATTTTAATATCTTACTTCTGGATGTGTGTTTGAGCCTGCGGATGGCTTTTTCTTTAATCTGTCGCACACGTTCCCGGGTAAGATCAAATCTTTCCCCAATTTCTTCAAGAGTCATTGGGTGACCTTCACCAAGCCCGAAATAAAGCTTTACCACATCAGCTTCACGTTGTGTTAGAGTTTGAACTGCACGGTCAATTTCTTTTCTGAGTGATTCATATAATAATCCGGTTTCCGGTGTGGATCCTTCATCACTTCTCAGAACATCGTACATGGTATTATCTTCATCCTGAATCAATGGTGCATCCATTGATACATGACGACCTGCATTACGTTGTGATTCCTTAACTTCATTTTCAGTCATTTCAAGTTCACCTGCAATCTCTTTTTGATTTGGTTCCCTTTCAAATGACTGTTCCAGCCTTGCTGCAGCCTTATTAATTTTGTTTATTGATCCGATTTTATTTAGTGGTAATCTAACAATTCTTGATTGCTCCGCAAGAGCCTGAAGAATTGATTGGCGAATCCACCATACTGCATAAGAAATAAATTTAAATCCTCTTGTTTCATCAAATCTTTGTGCAGCTTTTATTAGACCAAGGTTGCCTTCGTTTATTAAATCCGGCAAGCTAAGCCCTTGATTTTGATACTGTTTGGATACTGATACAACAAACCTTAAGTTAGCCTTTGTTAGTTTCTCCAGCGCAATACGATCCCCCTGTTTTATTCTACGTGCAAGTTCAACTTCCTGTTCAGCCGTAATCAAATCAACTTTACCAATCTCCTGTAAATATTTATCGAGTGATGCGGTTTCGCGATTTGTTACCTGTTTGGTTATCTTAAGTTGCCTCATATTATTCTAACTTTAATCTGAATCTAAAAAACTTATACGTTTATCTGTTTTAAAAGTTACCAGGAAAATTATCCTTTGTTAGGTTTGTCTATTAAAACTTTACGCGATAATTTTAATTTTCCTGAACGAGGATCTATACCTATAAGTTTTACTTTTACTTTGTCGCCTTGTTTCAGCACATCTTCAACGTTTTCAATACGTTTATGATCTATTTCAGAGATATGCAACAATCCGTCTTTACCCGGAAGTATCTCAACAAATGCTCCAAATGCTACTATGCTTTTTACTTTTCCAAGATAAACCTTGTTAAGTTCAGGAACGGCTGTAATTCCTCCAATCCAGTCTTTAGCTGCATCAATTGAGGCTTTGTTCTCAGCCATAATATCAATTACTCCTGTATTATCAACTTCTTCAATAACTATTGTAGCACCGGTTTCTGCCTGAATTTCCTGAATAACTTTGCCACCGGGACCAATAACAGCACCTATAAACTCTTTATCAATAATGAGTTTCTCAATTCTTGGTGCGTTATCTTTATAGTCTTCTCTTGGTTCTTTAATAGTTTTGGCCATCTCACCAAGTATATGGATTCTTCCCTGACGAGCCTGTTCAAGAGCTTCTTCAAGAATTGTATATGATAATCCATCTACTTTAATGTCCATTTGACAGGCTGTAATTCCGTCTTTTGTTCCAGTTACTTTGAAGTCCATATCTCCAAGGTGATCTTCATCACCAAGTATATCAGAAAGTACTACATATCTGTCGGAACTATAATCTGAGATTAATCCCATGGCTATCCCTGCTACAGGTTTGGATATTTTAATACCCGCGTCCATTAAAGCAAGAGTTCCACCACATACCGAAGCCATTGAAGATGATCCGTTTGACTCAAGAATGTCAGAAACAACTCTTATTGTATACGGATTATCTTCTCCGTTAGGTACAACATATTTTAATGCTCTTTCAGCAAGATTACCATGTCCTACTTCTCTTCTGCTTACTCCTGTCATCCTTTTTACTTCACCTGTTGAAAAAGGAGGGAAGTTGTAATGGAGCATAAAGTTTCTGTTTCCTGATATAACTGCCCCGTCAATTTTTTGTTCATTAAGCTTACTTCCTAATGTAACTGTAACGAGTGATTGTGTTTCTCCCCTGGTAAAAATTGCAGATCCGTGTGCCGAAGGTAAATAATCAATTTCTGTCCAGATTGGACGAATTTCATCCATGTTACGGCCATCAAGGCGAATGTTCTCGGTAAGCATCGCATTACGAACAGCTTCTTTTTCAACATCATGGAAATATCGTTTAACCAGGCTTGTTACAGATTCTCTCTCTTCTTCATCTTCAATTGATTCCAAAAACTCATCTCTGACAGCTTTAAACGCATCAGATCTGGCATGTTTATCAGCATTTCCTGTTTTTGCTATATCATAACATTTTTGGTAGGTTGCTTCTTTTACTTTTTCTCTTAATTCTTCGTCATTCACTTCGTGACAATACTCTCTCTTGGCAGCGGCTTTTTCAACCATTGCAGCAAGATCAATCTGAGCCTGACATTGTATCTTTATAGCTTCATGAGCAACTTTGATAGCTTCAAGCATTTCAGCTTCCGAAACTTCCTTCATCTCACCTTCGACCATCATAATGTTGTCCATTGAAGCAGCTACTATTAATTCAATGTCTGCCTCTTCCATTACTGAGATTTGAGGGTTGATTATATACTTGCCATTTACCCGGGCAACTCTTACTTCTGAAATAGGTCCGTTGAAAGGAATATCACTCACTACCAGAGATGCAGAAGCTGCAAGTGCTGCCAATGCATCAGGTGCTACATCCTCTTCAACTGAAATGAGTTGAACAAGCATTTGTGTTTCTGCGTGAAAATCTTCAGGAAATAATGGCCTTAATGCTCTGTCAATAAGACGTGCAATAAGTATTTCATACTCTGATGGTCGTGCTTCACGTTTGAAAAATCCACCAGGGAACTTTCCGGCTGCAGCATATTTTTCTTTATAGTCAACACTTAATGGCAGGAAATCGGTATCTTCTTTTGCATCATCAGCAGCTACAACAGTTGCCAACAGCATTGTTTTTCCCATTTTTACAACAACAGAGCCATCTGCCTGTTTTGCAAGTTTACCGGTTTCAATTGTAACTTCTCTTCCATCTGCCAGCTGAAAAGTCTTTGATATAGGGTTGATAGACATATTACAGTTTTATTGTTAGTATGTGTGATTAATAAAACACAAAAAAAGGCAATCGGTAAATTGCCTTTTCATGCATCAGCTATTTTAGCTTTTTATTTTCTTAGACCAAGTTGCTTGATAATAGCACGATATCTTTCGATATCTTTTTCTTTTAAATAGTCTAATAATCTTCTTCTTTTACCAACTAGTCTGATCAGTGACCTTTGTGTGAAAATATCTTTTTTGTTATTTTTAAGGTGACCTGTCAGATGTTTAATGCGATAGGTAAACAAAGCTATTTGACCTTCAGCAGAGCCTGTATCAGCACTGCTTTTGCCATATTTCTCAAAAATTTCTTTTTTCTCTTCTATACTTAAATACATACGTTCTCTCTTTTACTCAAAATTTCGGGCTGCAAAAATACTAACTTTATTTTAAACAAACAATATTTTATTACTTTATTTTTAAATTACGAACTTTCAGTAAATCAGCTATATATTTGAATTCACCTGTCAGGCTTCCAGTCACGAGTTATTTACAGTTAATAAATGATCTCTAATGCATTACTGATTTTTGGGAGTTGGTAGTTTTTAACAATAAATAAATGCTTAATACCGAATAATATGTTAGTACGATTCCAATAAGATAACTTACTGATCCAATATATTCTGTATTGTAATTAAGTATTATAAATCCAAGTACTATCATCATAATACCGCTAATAACATAAAGCCACAACATATTGTTTTTACTGTTATCGAATAATCCGGTTACCAGGTATAATGCCCCCATGACTGCTATCCAAAACGAGAAATCCAGCATTATAAATCTTTCACCCGGATCAGGATAAGTAAACATTATTAAACCTAAGAATCCGTCGATTATCAACTCAATGACAATTTTTTCATCGATTTTATTACTAAAGTTGATAAATAAGTAAACAGATGAAATTAATGCCCCTACAAGTAATAACACTCCAAAATAAATACCAAACTCTTCAATAGTAAGTGAAAGAAATAATGTAGAAAGACCAAGAATTGTCAATAGTAAAAAACGTGTAATCCGGTAACCTTTTCCCATATTAGTAGTTTGTTTTTAGCGACAAAAATACAAATATCCGGAATACTAGAAATTCCACTTTAAGTCAAGAAAGTACATTTGTCCGTAATCACCAAATTCAGTTAGCTCGTCCCCATAAAACAACTGTCCGACAAGCATCAGGCTGATATTGTCAGTTAAACTGAATGTTGCCGAAGGTCCGACATAACATGAGAGGTCGTAGGGATTGAATATCCCTGACAGGCTAACATTGATTAGAGGAGTTGCAGGATAAGATACCTGTCCGAAAATATCAAATCTTGAAGGTGTTAGATTCTTCACATTTAAACTGCTTGAAAACATTGTTGTTAATGATCCTGTGATACCACTGTAATCCTTATATGCATAACCTGTTGAACCATTGCTGTTATATATCACAGACATATTAACCATTATCTGGTTTTTGAAAACGTAACTACCGCTTATGGAAGCTATAACAATACCAGTTGTATCAGAAAAGTGATCAGAATCTCTGAACCAGCTTGCTTCACCTGTAAATCCTGCACCTCCGATATTACCTGACCATCCTAATCCTGCAGTTATGTCGGTTTGCATATATCCACCGAAAAACTGAAAATCATATCCCCACCTATTGAATTTATATAGAGCAGCAGCAGTAACACCTAACTTCTTTTCGAGGGTAACGGAGTCCATAAGTTCATTACGATAGCTTAGCTTTCCTGCAAGCTGAATGGATGAAAAATCACCTGTATAATACTCAACAAGTAATGCATCACTTCCTGGTCTTTCTATGTAATTGAAGTCAAAGTAGTTGAATGCGTTAAATATATCGTTTGGATTCCAGACCATGTTTGTTCCCCAATTTATTCTCTGGCGGCCAAGCGTAACCTCAAATTTTTCTTTTGTCCATTTTATGTTTAACCTGTCAAGGTTTGTATATAGTACGTAGGAGTTATCAGATGATATCTTCCATGTCAGGTCAAGATATCCGTCATCGTACGTAACCAGTTCACTATAATCGATAAAATCATTATATTCTGCAACAAGGGGACCAAATGTAAAGTTGTTTCTTATTCCGGCATGGAACTCAATGTTATCTGTTGGATTATACCATAAGTTAATGCGATTGTAAATTGTTGACTGATTTTGCCAATCAGTAAAACCAAACTTACTATATGTGTCACCCGGAATCCAGGTGTTGTTAAGGTACTCAAAGAATCCGGTGGCTCTTAACGTTTTTTGTGCTGAAATACTAAAAGGAATAACCAGCAGAATTATGATAAAAGCCAATATTTTTAAAATTTTTTTCATTTTTTCCAGTGATAAATAATATTAATCGACATGAAAGTTAACAACCATATTTTGAAACCCCTGCAATTATGGAAAAACCTTAATGCAAAACCCATATATCAGGAATATTTGACGTTCAGTCCCTGTTGAAATACTCATCTTTTAATATCTTTCCGTCTTCAATAGTGATAATCCTCCTGGCTTTATCCATAACCCTTTGATCGTGAGTTGCAAATATAAATGTGGTATTGTACTTTTTATTCATATTTGACATCAGTTCAAGCAAGCTTGTGGTAGCCTTTGAATCAAGATTTGCCGTTGGCTCATCTGCAAGTATAAACTCTGGTTTTGAAGCCAGAGCTCTTGCTACCGCTACTCTTTGTTGCTGTCCACCTGAAAGCTTGGAAGGGCGACTATTTATCCTGTCACCAATACCAACCGCCTCAAGTAGTTCTTTGGTCCGTTGTGCTCTTTCTTTCTTTGGTTTACCCTGTAACTGCATTATAAATTCAACATTCTCACCAGCAGTTAAAACCGGGATCAGGTTATATGACTGGAAAACGAACCCAATATTGTTCATTCTGAAATCAATTAGCTGGCGTGATGTTAAACTCCAAATATCAACACCTCCAATTTTTACCTCTCCGGATGTAGGTTTGTCGAGTCCTCCAAGCATATTTAAAAATGTAGTTTTACCTGAGCCTGACGGACCTACAACAGCTGTAAACTCTCCTTCTTTTACGTTTATATCTATTCCATTAACTGCTTTAACCTGAACTTCACTACTGTTGTAGATTTTTGTTAATGATTTTATTTCGATAACATTCATTTTATTATTTTTTTATAGTTTTCGGAATTAGTTATTTTTATTCAATCCTTAAGGCATCTGCAGGATCATTTTTTAATGCCTTATACGCCGGATAAATTGCTGCAATTACCCCGGTTAAGATTACCAGTATTGTAATATTGATCAGCATAACTGTATCAAGGCTTGTATATACAAAAGCATCGTATCCAAGTTGCTGATATCCCTGGGCCCACATGCTTAGGTCTATTGGGTGTGTTTCACCGATTTTAGCTGCAAACGCACCGATTATGATACCAACAATCCCACCTGTAAGCGATAGTAGTACCGATTCGAGTACGATCATTGAGAAAATCCTGATTTTATTCATTCCAATTGCCATTAACATTCCCAGTTCTTTGGTTCGTTCCATTACAACCATAAGCATTGTGTTGATAATGCCAAATAACAGAGCCAGCAGGATTATTATTATGAAAATATACATATACATATCCATAGCCTCCGTTAAATAATTCATCTCCGGACTCAGCTCTTTCCAGGTCTGTACATCAAGTTTATTTTCTGTTATTGATTTTACATTTGAAAGAATGAATTGGAGATTATCATTATCATTTATGTTTATAGCTATTTCATGCGCTGCATTTTGTGGAAATCCTGTTAGTTTTTGGATGTCTGAAAACCTGACATAAATATTTGATTCGTCGAACATGTTGTTATCAGTAGAATAAATACCGGCAACCCGGAACGCTCCTGAGGTAATATCATTATCCATATCCTGTATTGTTATAACAATTTTGGATCTGACTTTTACATTTAATTTCTCAGCAAGTTTTTTACCAATTACGACAGGATTTCTTGAGATACCTTCAAAGTATTCGCCATCAATGATCCTAGAGTGGATTGTTGTAACTTTTTTCTCTTCATCAGGAATTACACCTGAAATTAGTACACCTGAAGCAGTTTCTGCCGAAGCAGCCATCGATTGAATTAATAATCGTCTGCTAACCCCTGTTACATTGGAGATTTCTCTAATTTCATCAGTTAGTTTTGCAGCATCAGGAATATAATTAGCAAAATCTGAAGTTTGCTGATATCCCGGATTGTGTACCTGAATGTATGATAGTCCCGTATTAATCACTTTCTGGATTCTTTGGTCAGCCATGCCTCTGAAAAAAGCACTGGCAATTACACCGGCAAAAATTCCAAGTGCAACAGAGAATATGATGACAAGACTCCTTACCTTATTTCTCCATATATTTCTCCATGATATTGAAAATAACATCTTTATATTGTTTATGATTTGTTACAATTATTCTTTATTAATTTGATTATTACATTATTGATCATGCTCTTAGTGCTGTTGTTAATTTTAAACTGAAGGATTTAATTATAGGATAAATTGATATTACCATTGTTATAATAAACACAATAATTGCCTGTGTATAAAAAACATCAGGTTGCATTGAAAAATACATAAAAGGTTCAATACCCATATCAACCATTGTCCTGGCTGCATCTCCCGTCAGGGGAATAGGATTTCTGAAAAAATGATATGTTAGAGGAATCGATACCATTATACCTGATACAGCACCAATCAGACCAATAAATATAGTTTCGAAAAACAGTATCATACTAAGCCTTGTTCTTTGCATACCAATCGCGATCATTACACCAAGCTCTCTTTTTCGTTCACTAACCATCATCAGTATCGTTCCCAGTATCCCAAATGTGATTATTATGTACAATAAGGATTTCATGAACAATCCTCCGGCCTTATCTCCATCAATCATTTGAACAAGAGCTGGCTGTAACTCTGCCCATGACATTACCATGAAAGGTGATTTTATTTCTTCTTTAAGATTATCAAGTACTGGTGGCATGTGATAATTATCTTTTACCATAAGCACAACAGAGCTTAACCTGTTGGGGGCAGAGAACAATTCCTGACCTGATTTTAAAGTCATATATATAAATTGTTTATTGAGCTCGGGAGAGGGGAACTCAAGAATGCCTGATACCGGATATACTCCGGCAGCCATCACTCCGTGATAACCCTGACCATATAGCACAACCGTATCACCAATATCTACTTTCAAATAATTGGCGAGATCAACAGCAACCATGACACCGGTACTGTTATTATTCAGAAATGAACCTTTTTTAACCCATTTCTTAAGTTCTGTGACTTTGTTTTCACCATCCGGATCAATACCTATAATTACACTACCTTTGGTTATCTCTTCTGATGAAGCAAGCGAAAAGTACTCTAATCTGGGAGTATAATGAGTTATTCCTTTTTCATTTTTAATAATTGACTCCAGCGAATCACTTAATACAAATGTATTATTGATAGTTTTATTCTCGTGATATTCTTCAGTAAATATCTGCATATAACCTGAGTAAAACTGGACGACATTACTTATCATAGCTTCATACGAACCATATTGCATTGAGGTCATCAGTGATGATAATAACACTCCAAAAAATATTGAACCGCTGGTTATAATTGTTCTCCAGGGCTTCCGCCAAAGATTTCTCCAGGCTATAATAATATTTTTCATTATTTAACTTTTTAAAGACTTAACAACGTTTAACCCTGCAATAAAAAATACCTGATATAAGGACACAGCCATAAATATCACCAGTACGATAATAGCAGGATTGTAAAATATTTCGGGATTTATACTAAACGCAATTTTTGCTTCAAATCCCATCGACTCATAAGTTTCAGCCATTTTTCCGGTTACAACGATCGGATTATGGAAGAGGTAATAAAAAACAGGAAAACTTATAATAAGTCCTGAAACAACCCCAATTATACCGATCAGAGCCGACTCAATAAGTACCAATAGCAGAAGTTTACTTTTCTGGAATCCAATAGCTATCATAACTCCCAGTTCTCGTTTTCGTTCATGCATCATCATCATAATTGTTGCCCAAACACCAAATCCGATTATCATAAACAGAAGGGTCTTTACCATAGCACTACTTGATTCTTTACCTTCAATCAGGTTCAGTAGTTCAGGCATCAGTTCCTGCCAGGTATAAACATTTGTATCCTTATCATTTACCTGTTTCAGTTCATTAATAACTTCCTCAATATTATC
Organism: Bacteroidales bacterium; assembly: GCA_028277395.1. Classification (GTDB taxonomy): domain Bacteria; phylum Bacteroidota; class Bacteroidia; order Bacteroidales; family F082. Next base: position 6,333 of record JANQGJ010000101.1, on the reverse strand, counting down.
GGTGCTTTCAACCATTATAATGTTGGAAGTTATCCTGTTTTGAATAGATGCAAATTCCTGTGCATTTGCAATATCCATGTAAATAATCTGTTTATTTAAGGCAGGTAATGGAAAGTCGAAAATACCCTGAACTTCATATATTCCTGCTGCAGTAACTCCATGATATCCCTGACCGAGCAGAATTAATGAATCACCTGTATCAATATTCAAATTTTCAGCCAATACATGACCAACCATCAAATTGACTGAATTAGTGTTAATGTAGCTCCCTTTAATTAAATGTTCACTTAATCCCGACTTCAAATCTTCTTTATCAGGTTCAATTCCAATTATAAAAGAGGGATAACTATTTTCACCATTTGATGCCAGTGCAAAGGTTTCAACCCTTTTTGTTGAAGATGTTACTGATTGATTATTATTAATTACCGTTTTATATTCGGGAGATAATTCAAAGCTGTTATTTACACCCGGGGTGTTCATAAATTCTTTTTCCTGAATCTGAATATACCCTGAATAGAATCTGGCCATATTCTCAATCATGTTCTCAAATGAACCTTTTTGTATTGAGGTCATCATTATGGCAAAAAAAACTCCAAAGAAGACTGAAGCTGAAGTGATCAGTGTTCTTCGTGGGTTTCTCCACAAATTGCGCCAGGCTATTATCACGTAATTTAACATTCGTAATTACCTTATCTTTTTCATGTTTTGTTTGCTGAAAAAACTGTCCTTAATATCAATATTGTATTCTACTTCAAGGATTTCCATTACAGTTTTTTTACCTTCTTCATCAGCAGGGATCATTTCAAATTTTGAAGGGATAGTACGATCTCCCATTTTCTTAATATTATACCCATTTTCGATATTTACAAGATAACCATCTTCATCATAATATTCATTTCTCCAGAGGTTAAATCCGTCGATGGTTATCCAGGATTTGATTTTGCCCCATACAACGGGAGCATCAGGAAGCGGGGTTAATTCAATTACATAACAGTTCTTGTCTCTAACAACCTCATCATCCAGCCTTTTATGTGTATAATCAACTACAATTGAAGATTGCTTAACAAGATCATCGTTGGTGAAGTCTGAGCCCATCCATGATTGCATCATCATTGATGGAGGTATTTTAATCATACGTGAAATAGTAGGTACGTAGTTCCACATTTCTTTTCCAACTTTTAGGAAAACCTGGCCTTTTTCCTTAGCCGGTGATGTAATGTAAATCATAAAATTGTCATTTCCTTTCGACCAGTTTTTCATTACAATTGTTCTTTCCCAACTGGGTCTTACTATTGTCATAGACATTTTTCCTTTGGATGATTCCCCACGATTTTTTTTATCGGCTTTTGTAACTATTTCTTTTGCAGTTAATTCCTGCGCCTGTATATCTGGACTACCTGAACAAACCAATGCAATTGTTAATATACTTATCAATATTATTTTCATTTTTAAATATTTTAATCGTTATAAAAACTTATCTTTTATTATTTGTTTCATTTCTTCAATATTAAAACTTTCAGGATCAACCATATAATTTAGGCTAACTCCATCCATCATTGCTCCAAATAACCTTGCATGAGCCATGGGATTGATATATCCCTGTGAAGCAAAAAACTCTGATAACGTTTTCAGGAATGGAGTAATAAGCTCCATTAACTTTTCCTCAGCCAGTTTCATTACTTCTGGTTGGGCCAGTACCATAAAATATATTTTCCAGAAGTGAAGGTTGTTTTCAAGAATCTCAAATGTCCGGTCAATAAAATATATGAATTCATCCTTAGTCAGTACTCCATCTTTATTAGCATCGAATTCAGTCAGGAATTTATCAAAACCATTATGAATAATTGTTTTGATTAACTCTTCTTTACTTTCAAAATAGTTATAAATAAGGCCTTTGGAAATGCTGGCATGTGATGCTATCATATTTATTGAAGTAGATGCAAAACCTTTATTTGCAAAAAGTTCAATTGCAGTATTCATAATATGCAACCTTTTGTGCTCACGTAATTCTTTAAACTGTTTTTCTGTTCTTGGCATATGTAATCAGTTTTATGACTGAACGGTCGGTCAAAAGTAATACAAATAATATATATGTCAAGTATTTTTTAATTTTTTTTAATAAAATTTAAGATTTGCAATGAGATTGATCTATATTGATTTTTAGTAGTTTTGCAAAAAAATTACCCTAATGGCAGAAGAATTTGTAGTACTTGTAGATGAAAACGATGAGCAGGTTGGTTTAATGGAGAAGATGGAAGCTCATATCAGAGCGAAGTTGCACAGGGCATTCTCAGTGTTTATTTTTAACTCTAAAGGTGAGTTACTTTTACAACAAAGGGCCGGGCATAAATATCATTCACCATTACTTTGGACAAATACCGTATGTAGTCATCCAAGGAATGGTGAAACTACTGTAGATGCGGCGCACAGGAGAATTGTAGAGGAAATGGGTATGGATTGTGATTTTAAAGAGGCATTTTCATTTGTATATAAAGCAGATGTAGGGCAGGGACTTATTGAAAATGAATTTGATCATGTTTTTATTGGTGTTTCTGATATCCGGCCAAATATAAATCATGAAGAAGTTGCAAGCTGGAAATATGTTGATTTAAACTGGCTTAAAGAAGATGTAATAAATAACCCAGATGTATATACCCAATGGTTTAAAATAGCTTTAGCTGAGGTTATTGAACATTTTAATAAAAAAGGTATTAACAGTTAATTACAAAAAGTTAATAAAAAGAAATCCCGACAGACACCCTTTTTTAATTAGATAATGTCATAAGAGTTTACTGCTATGGTTTTGCACAACTTGTGCTTGTAATAAAGTCATAATGAGAATATTATTTTATACTATAATCGTTGCTGTAAGTTTCCTGGCAGGTAGCTGTAACCTGAATTCCAATTATCAGAGTAAAGAAAATAATGGGTATCAGTTAGGTGTGATTGATTCATTGTCGCTGAAAAACGTAAAATTACCTGAGAAAGTTACAAATCAACATATTGAAGATGGAAAACAGGCAGTTAAAATGGCTGCCACACTTGAAAATAAGGTGCTTGAACTGGAATGCCTTATAAGGTTATTTAGATTGCAGATAAAGGCTGAGAATTTCAATGAAGCTCTTGAAACAGGTAACCAGGCTCTTGAGCTTGCAAATAAAATCGGAATTAAAGAGTCACTTGCAGAGGTACATAGTTTGCTGGGTAAGAATTACTATCACCTGGCAGTATTTCATAAGGCATTTGAAAACCTGGATATTGCTTTGAAATTATTTAAGGAGCTGGATGATACTACCAATGTTCAGGATGTTATGAACATGCAGGGAAATATTTATTTCAGTTTTAATGATTATGATATGGCCTATTCATATTACCGTGAGAATCTGGAATTGAGTAAGGTCAGAGAAGATAACATTGCTATAGCCAAAGCTTTAACTAATATTGGAATAGTGTATTCCGGATGGTCTTATGAAGAAGGATTACCTGAGGATTCAATCACTTATCTGCGTAATGAAGCCATCGAATGCATAAATAATGCTTTATTATTTAGTAATAAGACTGAGGAGAAGATATTAACATCAGAGATTTTGTTTAATCTGGCTGATGTTTACAGAAATTCAGGAGATTTGGCTAATGCACTTAGTGTTATTCATGAAGCAATGGTATTATCAGAAGGATTGTCTGACAGGGTAACCATTTGGGCCAGTATATCTTATTCAAATATACTGATTGATCTGGATTCAATTAATAAGGCACAGGAAATATTGGAGAACACATTGAAACTGGCTGATGAAAGTAGTTTGCTTGAAACAATGATTAAAATTCATTCCAAGCTTAGTTGGATATACCGGGAAAAAGGTGATTATGAAAATGCTTTTTATCACCTCAACCAGTATTCTGAGTTATCCAGTTCAATTTTTAATATCGACCACAAAAAACAAATTGATGCAATAAAGGTCGCTAGTGATATGGAAGCCGAAGAAAAAGAAGCTGAAATTGAGCAGCAACAACTATACTATCAGTCTACAATTATAATATTCCTTTTAATATCAGTTATAATAATTGTATTCCTGTTTTATTCCAGGTTACGACACCGGACAGCTAATACGGATCTGGAGAATAAACTGCTGAATGAACGCCTGGAAACACGTAATCGTGAATTAACGACAAGGATTATGGCTCTGATCCAGCGTAATGAAGTTGAGAGGGAAATTGTACAGAAGTTAAATACACTAAAACAAAAACTAAAAGTAGAAAATCAAAAAGAAATTCAGGATATAATAAGAAGTTTATCATTTAAACAAAACGATCAACTTTGGAAAGAGTTTGAAATTCGATTTGAAAGTGTTCATCATGATTTCTTTAGTAAGCTCTCACGTATGTATCCTGAGCTAACAACAAATGAAAAGAGGTTATGTTCATTTTTATATCTTGATATGAGTTCAAAAGACATTTCAGCAATAACCGGACAGAGTATACGGGCATTAAATGTTGCCCGTACACGTCTGAGGAAGCGTTTTGATCTTACAAATGACTCATTAAGTTTGTCAGCGTTCTTAAATTCACTGTAATTTTAATGTGCAGAAATACAAGGGTATATGGGATTTGTGCACTAATATTGTTTGCTGGTAATTGGGTTGTTCCCTAATTGTAGTACAGTATTATTTTGCAGTTTATTGTATTAGAGATATTTTTGTTTTGTAAAACAATGAGTGACGTTACGTTTTTGCTTATATTGTTAGAAGAGATATCCGGATTCTATGTGTTTTAAAAGTCGGCACACCGGATTTGGTTACTATATCAGGATCCCTTCCTGAAGTAATTGTTTTAAATTAATTAATTGTCTATTTACTAAAAAGCGCTCCTAGTCAGAGCGCTTTTTTTCTGAAAGTCTTATCTCCTCAAAGATCAATATTATAAAAAGCATAATTTTTTCTACGTGCTCTAAGGCAACAACTGTTGGTTCTTAGCGTCTGTTGTCAGTTTTATTTCCGGGGTATATCCACCAAAAAAAACTCGACCTTTTTAATCAATCAGACACTTTTAATTTTAGTAATTGCTTTTCTAACCTTTCAATCTTCTTAAGTCTTCTTTTTTCTGCAATTTTTTCATTCTGACTACTCATTATATATGGAGTTTTATCCCTTAGAATGAAATAAGCAGCTGTCAGTATCTTATGTCCTATTGCAATATTTGCTTTCTTACTTCCTCTTCTGGATGCAATAGCCCTATGTTTTTGAGCAATAATGCAATCCTTTGAGCGTGATGCTGCCCAAGCAGCTTCTACTAATGTTGTTTTTAAATATTTGTTTCCATGTGTTATTTTAGATGAGTATTTCTTGCCTGCACTTTCATTATTACCTGGACAAACTCCTGCCCATGAAGCGAGATTCTTTTCAGAAGGAAAATCATCCATATTATTTCCTATCTCGCTGAGTATGCCTGTAGCTATCTGTTTTGAGACACCAGGAATTGTCATTAACAACTTCATATCTGCTTCCATTTGTAAAAGATATTTATCAACACGATTCTCTATTAATAGTACCTGATGATTAATGTGTTCAATAGAAGATAGAATGAGCTGAAGCATAAATACATGGTGATCATTAATGTTACCATATAATGCTTTCTTGAGTTCTTCTTTCTTCTTTACGAGAGAACCTTTTGCCATTCCAGATAGTATGTCGGGATTCTTTTCACCTGAAGCAATTGCTTGTATAATAGCAGTGCCTGATTTTCCAAAAACATCACTTACAACATTACCTAATTTGATATTAGCGTCTTCTAATACATTCTGCAATCGGTTCTTTTCTGCTGTACGCTGTCCAATAAGTTTTCTGCGATGACGATGGAGAGTCCTAAGTTCCCTGATATTTGGACCAGGTATAAAACTTCCCTTCAGAAGCCCGCTTAGTAATAGTTTAACTAACCACTCACTATCTTTCTTATCTGTCTTTTGACCCGGTACATTCTTTACATGACGAGCATTGACAAGGAGAATGTCAAAGTACTCCTCTAAAACGTAATAAACAGGCTTCCAGTAGATTCCTGTGCTTTCCATTGCAATATGGGTAATCCCTTGGTTTTGTAGAAAGCCTACCAGTTCTTCAAGTTCTTCTGTAAAAGTACCGAATGTTAAGGTTTGTTCAATTATATCCTTACCTTTGATACTGGCAACGACTGTGCTTTGATGAACATCAAGTCCACAGCCTCGCTCTATGATTCTTGGGAATTCTTCAACAGAGTACATAGTAAAATTATATTGGTACATAGATACCGCAAGTTAATTCTCTTTCATCTCTGTTGGTGATTCCTCGGAATCATGAATGTTTT
>JANQGJ010000099.1 GCA_028277395.1 Bacteroidales bacterium | reverse complement strand
CAACAGAGTACATAGTAAAATTATATTGGTACATAGATACCGCAAGTTAATTCTCTTTCATCTCTGTTGGTGATTCCTCGGAATCATGAATGTTTTATTTTTATCCGACCGGAAACAAAATTTTAACCATGGATCAGGGGCTCAGGAGTTATCTGATTCCTTATATGCAAAAATGTTATCTCATTGTTAAAAGTATTCTATTGCTTGCAAATATGACGACCGGTCATTATGTTTGTAGTGTGAAAAGAAAAATACATAAACTGGATATTATCAAATCGGGGTATAACCTGTTTTATGACAAGGGATACGGAGTTACCGGTGTAAGTGAAATTACCGATAAAACCGGTATTCCGAAAGGATCGTTTTACAATCATTTTAAAAGTAAGGAAGAGTTTGGTATTGCAGTACTTGATTTTTATATTGTTAATAACCTTAACTTCCTTAACAACTCACTATTAAATGATGATAGATCGCCACTCTCAAATCTGAAAAAATTCTTTCGTGATGTAATTGAAATGCAGGAAAAAGTTCTGAATTGCAGTAAAGGATGTTTGATGGGAAATATAACAATGGAACTGGCTGATGTTAATCGAAATTTTCAGGAAAAAGTCTGTGAAGGATTTGATAGTGCAACTTCAATATTTACCGAGTGTCTTGAAAAAGCAATAAATATTAATGAAATCAGGAGATTTAACGATGTTGAAATGCTTGCTCGTTTTATAGTTAACAGCTGGCAGGGAGCTTCATTAAGAATGAAAGCTGATAAATCAACAAAACCACTTTGGGATTTCTATAATATGATTTTTAAGAGATTTCTTAACTAATTTTTTTATTGATAAATAACGACCGGTCGTTATATTATCTGAAATTGCTTTATCATGAATAGAATTGAAAAATGCCGGTTATTTCGCTCCTAAAACTTAATCCTGGATAGTATCTGCAGATAAGAATGGTATCCGGAATAATATACCATAAATTAATAGATAATATTACTTTACAGTTATAAAATCAGACAATGGTAAAGGAATGATTTGTGAATTTATCCGGCATGAAAAGTTTTAAAAGTAGAAATATTGAAAGCTTCTAAAACTTAAATGGTTATGAAGTGAAATTTATTTGATCACAATACTAATTATATACTAAAATTACTAACTAAATGAAAAGATTAGAAAACAAAGTTGCTGTTATTACCGGTGGCAATAGCGGTATGGGACTTGCTACAGCACAGTTATTTATAAAAGAAGGAGCAAAGGTTATTGTTAATGCCAGAAATTCTCAGAGGTTAAGTGAGTCATCTTACCTTGTTGAAGAAGGTATACGTGTTATACAGGCAGATGTTTCTGTAAAGGAAGAGTTAAAAGACTTTTTTGCCCTGATATACAAAGAGTTTGGTAAGATTGACATAGTTTTTGCAAACGCAGGTGGTGGTAAAGTCAGACCATTGGAGATGATTGATGATGAACATATCGATTCAATCTTTAATACCAATGTAAAAGGTGTTATTAATACTGTTCAATGTGCTCTTCCGTATCTTAGCAATGATGCTAAAATAATATTGAATACTTCAGTTGCGAATGTTAAGGGTATGCCCGGACTAAGTGTTTACTCCGCAACCAAGGCTGCGGTACGATCACTTACAAGATCGTTTGCATCTGAATTACAGCCAAAAGGTATCAGGGTAAATGCAATCAGTCCTGGTCCAATAGAAACACCAATATTTTCAAAAATGGATCTCACGGATGATCAACAACAGGAATTCGCATCAAATGTGGTATCCAGTGTGCCCATGGGCAGAACCGGGAAATCAGAGGAAATAGCTACAGCTGTACTGTTTTTGGCAACAAATGACAGTTCATATATAAACGCGTTTGAAATTGCGGTAGATGGCGGAATGACACAAATTTAAATTTTCATAGTATCTGTTAACTTCTGCTCACCGTAAGGATTTTGCACAGTAACAACTGGTATCGTCATATTCGATCTCAGATTTCTGTGTTTAATATCCTACATCGGGTTGAGGTTATTATTATACCCGCTAATAATTTATATTGGTGGGTATTTTTTTAAATAGTCGACCCATGAAATGTGTTCTTTGTCTGCAGCCTGTTGATAATCAGATTTAACATTAAACTCTCCGTTTCGAATTTTTGTATAAATTCCGGCAATAACCGATCCCAAAAACTCACCGTTTCTTTTCTTCTGAATTTCAAGATACTTTTCCGGTTCAATATCCTCGAATATGAGATTAGTTCCAAGGAATTGATTAAACAGGTCCGTTAACTTGGTTTGTGAAATAGCTTCACCTGTGAGATTATAAATACTACCGTTTTTTGTGCTATCCAGGGCCATTTGAGTATAAGCGTGTGCAAGTTCACCTCTTGTAGTATAGGAGCACAATCCATTTCCGGCACAATTTACTATTTTACCTTCCCTGATATAATTATCAATGTATTCTATATCCGGTTCAATATATAAGCCATTCCGGCCGATAGCATAATCAAGTCCACTGTTAATAATATCAGATTCTGTTTTCCTGTTGCTCTTAACTATAGGATCAAAATTTGTAGTACCATCAATACCAATAATGCTTGTATATACTAATTTACGGACTCCGTTTTCCACTGCAGCTTTTATAATATTCTGATGTTGAACAATACGATTGTCCGGGTGGTCCATACCGGATATTATAATTACTGTATTGATACCGGTAAACGCTTCCACGAAATGTGATTTAATGTTATAATCACCTTCCATAACCTTTAATCCCTTAACCCGAACTTTGGAAGGTGTACGGGCAAGAGCAACAATATCATCGATATTGATCTTTTTGATAAGGTTAGAAATAATTTCGCTTCCAAGTGCACCATTTGCCGCTGTAACTGCTATTTTCATAATGTTTTTTTTGTAAACCTACAAAATAATACTTTTTATTACTCAATTGATTGCAATATTGTAATGAATCCTGATTTTTTAACAATTGTGGAGGCTTGTAGATGAGTTGGTTATAACAAAATTTATACATACTTACCTAAATTTTGATATTCGTGGTTACTATAAATTTTAATAAACTATTAAGGTATAAATCGGAATAAACAGTTGATGAAAACCAGGAAGCAAAATAACATATCCGGTGATTGAATAACAATGAAACGGCACATTAACTCATTAATTTACAGGGTTAACACAAACATAATATCTGTTAAGAATATGGAAAAGAGGATTATGCTATCTACTTACAAGGAAATGAGGATCATAAATATTAATGAAATACTTTATTGTGAGTCAAGTAATAACTATACAACATTTTATCTTACAGATGATAGTGAATTAGTTGTGTCAAAATCACTGAATAACTATAATCATATATTAAGTAATTATGGCTTTTATCGTATCCATTCTTCAATCCTTGTAAATATGAAATATATAAAATCATACGTGAAGGGCAGGGGAGGGTATGTAATTATGGAGAATGGAACTGAACTTGATGTTTCAATACGCAAAAAGAACAGGTTTTTGCAACTTCTTGAAGAAAATATGCTGGGAGTTTGTTAATCAAAATGCACGATTCTATACTCAAACTACACAGTTAGAAACTCAATCCCGGCATTCACTCATTTCTCAAAAAACGCATCTTATTTATACATAGTTTTACATTGATCAATTACTATTTTGATTGTTATAACATTAATTGCAATTAATCTTCCTGTACAGTGAATTTGGATTTATAATACAACGATTCATATTTGTAATCGCTGGAAAATCAGCGATGTAGTATATGGTTGATGTGTTGATGATCCGCTTCAAATCAAATATTGTATTGATGCAGTTCATTAGAAAAACAAAACTTAATTTAAAAGCTATGACAAAAAAAACAGCACTTTTTTTAGTAATTATTTGCCTGCTTGCCGGCAAATTAACGGTTGCACAACCCTGGAATGCGGAGTATATTGTAAATACTTCCATGACAACAGTAGCAAGTGAGAACAAAAACAGGATGGTCGATATTAAGAACAAAGTGTATTCATTCAACAATTTCACTTATTTTGATGCTTTCAGCCTTAATATTTTTGATGATCAGGGGAATATGTTATACCCAACTGTTATTATAGATACCCTTACTTTTATCTCAGCAGTAAGAACTGATGATGATAACCTTATGGTATTAACCCACAGTCCGATCAATGAGAGTTACATACTTAAAATGGATCAAACAGGAGCAGTAGTATGGGTTCGCAGATTTCATGACCTTCAGAGTAACCAAACAAATGGTTACAATTATTTCAAACACATAATTAGAACCGGTGAGTCAACCGAAAACTACATTATAATAGGGTTGAAATTTAATGGAACAATCCATATGTCATTAATGAAAGTTGATCATGACGGACTTCCTCTTCCAAATTACAAAGAGTATGCATTGCACCATTTTCCCGGAACCCTGTACAATTTCGATTATAATTATATCACAGATGTTGTTGTATCCAATAATAAGGAGAGTATTGTGATTACCGGTCTTGCCTATCAAAGTTATGCTGCAGGAAGCACTGTATTTGTTCAGGAAATATCAAATAACCTGGTACCTTCCGATGCGAACTTATATGAACTTGAGTATAACCATGATATTCTGCATCCTCAGGCACAGGTATATATTAATAATCACCCTGATGGTTATGTATTGTCGACTGAGGTTGAAGGTACTGAACTATCGAATGAGCATGATAAGCATACATTTCCTTTTGTAACATTGCTGAGCCATAATTATACTCCTGTATGGTCATATGCCTACTATACACGATATCATACACAAAACCTTTCTCAGTTCGACAGGTACCAGAAAGCATCCAAAGTAACTGTATTTGATGAAAATATGGTATTCTTTAGCCAGCAAAGAGCTGAAAGTAGTATCGGACTATCTCTGGATAATGTTATCGTATCATTTAATATATTGCCTGATGGAAGTCAAAGTGTGGCCCGGGTTTATGATGATGATGGATTTAACCGATCAATGGTAAGATTATTTTCAAGAGAAGGTAAATTGTTCTTTAATGATATTGTTGAGGATTACAAGGGAGTAAGCAGATTTATCTACAGAGAATATGATCATTATGGCAGAACAGAGTGTGATATAGATATAGAATCTTTTGTAGTGGAGTGTAAAAATATGAGGTCTTATCTTAAAACTGATTCAATCGACAGCTTCTCTGTGGATTTCTTGAATTACAAAGTTGTTCCGGGAAAGGCTTCAATTGAAAGAAAAGACTGTGAACCAATGGCTCCTAAAATTCTTGGTTTAGAACCAGGTAAAGCTGATGAAACACTATCAGTTTTTGCTACAGAGAGCACTCTCAATATAAACAGCTATACCGGAGATTACAAGATAATCAGTATAAGGGGAGAAGTAATAGCCAAAGGAACTATTTCAAATGCATCTTCGGTTGACGTCAGTCATCTAAATTCGGGAATATACATTTTTTCTGCCGGTGAAGTACTGCAGAATGTGAAATTTTATAAACCATAAATAAACCTTCACATATTATATTTCTTTTTATTTATGTTAAGCACCTTCTGATGGAGGTGCTTTTTTTGATTATTTAATAGTCATATTTCAGAACAGAATACAATAGCTGGTCAGTTTTCCTGTTAAAATTCAGAAACTTTTCGTGATGTCAAAATTGATCATGTTTTTTTGGATGCTGAGCGTAAGAGCCTGACTGGCAGTGCGTGGTGTTATTATTGGCAACAAAAAACTACCATTATGCATAGTGATAATATCTACCCTATCAGGGTATTGACAATCAATTATCACCTTATTATCTTTATCAAATAGTTTTTGTTCTTTGATTTTTATAAGTCCCTGTATCTAACTCCTAACTATTACAAACTATATACTACTCTATAATTTTCTATCTGGACTTTGGTGATTCTGACTATCATAAACAGGGAAAATCCCTTATTATGAAAAACAAATAATAATGACCAATCGGATTGGGTAGCTTCCTATTAATATGGGGACTTATTTTTCGAAGTTAAATCAAGAATGATTTAGTAATGCGGAGTTTAGTTTGTCGTTTTATTAAGACTCCGAATCTTTTCATGTTCTAAAAAATTTACCCTGCCATGTATTTCTTTTATTCAATTCATTTTCAATGGCAATGTTAATCTGATCATTCCTGATCAAACCCCATCCCGGTCCTGAAAGATATTTAGGCGGAACTTCTCCTGCAAAACGTTCAATTATAAAATCCGGGTTTAACCTTTCGGTGAGCTTAACAATGAAATTTATATATTCATCGAATGAGAAAAGGTCATAATCACCGGGATTTGAATGATAATCCTTTGCCATTTTGGTGCCTTCCACGATTTGAAGCTGATGAAATTTAATGGTAGTTAAAGGCAATTTTGAGACTTCATTGGCGTAGCTCATCATCATTTCTCTTGTTTCACCAGGTAAACCAAAAATAAAATGAGCACCTGTATTTATTCCATATTCTGCTGTTTTGTGTATTGCTTCAACAGATTTCTCATAGGTGTGATGTCTGTTAATTCTGTCAAGAGTAGAATTATAAATACTTTCAATACCATATTCAATAATGATATAGTTGTTTTCTGCAAGATGTTTTATATATTTTAGCTTTTCGTCATCAATACAATCGGGTCTGGTGCCAATAACCAGTCCAATAACTCCCGGTTGATCAAGAGCTGTTTCATAAAGTTTTTTAAGTTCACGTAACGTGGCATAAGTATTCGAATATGGTTGAAAATATACCAGATATTTGTCAGCTCTTCTGTATCTTACTTTATGAAACTCAATTCCTTCGGTAATTTGTTTGCTAATAGGTTTTTCAGGGTTGCAGTATGATGGATTGAAGGCATCGTTATTACAGTAGGTACAACCTCCACGTGCAATACTGCCATCTCGATTCGGACAGGTAAATCCTGCATCAACGCTTATTTTTTGCACACGTCCACCAAATAGTGATTTGAAATATTGTGCATAAGCATTGTATCTTCTTGTGTGTCCCCAACTATAATGTTCATTTTCCATACAAGGCAAATATATTGTTAATCGCTGGCATATAAAAAAAGGGATGAAAATCCACTTTTCATCCCTTTTCATATAAAGATCGATATACTATTTGGCTACTCTTTCAAGCCATTTCACCATAAACATAATTGTTAACATGGAAATTGCACATGCAATTACAAATATACTCCATGTCATCCATATTGGAATTGATTCATATAATATAGCACCAATGAATAACAGTCCATTACCAAGTGCGGTTGCACCCAGCCATCCGCCCTGCATCATACCCTGATATTGCGGAGGAGCTACTTTTGACACAAAGGATATACCCATAGGACTAATGAATAACTCAGCTACGGTAAGAATAAAATACGTTCCCAGTAATAGGAATGGAGTAACTCTTTGTGCCTGTGCGAGTGGTGTACCACCTTCTGCAGAACTGATATCTGAGAATAGAGGAACATTTAATGATCCAAATACCATAAGAACAAAGGCTAATGCAGCAATTCCCATCCCAATAGCAATCTTTTTCGGAGTAGATGGTTCAATATTTCTGGCCCTTAGCCATCCAAATAATCCAACAATAATTGGGGTTAGGAAAACAACGAAAAAAGGATTCATCGACTGGAATATTTCAGCACCCTCAAATTTAACGCCCAGTATTTCAAATACGAACAGGCTGAGGTCTGTATAATCTCTTGCAAAGAATGTTAATGTCAATCCATTTTGATGGAATGAAAACCAGAAGAAAATAACAACACCAAATACCGCCAGCAAAGCATACATGCGCTGAGCTACTTCCTTTGCTTCCATTTTTATTTCCTCGGTAATTTCGGTACCGCCTGTTTTGGCAGCAACACCTTTAGGGTTCGGGAAGTTCTTTTTGTTTGCCAGGTAAATTAAAGTAGAAATAGCCATAGCAACAATAGCTATACCAAATGCATAATGAAATCCGGTATTAAATACATTAAGATAGTCATTTGAGAATTTAGTTAAATCAGTTACATTACCACCTAATAGTGCAGCATCAGCATATTCCTGGTATTTTGCAATATTTTCAACTGACATGTTTCCTCCAAGAAAGGCATGACATTGTTCAGGTAAGCTGGCATCATATTCATAACCGTTTGAACTCAACCACCAGTTTCTGATACCAATAGCTGTAAATGGAGCAAAAATAGCACCAACATTAATAAAAGCATAAAACAATGAAAATCCTGAATCTCTCAGGCTTTCATATTTCTCATTATCATACATCTGACCTACTAACGCCTGTAGATTACCTTTAAAAAGTCCGTTACCAAATGCAATTATGAATAATCCAACTATTGATAGAGTTAAAAACAGAGGAACATTTGAAACAGGAGTTGGTGTAGGGAAGGCCATAATCATATATCCTATTCCCATCAAAATGAGTCCGGTGAATATAGTGCCTTTATAATTCTTTATTCTATCAGCAATAATACCACCAACAAGTGCTAATATATAAATGGAAAAATAAAATCCGGAGTAAATATACCCGGCATTTGTTCCGGTCAGTCCAAATTTCGCCTGCAGGAACAGTACTAATATTGCCATCATTGTGTAAAATCCAAACCTTTCTCCCATATTTGCGAGAGACGCCGGAATAAGACCCTTAGGGTGCCCTTTAAACATAACTATCGATTTTGGTTAGACATTTATTTTCAGTAAGCCGACAAAAATAATCAAAAATGTAAGCTGCGCAAGCCAAAGTTTGTTAATTAACTAACAATATGTTACTTTAGACTAAATCAAGATAAGTGTCATTAATTTAGTCAATCATAAAAAAACCTCATCCATTTTACTGAATGAGGTTTTAAGGTATAAGTTTATTCTTTTAACTATGCTACACCAAGGTCGAGCATTGAATTCGCAACTTTTAGGAATCCTGCAATATTTGCACCTTTTACATAGTCGATTGATCCGTCATCATTTGTTCCGTGAGCAACACATGCTTCGTGAATACTCTTCATAATGTGATGAAGTTTTGCATCTACTTCTTCTCTTGTCCATGCAAGTTTCATGGCATTTTGTGTCATTTCCAAACCTGAGGTAGCAACACCACCTGCGTTTACAGCTTTACCAGGTCCGAATAATACACCATTCTTCTGTAGTAAGTGAACTGCTTCCGGTGTAGATGGCATATTTGCACCTTCTGCTACACACATACAACCATTTTCGATTAATTTGGCTGCATCTTCTTCATCAAGTTCGTTTTGTGTTGCACATGGAAGGGCGACATCAACTTTAACTTCCCATGGACGTTTGCCAGGGTAGAATGTAGCTTCAGGGAATTCCTCAGCATAAGGAGCAACGATATCCTGGTTGGAGGCTCTTAATTCAAGCATGTACTCAATTTTGTCACCTGTAATACCTTCAGGATCGTGAATATAACCGTCAGGACCGGACAGAGTAACAACTTTACCACCTAATTCTTCAACTTTAAGTGCAGCACCCCATGCAACATTACCAAAACCTGAAACAGCAACTTCTTTATCTTTAAAAGAATCACCTTTTGTTGCTAACATTTCCTGTGCAAAATAAACAGTACCAAAACCTGTTGCTTCCGGACGAATTAAACTTCCTCCCCAGCCGAGACCTTTACCAGTTAATACGCCGGTATTTTCTCTTGCAAGTTTTTTGTACATACCATACATGTAACCAATTTCTTTTCCACCTACACCAATATCACCTGCAGGTACGTCTGTGTCAGGACCAATAAGTCTCCATAACTCAAGCATGAAAGCCTGGCAAAATCTCATAATCTCAGAATCTGATTTTCCTTTTGGATTGAAATCAGAACCACCTTTACCACCACCCATTGGTAGTGTTGTAAGAGCATTTTTAAATATTTGTTCGAATCCTAAAAATTTAAGGATACTTAAGTTTACGCTTGGATGGAATCTTAATCCACCTTTGTATGGCCCGATAGAGTTGTTAAACTGAACACGGTAACCCAGGTTAACATGAACTTTACCATTATCATCTACCCATTGTACTTTGAATGTAAGAACACGATCAGGTTCAATCAGTCTTTCAATAATGCCTGCAGATTCAAATTGAGGATTGTCATTAACTGCATCTTCAATTGATTCAAGTACTTCACGAACAGCCTGGTGGTATTCTACCTCACCGGGATGTTTCTTTTCCAGATCATTCATTATTTTATTCAGATCCATAGCTGTATTATTTATAATTTAATTGTTATTTTTTTAACAGTGCAAAACTAGACATATAAACATTGCAAATAGGCTTTTTTTGAAAAAAAACATGCTATTTTTAATTGGGTCTAAATTAAATAAAATTAACAACTTGTAAAAGTCAGTAAATCAGGGATGTATCGATATGGCTGAAATCATCTCAACAGCGTTTTTGACTTAGTTTTCTGATAGTTGTTGTTAACATTTAACTATTTTGAAATGATTAACTATAAAATTAGTTGATTTCAGTTGCTTATATTAATTTTTTGACTTTCTTTGCAATATATAACTAAAAAGTTAGTTATGTAAAAAAGTGTTTGATATGAAACAGTTAACAAGGGCAGAAGAACAAATAATGCAGGTGCTTTGGGATTTGGAGAAGGGATATGTCAGGGATATCCTGGATGAGCTACCTGATCCAAAACCGGCATATAATACCGTCTCTACAATTATTCGAATTCTTGAAAAGAAAGGATTTGTAAGCTATAAGGCATATGGAAAAGCACATGAGTATTACCCGATAATTTCAAAAAAACTTTACAGAAGGAACTTTTTTAAAGGCTTTATCAGCAATTATTTCGGTAACTCTTATCAG
Organism: Bacteroidales bacterium; assembly: GCA_028277395.1. Lineage (GTDB taxonomy): Bacteria > Bacteroidota > Bacteroidia > Bacteroidales > F082. The sequence goes on along the minus strand of JANQGJ010000099.1, from coordinate 119,575 downwards.
GCTCTAACCTCATTTTTTGCCAATGAGCAGGATCTTAGTTTAACTGAACTTGAGGAAATAAGAGAGATGTTGGATAATGAAATCAGGAAGAAAACAGAGAAATAACCATAATGAACGATTTCTTCATATATCTATTACAATCAGCTATCAGTATAACAGTATTTTATCTGTTTTTTGAACTTTTATTTAAGAGAGAAGCATATTTTAAGTTTAACAGATATTATCTTCTGTCAGCAATAGTACTATCAGCATTATTACCATTATCGAATTTCAGTGCTGATAAACTTATTATTGATTATTCTTTTCTTCCTTTGATGGAGGCTCCTGTCCATAACCTTGTTACTTATAGTTTGAGCGAGGTTACCATCTATGCTGATAAATCAGAGAAAGTAACTGGTATTGTTGGTGCAGGTTTACAGGTTAGAAATATTTTATTAGGAATTTATCTGGCCGGAGTTTTCGTTTCATTAATAATTTTTTCTATAAGAGTTTTCCAGTTGTCGAAACTGTTTAATAGTTCCTCATGGTTTAATTATAATGGTTCTAGGATTATTTACACAAAACAAGGTACTCCAACCTTCTCATTTTATAAGTACATATTTATAAATAAGGAGTTGTTTAAAAATGAAGAGGAAATAAATACAATAGTCGAGCATGAGAAAGTACATATTGAACAAAAGCACACTGTTGATTTATTCATAGCTGAACTGTTAATAATATTACAATGGTTTAATCCTATGGTTTATTCATTTAAGAAGACACTAAAAGAAAACCATGAATTTATTGCTGATAATGATGTTATCGGAAGGTATCCTGATGTTGATGAATACAAAAAGTTGTTAATTGATAATTCGAGTATAATAGGTACAAACGTACTAACACATAATTTTAGTTATTCATTATTAAAAAGGAGGTTACATATGATTAGAAAAACCAAAAATCCGTTTTTGTTTACACTGAAACTCAGCTGGGTATTGCTTGCATTGAGTATTGTATTATACGCATGTTCGGATCCCGAATCAGTTAATGAAGGTGAACCGGCAGCGGATGAAAATGTTAAGTCTGTTGACAATAAAGTACTGGATGCTGCTGAAATAATGCCACAATTTCCCGGGGGCATGGATGAACTCAAAGCATACCTTTCTGAAAACATTGTTTATCCTGCAAAGGCCATGGAAAACAATGTACAGGGTAAGGTAATTATTGGATTTATTGTTAATAAAAATGGCGATGTATCGGATGTTAAGGTACTGAAAGGTATAGGTAGCGGTTGCGATGAAGAAGCAGTGCGAATTGTTACTAACATGCCGGCATGGATTCCCGGAAAAAATGGTGATGAAACTGTAAATGTAAGCTTTAAGCTTCCGATTAGTTTTGTTCTTAGCAATGAAAAAGAGGAAGATATATTCGCAGTAGTGGAGGTAATGCCTAAGTTTCCCGGAGGTACCGGTGAATTGATGAAATATCTCTCCAATAATATTAAGTACCCGGAAGAAGCTTTTGCTAATAAGGTTGATGGCAGGGTATTTGTATCTTTCGTAGTGGAAAAGGATGGAAAAGTTTCTGACGTTAGTGTTTTAAGAGGTATTGGTCATGGTTGCGACAAAGAAGCCATACGGGTTGTGGAATCGATGCCAAACTGGAATCCCGGAACCCAGAAAGGTAAGCCTGTCAGAGTAAAGTATAATCTTCCGATCAGATTTGTACTTGAGTAGTTTTTTTTATCCTTATCAACTAAATTATTAGTTGATGTAAGATTTGCGGCAGGTTACATTTTTGAGAATTGTTGACCTGCAAATTATAATAAAAAAAATGGCAGAGGAATGAATATCTTTAATGGTCCATCCTCTGCCAGTTTTTATTTTCAATATCTGGTAAGTTGTTAAGTTAAAACTTTTCTAACAGAATCAAGTACAGTTCCGTCAACCCATTTAACAACTGATACTATTTCATCGCTTAACTCAATCTTTTCCGGTACACCACAAATTGCTTCAGCTTCGTCTTTAAGTTCCTGAATTGTTTTAATTACCAATCCGGAATCTTTGGTTTTTTCAATCAGATCCTGACGAAGTGGGTTTATGGCAATACCTCTTTCAGTTACAATAACATCAATAAGTTCGCCTGGTGCGCAAATTGTTGTTACCTCATCTCTGATAACAGGTATTCTGTCTCTGAAAAGCGGAATTGGCATTATTGTGGTTTTCGCTGCAAGACAGTTTTGCCAGCCTCCGATTCCGTGTAATAAATAACCATCGGAATGTGTCACAACATTTGCATTGAAATTAATATCAACTTCAGTTGCTCCAAGAACAACGATATCAACTAACTGTGCAAAATTACCTTTGCTGTGATAATTATATGATGTAAAAGGAGAGGTGTGAACATGATTGGGGTTTTCCCTCATTGATCGTACGCCCTCAAGGTCAAATGTTTGTCCATCAAGGATGTACTCCACCAAACCTTCTTCCAATAATTCTACCGGGTATTTATTACTTCCTGCTCTTATAAATCTGGCTTTCCAGTTATTCTTTCGTAATATATCCCCAAAATAGTTACCAATTGACAATGCCGTTCCACCTGCACCAGCCTGGTATGAGAAACCGTCATAGATCAATCCTGCTTTTTCACAAAACTCAGCTGTAATTTCAGCAATCAATAGTCTGTCGGGACTCTTTGTAACGCGGGTAGTTCCCGAAATAATTTTCTCTGGAATACCAACTTTGTCAACTTTAACAACATAGTCAACATAATTCCCATGTATTTGCCATGGAATACATGGGAATGGTACAAGGTTATCAGTTACTACTATTACTTTTTCAGCATATTGTGAATCTGCTAAAGCGAAACCGAGAAGTCCGCAGGCGGTATCACCGTTAACACCATTTGCGTTTCCAAAGAAATCAGCAGTAGGTGCTGCAATAACTGCAATATCTATTTTAACTTCACCATCCTGAACAGCCTGGTATCTTCCACCATGTGATCTTAGTACACTGAGTCCTTTCATTTTACCTTCCGAGGTAAATTTACCCAAAGGACCATTCATGCTGCCTTCGATACGGTTTATTGTACCGTCTTCCAGGTATTCAATTAATTTCTCCTGGCATGGAAATGAAGCAGACGGATACCACCTCAGATCTTTAATTCCCAATTCATGAGCAATATCAAATATCTGATTAGCTATCAGATCACCATTTCTAAAATGATGGTGAGTTGAGATTGTCATTCCATCCTTTAATCCGGATTTTATCAAAGCTTCTTTAAGTGATTCAACCTGTTTATTACCGTCTTCAGGGAAATCAGCACAGCTTGCTAACTTAGGTCCATATCTGCGACCTGTTGGTTTGTATTTTCCTACACCCTGAAAAGGTATATGTTCTTCACCATTTATAATTGTTGGAACTTCACGTCCCGCTGCGTTTACTACTAATTTATCGTATTTTTTCATATCTACTCAATTGCTGTTAAATGCCGAATATGATTATTTATCTAACCAGTTCTTATCCAATTTACCTGTATTGATTGCCAGTGTAATTGTATTCTGCGCTCGTTTCACTACAGGGGCATCGATCATTTTCGATCCCAGGGATACAACTCCCAGCCCTTTTTCTTTAGCCTCATTAAAAGCCACAACTATTTTTTTCGCTTTTTCTATTTCCACTTCACCGGGAGCAAAATTATCGTGAATAACTTTAATCTGACGTGGGTGTATACAACCCATACCTTCAAAACCTAATCCTTTCGATGTTCTGACATTTTCAGCAAGTCCTTCCATATCGGATACATCAGAAAAAACGGAATCAATTGGTTGTATTCCTGCAGCTTTTGAGGCTGTAACAACCATATTGCGTGCAAAGAAGGATTCGGTACCTTCTTTGGTACGAAGAGTACCAAGATCAGCAGTATAATCTTCAAGTCCAATAGCCATTGAAGACACATTATCTGCTGCCTGTGCAATTTCATATGCATTCATAACACCTTTGGCACTTTCAATAATTGGCATTAACCATACATCATTATTGATACCGTGCTTTGTTTTTAATTCCTCAATCTTACTATTTACTTTATGAAGATCTTCGGCTGACTCACATTTCGGTACAAGAATAAGGTTTGCATTATGTGGTATTAAAAATTCAAGGTCATCCAAACCTCCGGGAATCTGGTTTATTCGTACCATTCTTTCAGCACCGTAAAAGTTCAAACTTCTAAGTGCATTTCTAACAAGGAATCTTGCTTCAAATTTTTTCTCAGGGGCAACCGCATCTTCAAGATCAAGAATTAATCCGTTTGGTTTATGAATACCGGCATTAAGCATTAGTTTAGGACTATTTCCAGGCAAGTATAAACGAGAAAATCTAAAATCATCTTTGTTCGTTGATCCAAGGTTCTCTTTATTTACCGGTAGTAAGAAGTCCTTTGTTGTATCTATAACCTTTTTTATTGCAGCCTCAATTCGGGCAGCTATTACGAAATCAATGGCTCCTGTATCTTCAATTAAAAGACGGGCATTTTCTATTTCAAAATGCGACAGTATATCATGTGCAAGCTTTACAATAGATTTGCCATAAAGAACCTGTACTTTACTATTCAGTTCTATGTTTATACCTCCTTCGGTAAGAAACTCAAACTGTACCTGACAATCGGATTTAACACCTTTACCCTGATTGCCGGCTATACCTATTTTTCCCATACAATTGTTTTTGATTTTAAAGGTTACAAATGTACTTAGAAAGTTAAATTCCAACAATTTGTTTTACTATTTTTTACAAAAAAAAAGAGGCTGCATTACAACAGCCTCTTTCAACAAAGTAGTTACCAAAAAATGGTAATCATACAATTAATAAATATTATCATCATCCCTGTATCCCGGTTCATCCTCGTACCAGTCGGGATACAGTTGTCCGGAGGATTCCGCCCACTCCTGAAACTTTAGATAAGCTGATAATATGTCTGCATTTTCTTTTGGCCATTCAAATGATGCCGGTATTTCGATAACCCAAGGGAGATTTGTAGCCGATACATAATAGCGTCCTGTCAGTGGATCTGAATCGTCTTCACCTTCACCAAAGAAACCGGTATTAACCAACTCGGTAGGAGCATGGTCTATTTTATGTAGTTCTTTTCCTCTGTTTTGAGATATAAACATAAATGGATTATAAGGTGGGGTACCAATTGATGCCTGAGGTTCTGTAAATTTCATATGAACCTGTATTGTGTCTGTTTCCATGGAATTTCCACCTGGAATTGTATTTACCATTGATGTTCCAAGATAATCATTCACCGCATCATATACAATCATAACAGCCTTGTTCAATGGCCCATCCTCGATTCCATTGGTTTTGATATTTACTGCTGATCCGTCAATCTGTATACCTGTAACACTTTCAACAGCAGAAGTTGGAATGTCAAACTCAATACCAAATCCATTGTTCATACTGGCCCCTACAGCTGCAATATGAAACTTTGCGTATATCTCAACTATTTCATTTTGAGCATCTTTTACAATTTTGTAATTTGTTTTTAGTACGAGGTCATTGAAGTCATAATCACCGTAGTTTGTCCAGAGATCTTCAAAAGCTAGGCTCGTAAAATCAGTTTCATTTGGATAATAATCGTTTGAGCATCTGTCAGGATCTGTTGGATATTCATCCTGATCATCAGGACATCCATCGCCATCAGTATCCGGATTTGGAGCTGTTCCTGCTCCCGGGTTACAACTTGTAGTTGGAATAAAACATGAACAGTCGAAGGTTACATCGGAACCAATGGTGCCGTTATTGTTTTCAATACCATCAGCATCGCAAATGTCAATATGTCCGGTAATTACTCCGCTTCCATTTATGTTCGTTGTGTTTGATACATCAATTCTTGCACAGGAAACGGTTGGTCCGTTAAGTTCTTTATTTATATTTATGTTTACTGTTGTGATCAAACTCTGAACACCCATATTTGTCTCAGAACTACCATTCAGACTGGTTGTTTGTCCTACCTGAACATATGCATTGTCCATGTTGTGAAAATCATTGTTTTGATTAAAATTACCGGTTATAATCAGCTTACACTCGTTTGTAAACTCAGAGTTTCCATTATTGTTGAAATGACCTGAAACTATCATTGTACCGGAGTTTGTTCCCTCTTCATTATTATTGAAATGACCAGCAATATTCATAGTCCCGCTATTGTGAAAGTTATCTGTTTGTATATTAACTCCTCCACTAATGTTTAGGATACTTTGATTTTCAAAATTCATATCTTTTATTGTGGTATTACCGGAAACTGATACTGTACCAAAGTTAATCCAGTTATCAAGATCTTTATCAATATTTCCGCTTGATAAATTAAGCGTACCACCCGAACTTATCACAAAATCACCACCTGAATTGTTTGACTGGATCTTTGAAAGAGTCAGGTTACCACAAACATAAAGTTTACCTCCTTTGAAATCTACTTTATTTGTTATTGTAACATTACTGCCTGATTCGATACAGTAAACTTTGTTATTATCAATATTAACTTTATTATATGTTCCGGATGAAATAATCTCATCACATGTACCACAACCCGGATCGGTATATAAATTATTAGTCGATTTAAAATTAAATGACCTGTTTGAACCTGATTCGAAACTATAGTATATTTCATTACCGGTAGCATCTACAATTGCTGTTTCAATCTGATTATTTACGTCTTTACTTGTAATATATAACTTCTCAACGTATGCAGGGATTTTAATATCCGTTTCAAATGAATTGTATGGATCGGTAATACCTGAGATTATTAATTTTCCTCCCATTTCAGGATCTCCGTTATAAATTGAGAACTTATGTGTTGCTTCATTGGGATTGTTTGAAATAACTTCAAGATGTACGGGAAGTTCTTTTGTTGTAACAAACTTAAAATCCTCTTTAATATCCAGATCAACAAAGTTATTCTTTGATGACGGAGTAGTTGTTGTGTTGGTTTTACATCCGTTTGTTCCTGCCATCAACACAATAACCATCAATATTGCAAGAATATAGTAATAACGTTTTAATACCTTTTTCATAGCAGTAAGTTTAAAGTATCCAATCATCTCTTTTTGATCAAGATTCATGCAATTATTCATACCTTGCAGATAGTGAGTTTATTATGTGCAAAAGGGATTGATTTGCTTTCCCAATTATGGAAAAAACAACTAACAACCGGATGAATTTTGACTTTCTCCTGATTTAATTCTTATACCCCGAATAACTAATTAAGTTACAAAACAAGAAGCATTATTATTACTTTTGCATGTTGGCTTTGGATATCGTACTTTCTCTCTACTTGCAACAGAAATAATATTCAGAGCCAACATTTTATGTTGTTTGGTATGTTGAAAAAAAACATATATCCTTATCTTTTGGTTTTTATGCAAATGACTGCACTATTGTATATTGCAGCATCTGCCTCAGTTATTTCTGATAATACAGCAGGAATACTGGTTGAGTGTGCGGGAATTTTTCTTGGAGTCAGAGCTGTTTATATTATGAAAATAAATAATATGAATATTGCCCCTACGATCAGAAAAAACAGTGAACTTGTGGTTACAGGCCCTTATAGAATTATTCGCCATCCCATGTATATTGCTCAAATAATAACAGTGATCCCGCTTATAATAGATTACTATTCAATTTACAGACTTGGAGCACTGGTTGTGCTGATCTCAGCATTATTATTAAAAATTCAGTATGAAGAAAAAAAACTGGTTGATCATTTTCCGGGTTACAAAGAGTATCAGAGTAAAACCAACCGCTTATTACCATTCATTTATTAGTCAGTGAAATTTTGTCAGTTGTTAGTTTACACGTTAGTTAGTTTATCAGTTGGCATATACTTTGATATTGGCAGGTAAAAACTATTATGACATTAAGAAATATTAAATCACTGGACGAATTAAAGTCAACATTGATTGCTGATACACGTAACTATGTACTGTTATTTAAAAGTGGATCAGAGAGCAGCGATTGTAGTTATAATAACCTTAACAAATTAGTTGAAGATGGAATTGAAGTGAATGTATCTGCTGTTGATGTAAATGAAGTCAGGGATATTCATGTTACCTATAATATAACAACCGTACCCTCATTATTGGTTTTTAATGGAACAAAATTTGAAAACACCATTAAAGGTTGCAATGATATAAATTTCTATAAATCTCTGTTTGAAAGTGCATTGTTTACAGCGAAGAATGAGACTGGAAAGGAAATTCAGAAAAGAGTAACTGTTTATTCAACACCAACATGCAGCTGGTGTACTACATTGAAATCACATCTTAAAAATAATGGTATAAAGTATACGGAAATTGATGTTTCAAAAGATACTGATGCTGCTGAAAAAATGAAAAGAAAAAGCGGTCAGCAAGGAGTACCTCAAACCGAAATAACCGGAGAAATGGTAGTAGGATTTGATAAGAAGAAAATCAATGAATTGTTGAATATTCGTTGATAACCAATATATTGAGTCAGCGAGGTATTGTAAATACAACAATAATTAAGAAGTAAAAATGAGATTAAATAACAAAATAACTAATAATAAATAACGATGAAAGAATTACAACCATTGAACGAAAATGTTCTTCTTGACATTTCGGAAAATAAATCAGAGCAGAAAACAGCTTCAGGTATTATTATTCCTGATACGGCTAAAGAAAAACCTCAGTACGCAAAGGTAGTTGCAATTGGAAATATTGAAAATCCTGCTATCTCTGTTGGTGATATAGTTTTTTATAAGAAATTCTCCGGGACCGAGTTTGATTTTGAGAATAAAAAATACCTGATGGTACCTTATGCTGATTTACTGGCAAAAGTTGTTGAAACAGAAGAAATTTAAACCACTGGAACGTACTGGGAGGCTGTTTGGAAGTTTTTCAGACAGCCTCTGTTTTTACAAATGTTCAGTTAAATGATTAATAAATATTTTAACCGCGTTAGGTATTAAGATCAGGATTTATTAATCTCAACAAAAGCATTACCAATATTATCAATTATATCACCGGCAATAACCGACTCCATTCCCAAATCATTAGTTGCCCTGTCTCCTGCCAGACCATGAATATATGTTCCAATAATTGCAGCAATTGCCGGGGAGTACCCTGACGCCAGTAATCCTGTAATAATTCCTGTAAGCACATCACCACTTCCTGCAGTTGCCATACCTGGATTCCCTGTAGAGTTAAAAAAACATTGTCCGTCAGGAAAGGATATACATGTATTTGCTCCTTTCAGGACTACATAAATTCCATGTTTTTGGGATAGTTTTTGTTGTAATGCCAATCTCTCAAAATCATCACTCCAGCCTCCAACCAATCGTTTGAATTCTCCAGGGTGAGGAGTGATAATACTTCCTGTTGGTAAAAATGCAAGCCATGTTGGGTTTTCTGCTAGAATATTAATAGCATCGGCATCAAATACAATTGGACAAATACTGTTTTGAATCAATACTTTCATTGCCATCTTCGATTGATGTTCAGTACCTAATCCGGGGCCTATTCCTATTGCAGAATAATTGTTCAGATCGGGAACTTCTGAGAAGTAGTTATCATACCTGTCAATACTTAACATGGCTTCTGGTACTGAAGTATGTAGTACGGGGACCCCTGTTTTTGGTATATGTGTGGTTAATAAACCAACCCCGGACCTTAAACAAGATCTGGAAGCAAGCACTGCAGCTCCCATTTTTCCCAGACTTCCTGTAATTAGAAGTGCATGACCAAATGATCCCTTATGTGAGAACTTTACCCTGTTCTTTAGTAACGGTACTATATCATTATTTAAGACCAGGTTGTAATTAGTTTTGGTATTGTTTGTATAATCCTGACTTAATCCTATATCAAGGATCTGCCAGTCTCCGACAAAAAACTCATTTTCAGGAAACATAAAAGCGAGCTTTGGGTATTGAAATGATAATGTATAGTCAGCTCTTACAATTTCACCTTTATTATTCAGAGAAGAAGAGTCCGCAAATAATCCGCTGGGTATATCAACAGAAATGGTAATAGCACCTGATTGATTAATGCTTCTGATTATTTCACCTATCATGCCTGTTACAGGTCGGGTTAATCCTGAACCGAAAATTGCATCAATAATAACATCTGTATCTGAAATTTCAGGAATGTCGTTTGGACTAAAAATATCAGTTACCGATACATTTGAAGTTTCTTTTATCCTCTTTAGATTAATCTCAAAATCTTCAGTAGTATTCTTTGAATAGCGTATGATACTCACATGGATATCATATCCAATACCTGTAAGCATTCTGCCAAGAGCAAGTCCGTCGCCACCATTGTTACCTAATCCAGTGATGATTTGTATTTTTCTGTTGGAACTAACATTCTTCTTTATCCAATCGAACAGTTTTTTTGATGCGCGTTCCATAAGATCAATGCTAAGGACAGGTTCATTTTTAATAGTATATGCATCTGCTTTACGAATCTTATCTACAGAAAATATCTTCATTTTTAATTATTTAATTTGATATAAATTTAATATAAAATCTCATAATACATAGCTATTCAGGTGTACATAACAATATTAATAATAATAATTAGCGTTAGGATATCAATATAACCACTAATTCAGCAGATTTGGATGTTTTAAAATAATTTCTTCCTTATTTCATAATAGTTAGCTAGCTTTATTAGCTTTGAAGATTATTACAATCATTACATGTTTAGGTAACTGTAAATTGATGCAAGGGTTGATTATACTTTTTTATTAGAGGATCCAATGTGTAAAGTTGGAATGATATTAACTCGTTAAGTGCAAGTAAATTACTGTAAATGTGGGTGATTTATATTAGAGGTAGTTTGTTTTTATAAGAATTTAATATCGCAACAAGTTTAAATCATTGTTTAATGTGTTGTTACAACCTAACAATTTGAACTGTATTTTAATCTGAAAAAAGCATTTAATCAAATGAAATATTTAGTTTTAATAACCGCCATGTTGCACACAGTATTTTTATGTGCTCAAAGAATTGATCCTCATGGATTTGACTATCCTGTTGAAATGAGTTTATCTGAAGGTATGGACCCTGACATCTCCAATGATACTACAATAGACATTAATTTTTATCATATTGATGTTAATATTTCTCTGGATTCAGCATATATTGCCGGAAACGTTGGGTATAAGATGACGTCACTGATAGATGGATTGACCAGCCTTAAACTGGATCTGGACAGTACCTTCTTAATTGATAGTGTTTCAGCACAGGTTACAGGAATATTGAGGCAGGGTAATATACTGACAGTAAACCTGATTGATACGTACAACAGTGGTGACGAAATAGTTTTCAATATTTACTATTCGGGAGCTCCTGTACTTGCCGGAGGTTATAAAGGATTAAGGTATGAAACACATGACGATAATGAAATAATAATTGCAACACTTTCAACACCTTATCTGGCACATACCTGGTGGCCCTGCAAGGATGGAACCGAAGATAAGTCAGACTCAACTTTTATTGACATAACAATTAAAGATACAGTGGTCAGTTCAATACCTGTTATTGCAGTATCAAATGGTATGCTTGATACAGTTATAGATCTGGGAGAAGAAAGAAAATTTAGCTGGAAACATAATTATCCTATAGTTCCATATTACGTTATGGTAGCTATTTCAAACTATCAACATTTTCAGCAAATCTTTGAAAAGGATGACTATAGTTTTCCTATTGATTACTATGTGTTTGATTCTCATTTAAGTAGCGCGGAAAGTGGGGTTGCATTGCTTCCTGATGCCATGAATTTCTTTTCTGATATATTCGGACCTTATCCATTTAGGGATGAGAAATATGGAATGACCCAGCTTGGATACTATGGTGCCATTGAAAATCAAACAAACACTATCACAAATAATATGGATATTAGCTGGTTTTATGTTTCAATTCATGAATTAGCTCATATGTGGTTTGCCGATATGATCACTTGCAGGACATGGCATCATGGTTGGTTAAATGAAGGTTTTGCTAACTATGCAGAGGCATTATATGCTGAATATAAATATGATTTTTATCATGGCTATGTAGAGTATTTTGAATATTACCATGAAGGAACACTTTATCTTGAGGATGTCTCAAACCCGTTTAATGTATTTCAGTCAATAATCTACAATAAGGGAGCCTATGTACTACACATGCTTCGTGGTGTAGTAGGGGATAGTAACTTTTTTGATATATTATATGACTACTCAACAGACCCTGCATTTATGTACAAACAGGCTACAACTGAAGATTTTCAGGAAATATGTGAATCAGTTAGCGGGATGGACCTGGATTATTTTTTTGATCAATGGGTATACGATGAGAGGTTTCCCATGTATCGCTACAATTTTGCCCAGGTAAATAATTATCTGGGAGTCGGTATCAATCAGGTGCAGGGGATAATGAACTGGAGATTAGTGTTTGAAATGCCAATGCAAATAGGGATTGATTTTAGTGATGGAACAGATACCACTCTTGTTGTTTACAATGATGAGGTTAGTGCAGTTTACAGTTTTAATGTGAATAAAGAAGTTGTGAATGTTGTTCCTGATCCTGATAGTTGGATATTGAAACAATCTGAAAGGGATACATCAATATCTGTGGGAGTTAGTGATAAAAAGCATTACACCTATAAAGTTTATCCTAATCCGGGTAATGGTAGTTTTTGGATACAACCGCAAGGCAACTTCATTAGCGATAATGTAATAATATCAGTTTATGACCTGAACGGCAGGTTAATGTTCAACGATACAAAAAAACCTGTAGATGATGGTAGGATAAACCTGGTATTACCTGAGTTAATATCAGGAATTTATATCCTGAATATAAAGGATGGCATGGAAAGTGTTCAGATAAAACTAAGTGTAGTAAAAGATTAGCTCATATAATCAGGAACTATTCCAGCCAGGGGTCCATATTAGTATTTGGATTTGCATAAATATCGGTATTTGAAAACCTGGTTATAGTTTTAAGCATTTCAAGTTTTACTTTTGCCTGTTTATCATCAGGATTTATGCCTAATATGGTAAGATAATCATTGATAGCTTTACCAAGTACCTGTATTTTTGTGTATAAGCCAGCTCTTTCATACAGCAGATCAGTGTTTTGAACATCAACCGATATCATATCAGATAGTTCTTTGATCCGACTTTCAACTCCTCTTCCTTCATTCATATTATCAACAGTTAATAGCCTTTTGATATTCTAAGCATAGAAATTTCCACATCACCGTTTTCAGGGTGTATGGTTAGCCAGTTGTTATCTTCTGAGAACCATTTATACTGATTTCCAACACGGACAATATAATCGTTATAGGTATTACCTTCAATTACCTGAACGACAAATCCTCCATTTTTACTTGTGTTACTACCGTAGCTAAATATCAGTTTCACAGGTTTGTCATCCAGACTTTTTGCTTTTATAAAAATATAGTTGCTTTTTCTAACACTAATTTTTACCGGCTCAAATTCAAATTTATTGGTTGCGCCCATTAATATTGAGTCCTGTTTGTTTATTACATCCACAATTGAATTTTCTTCAATGAACTTTGTAATCTGATCTATCATTTCTGAAGGATATGTCTCATCAGGTTTTATACTCATTGCTTTTCTGAAGGAAACAATTGCTTTGTCATAAATTTTAGCGTCATGAAATTTCTTTGCCTCAGCTATTGCAGCATCATATTCAGCAGATAAACGTTTCATTTTCTCAGCGATAAATCCATTGCATTCATTTATTCTTTGTTTCGGATGACTTTCATCGGGTTTAATACTGACAGCTACCTGGTATTTCTTCAGAGCATCTTCATACTGTCCAAGTTCAAAACTTGCATCACCTTCTGCTACAGATTGTGCATATCTTTCTTCTTTCTCAGCTTCAAGTCTTTCAAGCTCATTTACAATGTCTTTCAAACGCTGACGCGGGTATTCCTGGTCGCTTTTAAGTGATTGTGCTTTCTGAAATTCTACCCTGGCAAGTTCAAAACTACCTTCATCGAACAGGTTATCTCCTTTAGCAATTGCTTCATCATATGCTTTTTGTCGTTCTGCTTCTTTCCTTATATTTATCTGGATAGTTTCAGCAGTATTTTTTCTGTTCTTAGCAATATCAAGACCAGGGATCAACCGAATTGCTTCCTCATATTTTACAATTGCAAGATCGTAATCCTTCAATTCTTTTAGAGAATCACCCTGTGCAACCAGTACATCATAATCTGCTTTTATTTCAGCCTGCCTTGCCTGCTCTGTCATTATACTGTCAATCTTCGAGATCTGTAATTTAGGTAGTTCTTCCAATGGTTTTAGTTCCGAAGCATTTACATATGATAACTTAGCTTCACTGAATTTATCCTGATTAAATTGCTGAACAGCTGTAAGGATAAGCTCATTATATTTTTCGTCGATTTGTTTTTGCTTAGCCGCATTGGCCAAAATGGTAGTTATTGCTTCAATTTTAGCCATTGGATAGTTTTCAATTGATTTAAGTGCCTGTGCTTCCCTGTATTTTTTGATTGCTAACTCATAATTTCCTGCATTATACAGCTTATCAGCCTGTTCAATTATACTGTTGTATTGTTCATTGGCTTTTTCTTCTGCAGCTATAATTGCCAGTTTTTCTTCAATTTCTGTCAGCCTGGATGTAGGATATTCATCATCTGGTTTTACTTCAAGTGCGGTTTCATATTTACTACGGGCTATATTATATGATGCAGCATCGAATGCACTGTCGGCACTAACAATTAGGGATTGGTAATCTTTTTCAGCAGCAATACGCCGGTTCTCAAATATTATGTCGATTTCAGATATTTTTGATTTAGGATAGTTCTCATCCGGTTTAAGGTTTAGTGCCAGATTATAGCTGCCCAGGGCTAGTGCGTATTCCTGAGATCCAAACAAACTGTCGCCCTTCGCGATATATTGATTATAGTTATTTTCAAGATCTTCTTTTTCGAGTTCCAGCTTTTCATTAATTTTATCAATCATATCCTGAGGATAACTTTTTTCAGGCCAAAGTTCATTCGCTGTAAGGTAAACTTTTCTTGCAGAAATAAAATCCCTTGAAATATAGAACTCATCTGCTTCTTCTATTTTACGATTGTATTTAATTTGTTTGTCTGCCAGTGGTTTTAGCTGTGCTATTTTGTTTATTGCAACTTGATCATCAGGAAGTATTTTAGCTGCTTCAGAGTATAACTTTAGCGATTCAGCATAATTCCTGATAGTAAAATAACGACCTGCTTCTTCAATTTTCTCATCATAAAGAGCTTTTTTTTGCTCATATTCGTTTTTAAGAGCATTTGCTTTGTTAAGCTCAGTAATAGGTGATTCCCTGTCGGGGAAAATACCTGCAGCTTCAGTGAATGCAGCAATCGCATTATCATATTCTCCGGTTTCCAGGTATACTTTCCCGGTTTCCATTTGCAGATTAAACTTTTCAATTCTTTCTCTTTCTGAATTCTGGAATTCTTTTATCTCCCGTACTTTAGTAAGAGCATATTCATCGTCCGGAATTATTTTAAGAGCCTTGTTATATTGATCAATTGCATCCTGTAGTTTGTTGCTGTCAAAAAGTTCATCAGCATAATCAATAATGTCGTAATACTCATCTTCTGCCGCCATAGCAGACTTCATTTTTTCTACAATCATTGAAATCTTACTTTTAGCATATTCATCACCTGGTTTCAATTTCAGTGCCTGTTGATAATATGCTTTTGCATCCATAAGTTTGGATTCGGAGAGCTTTCTGTCAGCATATACAATAGCTTCATCGTATGTAATAGCTTGTTGTGCAAAAGTTGCCTGGCATATGGCGAAGGTCAGGATCAGGATTACAAACCTGATTATGAGGTGAAATTTATTGTATGCTGCCTGCATTTTATTTTCTTTTTGACTAAAGTATATTTTAAAGATTATAACATCTCACTGATAACGTATTATAGGTATAATTATTTTTTTGTGAAAATAACACCATCATTAATTTCCAGTTTACGATCGGCCATATCAGCCAGTTCTTTGTTATGCGTTGCAATTACAAAGGTTTGATTAAACTCATCTCTTAATCTAATTATTAGTTTATGAAGTTCATTTGATGCGTGCGAATCAAGATTACCCGAAGGTTCATCAGCAAGAATTACAGAGGGATTATTAATAATTGCCCTTGCAATAGCTACACGTTGCTGCTCACCTCCCGACATTGCATCAGGTTTATGGTCTGCCCTGTTTGTCAGGCCTAAAAACTTAAGCAATTCAACGGCCTTATTTTCCGCTTGTTTTTTGTTTATACCTGCTATAAACGCGGGGATACAAATATTTTCAATTGCTGTGAACTCCGGTAATAAATGATGAAATTGAAATACGAAACCAATTTTGCTATTTCTGAATTTCGCCAGAGGTTTATGATCAAGCTTGTTTACATCAACTTCTGCAATTTTAATATTTCCACTGTCGGCTTTATCAATGGTGCCGAGTATTTGAAGAAGAGTTGATTTTCCTGCTCCTGATTTTCCAACAATGGATACAATCTCCCCCTTATCAACTGCCAGATTGATTCCTTTTAACACTTCAACTCGTCCATATGATTTTGTTATATTCTCAGCTATAATCATAAATAAAGTAATAATGCAAAGATAAAACTAATTTAAAAGGCATTCTAAATTTAGTATTACATTAAACTTTATATGACTAATATAATTCAGTAAGTATATTTGTGCTACTTTTGACCATCGAAATTGCAATACTAAACTTATAACGAACTATGAATTTACACGAATACCAGGGAAAATCTATATTACAGGGATATGGCGTTGCCGTTCCGTTTAACATTGTAGTTGCATCACCTGAATCCGCAGTTGAAGCGGCCAAAGAAATACAGAAGAAAACAGGTTCAACTAAATGGGCAGTAAAAGCCCAGATTCATGCGGGAGGACGTGGTAAAGGTGGTGGAGTAAAGATTGCGAGCTCACTCAGCGAAGTAAAGGAGTTTGCCGATCAGATACTTGGAATGATGCTTGTTACACCTCAGACTAAAAAAGAAGGAAAACTGGTAAGAAAAGTTCTTATAGAACAAAACATATATTATCCTGGCCCGGAGGATGTTGAAGAATATTACATGAGCATATTGCTAAACCGTGATCTGGGTAAAAATATGGTAATGTATTCACCACGAGGTGGAATGAATATTGAAGAGGTGGCTGAAGAAACCCCGGAAGAAATATTTACTGAAATTGTTGACCCGAAAGTAGGACTAACAGGGTTTCAGGCACGTAGAATTGCTTTTAATCTTGGGTTAAGCGGAGTTTCTTTTAAGGAAATGGTGAAATTTGTCATTGCACTGTACGATGCCTATGTTGGCTCCGATAGTAGTTTGTTTGAGATCAATCCTGTAATAAAAGCTGCTGATGGAAAAGTATTTGCCGCTGACTCAAAAGTTGTTATTGATAACAATGCTCTTTATCGACATAAGGATATTCTTGAAATGAGGGATTATCACGAAGAAGACCCTACGGAAGTTGAGGCAAGTAAGTTCGATCTTAATTTTGTTAAACTGGATGGTAATGTTGCCTGTATGGTCAATGGTGCCGGACTGGCAATGGCAACTATGGATATGATAAAAATGTCGGGTGGTAACCCTGCAAATTTCCTTGATGTTGGAGGAACTGCTGACGCTAAGCGTGTTGAAGAAGCATTTAGAATAATACTTCGTGATGACAGAGTTGAAGCTATTCTTGTAAATATTTTTGGAGGTATAGTTAGATGTGACAGAGTAGCACAGGGAATTGTTGATGCCTATAAAAATATTGGTAATATTAATATCCCTATTATTGTAAGATTACAGGGAACAAATGCCGAAGAAGGTAAAGATATTATTGATCAGTCGGGGCTGAAAGTGCATTCAGCCATACAACTTGAAGAAGCCGCAAAACTTGTAAATACAGTACTGGCTTAATCAGTATTCAAAGAAATAAAATAGTACAGCCGAAATATGCATTATGGTGCATGTTTCGGCTTTTTTGATAAAAATTTCTTATCATTGTCTGTAAAATAAGTAATCAATACATTATGGGTAGTTTACGAAACGCCCTTCAGCTTCCGGCAACATATTTGCGAATTGTTAATAATCTGAAAAAACAGGAAGGTTTTATTAAGGTTAATTTATCTCCTGTAATTGATCCTGTTTTGTTGACTTCTGATACAACAGTTTCTGAAAAGGATATATTAAAAATTAAGAAATATTATGGTCTGGCAGTTCCTGCAATACTTGGAGAAGCAATATGTGCTCTGCGAGGATTCAATATGTCAGAAACAGAAAGGTGGATAAGTACATGTCAGGGTGTTATTACTGGATTGTTTGATGATTTTATTGATGATCATGGAAAGTCTGAGGATCAAATTGTTAGTTTGGTAGAGTCACCTGAATCATTTAATATAACCACATCAAATGAACAACTATTTCTGGATTTTTATATAAGAGCATTAAAACTTTCTGATGATCCTGAAAATATTATCAACCAGTTGTTATTGGTCCATAAGGCACAAATTGACAGTAAAAGACAAACTGACCCGTTAACTACCAGTGATGATATTTGGGAAATAACATGTAAAAAAGGCGGTGAATCAGTACTGTTTTACAGAACAGCTTTTGACCATGAATTAGAAAGAGAAGAGAAGGAAAGCTTGTACAAACTTGGCTCACTTATGCAATTTGAAAATGATATATTTGATGTTTACAAAGATTCAAAAAGTAATATTGCAACCATTCCTGTCAGGACTGGTGATATTAATGAATTGAAAGATCAATACAGAAGTTTGCTTCAAAAGTTCCTGGATGCATGTAACAAAATGAATTATCCGAAAAAACAGTTGAGGAAATTTCTGGATATTGTCATGCCGGTAATTAACAGAGGATTTGTTTGCATTGAACATTACCAGAAGCTGGAAATGAGTTCAGAAGGAGGTTTTGATGTTGGATCATTTTCAAGAAAAGAACTTATTTGCGATATGGAGAAGGTTCGAAATATTTTGAAAACCATGTATTATCAGGTAAAAAACAGGTACTGATTAGGTTATTCCTTTTCGAAAAGTATGAGATTGTAAGTCCAAAGTTTCCTTTTCAAGGCTTTGTACTGATATAAACCGGATTTATAGTGGTTTTTCGCATACGGGGTAGGATTGTTGAAAAGATTATATAAAACTGCAAACGGTCCACCCAGTAAATATGACCAATACATTCTTCTGGCAGTTGGATAAATGGCATTGGTAATGTTACTATTTTTTGACAGTTTAAACCCATTTCCGGAAAATAGATCACAATAATCCTGTACATTCATGAAAGGAGCCATACTCCATAAATTTCGCCATTTACAGAGTAGTTCATGTTCGGAGGTTGATTCGGATGTACTGAAATAATCAGCAATAATTATCTTACCATTTGGTTTTAGGATTCGGAATGCTTCTTTAATAAACTTTTCCTTTTCGTTTGAACTTGTTATACTTTCAATAGCCCAGACCACATCAAATGTAGAATCCGGAAAATTAGTTTGTCCGTAGTCCTGAACTGAGAATTTAACTGCATGTTCCAATTCCAGCTCCTTGCACTTCTTCGATGCATAATCGTATTGTCTGTTGCTAAGTGTAATTCCTTCAACTTTAGCATTTTTGTTGTTGGCCAGATAAAATGCGGACCCCCCAACACCACATCCTGCATCAAGTATTACATCTCCTTCCTTTATATCAGCAAAGTCAATTAATACCTTATTAGTATTTATCAAAGAATCATGAAATGTTTTAGTGTCCTTATCCCATATACCATAATGTACAGCAAGATTAGTGTCCAGTTTCCACCAGTTTTTATAATGATTTAGAGTTTGATTGTAGTAATCAGCAATGTTATTATTATGCTCCATTGATAATTTGAATAAGGTAAGTAAATATATCAAATCTTTGGTCTGAACTGATAATTCATAAATTAAATTCGAACAATATTTGCACAGTTTTCGTGGTTATATTATCACAGGTTAACTTTTGATTTTGTTACTTTTTTACGTTGTTTAGTAAATTTCAGGGGGATTTTACTACAACATGTAGAGATAGGCACCATTTTTGTATAAAATCTTTGACTGTAGGGTTCATTTAAGTTAACTTTGTTATAAATATAAAATTACTAATATGAAGAAACTGGTATTATTAATTTCATCGATCGCTTTTTTCACTTTTTCAACATATGCGCAGGATTTGCGTGCATATCTTTCATATTCGATTTTTAACACACCTGATAATGAACCATATGTTGAGACTTATTTAACTGTAAATGGCAAAAGTGTAGCTTACAAACAATTAGAGGATGGAAGTTACCAGGGAACAGTTGATGTCCAGATTATTTTTAGTAAAGGAGATTCAATTGTAAACTATGCAAAGTACAATTTATCAGGACCTTCCGTATCAGACACGAATGCAATGGATTTAAATATGTTGGATGTTCAGAGATATGGATTACCTGAAGGCGAATATAATGTTGAAATAAAATTGAAGGATAAAAATCGTGATCAAAAAGAGATAGTATCCAATGATAAATTTGTAATTGATTTTCCGGTTGATGAAGTAGTGTTTTCTGATGTTGAATTACTTAGTTCATATGAAAAATCTGATGAAGTAAGCCCTTTGTCAAAAAACGGATATTTGCTAACTCCGGGGATATTTAATTATTATCCTGCGTCAATTGGTAATATTCATTTCTACATGGAATTGTACAATACTGTACCGGTAATTGGTGATGATGCTTTTTTAATCTCCTATTACATCAGACCGTTTGAATCTGAAAAAATTCTTGATGAATATATTATCAGAAAACGTGTGAAATCATCGGCTGTATTACCTGTACTTGGATCATTTGATATATCTGGTTTGCCAAGTGGTAATTACCTGTTGGTGGTAGAGGCAAGAAACAGAAATAATGAATTGTTATCTACCAAAGAGACATTTTTCCAGAGATATAATCCTGGTGCACAATTTAATCTTAATAACCTTCAGGTGCTGAATACACAAAACACCTTTGTTGATAAAATACGAAGCAGAGATACTCTTCAAAAGTTCATTGACTACCTTACACCAATTTCTACTGACATTGAAAGGTCATATGCCAATAATCAGATGGAAACAGCCGAGATGGATGAGTTAAGAAGATATTTCCTTAATTTTTGGCTTGAAAGAAACAACCTGGATCCGGAATCCGCCTGGAATGATTACTACTTAAGAGTGATGCAGGTAAATAAAAACTTTAAATCTGTAGCCAGTGAAGGATATAAAACTGACAGGGGCAGAGTTTATTTACAATACGGACAGCCAAATGTTATTTCAGAGCAATATTTCGAACCGGCTGCATATCCTTATGAAATATGGCATTATTATCAATTGGGGCAGCAACGGGATAAGAAATTCGTTTTTTACACACATGATATCGTTACAAACGATTTTCAGTTAATCCATTCGAATGCTGTTGGTGAGCTTAATAACTACAGGTGGCAAACAATAATCTACAGGCGAACTTGGGATCCGAATAGTATTGATGATGCTATAATTCCAACAACCTGGGGTAGTAAGGCTACAGAATCATATAAACAACCCTGGTAGTTTTACTGATAAATATTTGATGTGTTTTTCCTAATTTATACACTATTTTACATATAACTGTTGTATAGTTATAAAAGAGTTTTATTTTCGTGAACTTTTTAATATCAGAATTCGGTTTTAAGATAAACTCAATTATAGCAATTTGAAAAAGGTAGCCTTAGTAATATTAAATTATAACGGAGTAAAATTTCTTGATAAATTCTTACCATCAGTAATTGAATGCAGTTCTGACCATGCTGAAATCTGGATCGCTGATAATTGTTCAACAGATGGTTCTTTAGAACTTCTTGAGGAAAAGTTCAAACATATAAATGTAATTCAGAATGAATCTAACGGAGGTTTCGCATCAGGCTACAACGTTGCATTAAGGCAAATACAGGCCGATTATTACATATTACTTAATTCTGATATTGAGGTTACACAAAATTGGATAAAACCTGTTATCGATCTTATGGAATCCGATCAGGAAGTTGCCGCTTGTCAGCCAAAAATAAGATCTTATTACAATAAATCAGGATTTGAATATGCCGGAGCAGCTGGAGGTTTCATTGATGAATATGGTTATCCTTTTTGTCGTGGCAGAATATTTCAGTCGCTGGAAGAGGATAAAGGCCAATATGATAATGATATAGAGGTATTCTGGGCTACCGGTGCATGTATGTTTGTAAGGGCAGATCTTTTTCATAAACTTAACGGATTTGATGACAGGTTTTTTGCCCATATGGAAGAAATTGATTTTTGTTGGAGAGTTAAAAGCCTGGGATATAAAGTAATGGTTTGTCATAGTTCAATGGTATATCATGTTGGAGGTGGAACACTACCGGTGGGATCCGCATGGAAAACATACCTTAACTTCAGAAATAACTTTATGTTGCTTTATAAAAACCTTCCATCAAAAAGGATGTATAAAGTATTGATGATGCGTTTGTTCCTGGATGGAATAGCAGCAATTAAATTCCTGATCGAAGGAGGTTTCTCAGATTTTGTCGCAGTTATCCGTGCGCATGTCTATTTCTACAGAAACTGGAGAAGCATTAGAAAAACGCGGATGAAAACTTTTAGAAATAATGTTTCAAAGGTTTATCAGGGAAATATTGTGGTTGACCATTATATATTGAGAAAGAAGAAATTCTCGGAACTTAAGAAACGATTTACCTGATCATTTTCTGAAATATGCCAGGGCCAGTCTATAAGAATCCAGGCCAAAACCTGTAACACTACCAATGCAATATGGTGCAATATAACTTGTATGCCTGAATGATTCTCTTGAATATATATTCGAAATGTGAACTTCAACAACAGGTATTTCAATACTCCTGATTGCATCTCCTATAGCCACAGATGTGTGAGTATAGGCACCAGCATTAAGAACGATTGCATCATACTCAAAATTAGCCTCCTGTAACTTATCAATTATCTCCCCCTCAATATTAGTTTGATCGTATCCAATATCAATTCCGGGAAACCTCTTCTTTAATTCTTCCATATAATCTTCAAAAGAAAGACTGCCATATAATTTTGTTTCTCTTTCTCCTGTCAAATTTAAATTTGGACCATTAAGTATTAATACCTTCATATTAGTATTTGATTTGTCGGCAAAGATAACCCTTAATTGTTCACATATTAGGTTAATTGAGCAAAATATCAGGAGGATTCCAGGCTTTTCACTCTGAAGGACCATTTTATTTTGCTCGATAAGTGTTAGAATAACAGGTTTTTATGATTTCCTTTGTAAAAAATATAGAACTATGTATTGCATAGTACTATATTTTATTATATATTTGCTGAATGAAATTGGAAAAAACAAATGCCCAGATGAGAAAAGGAGTGTTGGAATTATGCATTCTGTCAGTAATATCCAACGAAGAGGTTTATACTTCTAACATAATGGATGCCTTGAAAGAAGCCAGATTATTGGTTGTTGAAGGTACTATTTACCCTTTACTTACGCGGCTTAAAAACGATGGGTTACTTAGTTACCGTTGGGAAGAGTCAACATCGGGTCCTCCCAGAAAATACTATCGTTTGACAGAAACAGGAATAAAAGTACTGGAATCACTCAAAGATAACTGGAAACAATTGTCGGATTCCGTTAATAGTTTAATTAACTATAAATCCAATAATAATGAATAAAATAATGAATATTAACATAGGTGGAGTAGTTTTTCACGTTGATGAAGCAGCCTATGAAAAACTAAAACAGTACCTCGATCAGTTAAATAAACATTTTAACAGATCATCAGGAGGTGATGAGATCTATAATGATATTGAAACCAGGATAGTTGAGTTATTTCAGCAACGATTGACCAAAGAAAAAGAAGTTATAAGCATGGAAGATGTTGATGAAGTTATCAATATAATGGGCAAACCTTCAGACTTTGAAGAGGATCAGGAAAATGAAGTCAATGATTCAACTGTTCGCCAATTAGGCAGAAAGCGTTTGTTCAGAGATGTTGAGAACAGAATGCTTGGTGGAGTATGCGCCGGATTAGGTGCTTACTTCAGACTGGACACCGTATGGTTCAGGATAGGATTCATTGTTGCTACTTTATCAGGATTGAGCATTCTTGCATATTTGATTTTATGGGTTATAATTCCACCTGCAAGAACTATTAGTGAGAAACTTGAAATGCAGGGAGATCCGGTAACTGTTTCAAATATCGAAAAATCTATTCGGGAAGAAATGAATGAAATAAGGGATAAGCTTGATGATCTTGCTTCGCAGGCTAAAAGTAAATTTCGAAAAAAAACATCATAATTTAATCCTTAAAATTGAGTCTGCCTGGACAGAATTTTCTATGTGAAAAATAAAAAATACAGTCCAGGTGGAATTCATATGGTGGTTTATTGAATTCGGTATCTTTAATTAGGTTTACTGAGTTTATGATCCTGTCTGTTCTGTATTAATTGATGTGATTAATCTGATATAAAATAACTTAGGAAGTGCCCCTTTGTTATTTAATTGTAAAAGATTCGGGAATATAATTGTCCAAAGAACTGCAAACGACAGATGAAAACCTTAAACCGTTTTTTAATATTATATCCAGTGAATTCTCAAGCTTATAACCTGTGTTCAGATTAAGTGAGTTTATAGTGTAAATTATTCCTGCATTGAATGCATCACCGGCACCAACTGTACTTGTTACATTAGTTCTCATTGCCGGAAACCTGAGTTTTTTGTTTCCCGCTTTAGCAAGTACACCATCCGACCCAAGCGTTATTATTACAACTGCGTCTTTGTTAATTTCTCCAACTGCTTCCAACTGCTTTTCAGTATTGTTAGTCCCAAAAATATTGGCAAAATCTTCATCAGAGCCCTTTATTATTTTTGATACTTCAATGTTTTCATATACAGCTTTTAATAGTCTCTTATCCTTAAGATGGTGTGCATTTCTGATGTTCGGGTCATAAATTATCAGTGAATTGTTTGCATTCGCAAGAGTTACAATAGAAAGAATATTGTCCCTTATATCTACGTCAAGTGAATAAAGCGACCCAAATAAAAGAATATCGTTTGAACTAAATTGTTTTGGATGTAATAAAGTTCTGGTTTCAGGATATTTTTTTATGAATGTATAGGATGGCTTTTTATTATTATCAAGGAAAGCAAGCGCCAGAGAAGTGTTGTTGTTTTGATATTGAGTAATTTTTTCAGTGCCTGTCTTATTTTTTCGTAGGAAATCAATAATTAGTTTTGAAGTATTATCATCTCCCAATTCTGTTATTAACGATACCTTAATGCCTGATCTGCTCAGCGAAACAGCAGTATTCAGCATAGCACCTCCAGGTCTTACCACAGTATCGTCCATCGTGTTAATAATAATATCTAATAATGATTCTCCCAGCGTGTATATCATAATTCAGTAAATAATACCCGGAAAATGTTATTATTCATCGGTGAATTTAATTATTTCATTCTCATATTCAGGATACTTCTTTAATAAGAAGTCCCTTTTTGCCATTTCGAAGTCATTGAAATCAAATCCCGGAGCAACAGTACAGCCAACCAGGGTATAATCTCCGTCAGACTCGGCCGCAAACCAACAGTGAGCAGGTATAGTAACCTGTGGCAGAACATTTAACTCCGGCTGTAATCCAAGTTTGTGAATAATTAATTCATTATCATGGTCGATAACATATATTGATAAATTTTCGCCGTCATAGAAATGCCAGGTCTCATCGGACTTAATTCGGTGAAAAACTGATCTCTGGAATTTTTCCAACAGGAAATAAATTGAGGTAGCGATATTACGATCACCGATAAACCTTTCTGGAAGACATTTCTCTTTAATTGATTCCGGGCTTCTGTAAACTTCTTTGAAATATCCTCCTTCGGGATGTGAATCAAGATCAAGGTGTTTTATCCAGTAATCCGAGTTTCTCATTATTGTGGGGTTGCATTACGGTTTCTTCTGCTCTGTTCCTCATTAAACATGTAAATTAACCTAAAGGTTAGTACCTTATTGAACTGATCCCTTGTCCATGTACTACCAGTTAAATCTGAAAATTCACGTGTTCGGATCTTCACCATACTATTTTGATATCTGAACCCAAATTTCAAAGGACCTTTTATTCTTATTCGCAGATCGATTAAATAACAAAAGTCATTTTTATCATAGGTTCCACTTGATAAAGTTGTAGTTTCAACACGTTTACCGTGTTCCCACTCTTCAACACCAACCAGTCTTCCCCAGGAAAACCCGGCCCCAATCGTAATAAAATCCTTATCGGTGTAATGTATCATTACCGGTACTTCAACATAGTTTAACCTAAGTTTGTATTCTCCGGTTATCACTTCTCCTGAGCTAAGAGAGTCAGTGTATTGTTTTTTTTGTCTTGAACCCTTCTGACTAAAGTTTACTTCCATACTTACGTCCCAGTTATTTTTGAATGGTACAAGTGCTCCAACACCAATATTTACACCTGGTTTTCTAAATCCATGTACTTCATCTCCTTCTACCTGTGTCATGTTGAGGCCAAGCATGGCTTCTCCTTTAATTATTTGACTGTGTAAATTTGAAGATATCCCCACAGTTATCAGAAAAATCAGCAATATCGTCTTCCTCATATTCATAACAAGTTTTATTTACTGCCAACGCAAAAATAGTACAATAATTGTGGTAAATTATTATCCTTGTCAATGAAGGTATATTTTTTATAAAACAGCCAAATATAATTTGTATTATCTTTGACGATCATTTTTAAGATCATGAAAATTTTGCGATCAGAATCTATTGTCACCAAATAACACCATATTCAGGTTTCTAAAAACAATTTGTTCTTTTTATGAATTCAAATGACGATATATTATCAGTGAAGTTGGAAGAGTTATTAAATTGTAGTGTTCAGGAAATATCGTCTGTTGATAAAGAACAAATTACAAAAGCTTTTAATATTTCTTCAGATATTTTTAAGGACACTACCACACCTGATGGTAAACCTTTTGTTCTTTATAATGCAGATATTGCCATAATATCCATAAAAGAAATAGGATTGGGACCAACTTCAGCTATATGTGCATTGTTGCATGGTGTTGACCTGAAGACAGGGTATTCAATGAAGAATATTGAAGAGGATTTTGGTGAACATGTTGCTGAAATTATCATTGGTTTTAAACGTATCTCTGAATTTAGGACAGAGCGAATATCATTTCAGTCTGAGGCTTTTAGAACGATGTTTTTGTCAATGGTTGATGATATGAGGGTTATTCTTATACGCCTTGCACATCGTTTAAATGATCTTAGGCATCTTGAACTGCTTGATAGTAGCAGAGAGCAATTTATCAATGAAGTAAAGTTTCTTTATATTCCAATAGCTCATCGATTAGGTTTGTACAAAGTAAAAGCTGAGTTCGAAGAGAGAGTTATGAAATATGAACAGCCTGATATTTATAATGAGATCAGTAATAAAATACAACAGACTAAATCCAAAAGGGAGGTTTATATTCAGGATTTTATCAGACCGGTAGAAAGAGAGTTGTTATCTCACAATTTCAAGTTTGAGATTAAATGGCGAACCAAGTCTGTGCCATCCATTTGGTCAAAAATGACACGGCAGAACGTTGATTTTGAGGAAGTTTATGATTTATTTGCCATAAGAATTGTAATTGATAGTAAAAAGAAACGGGAAAAGGAAGATTGCTGGAAGGTTTATTCTCATGTTACAAACATATATACACCAAATCCAAAAAGACTGAGAGACTGGATATCAACCCCAAAGGCCAGTGGTTATGAATCATTACATACCACTGTAATGGGACCTAATAACAAGTGGATTGAGGTTCAGATCAGAACCTTACGAATGGACGATGAAGCTGAAAGGGGTCAGGCTGCACATTGGCAGTACAAGGGTGTTATGAAGAAAAAGGATACCGAAAACTGGCTTTCGCAGGTTCGTGATATTCTTGAAAATCCTGATCAGATATATCATGAAAAATCATATAAAAGTAATGGTGAAAAATCTCAGGAAAGTGTGTTTGTATTTACGCCAATGGGCGACCTGAAACAACTTCCAATGGGGTCTACTGTGCTGGATTTTGCATTTGGTATTCATACCGATATTGGTTCAAAATGCAGGGGCGCCAAAGTAAATAATAAAGTGGTTCCCATAAGATACGTTCTGAAAAATGGCGACAAAGTTGATATCCTTACTTCTAAAAACCAGGTGCCTAAACTCGACTGGTTATCATTTGTGAACACTGATAAAGCAAGAACAAGGATAAAACGACATGTAAAGGAAGAAAAATACAAAGAAGCAGATATTGGTAAGTCGTTGTTGCTGCGCAAGTTTAAAAACTGGAAGATTAAAAGTAATGACGATTTAATTAACTATTTGGTTAAGCATTATAAACTTGAAGCAAGTATTGATCTTTATTACCTTGTTGCAACCGAGAAAATTGAACTTGGTGAGATAAAAAACCTGCTTTTAAGCTTTGTTGAAGCCGATACCTCAACAAAGTTAAAGGAAACAGATGATAATTCTTCTCCCATCAGAGAGAAACAAAAGGAAGATGAAAATAGAGAGATCCTTTACATTGGTGATAACCTAAAAAACGTAGATTATCGCATGGCCAAATGTTGTAACCCGATTAAGGGAGATAGTGTTTTCGGATTTATAACAACTCTTGGGGGAATAACAATTCATAGGACAAAATGTCCGAATGCCAAACGTTTAAGAGAAAAATACGAATATCGTGTTCTGGATATTAAATGGATCGCTTCAGACGACGAAAGTTACTCAATTGCAAGCTTAAAGATCACAGGGACTGATGAAATTGGTGTTGTTGGTGCAATAACAAAAGTCATTACCGATGATCTCAGGGTTAATATGCGGTCAATAAATTTTCAAACATCCGGTAAGCAGTTTGTTGGTAAAGTAAGTATAAGTATTAAAGATCATGATCACCTCATGCAGTTAATCCACAAGCTCAACAAAGTTAAAGGTGTAACTAAAGTTGCAAGGGCCAAGTAATTATCATGCGTTTATTTTTCAGTGATCAGACGATACCCTGATCCGTGTTGCGTAATGATCTTTATCCGATTATCACTGGCTAAAAGTTTTCTGAGTTTTGCAACATAAACATCCATGCTTCGGCTTGTGAAATAATTTGCATCACCCCATATCCTGTTTAATGCTAAAGCTTTTGGTAGTATTTCCTCGTTTTGTGAAATGAGCATCATAAGTAATTCACTTTCTTTAGGAGAAAGCGTTTGTTTCTCGTTAGTATGTGTGTTTAACAAAAAACGGGATCTGTAATCAAAATTAAAAGCACCAATTTCAAAATGATCAGATGGTTTATTACTCTTATCTGAAATGCCGCGACCAAGAATTGCTTTAATTTTATACAACAAAATTTCTGAATCAAATGGTTTTGTAATATAATCATCAGCACCTGTTTTATATCCTTCAACAATATCGTTTCTAAGAGTTTTGGCAGTAATAAATATAAAAGGAACATTTGAACCGGTAGCTTTAATATTATTAGCTATAGAAAAACCATCAACGTTTGGAAGCATAACATCCAGCAGAACAAGATCATAAACAGACGATTCGAACCTGGGCATCGCATCTTTACCATCATTTA
The DNA here is from genome assembly GCA_028277395.1 of Bacteroidales bacterium. Lineage (GTDB taxonomy): Bacteria > Bacteroidota > Bacteroidia > Bacteroidales > F082. The sequence goes on along the minus strand of JANQGJ010000099.1, from coordinate 89,869 downwards.
CCCAATCTACAGTGAAATCATTAAGTTCAAGATATGATTTTAGAACAGCACCAAAGTTCACATCATCTTCCACCAAAAGCAATTTATATCTTTTCATTTTCCTGTTTGTTTAGTTGACATGGAAACTCCATTGTAAAAATACTACCATTGTGAGGTTCGCTCAATACATAAATCTGACTGTTATGGGCTTCAATTACAGCTTTAACATAGCTAAGTCCAAGCCCAAAGCCTTTAATATTGTGAATGTTACCCATTGGTTTTCTGTAAAACTTATCAAATATATGATTCTGAACTTCCTTACTCATACCAACTCCATTGTCGGATATTCTTATACATAACATATTCTTGTGATTGTATGTTTCAATTAGTATCTCAGGAGGTTTGTCAGTATATTTTATTGCATTATCAAGCAGGTTATTAATAATGTTGGCAAAATGTATTTCATCAATTTCGATATTGTAACAGGATGCCCGAAGTGATGATGATATACTCCCATTCTTACTTTTAATCCTTAGCTCAACAACGTTTATACAATTCCTGATTATTTCATGAACATCATTTTCCTGTATGTCAATCTGGAGTTTGCCCTGTTCAATCAATGCCATCTGTAACACTCGTTCCACCTGGTTGTTCATTCTTTTATTCTCCTGTCTGATAATGTTAAGGTAATATAATATTGATTTTTGAACTCCCATTACTTTTGGTGATTCCATTGCATCAGTTGCAAGTCTTATTGTGGCAATTGGTGTCTTAAACTCATGAGTCATATTATTAATGAAATCAGACTTTACTTCACTAAGCTTCTTTTGTTTTTGAATATAATATAACGTTATACCAAAAGTAAGCAGAATAATTAGTGTAAAAAAGGCTGATCCTGCAACCAAAGCATAAACTTTGTTGTAAATATGTGTATTTCTATCAGGGAAATTAAGGATCAGGAACAAATCTTTAGTAAATATATCGCCCGGGAATGCCTCAGTTTTATATTGTTGAGTTAGTAATTCTCCGGGAGTGCCCGATGAATAAACCGAAGTAGTACTATCTAAACCCTGCTTAATGACCTGGTAGTCAAAATCAATATCAATACCTTTGTTCAACAATGAATTTTCGATTATTTCCCTGTATTTTTTAATTCTGTCTTCCAGATGCTGAACATCTTCATCAAACCTGTATTCAAGTGCCCATTGTTCGATACTTTCATTAAAAACTTCTAATTTATGTTTTACATAATTTTCTTTTTTAGTCAGCATTTCAATTTCTCTGAGTTTCATCAGGTTTTTGGCAGAATCAATAAATGTCATATTAACAACGCCACCATTTTCATGATCATGAATGAAGACATGTTCATCAGAATATGGATAGTTAAAAACATAACCGGAATCATCATTACTTAATACTATGATACCATTATCATCAGTATTATATGAAAATTTGGGTACTTTTACAGATAATCTGTTAACAGCAAGAGAGTCAATATATTTGTAGTGATCAGTTTTGAGAGCGTTATTTTGGTAATGTAAATTTTCTTCGATGCCTTCAAGCTCTTTTAGAGATTCCTGCAATTCTTCCAGGTGTTTAAGCTCATCCAGATGTTCCAGTTCATCCAAATGTTCTAACTCTCCGACATCTGCCAGTTCTTCAACCTTTTTAACTTCAGGAAATGCAAAGTAAATATTTGAATTAGGTTCAGGAAGTTCAATTTTTCCATCAATAAATTCGTATACGTTTCTTTGCTCAACTTTTTCAACAGCGGTACTCATTGCATCGTAAACCAACTGGTCGAATTTTGATTGTTCAGTTTCTAATGCATATTTTATCCATAACCCCTGTATGATTATTAATCCGAAAAGGCTAATAAACATCAGGGTGATAATTATCTGATATCTTTTTCTCATTTAGTGAATTCAATTTGCACCAAAAGTAAGGATTCAATAATTGTTAAATTTTAACTTTAACCTTTCTTTAACCTTTTTTAACCGGTGTTAACCATTACATAGATTTTACAAAAATACTTTTGTATCTATAAACTTTAAAACTAAAATAATGAATAAATCAATTATTAATTCCGTAATTGCTCTTTTGATCATGATAATGGTATATCCAACTATGGTAATTTGTCAGGAAAAAGAAGTACGTATAACGAAAACAAAGGAAATGAATGGTAAAACGATAGTTATGGATACTGTTATCACCCTGTCAGAGGATGACAATGAAAGAGACATAATTAAGAAATTTCGTTGGAAATCAGATAATGATACCATTGATACCAATAACAATACATATTATTATGAATTTGAATCAGATTATGACTGGAAAGATATTGAAGACAATGTTATATATCTGAAAGGTGGTAAACACAAGGGACGTTTTATCATTGATGATGAAGATGGAAAACAGCGAATTACTATAATTGGTGATGGAGATGAGGAAGGTTTTTATGCACTGAAGGATCTTGATTTCGATATTGATTTCGACTTTAACGCAGAGTCACTGAAAGAGATGGAAGAAAAGTTAAAAGAACATGGTGAAAAATTAAAAGGTTTGAAATTTGATACTGGTGAAGATCATGTAATAGTCCTAAAGGATCACATGGATTTAGAAGAATTAGCAGAAATTGAAGATCTCCGGGCACTTGAAGAATTGCATCAGATTGAAAATTTACACCATCTTAATGAACTAAAAAATATTGAGGTTGTTGTTCCAAATATTCATGATCATCATAATGTTTGGTATTATAGTGGACATAGCGCAAATAATGCTTCTGAAAATGAACTACGTGAAGCCGGGATAAAGAACAAACCCGATAAGCTCAATATTGAAAATATGAATGTTGATATTGATGATGGAGTTGTAAATTTAAGTTTTGTGTTGGCTGATACCGGTACACCTAAAGTAACAATATATAATTTTTATGGTGACAAAATATTCACTGGAAAACCTGAACTTATGAATGGGAAATATGTTATCATGATGGATATGAGTACTAAACAGGATGGTACATATTACTTACAGATAGTTCAGAAAAATGCTTCTTTAACTAGAAAATTACGCTTATAACATGGTTTAATTATTGTGGAATTATTGGATACGGTAGGCTAGTGATATGCCTCCCGTATCTGAAATTCCAAACGAAAAAGCAGTTCTGCTATCCATAAAGTTATAAACAGATTTACCTATAGCAAAACCCACAGCAGCACCAATAAGTACATCAGTTGGCCAGTGTACATTATCGTAAATTCTTGAAAGACCTACGCCTGTTGCAATACCATAAGAAAGAATTCCCACCCATACCTTATCCTTATAAACACCTGACATAAAGGAAGCTATCGCAAAGGCAGCTGTTGTATGTCCTGATGGAAATGATGTGTATTGCCAGCCTTTGAACGGACCTTCCCACAATCCAGGATCAGGAGGCTCATCCTGATTTGGCCTGTGACGGTGAAAGATATGCTTTAGGATTTGGGAAGAAATTGCTCCCATAATAAACGCCTGAGTACCACCCAGGGCTATCTTACGCGATTTCTTGTTGTTTGTGGCTAGTCCATGAATATAGTATCCGCCAAATAATAATGCAGGATATAATCCGCTCCCCCAAGGTTCAAATATGTATTTTGATGTGTAGTCAAGAAAATCGCTCCTGTTTCTTTGAAATATTTTTCTGATGTCATCATCAAAAATATAGATTACAGACCCGGCAGCTAGTACTGACCCTGCAGCAAACCATTGCCTGCTTTCCCAACTACCTGGGGATGTGACAATCTTTTTGCCAACATCAATATATGATTTAATATACTCTTTGTCAGGCTTGTAGGAGTAATTGTAAAAATCATTACCCTGGCAGTACCCGGTAAATGTAATATAAACTAATAAGTTTAATATGAAAACATGTTTAATCAGGTATCCAAATATTTGATTATATAACATCAGGTTCCGTCATATGAAGTTATTTCCTCTTTTCAGGTTCTTCGAGTTTCTTGGCTTTAACCCAGTATTCTTCCATTTCTTCAAGAGACATATCCTGAATATTGAAACCATCATTTGCAGATTGCTTTTCAATAAACTGAAATCTTCTGATAAACTTTTTATTCGTTTTTTCCAATGCATCCTCGGGATTGACTCCTATATATCTTGCATAATTTGTTAATGCAAATAATAAATCACCAAACTCATCTTCAAGCTTTTCCCTGTTTGCATTACTTTCAACTTCATGTTTTAACTCATTGAGTTCCTCATTCACTTTACTCCAGACATCGTCCATGTTTTCCCACTCAAAGCCAACTCCCTTTGCTTTTTCCTGAATCCTGTATGCTTTTACCAAAGGTGGTAATGATTTTGGTACTCCTTCCAATACGGACTTACGTCCTTCTTTGAGTTTGATTTTCTCCCAGTTATTTAATACATCACTGGAATCATTTACTTTCTGATTACCATATATGTGTGGATGACGGTTGATCAGCTTTGCAATTATGCTGTTTAGTACATCTAATATGTCAAAGCCAGCAGATTCCGAACCAATTTTTGCATAAAACACAAGGTGTAACATTAAGTCACCTAGTTCGCCTTTTATTCCATCAAGGTCCTTATTAAGTATAGAGTCTGATAATTCATAAACTTCTTCTATGGTTAAATGCCTCAGACTTTCAAATGTTTGTTCTTTATCCCATGGACATCCAGCTCTCAGGTCGTCCATTATATTGAGAAGTTTCTCAAAGGCTTCTAATTTATCCTGCATTATAAATCGAGCTCAATAAATGAAATAAGTTGATTGCTTGTATAAGGTTTAGAGATGTACAAGTCAATTCCTGCTTCTTTAAATTTTTCCTCATCTCCGGGCATAGCAAACGCTGTAACAGCAATTATTTTTATTCGTTGCCATCCATTTTCTTTCTCAATACGTCTTATTTCAATGGTTGCTTCAATACCATTCATGATTGGCATTTGAATATCCATTAAAACAGCCTCGTATTCATTCTTAAGAAAAAAATCAACAGCAATTTTACCATTTTCAGCAAGATCGCATGTATAACCTTTCATCTTTAAAACAGCCATTGCGAATTTCTGGTTAAGCAGGTTGTCCTCAACTAGTAATACATGTTTTGACTTTTGCTTTGCTTTCATTTAAATCAATGAGTATTTATTTGTTATTCACAAATTTAATAAAAAATGTCTTCAGCGCGCAATTTAATATTTTATTCCATTACCTTAATACTTCAGCTGTAAATTAATGGAAATATGATAATCATATAAGAGTTTGGAGTCAGTTTTATGATTTTAGTAATATCAATTGTGAATTTTGATTTAAAGTAATTCATTTATAGTCATACTTATAGCGAAGTTTTTATTTTAACCACATACTAATTTCAAATAAGTGCACAACTTTTTTAATCAGGTTATGTCTATTGTTAAATTTGTAGTTATTAATTCTAAAGAGGAATTTTGAGGAAGTACTATTATAATTTGTTGATTCTGGCATTTGTAGCTTTAAATTTTAATTTAGCAGCTCAACCATCAAAACCCGGAAGCTCACTTAACCTTGCAGTTGAAGTTAAAGGGCAGTACGGATTGCTGATGAGTCATCATCTTGAACTGGATGTGTTCAAATCACATTTTCCGGCTTTCGAGATTGGTATACATCAGGCCACTTTCGGAAAAAGGAGATGGGAGTCTGAATATGCTTATCCTATTTTAGGAATTAACTTCTGGTATTCCGGTATGGGAGGATTTTCTGAATTAGGTTCTGTATATGCCTTGTATCCTTCTGTTAATTTTCCTTTGGTTAAGAATGATATACATTCACTGAATTTTAAACTGGGTGTCGGCATTGCCTATCTGTCTGAAAAATTTCACAGGATTGAGAATTATAAGAATTTTGCAATAGGTTCGCATGTGAATATTGCAGCAAGTTTATTTGTTGAATACAGGAGGGTAGTATCATCCAGAGTTTCAGTTACAGGCGGGTTTGGACTCACTCATTTTTCCAATGGATCAATGAAAACACCCAACTATGGGTTAAACATATTAAGTGCATCAGTTGGGATTTCATCATATCTGGGAAAACCCAACAGGATGCAATCAAAGAAAATTCTGCCGGAATTATATACCTGGGAATTTGATGGCCGTAAATACCTGTATTTTGAGGCAGCTACAGCATTCGCAGTTAAAGACATGACACAGCAATACGGAAGTAAATTCTTTGTATTTGCTGCATTTGCAAATATAATGGCAAGGGTGTCGTATAAAAGCAAATTTGGAGTTGGTGTCGATTTTACTCACGATAAATCTGATAAACTTGTACTGGAAAGACGCAATATTTTTGTTGAAAATAATTCTCAGCTCACAAAGGTAGGAGTAAACTTTGCATATGAATTAGTAATGGACAGACTTTCATTTTTATTTAATTTCGGTATGTATATGAGAGGAATGGATAGGAGTGAAGGGGATTTTTATCAGCGACTTACACTTAAATATCTGATTTCAAAAAGAGTTTTTGCGAATATGGTACTGAGTGCACACTTAGGTAAAGCTGAATATGTAGGATTTGGTTTAGGTTACCAGTTAAGATTTATTTATAAACGGGAAATACAACACAATTGAAACAGGTAGTTTACATATTAATGATTGCAATGTCGTTTTTGCAATCCTGCGAAAAGGGAGTAAAGGATTGCTTTTATAATTCAGGCAACCTTACAAACGAATACCGGAATATTGGTGATTTCAATAGTATTTTGCTTCGTGATAATGTAAATTTAATATTGACCCAATCGGATACTGTAGGTGTAAGGATTGAGTCCGGTAAAAATTTAATTGGAGGAATTGAAACAAATGTAAATGAATCAGGCGTTCTGGAAATAAGAAATCACAATGGTTGCAACTGGATAAGAAGTTATAATACTCCGATAAATGTACATTTAAGTTATATACAAATTGATAGTATTGAATATAGATCTATTGGAGATATTACAACTACCAATGTAATGGATTCTTATATGTTCTGGTTAAATGTTCAGGAAGGTGCTGGAACTATCGCAATGGAATTAAATGTTAATACACTCTATTGTGCATTAAATTATGGTACAGCTGACATAAAATTAACAGGAAAATGTCATCTGGTTTATACATATTCAGCAAGTTTTGGACTGATAGACATGGTTGATCTGGAATCAGGTATTGTGTTTGCCAACAACCGAAGCAGTAACAACATGTTTGTCAATGCACAAGAAACACTTGGTGTAAGTATAGGCAGTATTGGTGATATTTATTATAAAGGAAACCCTTTTGATATCACTATTGAAAAAACTGGTACCGGAAATCTGATTAAGATCCCCTGATACAGACAGTAGGATTCTAATACGCTTTTGCGAAAACAACCCTTTGCTGCGAAGGATTACCTGTCAAAATACATTTACCTTCTTCCATTCTATTATCTATAGGAATAACCCTTATTGTTGCTTTGGTTTTATCCTTTATGAGCTGTTCAGTTTCACTTGTACCATCCCAGTGTGCAAGAACAAAGCCTCCCTGTTCAATTCTTTGGGTAAATTCTTCCCATGTGTCTGCATTAAAGGTGTTATCTTCTCTGAATGACAGGGCTTTCTGGAATATATTATCTTGTATCTGAATCAATAGATTGTCAATTTTCTCACCGATATTGGTAACCTGAAGAGTTTCTTTTTCCAGTGTATCTCTACGTGCTACTTCTATGGTGCCGTTTTCAAGGTCACGCGGACCTATAGCCAATCTTACAGGAACACCTTTTAATTCCCACTCTGCAAATTTAAAACCAGGTTTCTGAGTGTCTCTGTCATCAAACTTCACAGATATGTTCCTGGCTTTTAACTCATCAACTATTCCTTCTACATACTCACTAATAGATTTTAGCTGTTCTTCATTTTTAAATATAGGAACTATAACAACCTGTATCGGAGCAATACGTGGAGGTAACACCAGGCCATTATCGTCAGAATGAGCCATTATCAATGCACCTATAAGTCTTGTAGATACTCCCCATGATGTGGCCCATACATATTCCTGTTGGTTTTCGCGGGATACGAATTTTACATCGAAAGCTTTGGCAAAATTCTGTCCCAGAAAGTGCGATGTACCAGCCTGTAAAGCTTTACCATCTTGCATTAACGCTTCAATACAATATGTTTCAACTGCACCGGCAAATCTTTCGTTAGGCGATTTTACCCCTTGTAGTACAGGTACTCCCATGAATTTCTCAGCAAAATCTGCATAAACACCCACCATCTTTTCTGCTTCTTCAAGGGCTTCACTTTCGGTAGCATGAGCAGTATGTCCCTCCTGCCACAAAAACTCAGCGGTTCTTAAAAACAATCGTGTTCTCATTTCCCATCTGACAACATTTGCCCATTGATTCACGAGTACAGGTAAATCCCGATAGGATTGAACCCATTTTCTATAGGTATCCCAAATTATTGTTTCAGATGTTGGTCTTACTATCAGTTCCTCTTCAAGCTTGGCATCATCATCAACAACAATTTTTCCGTTCTCATCATTTTTCAAACGATAATGTGTAACAACGGCACATTCTTTTGCAAATCCTTCAACATGTGAGGCTTCTTTGCTAAAAAATGATTTTGGTATAAACAATGGGAAATATGCATTTTGATGCCCGGTGTCTTTGAACATGCCATCTAAAACAGATTGCATTTTTTCCCAAATGGCATAACCATAAGGTTTTATAACCATTGAACCACGTACTGCTGAGTTCTCAGCAAGATCAGCTTTAACCACCAGATCATTATACCACTGAGAGTAATTATCTTTTCGGGATGTTAATTGTTTCGCCATTTTTAAAGTTTGGTACAGTCTTTGTATTTTTTTAGTAAACCGCAAAATTAAACAATGTTTACAATTGCACAACATATCATAAAGATGGAAACTATAAAAAATAAACTACGCTATTTATCGATTGTTGCAATAGTTGCAATTTTGGCTGCCTGTTCATCAACAAGTAACCTCCCAAACGATGATGTTTATTATTCTTCTAAAACAAAAACAACCCCTGAATATGACTGGGATAATTTCCAGAAAAATGCACAGTCCTATTCAGAAAACAATGTTCCGGCCACAGAAGAGTATTCTTCAGATTATTCCTCTACCGCTGATGCCGGTGTGGTTGTTGAAGGAGCCCAATCTGATGATTATGAGTTTATTGATGAATATTATGATTCTGATTATGCATCTCGTATAAGCAGGTTTAATGGAAATGGTACAAGTGATGATTATTACGATGACAGATACACAAGTGGTTGCTGTACAGGAGGATCAAATGTGTCGTTTAGTTTTGGAATGGGTGTAGGAATGGGTTATGGATGGTCAGTTGGATATGGTTATGGATGGCCTCATTACGGCTACGGATATCCTTATTACAGATGGGGGTACCCATATTATGGCTGGGGATACCCTTATTATGGCGGTGGTTACTGGGCAGGTTATAACCATGGATATTGGAATGGATATTGGGATGGCTATTATAGTGGTGGGGGATATTATCCTGGTGGTTATTATCCTGATTATGGATATACTGCTTATTATGGACCACGTGGACGCGGAGCAGGCGGAACAAATATTCCAAGGTCTTCAGCAGGAAGGTCAGCTTATGCTTCAAATAAATCAGCCGGTGCAGATGTGAAGAATGAAAACAGGGTAGCAAGAACTAACAACTATGTTGCACCAAAAGAAGCACCTTCAAAAAAATATACAACAACAAGATCAGGAGTTGCCGGAACCCCGTCATCTAATGATACCAGGGCCGGTATAACCAAAAGCAATACTGAGAATACCGGACAACGACAAAAGTCAAAAATTTATAGTAAGCCAAGGTCAACTATACAAAATGATCCGCAAAAATCAGGTACTAAACTTAATAAGCCTGTGAGTTCAAAGACTGATACAAGAAGTGCAAAGAAATATCAAAAGCCAAAGTCTTATGAGAGTTTACCATCAAGGCAACCCAGGTCAAGTAAGGAATATGTTAGACCAAAAAGTTCAACATCTGGAAAATCCAGTGTAAACACAAGCACATACAACAGATCAGTAAGACAAAATAGTGGTCGCAGTAGTTCTGCTCCAAGAACAAAAGCAGCTCCCACACGTAATACTAATACCAGCTCAAGAACCATTTCTACTCCTAAAAGTTATAGCTCACCAACACGAAGCAACAATTCTTCCAGAAGCTATAGCAGTCCTTCCAAGAGCTATAGTACTCCGTCAAGGAGTAGTAGCAGCGGAAGTAACAGGAGTAGCAGTTCCGGTGGAAGGTCAACTTCATCAGGTTCGAGTAGTGGAGGCGGACGCAGATAGAGTTATGCTTATGATTGATTAGATTTCAATTACCACAGGTATAACGTAGAATTGTCCTGGTTGATAAATCACAATAGATAAGGGTGGTTTGGTTCTTATTAACTTTTAAACTTTAAAAAAATGAAAAGATATAGTTTTATATTATTATTGGTAGTAATGTCATATGGAGGATTTTCTCAGTTTGCGGATGATGCTCTCAGGTTTTCACAAAACTATTACCAGGGTACTGCCCGAAGTATGGCGCTGGGAAGTGCTGTAGGAGCAATTGGTGCTGATTTCTCAAGTGCAAGTATAAATCCTGCGGGAATGGGTCTTTTTCGTACAGGAGAGTTAAGCATATCACCTGAACTTGCTGTAAGAAATGCTTCATCAGTTTATAATGGAAGCCTTTCCGAAAGTTCCAGAACCGTTTTCAATCTCAGTAACATCGGACTGGTAATTGTTAAACCGTTAAATTCACCCAATGGATGGAAATTCTTTCAGTTTGGAGTAGGGATGAACCGGTTAAACAATTATAATACATCAGTTTATATGCAGGGTGAAAATGTTTCCAGTTCCAAGCTTGATGTTTATAAAGAGCTTGCTGATGGAATTTCTTTTGATCAACTGGAAGCATATGATCCTTACGAACTTTATCCCGCATGGTACCTTTACCTTATTGATACAATTCCGGGTACATATGATCAATATTATACTGCAGTAGAATATGGTGGTGTTACACAAAGGCAACAAATTCTTACCAAAGGATCTATAAATGAATGGGTTTTTTCATTCTCCGGTAATTATAATGAATTCCTGTATCTGGGTGCAACAATAGGTTTACCATATATCAGATATTTCAGAGAGTCTTCTTATGCTGAATTTGATATTGCAGATACAATTCCGTATTTCAATAACTGGAGTTTCACTGAGAACCTGACAACTACCGGTTGGGGTATTAACCTTAAAATAGGTGCAATCTTAAAACCGGCAGACTGGGTCAGAATAGGTGCTGCACTTCATACTCCTACATATTACTGGAGTATGAGTGATTCATGGTACACCAATACAACTGCAGATTTGGTGGGATATGATTCATATAAATCAATTATAGGGAATTTCGACTATAATCTGTCTACACCTCTACGTGCTATGGGAAGTATTGGATTTATTATTGGTCAGCATGGGTTCATTTCTGCCGATTATGAATTTGCCGATTATTCGACAGCTAAATTTTCCGCAAGAGGATATGGGTATGGTGAGGTTAACCAGGATATTAAAACATATTATAAATCTACGAATAACTTTAGAATAGGTACTGAATGGAGAGCTTCAAATTTCAGTTTCAGGGGCGGATATGCTCTGTATGACAGTCCATATGCAAACGACCTTAATGATGGTAAGAGGATGACATATTCGGGTGGAATAGGATATAAAACCCATGATTATTCAATTGATTTCGCTTATGTCCAGTCTGTTATGAATGAAGATTATTATTTGTACAGTACTGAGAACATAACAACTAATCCGGTTGATAATGAATTCAAAACCAGATCATTTATTTTGTCCTTAAAACTTTATTTGGATTAACTTTCTGATTATTTATTTCAATATCCACTTGTGAGGGTATTTTCTTTTCATAATTTTGATGCACACTTAAAAATACAATAAGTTAGGTATTAAATCTCCTTAATACTTATGGTAAAGTTTATGTGAGAATCATTAATTAGAATTTGGAAATCAATGAGTGAGGATAGAATTAATAATGAAAAAGTAATTGCTTTAATACCATTTTTGTTTGTAGCTTTAAACCTTTTACTAAAAGGACTTTATATATCTTCAAATTCACTTGCCGGCGATGAACCATTCAGTGTTTATCATGCACAAATGGATATTCCGGTTATTGTAGATTTACTTATCGTAGGAAACAATCCGCCTTTATATGAAATACTGCTTCATTTCTGGATAAAGCTATTTGGTATTAGTGAACTTTCAGTAAGGTTCCCTTCATTTATATTTAGTTCGGTAACAGTCTTTACAATTTATAAAACAGGACTTAGGTTTTTTAATTTTAAAATAGCTTTGGTTGTAGGCGCATTATTTACATTTTCGGGATTTCACATTTTATTTGCTCATGAAGCCAGGGTTTATGCACTTTTTGCCATGTTGGTCTCTATCTCGGTGTACTTCTTTCTTAGTATAGTCAATGGCAACAACACAATAAAAATATACCTCATCTTAATTCTAACCAATGTCATAATGATCTATTCCTATTATTTCGGGTTTATAGTAATAGGATTACAGTTACTTACTGTTCTGACAGACAGGAATCAAAGAACATTAAACTATCGTAACTGGTTAGTTTATATAGCAGCATTGACTATCTTTAGTTTACCAATTATCGGTATATTGTTTGCAAGATTTATTGATACTGCAAATACAGGAACATGGGTAACTCCACCTTCAGGTGTAACTGATATATATAATATGTTGTGGCAGTTTTCAAATGCTCCTGTGGTTACAATTTGTTCAATAATAGTTCTGTTAGCTGCCTTTGTAAAGGTATTGGTTAAAAAAGATATAAATAATATAAATATTTCCATAAAGTTTGTGTTATTGTGGTTTGTAGTTCCGTTTTTTGTAATGTTTCTGATATCTTTTCAAATACCAATGTTCGTTGGAAGGTATCTGATATTCGTATCACTGGCATATTATTTATTGCTTGCTATTAGTTTGGAATACATAATAAGAGGTATCAGGTATGGAGTTTCAGCATTGGTAATATTTAGTGCATTGTACATGGTTACTTTAAATATTAATGGTGATAATAAAAGGCATGTTGAAGCTACAGTTAACAAAATTATTGAGTTGAAAACAGATAATAGCCTTGTATTAATATCACCTCCGGATTTTGCATTGAATTTCTCCTATTACTATGATATCGGAATATTTATGGATTATGAAAACACAAGCAATTTCACAAAAATCAAAAGTGCTCTTAGTAATGATGAAATATTTGCAGTTTATAGTTTAAAAGGTATAGATTATAGCATTAAAGATAAAGTGATATTTCTTGATGCTAAAGTTGACCAAAACGTTAAAAATGGTATAATGGAAAAACTAAATAAAACCCACAATCTGATTGATATCCATAAATATTATGAAATCTTTGACATATATGAATACAAGATAAAGTAACTATATTTTGACCGGTAAAAACTATGGGCTATTAGTGTCATCATCGTACCAGCCTGCATACATGTTATAGTTATTTGAAATACGATTGATCTCGCCTTCAAGTAAACCGGTATCAACTGATTTTATCATTTTTGCAGGAACACCGGCATAAACACTACCTGATTTAATAACTGTATCTTTTGAAACAACAGCTCCGGCTGCAATAACAGAATTGCTTTCCACAACAACTCCATCCATCAGGATTGCACCCATGCCAATCAACACATTGTCGTGGATAGTACAACCATGAATAATGGCAGAATGGGCAATTGATACATTATTTCCAATACTAACAGGTGCTTTTTGATATGTACAGTGTATTACAGCATTATCCTGTATATTAACATTATTGCCAATTCGAATATAATGAACATCTCCGCGTACAACAGCATTGAACCAAATACTGCAATCATCACCAATAACTACATCACCTGTAATTGTTGAATTATCCGCCAGGAAACAATTTTTTCCCCATTTTGGTTTTATTCCTTTAACCGATCTTATTAATGCCATTAAAATAAATTATTAGTTGTTCGTGTCAGAATTCCACAGCAAAGATACCTGATAAATTATTAAATAATGTGAAGTATTTTCGAATGTTTTTCATATGAATAATCATAATTCATAACCTGTTAAGAATTAATTCTCTTGATACAGTTTTCTTCTTAGCCAGCATTTGTATTGTAATCTCATTAATCAGTTTTTCTGTTGATTTTCGTATTTCCGAAAAAGACTCATGTAACGGACAACTACAATCATCATCACAACTATCCAGTCCAAGACCGCAACCTGAATAAATGTTCTTGCCTTCAATAGCATCAATAACAGCTTTTAAACTAAGTTCAGGAGTTCCGGATTTAAAATAGAATCCACCATTTTTACCTCTTACAGATCCTATAAACCCGTTTTTGACAAGTTTTTGCAAGATTTTGGCAGTAAATGCTTTAGGAGTATCTATTTCATTTGAAATTTCCACAACTCCCGGAGTTTTATTTTGGAAGTTCTGTATTTGAATATAGATCAGACCTCTGAGTGCATATTCTGTTTCTTTTTTAAACATTTGTAAAATAATTATCACCAAAAATACATAAATAATATAATACTAAAAGACCTCTATGTCTGGTATTGATTAATAGTTATCTTTGCATCTCAAATTTCACTAACTTTTGCTATAAAGAACTACAGCAGTATGACTAACTTTTCAGAGATTCGTTTAGAAGTAATGAAAACACTGGAGAAATCCATGAATAGTTTTCTAGAGACCTATTTAAAGCCAATTGAGGAAATATGGCAACCTTCTGAAGTGCTTCCTGACTTCGCATCATCTGATTTTCAGTCAGAGATCCTGAGAATTCAGGAACAGGCAAAAGATCTTGACTATGATCTGTTAATGGTGTTGATTGGAGATACTATTACAGAAGAAGCATTACCGACATATGAGGCCTGGTTGATGAATATTTCAGGGATTGATCAGGAATCCAGGGTTGGCTGGTCGCAATGGGTCAGGGCGTGGACTGCTGAAGAGAACAGACACGGTGATCTGCTTAATAAATTCCTGTACCTAAGTGGAAGAGTTAATATGCATGAGGTTGAAATATCAACTCAACATTTAATAAATGATGGTTTTGATCTGCAAACAGCATCTGACCCTTACAGAAGTTTTATTTATACAAGTTTTCAGGAAATGGCAACAAATCTTTCTCATCGAAGGGTAGCTGTGGCGGCAAAAAAAACTGGAAATAAAGAATTAGCTAAAATGTGTGGTTATATAGCTCATGATGAAGCAAGACATGCCAACGCATATAAGAGTTTTGTAAAACTGATCTTTGAGATGGATCCATCAGAGATAATGCTGGCATTTGAAGACATGATGAAAAAGAGAATTGTGATGCCGGCACATTTTCTTAGGGAATCTGGTGGAAAAATAGGGGAGTTGTTCAGGCATTTTTCTGATGCTGCCCAAAGAACCAGCGTTTATACTACCAGTGATTATATTGATATTCTAAAATCACTTCTATCAGAGTGGAATATTGAGACAATTACTGGATTGAATGAAAGAGCAGAAAGGGCAAGAGATTATTTATTGTCGTTACCTGCAAGACTGCAAAAGATTTCAGAACGACTTACAGTACCCGAAAAACAGTATCAGGTGAAATGGATAACACCCTGATAAACATTCTAGTTCATTGTTTTAAAGATCATAACGCTACTATCAGTGTCGTTCAATTGAATTAAAGGATTGGGAATTGATTGGGCAAAATCATCTACAGCCTTCATTATTCCGGGCCAATCCGGGTTATAGTCGTGTATAATAATTATCCCGCCAGGTGATAGTCTGGGGTAGAAATATTCCAGTCCGGCCTTTGTTGGATTATATAGATCAACATCAATATTAACAAGGGCAAATAATCCATCTTTTAGGCCATATGTAGTTTCAGGAAAATAACCTTTGTGAAAAATAAATTTATCAGAGGACAATTTTCTTTTAACACTATCAACTGAAGTGTCAGCAAAATTATGAACTGTATATGTTGCTGCTTTTCCGGTTTCCTTATCCAGATCTTTTTGCTGAAACCCTTCAAATGTATCAAATAAGTGGAATTTTCTGTTCGGATCCATTATATTTAGTATATAAGCAGAATCGCCTTTATAAACTCCCAACTCAGCAAAACTACCTGAAATATTGAATTTTTTAAGCCTTTCAGTCTGGTACCAAAAATTGAAGAACCGGTCCTTGTCTTTATATTTTTTCTCTGCTTTAATTAAGTCGTCGGATAGTTTTTTCTCTTTATGTAATTTTTTCCATATTAAAGGCTGGTAGTTTTTCTCATAAAACACAGTATATACATAATATAACACGTATGAAACAAGAATTACAAGAAGTATTAACTGAATGATATTAATTGTACTCATTATATATTTTTGAAATGTAAAATTAAACTAATATACATCAGATATGTTTACTTGTTCTGATAAATGCTACTCAATACTAAACTACTTCTGCGACAACAAATGTACTGCCCCCAATAAATATCATATCATTAATACCTGAATTATTTTCAGCAGAATACAATGCCTGTCTCACTGAGTTATATGATTTTCCGTTAAGCCCTGCCTTGAAAGCAAGTTCGGCAAGCTCTTCTTCGTTCAATCCTCTGGGTATATCCGGTTTGCAAAAATAGTAAGTAGCATTTTTCGGAAGAACATTAAGAATACTGAAAATATCTTTATCGTTTACCATACCCAGTACAAAATGTAAATGGGAGAAATTCATTGTTGATATTTGTGATAGTATTGCTTTAATTCCATCAATATTATGACCGGTATCTGCAATTGTAACGGGTTGGGAGTTTAGTTTATGCCATCTTCCGATTAGTTCGGTATTGCTGATAACTCTTTCAATGCCGGTTCGAATATCATCAATTGAAACTTCAGCTTTCTTATGTTCACTAATTTGTAATAATGTATAAATTGCTGTACAAATATTTTCTTTCTGATATTCTCCAAGTAAAGGAGATCTCAGTTCATCAATTATCAGTTCATTTTTGTACCAAACATCGTATAACTGCAAGTTTGGAGTATTACTCCTAAATTGTCTGATATCCAGTTGATCTTCCGCAAACTCAATTTGTGAGTTTTGTTCCTGTGCTTTTTGTATGAAGACATTGTCTGTTTCCTTCTGATGTTTGCCAATTATAACCGGAACGTTGTTTTTTATTATACCGGCCTTTTCTTTTGCAATTAACTCTTTTGTATTACCAAGAAATGTGGTATGGTCGAGGCCAATATTTGTAATAACGGAAACTATGGGTTTGCATAGATTTGTTGAATCTAGTCTGCCACCCATCCCTGTTTCAATTATAGCGTAATCAACATTTTCATTTGCAAAAAAGTCAAAGGCCATCCCAACAGACATCTCGAAAAATGATGATGATATTCTGGAGAAAGTCTCTTTATAAGAATTTATAAATCTTACAACTTGTTCTTCGGGAATTAACTTTCCGTTTATTCTGATTCTTTCTCTGAAGTCCTTAAGGTGTGGAGATGTATACAGACCTGTTTTAAAGCCTGCTTCCTGTAATACCGAGGCTATCAAATGTGAAACACTTCCTTTACCATTTGTGCCTGCAATATGAATAGCTTTGAATTTATTTTCCGGATTTCCAATAGCAGACAAGATGTCAACAGTGTTCTTTAAATCAGCCTTGTAAGCAGCTTTACCCTGACGTTGATACATTGGGAGTTGTTCAAATAACCAGGCAATTGTTTGCTTATAGTCCATTTAACTATTATGATTTTGTTATAATGTTATTTTCCCGTTAGTACTATTGACAATAGTTACTTTCTTACTTCTTGTAATCATAATCTAATGTTTTAGTTGATAATTCTCAATAATTTCAATAATAACATCATAACATGATTATCTTGCGAAGATACTCAATTGTTAAACAAAAAAGTCCCGGTGCAATTAAGCAAAGGGACTTTTTATTGTGCTTTATTTCAAAATTTATTTTTTCCTGCCTTTTTTGGTTTTTAACCTGGCTTCTCTTTCTGCAACTTCTTTTTCCTGTTTATCGCCTCTTAACAAGTCGTATGCTATGGGGCTTGCAGTAAACAGTGAAGAGTAGGTACCTACGAGTACACCAACCAACAGTGCGAAAATAAATCCTCTTATAACTTCGCCTCCAAATATAAAGATTACAAGAAGTACTACAAGTGTTGTACCAGAAGTATTAATTGTACGGGCCAGAGTACTGTTCAATCCCACATTAATATTACTTTTTATACTGTGTTTTGGATATAGATTTGTGTTCTCACGAATACGGTCGAAAATAATCACTGTATCGTTAATCGAATATCCAATAATCGTTAAGATAGCAGCAATGAATGCCTGATCAATCTCCATACTAAACGGCAGGATGCCATAAAATACTGAGAACAGTCCCATAGTTATCAGTGTATCATGGAACAGCGCTGCAACACCAGCCATACCATATTGCCATTTTCTAAATCTTACAGCAATGTAAATGAAGATAATTATCAGAGCAAATAAAATTGCGAAATATGCTTTTGTCCTGATGTCGTCAGCAATCGTTGGTCCGATTTTCTGCGAACTAAGAATACCAAGTAGCTTATTTTCTCCTTCTGTATCAGAAGAGAAGTCAACATATCTGATCTCATCGCTATAAAATCCTTTCAGGCCATTATGTAGCTTCTCCTGAATAATTCCGTCGATTTCGGTACCATCCTCATTGATGCGGTATTTTGTAGTAACCTTGATCTGAGAACTAGCCCCAAATGTTTTTACCTCCGGTGAATTGCCATCAAACTCTGCTGTTAATAGTTTTCTGGCTTCTTCAGTATTTACATCTTTATCAAATCTGATAACATAGGTACGACCTCCTGTGAAATCTATTCCAAAGTTTAGGCCCTTTGTTGCTAAAGATACAATACTGATCACAATAAGTATTGATGAAATTACGTAAGCTTTCTTTCTTGAATTAACAAAATTAATTTTTGTATTTGCAAGAATATTTGCTGTTGTTTTAGTTGAGAAACTTATCTTACGGTTTGTATTCAACATCCATGTGAATATCATTCTTGAAATGAATATTGCAGTGAACAATGAAGATAAAATACCAATTATAAGAGTAGTAGCGAAACCCTGCACAGGACCTGAGCCAAATACGTAAAGTACTATACCCGTCAGAAGAGTTGTTACGTTACCATCAATAATAGCTGAATAAGCATTTTTATATCCATCTGTTATAGCAAGTCGTAGTCCTTTTCCGGCCCTGATCTCTTCTTTAATACGTTCATATATAATAACGTTGGCATCAACCGCCATACCTAATGTGAGTACAATACCGGCCATACCTGGTAGTGTGAGTACAGCGCCTAAAGATGCTAAAACTCCGAAAAGGAAGAATATGTTTGTTATAAGTGCAAAATTTGCAACGATTCCGGCACGGCTGTAATATACGATCATATATGCCAATACCAGAATAAACGCAAGAATAAATGAATTCATTCCTGAACTAACTGCTTCTCTACCAAGTGAAGGTCCTACAACAGCCTCTTCAACAATATGTGCAGGAGCAGGAAGTTTACCGGCTTTAAGAATATTTGCAAGGTCTTGCGCTTCATTCAGATCCATATTTCCACCGGAAATAGATGAACGACCACTGGGAATTTCGCTATTTACCACTGGGAATGAATAAACATAATTATCAAGAACAATTGCAATCTGTTTCCCTATACTTTCACCTGTTAATCTTTTCCATGTCTTAGCTCCCTGAGCATTCATTTGCATATCAACGGAGATTCCACCATTTTGGTCATAATCCTGACGTGCATCTACAATAACATCACCGCCAAGTGCTGCACTTCCGTCGCGATAACTGGCTTTAAGAGCTACCAGTTCCAATACATCAGGAGTTTGAGGATTTGGTTTTACCGTCCATACAAGCTTTAGATCTCTTGGAAAGATATCTTTAGTTAACCTAAGCATACGATTAATTCGAGATGTATCCTTAATTGCTGCAAAACCAACACGAGCAGTTTGAGCAGGGAATGGTCTTCCTGATTCATCCTGAGAATATGATGGTTGCAGATAGGCATATAATGGATATCTCTTTGCATACTCATTGAAATCCAGTTCACTGGATGGATCAGCGGTTGTATCGGATTCTATTTGTTCAAGCAATTTGTTGGTTGATTCATCATCATCTTCAATTGCCTGATCCTCTGTTGTCTCAGTTTCTCCATCAGCAATCTCAGCAACAGGATTATTGTCATCTCCTTCCTCTATTGCTGATTCAATTTCTTTTTTAGCTTCAGCTTCAGCAGTTTCTTCGTCAAGAATTTCTTCTGTACGAAGTGTTGCATTTGCTTCATCAAAATATGTATAAAGGTCTGAGAAATTATATGTTTCCCAGAATTCAAGTTTTGCAGTTCCCTGTAATAGTTTTCTAACCCTTTGCGGATCTTTTATACCGGGAAGTTCAATTGCAATACGTCCTGTTGCAGCAAGTTTCTGAATGTTAGGTTGTGCAACACCAAAACGGTCGATACGAGTACGAAGAATCTGATATGATCTGTCAATAGCTTCGTTAGCTTCGTCGTTTATTACGTCAAGTACTTCCTCATTGGTAGAGTTGGTAGTTATACCTTTATCTTTAAATTCATATAGAAAAATTGAAGCAAGACGTGCGTTTGGGTCAATTTCATTAAATGATTCGCCAAACAGAGTTACAAAGCTTTGTCCACTGCTGGTTTGTTTTTGTTTGGCAAGAGTCATAGCCTGTCTGAATACAGGGTCCTGGCTATTTCCTGACAATGCGTTTACAATATCACTAACAGATACCTCAAGTACAACGTTCATGCCACCTTTGAGGTCCAGACCGAGATTTAATTCTCTTTCTTTACATTCTTTAAACGTATATTTGGCTACTAATATATCGTAAACTACAAGGTTAGAAACACTATCTTTATAATAGTTTTCTCTTGCTACTGCAATTGAATCCATGAAATAGGTTTCCAGTGCCTTGTTTCCATCTGCAAGTTTATTAGCCTCTTGAACGGCAGTTTCGTTTGTTGCATAATCCTTAGCTTTCTTTTCAACCCTGCTTGTCACGAATGTGAAGCTTAACTGATAAAGACAAACTAATGCAAAAGCAATGGCAAAAAACTTAATAGCTCCTCTATTCTGCATTTGATCTTAATTATTAATTATTTACTTCAATTTTTTGAGCCTGCAAAAATATAATAATATTTGAGAATTAGCAAATTGATTTTAATTAACTTTCGGCACATTTTTGAAGTAAAATAATTGAAGATTTTTGACAAATGAAAACAATATTATCTTTCATGTTAATTGTGTCAATATTAACAGCTTGCGTATCTCCTGATTCATCAAAGATTATTAATAATATGAAGGCTCTGGAAGGGAACTGGAGTTCATATAAAGGTGTGGAATTCAATGAAAACTGGCATTATGTAAACGATAGTACTTTGAACGGGGAAGGATTTAGTCTGGTTGATGGAGATACTGCGTTTTATGAATCTTTAAAAATACTAAGAACAGGTGACACAATCTGCTACAGGGTGAATCTGGGAGAGGCAGACAAATTTGTATATTTTAAACTCCGGAAATCATCGAAGAATAGTTGGTTGTTTGTTAACCCGGATAACGAATTTCCGAAAAAGATTTCATACAAAATCAGGGATAATCAATATTTGGATATTGTAATTTCTGATATGGAAGTGAATAAAAAACAGGAATTCTATCTGCAGAAACAATGAGCCGATAGCTTCTGATATCCTATTAAAATTTGCTGCGATTTAATTTTGAACTTAGTATTTTCTTGTGAGCCATTTCCAAATAACGGGATAGCTAACTTTTTGCCCATACATTAAAATACCGGTTTTATAAATTTTACCTGCAAGCCATGCCGTAGCAATGAAGCCAAGTACCAATAATCCCACTGATATCCATATTTGTTCAATGGGAACTCCAAATGGAATACGCATCATCATAGTTATAGGTGATGTAAACGGAACCATCGACATCCAGATTACCAATGTGCTGTCTGGTTGATTTACGATTACACCAGATAATGCAATTGAAAATATCAGGGGTATTGAAACCGGCAGCATGAACTGTTGGCTGTCTGTGTCATGGTCAATTGCTCCACCAATTGCTGCGAATAATGATGAATAAAGTAAATATCCTCCAAGGAAATAAAATATAAAACTCATTACCATTACTCTAATGTTAATACCGCCAATTATTTCATTGATCATTAACATCGGATCTGTACCAGCGCTTCCCGTGTTGTTAAGGATTTGATTGCTATTACTTAACATTTCCATAGCAGAATTGCTTTCTGATAGCATTCCTGACTGGAATATTCCTACTAAAATCAAAGTTAGTATTATCCAAAGCAAGAATTGTGTTAATCCAACAAAAGCAACACCAATGATCTTACCAAGCATTAGTTGAAAAGGTTTAACCGAAGAAATAATCACTTCTACAATTCTATTTGATTTTTCTTCCATTACCCCTTTAAGAACCTGAACACCAAACATAAATATGAAGAAGTAAATCATTATTCCTGAGAATATTGCAAGCCCGACTTCAATCTCAGTATTGCTTTTTTTCTCTACTCCGTCTTCTTCAACTTTTATGGTAGACAGGTTAATATGCACTTTGGATGATTTAATTATTTCAGGATCAATACCTGATGCCAGTAGTTTCTTATTCTCTACAATTTGTTTCATCACTGATTTAATGTATGAAGTAACATTTAAACCAGGCTGTTTAATCGAATAAAGTTCAGAGTTTACCGGTATATTAAGTTCTGTACGCGGGATATAAAGAAGTAAATCTCCGTTTTTAGTAAGTGCAATTTCTTTTTCTGATGCAAGATCTCCATTGACATAATAAAAGGTTATGTTATCCTGATCTTTGAATTTCTCATAAAACCAACCTGTTTCATCCAGCACCGCAATTCGTTTCTCAGTTGCTTCACTCCAATCAGCTAAATATGCAGGAAGAATAATCATAGCTGCCATAAGAACCGGCCCAATGATCGTCATTATAATAAAAGATCTTTTTTTTACCCTGGATAGATATTCTCTCTGAATTATTAAAAGAGTTTTTTTCATGTTGGTGATAGTGTTTAGTGCTGCTATTGATTTCTTTTTACTTCCTGAATGAAAATATCATTAATCGAAGGCAGTATCTCATTGAACGATACCACATCAGCCTGTGGAATAATGCTGTTTAAAAGTTGATTTGGAGTTGAACCATTATTAAGTTTAATAGTTGAATACCTGATATTTCTTTGTGTTTCGTTTTTAATAACGGAATAATCATTAACAGATAATTCCAGTTCATTATCTGATTTGTAGGCTATCTCGAAAGTGTTTGATTTATACTCTTCTTTAATTTTATGGATTTCACCTGATAATACTGTCTTGCTGTTATTTATTAATGCTATATTATCGCACAATTCTTCAACTGATGCCATATTATGAGTTGAAAAAATTATTGTTGCTCCATTTTCTCTAAGCTTCAGTATCTCTTCCTTCAATATATTAACATTTATTGGATCAAATCCACTAAAAGGTTCATCAAAGATCAGCAATTGCGGCTTATGCAAAACAGTAACGATAAACTGCACTTTCTGGGCCATTCCTTTTGATAGTTCTTCAACTTTTTTATTCCACCATGAACCTATTTCAAACTTTTCAAACCAGGTCCTGAGCTGTTTCTTTGCTTCTGTACTGCTAAGACCTTTAAGTTGAGCCAGGTAAACTGCCTGTTCGCCAACTTTCATTTTTTTGTAAAGACCTCTTTCTTCTGGCAGATAGCCAATATTCTTAATATCTTTAGACGAAATACTTTTTCCATTCAGCATGACTTTACCTTTGTCCATAACTGAAATCAGATTAATGATTCGTATAAGGGTAGTCTTGCCGGCACCATTTGGCCCAAGTAATCCAAAAATGCTTTGTTTTGGAACTTCGATGCTAACATTATCCAAAGCTTTATGATTAGCATAACTTTTTGATACCTCTATCGCACGTAGTGCTATATTATTATCCATATTTGAACAAGAGTAAGTTATTTGATACAAAAATAATATCTTCTGTGACTGATTCTGTCTAAAAAATGTTAAATATTCCGATTTAACAGATCAAAACTGGCATTGCGAGTCGTCAGTAAATCAGTATATTATGAAGCAATGGAAATGAATCCACAGACTTATCAGATACCAGTCATAACTACTTCTTTTCAATGAGTAACTGAAATAATTAAGCTGATATTACTGTATTTTATTAATGTGAAGGAACTATAAGTTTAATTTAATTCATTAAGAGAAAAACTCTCTCATTCTGTCAAAATAGCTCTTATCCTTTGTTGTGGGATTAGGCTTGAAGTTTTCAGATTTACTCAACTTCTCCATCATTGCTTTTTCATCCTTTGAAAGAGCTCTTGGAGTCCATATGTTAATATTAACAAGGATGTCACCTCTTCCATATCCATTTACATCAGGAATACCTTTGCCTTTCAATCTAAGTACTTTACCTCCCTGGGTTCCGGGTGCAATTTTAATTCTTGCTTTACCATCAATAGTAGGGACTTCAGAAGTTGTTCCAAGAGCTGCATCAGCAAAATTTATGTATAGATCATAAAGAAGATTGTTACCGTCTCTTACCAATTCCGGGTCTTCTTTCTCTTCAATCAATACAATAAGATCGCCAGGTACACCGCCTCTGGCACCAGCGTTTCCTTTACCACTTACTGATAGCTGCATTCCTTGTGAAACACCGGCAGGGATATTAATGCTTACAATTTCTTCACCCTTAACTATCCCGTTTCCATGACATTCCTTACATTTATTTGTGATAATTTCACCAGTACCTCCACATTGTGGACATGTAGAAGCTGTTTGCATCTGACCAAGGAAAGTGTTTGTAACTCTTGTTACCTGTCCCTGTCCATTACAGGTTGGGCATGTGGTAGGTGAGCTGCCTCTTTCAGAGCCGGATCCATGGCACGCCTCACATTCTTTATATTTATTGAGTTTTATCTTTTTTTCTACGCCATGAGCAATATCGGACAAAGTAAGCTTTACCTTAACTCTCAGGTTTGATCCGCGATTAACACGTCGTCTGCCCGATCGGCTTCCGCCAAAGCTTCCACCAAAAGCTCCGCCAAAGATATCACCAAAATGGCTAAAAATATCGTCCATCGACATGTGGCTTCCACCAAATCCGCCACCTCTCATTCCTTCATGTCCAAACTGGTCGTATCTTGCTCTCTTGTCTTCATTACTGAGTACCTCGTATGCTTCTGCAGCTTCTTTAAACTTCTCTTCTGCATTCTTGTCATCAGGGTTCTTATCCGGATGATATTTGATTGCCATCTTTCGATAGGCTTTTTTTATCTCGTCAACGGATGCACTTTTGCCTACCCCCAATACATCGTAATAATCCTTTTTACTCATAACTATTTTTCAATGTTTCAATTTCAACGACCATTTAACTACCGACAACAACTTTTGCAAACCTGATTATCTTGCCATTGAGTAAATAACCTTTTTCAATAACATCAACTACTTTACCTGTCATTTCTTCTGATGGAGCAGGAATATTTGTTATTGCTTCATGGTAATCTGTATCAAATTCTTTACCAATCGAATTCATTGGTTCAAGACCTTTTTGTGTTAGAATTCCCAAAAACTTATTATGGATTAATTCAATTCCTTTTTTGGTTTCTTCATCAACACCCTGTTCTTCCATTGCTTTTTGAGCTCTGTCGAAATCATCAAGAACAGGTAACAGATCAGTAACTACTTCCTGAGAAGCACTTTTCAGAATATCGAGTCTTTCTTTATTTGTTCTTCTTCTATAATTATCAAATTCAGAATATAAGCGTAAATATTTGTCATTTAGCGTATTATATTCTTCTGTAACTTCCTCAAGTTTTTTTTCAGCTTTTAGTTTTCTGCTTTTCCTTTTTGGTTTTTCGCTTACACTCTTCTCCTCTTCTTTCTTCTCAACCTCAGTGTCAGGATCACTTTCAAAAGTTACATCTTCTATATTTTCTTCACTCATTTTTGTACAAGTTATTTAGTGTTGCATTTCTTTTTGCCCATAAGTATTAACAAATCGCAGGCCATTACTAATTTTACGTCATTATGGCAGACAATAAAGTATATTGAATAAAGGAAGTAAGATTCTTCTGATAACCAGAAAAAACCCGGCACTACACACAAATATTTCAACATATTTGTAGAGTACTATTTAGTCTTAAAATGCTATAATACTACTTTGAAATCTTTATCGATTATGATGTTAGCTTTGTCTTTTATCGATAGAACGGTTTTGTGTTCCTGCTCCAGTACTTTCCATCTCAATGGATTATCAGATTCTTTCCCTCTGTCAGTCTGAGCTTTTTTTGTTTCATGATATGTCAATTCAATAAATACTCTGATATCAATATCATCAGTATTTATTGCGTATAAGCCATCAATAATAAGCATATCGATACCATTGAAATCTGTAGTAAGAGTATCGACCTGTTCTGTTACAAGGTCTACACATGGCATTGATGATTTCCTGTTATTCTTAAAATCATCAATAGTCCTGTTAATTTTATCCCATTGATATTCACCTAAACCTACCACATTTTCAACACCGTTTTCTTCACGCCATTTTGCTCTTTCCAATGGAAGTGTATTATAAAAGTTATCAATATGAATTGGTTTGGCAAATATTCCGTGTTTTCTGAGATTTTTTGCAATTACATGAGTTAGTTCTGATTTTCCTGAGCCAGACTCTCCGGAAATTGCTACAGTAAGTTTTTCCTTACTTTGTTTAAGTATTTCTTTAGTAATAATATCCGCAGCATCGCGATGTTTTTGCGCGATCAATAATACATCTTCTAACATGATTTATTAATTACTGTTTTTACTAATAATTGTTTTAATCCCTTTTTTGATTTTTACTTTTCTGTCAAATATGATAACTTCAGTATCAATATTGGATACGACCTCAACAGAGGAGCTGTTAATTTTGAATGAGTATTCAACATTTTTAAATGTCATATTGAAGTTGAGTTCTTTCCAGTTTTGTGGTAATTTTGGGTTTACATTCAACTCATTACCTCTGATATCGACACCTCCGTAAGATGAAATAGCAATCATTAATGTTCCTGCCATTACACCGGCATGTATACCCTCTGAAGTTGTACCTCCCTGAATATCATTATAATCAGATGTAAGAGCTTCTTTGTACAGTTCCCAGCTAAGTTTATGCTTGTCAATCATATTTGCAAGATGTGCATGTACAATCCTGCTCAATGTTGAACCATGGGATGTTCGTTGTAAATAATATTCAAGATTTCTCTCGAGATAATCATCTGGTAACCTGTAACCTAAGTTTAAGATAATATTTTGTATATCTTCATTTCCAAGATTATAATAGGTCATTAAAGTGTCGGCCTGTTTTGCAACTTTGTAATCATCGGCAGACTTCCCTTCAGATTTTAATATCCTGTCCATTCGGTGAATATCTGGATATTTATCACGATAATATTGCCAGTTAAGCTCTTTCAGATCAAAATATCCATCGTACTGAGAAATGATTCCGATTTCGTTTATAACAAGATTAAGCCTGGTTTTTATATTCTTCCACGTTTCTAATTCTGATTTATCAAAATCAATCCTGCTTTCCAGAGCTGCTCTTGCTTCCTTATCCAGTAGTTTATATACATTACCTGATCTATCAAAAAGCCAGGCTGTCATAATATTTGTGTATGCATTATCCCTGAGTCCGCCTGTTTCAGAATCAGGATAGCTTTCATGAAACTCATCAGGGCCCATTACTTTGTCAATGCTGTATCTGCCTGTTTCAGGGTTCAGATCACATTTGCTTTCCCAGAAACGACATATTTCAAAGAACATTTCAGCACCAGCTGATCTCATGAAATCCACATCTTCGGTTATATTATAATACTGCCAGATATTGTAAGCAATAGCCAGTGAAACATGACGTTGTAGCGAACTATAGTCATCTCCCCATTTTCCTGATACAGGATTTAGATGAATTATTTGCGTTTCTTCTCTTCCATCGCTACCACTTTGCCATGGGAACATTGCTCCTTTATATCCATATTCTCCGGCATATTCTCTTGCTTTATCAAGTCTGCGATAACGGTACATCAGCATAGATTTTGCAGTTTTAGGAAAGTGGATATCATAAAACGGAAGTATGAACAACTCGTCCCAGAAAATATGACCTCTGTATGCTTCGCCGTGTAATCCACGAGCTGTGATACCAGCATCAATTGATTCATTATGATGTGAAGCACTTACCATAAGGTGATAAATATGCAAACGGAGCATCTTTTGCGATATCCTGTCTCCTGAAACTTTTATGTCAGCTTTATTCCATATGCTATTCCACGCAGTTTTACTTTCGGCAAACATCATGTCGAACGACTCAATCTCCTCAAGTTCTCTTAAAGCTTTGCTTTGAATATCACCATCAATATTATTACTATCATATATCGTAACTAATTTTTCAATGGTGATTTCCTGATTTTCCTGTGCATCAAAATCAACATAGGTGTATACAATACCTTCATCTGTAGCAATCCCGTATTTTTTTTCAGTTGATGCAGAACAGTTTCTTACAACCAGTTTCGCAGCTTCAAATATCTCAATATTTGACTGAGTAGTAATAACTTTTAACCATGAAACATTGTCTTCTCCATCCTGACCAACTGGTTTCAGATGCTGGGAATTCAAATCTTTGTATCTGTTAACCCCCTGGTTTTTAACAGTTCCGTCAAGTATACTTGAAATACTTATTCTTCCGCTATAATTTAACGGTGTTAGTTTGTATTTAATAGCAGCCTGATGAGGATTAGCTATACTTACAATTCTATATGATTCTATCTTTGTTTTCCGGTTTTCATCATCGACTGTGATCATTTGCCTGCTTAGCATACCACTTCTAAGATCAAGTGTCCTTGAGATACTGTCGATTTTGAAAGTATCAGGACTAAACCATGGGTCATCTTCAATCTTGAAATTAACTGAAGTCCAATTTGGGGCAACTACAAAGTCTTCATTCTCAATATCTCTTTCTGCTATCGTGGTTGTTAACCTGTTATATAATCCGGCAATATATGTTCCGGGATAATTAGTTTCGCAGGCCGATACCTCTTCAAAAGAACCTCTTGTCCCAAAATACCCGTTTCCAACAGTAAGAAGTGCTTCTCTTGACTTTTCCTTCTTCAGATTATAATCATTATAAGTGATCTTCCAGTTATCCTCATCAATTCCCCTTTTGAACCAGTCATTTATTTCAGACAAAGAAATCTCTTCAAGATCATTTACAACTATATCTGCACCTGATGCTTCAAGCGCCTGGTTGTTATCTTCTCTGGCCAATCCAAGTACCAGTCCGAAATTACCATTTTTACCAGCCTGAACACCTGATACAGCATCTTCAACTACTATTGATAAATTAGGATCAACACCGAGGTTTTGTGCAGCAGTTAGAAAAATATCGGGTGCAGGTTTCCCGTTAAGGCCTAATTCGGCTGACACAACACCATCTACCCTGGTTTCAATAAAGTGCATTAAACCCGCACTCTCAAGGACAAGTTTTGCATTTTTACTTGAAGAGGCAACTCCAATTCGGATATTATCCTTTTTAAGTTGATGTAAAAGTTTTACAGTAGATGGATAAACTTCAACTCCTTCATTGTTTAATACCTCAGTGAAAACATCATTTTTTCTGTTGCCCAGACCGCAAACTGTTTCGAGTTCAGGATTATCTTCAGGATTGCCAAATGGGATTCTGATATTTCTTGAATCCAGAAAAGATTTAACACCTTCATATCTGGGCTTGCCATCTACATAAGTTAAGTAGTCGTATGGTGTGAACTCAACAAATTCTTCATTGGTATTGTTACTTCGTTCGGTTAAATAATCATCGAACATTTTTTTCCATGCCCTGCTGTGAGTTTTTGCAGTTTTTGTAATGACTCCGTCCAGATCAAAGATAACGGCTTCAAAAACATTTTTTGTCATTCCGGTAATGTAGTTTTATAGTTTGTCTTTAATAAAATATGTACTAACAGCTCCAAATATCATTAATATACCAGCCAAATAAATAGAAAGAATAGTGTCTCCTCCAAAAATATATTTCAGTATCAGACCTCCAAAAATTCCGTTTATAATCTGAGGAATAGTAATAGACATATTAAATAAACCCATGAACATGCCCATTTGTTTGGGAGGTAAAGAGTTAGCCAGCATTGCATATGGCATTGCCAATATACTGCCCCATGCTATCCCTATTCCGATCATAGGTATAATTAACATTTGATAATTTGGTATTATTGCAAATGAAAGAAATGATAATCCTCCCAGTGTTAATGCTATAATATGAGTATGTTTTCTGCCGATTATGGCTGCGACTTTTGGTAATGATAAAGCAATTATGGCAGAAACACCATTATAAATTCCAAATAGTATACCAACCCAGTTACCTGCTTCTTTAAATGCCGGTGAGTCCGGATCGGTTGTTCCGAAAAAGTTTTCGGCTACTGCAGGTGTTGTATAAACCCACATTGAAAAGAGTGCAAACCAGGAAAAGAACTGAACAATAAGCAGTTTCCACATCTTTTTCGGTATTTTGAACTTTTCGGGACTACTATTGTCAGTGTCTGTGTTATGGTCATTTTCATAAAACTCTGGTGGGTACTCATCTGTTGTAGCTATCGTCCATATGATTGAACCAATGAGTACAAATGCTCCGAAATAAAATGAGAAAGTAACATCATTTGCTACCAATCCATCACCGGAATCACTTGATATACCAAACCAGTTACTCAGTATATATGGCAACCAGGATCCAACAACAGCCCCAATCCCTATTAGCAGGGTTTGCATTGAGAATCCAAGTGCATGCTGTTCATCGGGAAGCTTGTCGGCTACCAGTGCCCGAAACGGTTCCATGCTAATATTTATAGAAGCATCCATTATCATCAACATACCACCCCCAATAAACATTGGTGCGATAAATGATGCTAAGTGCGGTGCATTTGGCATTAAAACTAAAGCTGTACTTGTAAGAAGTGCTCCGGCTAGGAAATATGGTCTTCTTCTGCCTAACCTGTTCCATGTTTTGTCACTAAAATAACCAATTATGGGCTGGACTATCATCCCTGTTATCGGTGCAACAAGCCAAAACCAGCTAAGATGATGAACGTCTGCACCAAATGTCATTAAAATTCTTGAAGCATTTGCGTTTTGAAGCGCAAAACCAAACTGGATTCCAAGAAATCCGAAACTCATGTTCCAGATTTGCCAAAAACTAAGTAGAGGTTTTTTATTCATGATGGAGTTTTTACAGGCATCTAAAATAATACTATTATCACTATTAAAAGTAATATGTAGTTGTCAATTGTACTATAAATTTACATTTGCAACCTGCAAAAACGTAGTTTGTTAACTATAACGTTTGCGGTAATCTTTTCTATATTTGTATAAAGGTTGGTAATTATGAAGAGCATATATTCAAAACTTGTATATCTGGTTTTACTTATAAGTATCGGTTTTTCGGTTAATGGCCAAAAAACTGATACTATTGTACATATAAATGGTAACATCCTGCTTGGTGAGATCAAAAAACTTGATAATGGTATAATTTCTTTTAAAATGGATGGAATGGGGACAATTAAATTTCAGCTGGATAAGGTGAATACTTTTAGCTCCGATAAACATTTTCAGGTTGTAATGCGTAGAGGAAAACAATATTATGGTTCTTTTGATACATCAGTAATTGACAGAAAAGTAAAAATTAACTTACTTAATGGTTCCGATCTGGTTTATGTAGCAGATATTATTGAAATGTATCCTATTAAGAGAAATTTTTGGTTGCGTACCAGCGGTGTGTTTAGTCTTGGGTTTAACTTTTCAAAAGGAAGTAACATTGCAAGTCTGACATCATCAGGAAATTTGAATTACAGAAACAGGAGGGTATATTCAGAAATAAACTGGAATGACAATACAACTGTACAATCTGATACCATAACATCAAATAAAACTGATTTGTCAATAAACATTCAAAGGTTAATAGTTAACAGATGGTATTTTGGTTTAAATGCGGAAGGCAGCTCTAACAGTGAACTTGGTTATGATTTAAGGATATTGGGAGGAGCTTCTATAATCAATTATTTGATTCAAAGCTCACATAGCCGATTATAT
Source organism: Bacteroidales bacterium (assembly GCA_028277395.1). GTDB lineage: Bacteria > Bacteroidota > Bacteroidia > Bacteroidales > F082. The sequence continues at coordinate 57,527 of JANQGJ010000099.1, read as the reverse complement.
GCTTCACTGGGATTTAGTGGTAACAGGGAATGGTCACATGGAGAATCATCCCCATCTAATAATGCTGAAGGTCTTATCGGGCTGAACTATTCATTTTTCAAATATACTGACCCTGAAGTAAATATTTCAAGTTATATAAATAGCTATCCAAACTTTACAACATCCGGAAGGTATAGGGTGAATTATTATCTTGATGCCAGGGTTGAAATTATTTCAGATTTTCAGATAGGTATAAACTTCTATTATAATTATGATAGTAAACCGATTTCTGAAGAAGCTTCATCAAGGGATTATGGAATCTCAACTACATTTAGTTATTCGTTTCATTAATATAATATTGTTCGGGTAAATGATACGGCAAACATTCAGAAAATCAGAAAGATTATGTAGTAAATCGAAGATTGAAAATCTTTTTAAAAGAGGTACTTCATTTATAAGCTACCCGTTTCGCATAACACAATTATCCGACGATAAAAATGACGGGCCTCCGGTTCAGGTTTTAATTGTCGTCTCAAAGCGTAGAGTTAAGTCTGCTGTAGCAAGAAACAGAATTAAAAGGATGGTAAGAGAGGCATATCGAAAGAATAAGCATATAATCTGGGATAATTACAGCACAATATCCTCACAAAAATTGTTGTTATGTATAAACTATATAGGTAAAACTATTGTTGAATATAAAGATGTAGAACGAAAATTAATTCTAATTTTGCAGCGCTTAATTGAAAATGATGAGTAAAATAATAGGTGGTTTTTTTGTATTATTGATCAGAATATATCAATATACACTATCTCCATTTATTGGACGTTCTTGTAGATATACACCAACTTGTTCGCATTATAGTGTAGAAGCTATTAAAAAATACGGACCTGTTAAGGGTGGTAAACTTTCGATTAAGAGAATAGCTTCATGTAACCCATGGGGAGGTAGCGGGTATGATCCTGTTCCTTAAAATTTATTATTTATGACAAAGAATATTCTAAAACAATTTGCCCTTTTATTGATAATTTCATTAAGTATTGGCAATTTATATGCACAGGATCAAAACAATTTCGAGTTGTCAAAAAACCTTGAAATCTATGCTGATCTTATCCGACAACTAAATTTGAATTATGCCGATGATATTAATCCCGGAGAGTTAAATACAATTGCTATCGATGCTTTACTCAATAAGCTGGATCCATATACAGTTTATGTTCCGGAATCCAGAAGAGAGGATTTTGAATTAATGACAAAAGGTGAGTATGGCGGAATTGGAGCTTTAATTCAAAAGCAGGGTGATCATGTTGTTATTTCAGAACCTTATGAAGGTTTTCCTGCTCAGCGAATGGGTTTAAAGGCCGGGGATGAAATTCATGCTATCAACGGAGAAAATGCTTTGAATAAATCAAGTTCCGATATAAGTGAAAAACTAAAAGGTACACCCGGAACTTCCATTGTACTAACTGTAAAAAGATATGGAGATACAACGCTTCAGGATATAGAGTTAATAAGAGAAAAGATAAAATTCCCAAATATCCCTTATTTTGGAATGGTCAATGATGATATTGGCTATATAAATTTGTTGCAGTTTAATCCGAATGCTGGTAATGAAGTTAGAAATGCTTTTAACAAATTAAAAGAGGAAAATTCTCTTAATGGAATAATTCTTGACTTAAGAAGTAATGGCGGAGGACTTCTTAATGAAGCTGTTGAGCTTGTAAACATTTTTGTGCCTAAAAATGAGGTAATTGTCACAACTCGTGGCAAAGTATCCAGTAATACTCGTATTCACCGCACAAGGAATAACCCTGTTGACCTTAAAATTCCACTTGTTGTGTTGGTTAGTAGTAGTAGTGCATCATCTTCTGAGATTGCTGCTGGTGCGATACAGGATCTTGACAGGGGAGTAATAGTTGGTGAGAAAACTTTTGGAAAAGGGTTGGTTCAAAACATACTGGAGTTACCATATAATAGTAAAATGAAACTTACAGTGGCGAAATATTATATTCCAAGCGGACGTTGTATTCAGGCAATTGATTATTTTGATGAAGAAATAGTTGATAGTACAAATTCAAAACAGGATTCACTTTTAAATATGTATAAAACAGCAGGTGGCAGAGTTGTTTATGATAAAGGAGGAATAGAACCTGATATTTCAATTAAAGGACGGGAATTCAGCCAGATCAGTGGTGATCTTTATGCACAAAATTACATGTTTAAATTTGCCAATGAGTTTGTTCTTGAAAACGATACTATTCTCTCTCCAAGGGAGTTTGTGATAACTGATTCAGTGTATCACGATTTTAAAAAGTATGTGGAGAAGCAAGACTTTAATTATAAAACAGAAACTGAAATACTTCTTGAAAATCTTGAAAAAAGTGCTGGTCGTGAGGATTATAAGTCTGTTATAGAAGACTTGTTAAAAGATGTAAAAAAGGAAATTGTAAAGGAGAAGAAAAAAGATATTGATAAAAACAGGTTGGAAATTGAAGAAATGCTAAAAGTTGAAATAGTTTCAAGGTATTATTATCAGAAAGGTAAAATAGAATCATCACTGGTTAATGACCCTGAAATTGCCGAAGCTGTTAAGTTAATTAACGACAAAGAGCTTTATGATTCAATTCTTGATGGTACAAATAAATAATTCCGGGTTTTGTATAGTTCAATGGTTAATTCAGGGACAAATATTCACAGATTATCTTATATAATCACTTTGATGCTGCTTGCTGCAAGCATTCCATTATCCAAATTCACAATGAGTGTGACTGAGTTTATGCTTCTTGGTTTATGGATATGGTCAGGTTTTTCTTTTAGTGTTAGTTACAGGTTTTTCAAATTAGGTGGTTTTTTTACAGGAACTGTTCACTTGCTTGGTTATATATTGTCACTGACATATGGAAATCTTATTGAGAAGTTCAAATTGTTTTTCCAGAACAAACCTGCAGTAATTTTTACCCTTATCTATTTGATGCACCTACTGGGATTGTTCCATACTGTGGACTTTGGGTATGCCATGAAAGATCTCAGAGTTAAACTGCCACTGATCCTTTTACCAGTGGTGATAACAACAATGCATAAAATCAGTTCCAGAGAATTACGGTCATTACTGATTGTTTATTCCTTGGCGGTGTTTGTCAGTACAGCAATAAGTGCTTTTGTTTTTCTTACTAATCAGTATGTAGATATCCGTGATATCTCTCCGTTCATTTCCCCAATCAGACTTGGATTGAATGTCAGCTTTGCATTCTTTATAATGATATATTTCATTTTCCATGAACAAAAATTTAAAACAAGTCAGATAATAGCTTTCTCAATTCTGGCTATATGGTTTCTTGGTTTTTTGTTTTTACTGGAATCCGTAACAGGTATGATCATTATAATAATTGTGGGTATATGTTATCTTTTTATCAGGTTTTTCAGATCCATGATATTATGGAAAAGAGCTTTAATACTGCTTGTTGTGTTACTTGCTCCTGTATTATTTATCTGGCATGTTAAAAATATTATTGTTGAGGCAACAACAGCTCCGGATATTGAATTTGGTAAGCTTGATAAATATACATCTCAGGGTAATCCTTATTTTCATGATACTCTGGATTTACAAATTGAAGATGGCAGATATATAGGTTTGTATTTATGTTATGAAGAGCTTAAGAATGAGTGGAATAAGAGAAGTGATTTTGATTATCATGGTAAAACTGAGGAGGGACAGCTGATAAATACAACTTTGATCAGGTATCTTACTTCGAAAGACCTGAGAAAAGATGCACAAGGTGTCGGTGAGCTCACAGACGAGGATATCAGGATGATTGAAAAAGGACTGGCGAATTATAATTATGTAAGTAAACCCGGACTGAAGACTCGTATATTGAAAATGATAAAGGGGTATGAAGTTTATGAACAAACAGGAAACCCGAGTGGTAGTTCAATGATGCAGCGAATTGAATATCTGAGAGCATCGTTTAGAATAATAAACGAGAACTTTATTATTGGTGTTGGTACAGGAGACCTGGAGTGTGCTTTCAACGACCAGTTTAATGATATGAATTCAGCTCTTGAATCGAAATACAGATATCATGCACATAATCAATTTCTGGGAATTTTTGTAGCTCTTGGAGTAATTGGTTTTCTGATATTTATAATCGGATTATTCTATCCGGCTTTTAAACTTTCCGGGTTTAACGATTATTATTTTGGAACATTCTTTTTGATTATGATTATCTCAATGTTTTCAGACGATACTCTTGAAACCCAGGCAGGTGTTACATTGTTTGCTTTCTTTTATTCACTTCTGTTGTTTGGTCGTAAAAAAGGCAATCATAAGTATATTAAATCTATAAAATAGCCAGTCCTGAGGTTGTTTGGTTTGTTTAACATCATATTTTCAGGTTGGTGGGTAATCAGGATATAATTGTGTTTAATTTATTTATAATTTAGCTTTTTTATAACGTATGAAAAAGAAAGAAATAATCATTAAGTATGATGAATACGAAAAGGATGACTTGTTAACATCTGAAGATTTAGAATTACTTAATGAAGCCCGGAATGCTTTAAAAGGATCCTATGCACCATATTCAAACTTTCATGTTGGAGCAGCAGTACTGTTGGACAATGGAAAGATTATAAGGGGCAGTAATCAGGAAAATGCAGCTTTTCCATCAGGTTTATGTGCTGAGCGAGTAGCTCTGTTTCATGCAAAATCAGAATTCCCCGATGCAGAAGTTAAATCATTGGCAATCACTGCATCAGCAGATCATTTTAACAATAATGAGCCTGTTACACCATGTGGTTCATGCAGACAGGTGATTGCTGAAACCGAAAAACGTCAGAGCAACAGAATAAGGATAATAATGAAGGGAGACAGTGGGATAATAAGGATATTAAATGGTATAGAGGGGCTTCTTCCTATGATGTTTCACGAAGAACTTTTAAAGAAAAATAAGTGATATAATGGCAGGTTAAGTTATTTTAATAGAATTCCAATTTAATCCTGCGAACAAATAAATAACGATCTAATCCAAATATTTGATATGAACAGAGTTATTGCAGTACTATTATTATTTATCTTTATAACTGCTTTTAAAAGTGACAAACCTGCATACAGGTTATATAATTCGAAAGGTAAAAAAGAATCATATTCGAAACTTCTGAAATCTGCAGGCGAAGCTGATGTGATTTTGTTTGGTGAACTCCACAATAATCCCATTTGTCACTGGTTACAGTATGAAATTACTGAAGATTTGTTTAATAACGGCAATGGTAATATTATCATTGGTGCCGAGATGTTTGAGACAGATAATCAGTTGATTATTGATGAATACCTGTCAGGAATAATAAGTAAGAAAAGCTTTAAGAAAGAAGCCAGGCTTTGGCCAAATTATAATACTGATTATGCTCCGATAATGGAGTTTGCCAAAGAGCAATCAATTGATTTTATTGCAACAAATATTCCTAGAAGATATGCATCTGTAGTGTATAAGAAAGGATTCAGCGGATTAGATTCTTTATCATCAGAATCCAAAAAATATCTTCCACCATTACCGATTGATTATGATTCAACATTGGTTTGTTATAGTAGCATGCTTGAGGAAATGGCAGGTATGGGAGGTCATGTTTCTAAAACTTTGCCAATGGCACAGGCTGTTAAAGATGCTACTATGGCATTAAACATTGCAGAAAACATTGAAGAAGGTAAACAATTTATTCACTTCAACGGATCATACCATTCTGATAACTATGAAAGTATAGTATGGTATCTGAACAGATATAAACCAGGTCTCCGGATTTTAACAATATCTTCAGTTGAACAGGCTGATATTTCAAAACTTGATGATAAATATCTTGACAGGGCAGATTTCATTTTAGTTATTCACGATAAAATGACTAAAACATACTAAACATAAAGTCTGGTATTCAGAGAATGATTCTCGGATGTGAAAAGAATAGATTATCTGTTAACTTCAACCATGTCGTAACCTTCAACGATATCTCCAACTTTTATATCATTGAAATTTTCAATATTCAATCCACACTCATAACCGGAAGCGACTTCTTTAACATCGTCTTTGAAGCGTTTCAGAGAGCCTAGCAAACCAGTGTAAACGACAATGCCATCGCGTATAACTCTTACTTTGGTATTTCTTTTAACTTTCCCGTCAAGAACATAGCAACCTGCAATAGTTCCAACTTTACTAATTTTAAAAGTTTCCCTTACTTCTATGTTGCAAACAATTTTCTCTTTAGTTTTTGGAGCAAGCATACCTTTGATAGCGGTTTCAAGTTCCTCAGTAGCCTGATAGATGATTGAATATAAACGTATGTCTATCTGTTCTTTTTCAGCACGTTTTCTAGCCTGTACCGAAGGTCTTACTTGGAAACCAATGATAATAGCATCAGATGCTGATGCCAGCATAACATCAGATTCTGAGATTGCACCAACAGCCTTATGGATAACATTTACCTGAATTTCTGTGGTTGACAGTTTGATCAGAGAATCAGTCAATGCCTCAATTGAACCATCAACGTCTCCTTTAACAATAATGTTAATTTCTTTAAAGTCACCGATAGCGATCCTTCTTCCAATTTCATCAAGAGTAACATGTTTCTGTGTTCTGATGCTTTGTTCCCTGATCAGTTGTTGACGTTTTGAAGCCAAGGCTTTTGCTTCTTTCTCATCTTTCATTCCATTAAATACATCACCGGCTTGTGGTGCTGCAATAAGTCCCAGTATCAGAACAGGTTGTGAAGGTCCGACAGCTGTGACAGCTTCATTTCTTTCGTTAAACATGGCTTTTACTTTACCAGATACCGGTCCCGCCAGAATAATATCACCTTTTCTGAGGGTTCCGTCCTGTACAAGTATCGTAGTTACATATCCACGTCCCTTATCCAGTGATGCCTCAATCACAGTACCTTTAGCTGCTTTATCAGGATTAGCTTTTAGTTCAAGCAATTCAGATTCAAGTAACACTTTTTCAAGAAGTTCATTAATTCCCATTCCGGTAATAGCAGATATTTCCTGCGATTGAAACTTTCCGCCCCAGTCTTCCACAAGGATATTCATATTTGCCAGTTGCTCTTTAACTTTATCTGAATTCGCACCTGGTTTATCCATTTTGTTAATTGCGAAAACAATAGGAACTCCAGCTGCCTGGGCATGATTAATGGCCTCTTTTGTTTGTGGCATCACACTATCATCAGCGGCGATTACTATAATTGCAACATCGGTAACCTTAGCGCCCCTTGCACGCATTGCAGTAAAAGCTTCATGTCCCGGAGTATCAAGGAAAGTGATTCTTTTTCCGGTCTCGGTTTGTACTTCATAAGCCCCAATGTGCTGTGTGATTCCACCGGCCTCTCCTGAAACAACATTTGCTTTCCTTATATAGTCGAGAAGTTTTGTTTTACCATGATCAACATGTCCCATAACTGTAACAATAGGAGCACGGTCAATTAAACTGGCTTCATCATCAACTTCTTCTACAACCTCAAGGCTTTCATCTTCATCAACACTTACAAAAGATGTCTGATAACCAAACTCCTCCGCAACAAGTACAATTGTTTCAGCATCAAGCCGTTGATTTATAGATACAAATAATCCCAATTGCATACAGGATGTAATGATATCAGTAACGCTAACATTCATCATTGTGCCAAGTTCATTGGCAGTAACAAACTCTGTAACTTTAAGGATTTTCTTTTCTTCTTCCTGCTTCTGCAGCTCTTCCTGGATAGTTTGGGAAACTGTATCACGTTTTCTTCTTCTGTGTTTGGCTGCTTTTGATTTACCGCTTGGGGCTAATCTTGCAAGAGTATCTTTAATTTTTTGTTGAATTTCTTCTTCAGAAGGCTCTTCTTTGACAATTTTCTTCTTGGGAGAAGCTTTCTTTTTAGCCGGTGTTCTGTCGCCTTTACTGAATTTTTCTGTTGATTCAGTTGATTGAGGTTTCGGTTTTATTCTTTTCCTTTTCTTCTTATTTTGCCCAACCTTGTTGTCGGTTGACGAAGCTACAGGCTTTTTCTTCTTGCTTCTTTTAACCTCAGCAGGTAGTTCAATCTTATCCAGGATCTTTGGTCCTGAGAGTTTTTCAAACTTCGTTTCTATAAAGTTATCCTCTTTTTTGGTTTCGTCTTCATGTTCTTCATGTGAGACTGCTGCAGATGTATCAGTTGGCTGGTCACTGGCAACTTTTAGGTTTGTTTCCTTTTGATCAACTTCATGATTAACTTCATTTATTTCATCCGGTTCGGAAATCGCTTTTGTATCAGTATCAGCAACATTTTCCGGTTTTTCTTTACTGGTAATTACAGGGGCTTTTTCCTTGGCTCTGCTTCCCTTCTTATTAGATTTTGCCTCCTGTTCTTTCCTTTTTTCAGCTTTTGACTTCTTCTTGGGTCGTGTTTTCTGGTTTAGTGTATCCAGATCAATTTTACCTAATACTTTAATGTCATGACTATCTTTTTCCTCCTGGTGTTTTTCAATTACCGGCTCTTCTATAGTATCTTTATCGGCACCGTGATCTGCAACATCATCATCTACTGGTTCGGTTGTACCGGTTATTGTATCTTCAACAACTGCTGGTTCAGGAATATCTGATTCAGCAACTTCTTGTGCTTCCGGTTGACTAACTGGTATTGAGCTTTCTTCAACTTCAATTATTTCATCAGTAGTCTCAGATTCCGATACGGTTTCTGTTTCAGCACTGGTTTCACTTTCAGTTTCTGGAGATACTTCCGGTACTTCCGGGATTACTTCATTCTCTATAACTTCGTCAGAATCTTTGGTTTCATCATCAACTATTATGGATGTTTCAGAAACTTCAATCTTCTCATCTTCACTGGTCCCGGTTGCGGTTTCTGTTATTTCTTCAACAGGTGTATCGGTTTTATCTGTCTGAGATGGATCTTTTTCCTCAAATGATACACCAATGTTTTTGATCATTAGTTCTTCCTCAACAGGAATGTCCTTTGTAGTTTTAGTTTCTTTTTCAGGAGTATCTTCAATGCTGATGGAGTCTTTGCCAACAAATTCCAATCCTTTTTGTTGTGCAATTTCTTTCACCTGTTTTTCATCCTGAAATTCTTTGGTAAGCAAATCATACATCTCGGGATCTAATTTGGTATTAGGCTTACGCTCAATATCATACCCCTTTTCTGTAAGGAAGCCAACTATTGAATCCAGGCTAATATTGAATTCCCTTGCAGCTTTACTTAGTCTTACCACTTTATTTCTTCCTGTCATATAACTATTTTCGTTTTACTCAACGTAAATCTTTATGATTCGTGTAAAAATACTATTTTTATTCAAATTCAAGTTTGAGGATTCTTAATACTTCATCGATTGTTTCTTCCTCAAGATCAGTTCTTGTGACTAACTCGTTCTTATCTAATTCGAGAACACTTTTTGCAGTATCACAGCCGATTGTTTTAAGTTCATCAATAATCCACTGATCGATTTCATCATTGAATTCCATTAAATCTACATCTTCTGATTCAGAATCGCTATCACGATAAACATCTATTTCATAGCCTGTTAATTTACCTGCAAGTTTAATATTGAAACCTCCTTTACCAATAGCAAGTGAAACCTGGTCCGGTTTCATAAATACCTCAGCTCTTTTAGTTTCTTCATCTAGTTTTATAGATGTTATTTTTGCTGGTGACAAAGCTCTTTGAATATATAATGAAGTATTACTGGTAAAGTTTATTACATCAATATTTTCATTTCTTAGCTCTCTTACGATACCGTGGATCCTGGATCCTTTCATACCTACACATGCTCCTACAGGATCAATTCTGTCATCATAAGACTCAACAGCGATTTTTGCCCGTTCACCTGGTACCCGAACAATGTTTTTAATTGTAATAAGTCCGTCATAAACTTCCGGTACTTCTGCTTCAAAAAGTCTTTCGAGGAAGGTTGTCGATGTGCGGGATAGCACTATTACAGGTGTATTATTTCTCATATCAACTTTAAGGACAACAGCCCTGATAGCATCTCCTTTTCTAAAATAATCTGAACCGATTTGTTCTGATTTCGGAAGTATAAGTTCTATACCTTCATCATCAAGGATAAGGATTTCCTTCTTCCAAACCTGATATACTTCTCCGGTTATTATCTCTCCAACACTCTCTTTATATTTCCTGTAAACATTATCCTTTTCATAATCAAGTATCCTGGATACAAGGTTTTGTCTGATTGAAAGTACTTCACGGCGTCCAAAATCGCTTAATCGGATTTGTTTTGAGAATTCTTCACCAACTTCAAAATCAGGCTCTACTTTAATAGCATCGGAAAAAGCAATCTGAAGATTCTCATTTTCAACTTCACCATCTTCAACAATTTCCCTGTAGTGCCATATCTCAAGATCACCTTTGTCGATGTTTACAATTATATCAAAATTACTATCCTCACCAAACTTCTTTGTAAGCATACTATGAAAAACATCCTCAAGAATGCGCATCATAGTTTCGCGGTCAATATTTTTAAATTCCTTAAACTCCGAAAAAGTTTCAACTAGGTTCATGTTATCCATCGTTACTCTTTTTTTCGTTTTCGTTAAAAAGTTATAATTCTTTTAGTTTCCTTAATGTTGTCCATTGAAATTTTAATCAAATCACCAAACTCGGTTTTTTTGATTTTTTTGTTTTTGTTGTTTAATTGTTCATAAATTTCAATTTCACTCTCATCAGCCTTTTTTAATATACCTCTTATCTTATTTCCTTCATTGTCAACAATCTGAACGGGATTGCCAATATTTTTTATATACTGTCTTAATAAAGCAAAAGGCTGATCAGCTCCTGCGGATGCCACACTAAGTTCAAAATCTTCATCATCCCGATCTAAATTACTTTCAATGTACCTGCTAAGTTCAACACAGTTTTCAATCGTTACACCTGTATCGCCATCAATAAATACTTTAATATTATTGTCAGTACTAACCTTAATAGCAACAACAAACCTGTCTGTTCCATACAGACATTCATCAGTTAATTTTTTTATGTGTTTTTTACTTATCATTTACAAAAAGAGGGGACTAACGTCCCCTCATCCTTTCATCTAAAAAGTTGTCCGACCAGGATTCGAACCTGGACAGGCAGAATCAAAATCTGCAGTGCTGCCGTTACACCATCGGACATTCGGGGCGCAAAGATAAGTCATTTTTTTTGAATACAAACTTTTGCTGTAAAATTTAAGTGATTTATTAATAGATTTTTCGGAAACGGGATTATGCTCAATAATTTGATATCAATTTATTGAGAGTTTGAAAGTAATTATTAATTTCTGTTAAAATCAACTGGATTTGAAAATTCTATTTACTGAAATTGTATATTTTCGCAGTTAAATCAAAAAAACAATAGTGTAAATATTTACTATTCATGGAAAATTTTAAAATGATTAACCGATTAACCGGCTGGATTGTTTTTGCAATAGCAACAACAGTTTATTTCTTAACCCTTGAACCAACAGCCAGTTGGTGGGATTGTGGAGAATATATTGCTACTGCTTACAAGCTTCAGGTTGGCCATCCTCCGGGAGCACCACTGTTTCAATTGTTGGGACGATTCTTTTCACTGTTTGCTTTTGGTAACCCTGATAATGTTGCTCTGATGATTAATATTATGTCAGCATTATCAAGTAGTTTTACTATTTTATTTCTTTTCTGGACGATTACTTTACTGGCAAAAAAAATTATTGTAAGTTCCGAAAGTGGTATCCCTTCAGCATCTGAAGGTTTGTCAATTATTGGTGCAGGAGTTGTTGGAGCGCTTGCTTATACATTTAGTGATTCATTTTGGTTTTCTGCAGTTGAAGGTGAAGTTTATGCAATGTCATCCCTTTTTACTGCAATTGTTTTTTGGGCTATTCTTAAATGGGAAGAAGTGGCTGATAGCAGGTCAGGATTCAGATGGCTTTTATTGATAGCCTATATTATGGGTTTATCCATAGGTGTACATTTGCTGAACCTGCTTGCAATACCTGCTATTGTTTATGTTTATTACTATAAAAAATACACGTATTCACATAAAGGATTTGTAATTGCGGGATTAACATCTCTGATTATCCTAGTCGTGATTATGTACGTTATAATACCTGGTATAGTTGAGTTTGCCGGTAATTTTGAGCTGTTTTTCGTAAACACTATAGGTTTACCATTTAATTCCGGTACCATCATTTACTTTTTACTTCTCACAGGATTAATCATATGGGGTTTATTTTATACTTATAAGCGAAAAAAAGCAGTTTGGAATACAGTAATTCTTGCTGTATTATTTCTGTTAATAGGATATTCTTCATTTTTTATCCTGGTAATCCGGGCTAATGCTAATACTCCTATCAACGAGAATGATCCAAAAGATGCCATCAGTTTATTAGCGTACTTAAACCGCGAACAATATGGTACCTGGCCACTGTTTTACGGGCAGTATTATAATGCTCCGGTTATTGATCATGCTGATGGAAATCCTGTATATATGAAGGATGAAAATAAAGGTATATATATTGTAAAAGACGATAGAAAAGGGACTGTTCCGGTGTATGATGAACGGTTTATGACAATTTTTCCAAGGATGTGGAGTAGCTCAAAGCCTGCACATATTACATTATACGAGCACTTTGGTGATATTGAGGGAAGACCAATAAGTGTATCTGATGGACAGGGAGGAACAAAAGTACTCTACAGACCAACATTTGGAGAAAACCTTAAGTTCTTTTTTACATATCAGGTAAACTTCATGTACATAAGATACTTCATGTGGAATTTTGCAGGAAGACAAAATAATATAGAAAGTCAGGGAGAATTAAATCATGGTAACTGGATATGTGGTTTTAATTTTATTGATTCCATGAGACTGGGTGACCAGAGTAATCTGCCTTCAAGTATGGAGAATCCTGCTAACACCAAATTTTATTTTCTACCACTTATATTAGGATTAATAGGATTCTTTTTTCAACTTGGTAGAAGCAAAGGAGATACATGGGTGGTTGCACTACTGTTTATCATGACAGGAATTGCAATAATTATTTACCTGAACCAAACTCCGTTACAGCCGCGTGAAAGGGATTATGCTTATGCCGGATCATTCTATGCATTCGCGATTTGGATTGGATTTGGCGTGCTTGGTTTGTTCAATGCACTGCAAAAGAAAATGAGTAACAAAGTAATGGCTGCAGCTATTGTTTCAGTAGCAAGTTTAGTATTGGTTCCGGGAATCATGGCTGAGCAGGGATGGGATTCACATGACAGATCCGGCAAATATGCAGCTACAGATTTTGCCAAGATGTATCTTGATTCCTGTGAACCCAATTCAATATTGTTTACAAATGGAGATAATGATACTTTCCCATTATGGTATGTACAGGAAGTGGAGAACTACAGAACAGACGTAAGGGTAGTAAATTATATGCTTTCATCAGGTGATTGGTATGTTAGTCAGATGGGACGTAAGGTTTACGACTCAGAAAAACTTCCGTTAACAATTGATCAGGATTTCTACAAGAAAAAAGCCGGTTATGTTCCTGTATTCGAAAGGGTAGGGGAAGCAGAATTAATGGATGCCATAAATTTTATTAAAGATGACAGTAAAGGCTCAAGGATACCACTTCAGAATGGTGACTGGATTGATTATATGCCTACAAAAAAGTTGAAATATACAGTTGATAAAGATGCTGTTATCGCATCAGGAACTGTTGCCACTGAAGATTCAGCATTAATAGTTAGTGAAATGGAATGGCCAATACGTCAAAATGGTTTATTTAGAAACGACTTGATGTTACTTGACCTGATAGCAACAAATAACTGGGAAAGACCTATATATTTTGCAAATCCAAATAGTCATGCAAAAGTTCTGGGAGTTGATAAATATTGCCATCTTGAAGGTGTTGTATATCGATTCAGACCAACTGTTGCGAAAAATTTTATGAGTAAAATAGGTGGTGTAAATGCCGACAGAACTTATGAAGTAATAATGGATGAAAATGTGAGATGGGGACGGTTAAATCAGGATGATGTAATAGTAGATCGTGAGAGTGATCGTAATTCCGGTATGGCAAAACAATACTATGTCAGACTTGCTCAGACATTATTAATGGATAAGAAGTGTGACAGTGTTGTTAAGGTTCTGGACAGAGGTATTGAGTTTTTTCCTCATGAAAAGTTTCCTTTTGATTATTTCATGATCTCCTGGGCCGACTTTTATTATCAATGCGGTGAGACAGAAAAGGCTAATGATCTTGTAGAAAAAATTGCAGACAGATATGAAGAAGACCTTTATTACTATACAAGTTTGAGCGATAATTTTACTGCAAGGTATCAGGAAGAGATTCAGGAGGCAATGGCAGTTATGCAAAGACTTATTCAGTTAACTTCACAAAATAAACAGGAAGAGATTTCAAAAGAGCTTGAAGAGTCGTTTTATGCTCACGTTTCAAGCCTGAAATTGCAATAGGTGGATTAATAATTTAAAAAAGCGTTGAGGACCTTTGCACTCAACGCTTTTTAATGCAATGTTACAACTTGTATTACATTATTTGATCTTTCGCAGATTCAAATGCATCTTTAATGCCTGATGCATCTTTTCCTCCGGCTGTTGCCAGGAATGGCTGACCACCACCACCACCTTTTATATTACGTGATGCCTCTTTTATGATTTTGCCTGCATTAAGTCCTTTAGATGATACGAGATTGTCAGAAATTGAAATTATCAGGTTAACTTTATCATCACTCCTGGTTGCCAGGATCGTGAAAACATTATCACCCGAAGATCTTAATTTCTGAGCCAGGGTTTTGGCCTGGTTTATATCAAAGTCAACCTCTTTAGCAATGAATAATATTCCTGATATTTCTTCAGCATTTTTTATTAATGAGTCGGATATTTGAAGTGCCTGTTTTCTGTTCAGATTTTCGTTCTCCTTTTGCAGCTTATTATTCTGATCTATAAGATTAGTCACAGCCATATATGTATTAGGCTGATTTTTAAAGAGCGATTTTATCTCATCAAGTTTATCAGATTTTTCATAAACATACTCTTCTGCTTTTTCACCCGTAACAGCTTCTATACGACGAACACCTGCTGCAATTCCGCTTTCTGAAAGTATCTTAAAATAACCAATATTTCCAGTAGAAGATACATGTGTACCACCGCATAGTTCAACTGAAAATTCCGAATCAAAAGTAACTACCCTGACACTATCACCATATTTTTCACCAAACAATGCCATTGCACCCATTTCAAGTGCTTCATTCATTGGAATATCCTGTACTATACCTGTGGGAATATTTTCACGTATTTTTTGATTAACAATCTTTTCGACCTCTCTAATTTCGTCACTGCTCATACTTCCAAAATGCGAGAAATCAAAACGAAGTCTTTCATTGTCAACAAGCGATCCTTTTTGTTCAACATGACTGCCAAGTACAGAACGTAATGCTGCATGCATAAGGTGTGTAGCACTATGATTTGCCGTTATTAGTATTCTGTTATTCTCATCAACTTTGGCAGTAAATATACTATCAGGATTTTGAGGTTCGGATGTGGTGATATGAACAGTCTGGTTGTTCTCTTTTTTTGTGTCAATTATGTTCAAAGTTTCCGAATCAGAAAACAATGTGCCTTTATCACCAACTTGTCCACCGGATTCTGCATAAAACGGTGTTTGATCCAGAATGATTTCAAAGCTGTATTTTTTGTTTTTGAGGATCTTTCTGTACTTTTTGATTTTACAGTTAGTTTCAAGAGTGTTATAGCCCAGAAAAACTGATTCTTCATCTGATCCCGGAACTGTAATCCAGTCACTTATTGTTGAAGATGCATCTTTTCTTGACCGGGCTTTTTGAGTATCCAATCCTCTATGATACCCATCCATATCAACAGTTAGTCCTTTTTCGCGAGCGATAAGCTGTGTCAAATCAATTGGAAACCCAAAAGTATCAAATAGTTCAAACGCAAAATTTCCATCTATTTCTTTCTTATCTTTATTTGATTCGATATACTTATCAAATTTCTTTATACCATGTTCAAGTGTTCTAAGGAAAGCTGTTTCTTCTTCCTTAATTACCTGGCTTATTAGTTCTAACTGAGACCTGAGCTCAGGAAAAGCTTCTCCCATTTGCTCATCAAGAACCGGAAGAAGCTTAAACATTACCGGTGAGTCAAACTCAAGAAATGTAAAACCATATCTTACTGCCCGGCGAAGTATCCTTCTGATAACGTACCCGGCACTGGTATTGGATGGTAATTGTCCATCTGCAATAGCGAAACTTACAGCTCTTAGATGGTCAGACATGACCCTCATGGCAATATCAATATTTTTGTCAACACCATATTTTTTACCGGCAAGAGCTGAAATCTCAGCGATTATTGGTGTGAAAATATCAGTATCGTAGTTTGACCTTACACCCTGAAGTACCATCGCAAGTCTTTCAAATCCCATTCCTGTGTCAACATGTTTTCCTGCCAAAGGAACCAGTTTCCCGTTTGATAATCTGTTAAATTCAATGAAAACGAGGTTCCAAATCTCAATAACTTCGGGATGATCCATGTTTACAAGTTCACGTCCGGGAATTTTATCTTTTTCAGTCTGCTCCCGGATATCAATATGGATCTCTGAACAAGGTCCACAAGGCCCGCTATCTCCCATTTCCCAGAAATTGTCCTTTTTTGATCCAAGCAGGATCCTGTTTTCAGGCAGATACTTCTTCCAGATGTTATAGGATTCGGTATCCTTTTCGGTTCCATCATTAGTATCGCCCTCAAAAACAGTTACATAAAGCTGATCTTCGTCAATTCCATAAACCTTTGTAAATAGTTCCCAGGCGAAATCAATTGCTTCTGTTTTAAAGTATCCGCCATTATTTCCATTCGGGTTGCCAAAAGACCAGTTTCCCAACATCTCAAACATAGTATGGTGATAAGTGTCATGTCCTACTTCTTCAAGATCATTATGCTTGCCACTAACTCTCAGACATTTCTGGGTGTCGGCAATTCTGGGATTTGTAATTGGGGTATTACCAAGAAAAAGATCTTTAAATTGGTTCATACCTGCATTTGTAAACATCAGTGTAGGATCATTCTTTATTACCATCGGGGCGGAAGGAACAATTTTATGTTGTTTGGATGCAAAAAAATCCAGAAAAGCTGTTCTTATATCAATCGACTTCATATTCAGAGAGTTAACAATCTTTTGTTGAAATATTTATTTTTTAAAGATTGCAAATTTAGCCTAAATAATTAATTTCGCATTTCATCATCATTGATTTATGGCAAAGACAAAGTATATTTTTAATGATAAAACGCTTTCTTATGAAGAAGCTAGAACTTCTTCATTGCAAAGGCTGTTTAAAACACTACTTTTTCTGATAACTACCCTTGCCTTTTCAATTGCATTAATTATTGGTTCGTATACATTTTTTGAAACCCCGAAAGAGCGTATTCAAAAAAGTGAAATAGCCCAATATGAATTGCAGTTTCAGATAATGAATGACAGACTTGATAAACTTCAGGGCCTGGTGGATGAAATGGCTGACAGAGATGATAATATTTACAGGGTAATATTTGAAGCTGAACCGATTCCAATGTCTGTACGACAGGCCGGATATGGAGGTATTGACAGATATGCCAACCTTGAAGGTTATAATAATTCGGAATTGCTGATTGAAACAGCTGAAAAGCTTGATAAAATTGCAAGCAAGTTATATGTTCAGTCTAAATCATTTGATGAGGTATTTGAAATGGCGAGGAACAAGGAAAAGATGTTGGCATGTATTCCTGCAATTCAGCCAGTGAATAATACTGATTTAAAGCGTTTATCATCTTTTTACGGATACAGGATTGATCCTGTTTACAAAATTAAGAAATTTCATGCAGGTGTTGATTTCAGTGCACCTCAGGGAACTCCTATCTATGCATCGGGAGAAGGAACTGTAATAAGGACGAACCGGTCAAGAAGGGGGTATGGTAATACTGTAACAATTGATCATGGTTATGGTTACAGTACTTTTTATGCTCATGTAAAAGATATAAAAGTTAAAAAGGGACAAAAAGTAAGCAGGGGTCAGATAATTGCAACTGTTGGAAATACAGGAAAATCTACGGCACCTCATTTGCACTATGAAGTAAGAAAGAACAACCGTACGATAAACCCTATATATTACTTCTTCAATGATCTGTCGCCGGATGAATTTGAAACAATACTGTCAATGTCGAAAGTCCCAAACCAGTCACTTGATTAATCTTGTTAATGTATGACTGAAAAGATTTATTTTAAGATCGGCGATATTGCAAAAAAATTTAACGTTAACCCTTCATTGTTGAGATATTGGGAGAAGGAGTTTGATTTTATCAGACCAAAGAAGAATTCAAAAGGGACAAGATATTATTCTAAAAAGGATGTTGATAATATTGATATTGTTTACCATCTGGTAAAAGAAAAAGGAATGACAATTCAGGGCGTAAAGGAATATCTGGCTACCAGAAAGAATGAAAACACCATTGATAAGCTTGAGGTAATAGTAACTCTTAAAAAAACAAGAGAACTTTTAGTTTCAATAAAAGAAGTTTTGGAAACCAGGTAGTGTTCTGGTTACTCAAATCTATAAAATTAAATTATGATGAGGAAAGTAACACCTTTGATTATTGTTCTGTTAATATTTTGTACACTGGGTGAGGGAGTAGCTCAGGAACAGAAATCCATTTCTCAGAAACGTAAAGATAATATAATAGAATTGCTTAATTACAGGTATAAAGGAGGATTCTATACTTTCGAAAAACTATTTAATCAAACTGTAGGATATCCTTCTGTTGCCGTTAGTAATTGTATAATGGGGATAGCCATAGTATCGTTTCGAGTAAGTTGTGAAGGTGAGGTTTACAATGTGAAAATAAAAACCCCGCTGGGCTATGGTATTGATGATGAGATATCATATTTCTTTTCAAATACCTCAGGACAGTGGAATACCTGTAATGATGATAAATACTCAAGGTTTGAAGTTCCTATTCAGTTTAAACTCTCAGGAACGGAAACGAATACAGAAGATGCCCTCCTGGTTATTGAACAGGATAATCCCGGATATTTATGTAATGGCGATGAGTATTATATAAAGAAAATGGAAAAATTCATGAAAAAAGGGAATTATAAAAGAGCAATACAATATATTGATATTTTAATAAAAAGAGATCCATATAATTCTCATTACTACGAACAAAAGAAGATAGCAGTAAACGGAGGGAAAAAGTAGTTTTTATTGCTTAATAGTAAGCATTTATTACCTGATTATGTTTGAATATTTAATAACACTTGATAAAGAATTGTTACTATCCATTAATGGATTTAATGGGCATATAGCGGATCAGGTAATGTTATTCCTTAGTTCAAAAACAGGATGGATTCCTCTTTACCTGGTTTTATTGTATAAAATTATTATTGATTTTGGAAAGAAGTTTTGGCTGGTACTTCTTATCATTGCTTTTTTGATTTTTTTGTCGGATCAGATCTCGGTTCATTTGTTCAAAAACTTTTTTCACAGGTTAAGACCATGTTATAATTCCGAATTACAACCGTTGTTACACATGGTTAAGGGCTGTGGTGGAAAATATGGATTTGTATCTTCTCATGCTGCCAATAGTTCGGCTTTGGCAACTTATTTAATATTACTGTTACATAGAAAACATAAATGGATCATTCCCTTAATGAGTATTTATGTTATATCTATTATTTATAGCAGGGTTTACCTTGGTGTACATTATCCTTCTGATGTTATTGCAGGTAGTATTCTTGGTTTTGTGATTGGAATTATCTGTTACTACCTTTTTCAAAAACTATACAAGCGTATCTAAGTTTTTTTTGGATATTTGTGTCAAATTTAATTAGAGAGAAAGTTTGAGAATAGCAGTAAATACACGTTTGCTACTTAAGAATAAATTGGAGGGAATTGGGTGGTTTACTTTCGAATCATTGAAACGCATAGTTTTAAAGTATCCTGAACATGATTTCTTCTTTATTTTTGACAGGAAATATAGTAAAGAGTTTATTTTTGCCGATAATGTAATACCGGTAGTAATTGGACCACAGGCGAGACATCCTGTTTTACACTATTTGTGGTTTGAATTTTCAGTTCCACGTGCATTGAAAAAGATTGAACCTGATATTTTTGTTTCTCCTGATGCATATCTGTCGTTGTCTTCGAAATTCCCGGATCTTGTAGTAATTCATGATTTGAACTTTGAGCATTATCCAAAACTCATGCCGGCTATTGCAAGAAAATACTACAGGTTTTTCACTCCAAAGTTTGCACGAAAAGCACGACGTATAGCCACAGTATCAGAGTTCTCGAAAAATGATATTGTGGAGCAATATGGTATAGATGAGAATAAGATTGATGTTGTTTATAATGGTTCGAATAATAAGTTTAAACCTTTAAGTTCGGATATTAAAAAGATGGTAAAAGCAAAACTTACAGGAGGAAGTGATTTCTTTGTTTTTGTAGGAGCTTTAAACCCAAGGAAGAATCTGGCTAATATATTTATTGCTTTTGATAAGTTTAAAAATAATAATTCATCAGATACAAAATTTGTAGTTGTAGGCGAAAAAATGTACTGGTCGCAGGATATTAAGCAGGCTTACACCAATATGAAGCATAAAAATGATGTAATATTTACAGGAAGACTGGAATCTGATGACCTTAGTAAAACTGTTGGGTCTTCGCTTGCTTTGGTTTATGCATCTTATTTTGAGGGCTTTGGAATACCAATATTAGAAGCTTTTAACGCAGAAATACCGGTTATTACCTCAAATGTGACGTCAATGCCAGAGATAGCCGGAGATGCAGCTATTTTTGTAAGCCCCGGAGATACTGAACAGATAAAAGATGCAATGCATCAGATTTGTACAGATATGGAATTGAGAAATGACCTTATAAGAAAAGCATGTAAAAGAAGAGGCTTTTTTTCATGGGAGAAAACAGCTGATAATTTATGGGACTCTATTCTTAAAACTGTTGATAATAACTGAAACTAAAATATACTTAAATGAATATACTAATACTTGGTAGTGGTGGAAGAGAACATGCCTTTGCGTGGAAGGTCGCTCAAAGTTCACGTGTAAAAAACATTTTTATTGCACCAGGAAATGCAGGAACAAGGAATGTTGGAACAAATATTCCTGTTGACCTCGATGATTTTAATAATATAAAAATGATTGTTGTTGAGAATGAGATCGATATGGTGATAGTTGGACCTGAAGCACCACTTGTTCAGGGCATTTGTGATTTTTTTATGTATGACCCTGTATTGAGGGATATATATGTTATTGGTCCTTCAAAGGAAGGATCAATGCTGGAAGGAAGTAAGAAATTTGCCAAGGAATTTATGGCAAAATACAATATTCCAACAGCCTCATATAGTTCATTTGATGAAACTAATCTCGATGAAGGTTATTCATTTATAGATAATTTGAAGGCACCATATGTTCTTAAAGCTGATGGATTAGCTGCGGGAAAAGGAGTTTTGATTCTGAATGACCCTGATGAAGCAAAAAGTGAACTTAAATCCATGATTATGGATGAAAAGTTTGGTAATGCATCCAAAAATGTTGTAATTGAAGAGTTTCTGGCAGGTATTGAGTTGTCAGTTTTTGTCCTCACAGACGGTAAAGATTATGTTGTATTACCTGAAGCTAAAGATTATAAACGCATTGGAGAGGTTGATACAGGTTTGAACACCGGAGGGATGGGATCTGTTTCCCCGGTACCATTTGCGGATACGGATTTTATGCAAAAAGTGGAAAATCAAATTATTATACCAACAATTAACGGGCTGAAAAGTGAAAACGTTGATTACAAAGGTTTTATTTTCTTTGGACTAATTAATGTTGACAATAACCCTTATGTAATTGAGTATAATTGCAGGATGGGGGATCCTGAAGCGGAATCAGTTATACCACGAATATCCACTGATTTAGTTGAACTGTTTGAAGCTACCGCCAAAGGTGAATTAAATGGATGCGAACTGGAAACCGATCCACGTACAGCTGCTGCAATCATGATTGTTTCAGGAGGATATCCTGAGCACTATGAAAAAGGTAAGGTGATAACCGGGTTGGAAAATGTAAATAATTGTATTGTTTTTCATGCGGGAACGGCAACAGATATTGAAAATAATTCAATAAAAACATCAGGAGGAAGGGTTATAGCTGTAACCTCATTTGGATCAAACATGAAAGATGCTCTGGAAAATGCATATGCGAATGTTGATATGATAGATTTTGATGGAAAATACGTAAGAAGAGATATAGGATTTGACCTGTCTCAGGAATAGTAATGATTAAATATTTTAATACAGGTTATATATCCAGATATTTCGTATGCTTTTTAATAGGACTGATATTGTGGATACCATCTTTTCTGGTCCCATTTAATGGGGGAGAGATTGGTTTAATATGGAGTAACCTGTTATTTAAGTTTTCGAATACTGTTGTTTTATCTCTCTTTTCTTTTATACTTGTTTTAGTAACCTCAGTTATTCTGAATAAATTCGCAATTGATAATGGCTTTTCTGGTAATCTCGGAACTCTGGTACTACTGTTTTATATTGTATTTTCAAGTTTGTTTAATACCGGTCATTATTTAGGTAGTTTCATGATTGTAAACCTTATGTTGATTTTTGTGTGGTCAAATCTTATGCGTTTACCGTATATAAAAAATGCAGAACCTGTAATTTTTAATGCATCATTTTTAATTGGAGTGACATCATTTTTTTACCCGGCACTGGTATTATTATTCTTGCTTGTATGGATATCAATAATTGTTCATCGTATATTATCATGGAGAACAATTGTTATTACATTGCTTGGGGTACTATTACCTTATTTTTTCATGTTTTCATGGTTTTTTTCTCAGGGAACACTATTAAATGAGCTTGAATTATTCTCTGATTCTATCAATGTGAGTATTGGGTTGATATTACCAGGTGACTCAATTGAATTTATTTTATTGGTTGTTTTTCTTTTCACTATTGTTATTTCAATACTTGGTGTAAGCGGTAAACTTAATGAAAAGAGTATCAATCTGCGCAGGAATTTAATAATTTCTATATTCTGGTTCATATTGGTTTTGGGTATCCTATTACTTACAGGCATATCAACAAAGGCATTATTATTAGTTATTCCCGGTACAATTATTACAGCTCACTGGTTTAGCAACGTAAAAAAAACCAAAATTTATAATTACCTGATTATATTTATGTTGTTATTAGTATTTGTAAGTAATTACTTGACATTGTTTAACAACTTTTTTAGATCAACTATTTAAATATGGGAAGTAATTTATGCTAAGTGTTTGTTATTCTGATACAAAGATAGAGGCCGGTTGTGATGAGGCAGGCAGAGGATGTCTGGCCGGACCAGTTTTTGCCGCAGCTGTAATATTGCCCAGAGATTACTCAAATGAATTTCTGGATGATTCAAAAAAAATAAATTCAAATACACGATATAAATTAAGAGAGAACATAGAGAATGATGCAATTGCCTGGGCTGTAGCATCATATTCTCCTGAAGAGATTGATGAAGTAAATATACTAAATGCATCAATTTATTCTATGCACAGAGCTCTGGACAAATTGAAAATCAAACCAGAATTATTATTGATCGATGGTAATAAGTTTAAGGAGTATAATGGAATTCCTTATAAATGCATTATTAAAGGAGATGGCAAATATATGTCAATAGCAGCGGCCTCTGTATTGGCAAAGACTTACAGAGATGATTATATGATTCAAATGCATCAGAAATTTCCAAACTACAGGTGGGATAAAAATAAAGGTTATCCAACTCCTGAGCACAAAATAGCAATCCGTGATTTTGGTGTATCTGAATTACACAGGAAATCTTTTAATTGCAATATACAGTTGAAAATGGATTTCTAATATTGGTTTACACCGATCATTGATAATCCAATCCTTTTACGTGTAATATCTATTTCTATGATCTTTACTTTCACTTGTTGATTAATTCGCAGATAATCAGCAGGATCATTTACAAATTCATCCGCAATCTGACTTTTATGTAGTAATGCAGACTCATGAATGCCTAAATCCACAAAAGCACCAAAAGCAGTAATGTTATTGACAATTCCCGGCAATACAATGCCAACTGAAAGATCAGCTATGCTTCTGATACTACTATCAAATTTCACGGTTTCGAATTTTTTTCGGGGATCTCTTCCGGGTTTCTCCAGCTCACTGAGTATGTCATTAATTGTAATCAGTCCGTAATCTTTGGTAACAAAATCATCTGGTTTTATTGATCCAAGTATACTCCGGTCACCAATCAATTGATCCGGTTTAAGGTTTAATTTTCCGGCAATGTTGTGTACAATTACATAATTTTCAGGATGAACAGCGGTTTTATCCAATATGTTATCTCCATTTTTTATTCGAAGAAATCCGGCTGCCTGTTGAAATGCCTTTTTACCCAAACCCGGAACTTCCAATAGTTCGTCCCTGTTTTTGAAATTACCAATTATATTTCTGTATTCAACTATCTGGGATGCAAGTTTGGGCCCCAATCCTGAAACGTAAGTTAGCAGTTCCTTACTGGCAGTATTTAATTCAACCCCTACTTTATTAACACATAGTTCAACAGTTAGCTGCAGGCTTTGTTTTAGAAGTTTTTGATTTACATCATGTTGATATTGACCAACGCCAATTGATTTCGGTTCTACTTTTACAAGTTCTGCCAACGGGTCCATAAGTCTTCGCCCAATTGATACTGCACCTCTTACGGTTATATCATAATCAGGAAATTCTTCCCTTGCAGCTGTAGAGGCTGAATAAACGGAAGCTCCGTCTTCATTTACTGATACGGCAATTACATCCCGTTTAAACCTGATTCTTTCTATCAATTGTTCTGTTTCTCTACCGGCTGTACCATTTCCGATTGCAATAGCCTGAATATTATGAGAATCAACCAGATTGTTTATTTTCTTGATAGCCATTGAACTCTGATTCTGTGGTGGATGAGGATAAATTGTGTCATTGTGCAATAACTTTCCATTTTCATCCAGACAAACCAGTTTACATCCCGTTCTGAAACCGGGATCAATTGCAAGAACTCTTTTTTGACCGAGTGGAGGAGCTAGCAGGAGCTGTTGAAGATTCTTGCTGAATACTTTAATTGATGATTCATCAGCTTTTTCTTTAAGTAAACTACGAGTCTCTGTTTCAATAGAAGGAAATATCAGTCTCCGAATAGAATCTTCAATTGCCTTTTGTTTATGATTTGATGCCTCGTTATTTTTCTTTATCAGACGAGATATTAACAGCTTATCGGCAAATTCGACATCAGGCTGAATTTTGACTCTGAGAAATCCTTCTTTTTCACCTCTAAACATCGCCAAAATCCTGTGAGAAGGTGTTTTATTAATGTTTTCTTTCCAGTCAAACCAACTGCTATAGTTTTTACCCTCTTCTTCCTTACCTTTAACAGCAGTTGAAGTAATGATACTATACCGCTCAAACTGTTGTCGTAATTTGTTTCTTACCCATTGATACTCACTTATCCACTCTGCAATAATATCACGCGCTCCAGAAATAGCGTCTTCAGTGGTCAATACAGTATCTGACAGGAACTTTTCTGATGCTACATCCACATCATAGATGTTTTCCGACATTATCATCCTGGCAAGTGGTTCCAGACCTTTTTCCCTGGCCATAACAGCCCTGGTTTTTCGCTTGGGTTTAAAAGGTAGATATAGGTCTTCAACCTCGTTTATGGTATCAGCAGAGGTTATACTATCTTTAAGACTTTCAGTCAGATGATTGTTATCGTCCAAAGATTTTAAGATGACTTTTTTTCTTTCTTCAAGAGCAAGATACCTGTCATATTCCTTATTGATCTCAAGTAATTCAATGTCAGTTAACTCACCTGTGTACTCTTTGCGATACCGTGCAATAAAAGGAATAGTTGCTCCGTCAACCAGAAGTTCAATGGCATTATTTACCTGCCAGTCTTTAATATTTAGCCTGTTGGCTATTTTTAAAATCGAAGGGTTCAATATAATTAAGTATTAATAAATAGTAAAAAATACATTACAAGATTAATCAATTCTATCTAATTAATGTAACTGTACCTGTATTTTTTATATCAATACTTGATTGGATCCCACTTTCGAAACTTGTGAATACCGATGAATATACATATGTGCCAATTGGAGCCGGTGAGCCATCTTTTGTACCATCCCATCCTTCCAGGGGATCATCAGTTTCAAATATCATTTGTCCCCAGCGGTTAAATATCCTGAACTGGTATTTTGAAATAGCGCCAACATTACCAATCACTTTAAATGTTTGATTCACAATATTAATTCCTTCAGGTGTAAAAGCATTGGGATAGCTTAAACTTGCATATTTTATTCTTACAGTATCGGAGTTTGTACAACAATTGAAATCAGTTACAGTTGCAATGTATTCTCCTGTATCGGCTACATCAAGAAACTGAGTTGTGCCGCCCGTATTCCATGAGTATATATCGAATCCATCTCCTGCATCAAGTCGAATTGATGATCCGGGCAGTATGTATATTATATCAGACCCTGCTCCAATATCAATGGCAGGTAGTGGATTTATTACAACGTCTTCAGTATGTATATTGTAGGTAACCCCATTATAGGATTCTGTCATTTCAACACTGTAAGTTCCTGCCTGGCTAAACACAAATCCCGGATTGTATGGGTCAGTCAAAATATCTGTTCCCTGAGGGTCTTTAAAATCCCATGTCGGGTCAAGGTTTGAAGTATTTCGGATTTTAAAATGTGTTGTATCGTTCAAGCAACGGTTAATGCTCCAAAAGGGCGGAGTGTTTAGTAAATTGGAAGGAAATGTTGGTAGCCCAAAATAACTATTACCATTTCCAAGATTAAATTCTGAGTCTGGAATTCCTTCAAGCGAATTGTAATTGCAAGATATACCCGGGCGGTCCGGGTTATATATAACACCAAGGTTGTTATAACCTTCTGATCCTTCATAATATTTATTAACATAAATCTTCCCGTCTGATGACAACTGAAGTGCTCCAAAAAGCAGGTCAGTGGCTGAGGACATGGTCAAAACAGCTACTTCATAAGGATTATTTAAAGGATCGGGTTGTTCCAGGTCAAATTGATATATGTAGTTAATCTGATTATTCAAAGGAGTTGTTGATACATAAAGTTTTGATCCGTCAGGTGAGAACTCTACTCCGTATGGACCCACAAAATCACCGGGGGTACTTGATATAGCATTACTTATTACTCCTGATGATCTGTTGAAATCAAATACTTCGATAACTCCGTCATGATATATAACCTGTGCTATTTTATTACCGTTAGGAGAGGCTTTTAAATAACCAACCCCATTATTATATGTTTGCGTATTGAACAAATCAAATGTTTGATTTACACCTATGGAATAGCTTTGTGAATTTACATCAATGGTGTCACTAAGCAGGTTAACATAAAACAGATTCCCATTGTTTGGTCCAAATCCATGTGTGATTATCCAATAGTCTTTTCCATTTTCATGTAAAATAGCACATATTTTTTGTGCATTCTCTTTCATTAATGGCAGATTTTTATGTATAACCTTACCAGCCGCATTCTCAGTAAAATCTACAATATTGTAATTTATACCATTTGTAAAAGTATTGGGGATGTACATATCAACAGAAAATACATAATATTGTTTTGCATTACCCGGTGAGGGGACAATTAAAGATGACATTGATGCACCATTAAAACCAAGTAACCCTGAACCGTTATTCATGATATATGCGCTTTTGTTCCAAATATTCATGCCGTTAGTATAAAACAGTAGGTTTCCATCTTCATCACTAATTGTTGAAACTCCTCCCCAGGCTCTCTCTGTTCCGGGACCAAAGTAGTTATTATCAACTATTTGAGGGTTTGACAGATCGTTAAAACTAACACCGGCATTATCTCCAAAAATCCAATTATCAGCAAATCGGTTTCTTTTAAAATCACAATCATTTGCTATCTGAGCATTACCATTATTTACAAATACTGGTAATGCAAACAAAATAATAATTGCAATGGTAAATCGGTAACTATTATTCATTCTTAATTTGTTATATGATTTAATGGATTACTTCTTTATGATTTTTTGAATATATGGCTTACTATTGAATTCATACTTCATCATATAAATACCATTTGATAGTTCCTGAAGGTTAATGTCTGTAGTCCAGCCACCAGGTTTTATATCATAATAACGAAGATCTTTTATCACCTTACCGGTTATATCAACTATAGTAATATTTAAATCCCGTATTGCTTCGTTTGATTGCAACTGAAACAAACCATTGTTTGGATTTGGGTAAACTGATATTGGCTGATCTGACCCGGAATTTTCATCAATACCAATACCACATTGACTGTGATCGAACCAAATTGTTATTGAAGAACTATCAATACAGCCCGTAATATTATTAGTTACAGTTGCGGTAAAATTCTGTAAATCAATAACCGGGCCGTTGGTTTTAGTGGTAAAATATCTATCATTCCATCCGTTCGACCATAAATATTGCATGTCAATTGGATTATTTTCATTTCCGGCATCAAGGGTAACTGTATCCCTGATACAAACAATAATAGTATCACCAGTATGGGTATACCCCTGTGGTACCAGATCTACAATAGGTAAAGGATTTACAGGAAGATTAAGTGGGATTGAGTCTACTGTTGTATATCCGTCATTTACTTTTAGAAAATATTTTGTGTCTTGTGTAGGGCTAACTACAACATTATCTCCTGCCTGACTCCATGAGCCATCCTCTGTTCTCCATTCAACTGTATATGGAGCACCGCCACCACCGAACACGTTAGACGTAAGAGTAGCAGACTGACCGATGCAAATCTCAGCCGGCACAGCAAAAGGTTGGGCTCCCAAAGCACTTCCGGTTACCTTAACCAATACTTCTGATGATTCACCAATACACCCATTATCATCAACAATATTCAGAGTATATATCTGGTTTGCACTGAGGATAGTTGTTTTCGGATTTGGCAAAGTTATATCACCATCAATAAAGTCAGGTGGCGACCAGTTGAATGAGTAAGGATCCTGTCCGTTAGATGCCCCACCATCAAGATATGTGTATGTTCCCATATTTATTTCCTGTTCCGGTCCTGCATTAGCAATTGGTGTAGGATATACAGTTATTGTTATTTGATCATTCAGAACTGTATAACCATCTGTTACTTCAACGAAATAAGTAGTAGTTACAATTGGATTTACTGTTATAACACTTGCAGTATAATCAAGTCCTGGAGGATCCGATGTCCAAGCGTAAGTATATTCACCACTACCACCGCTGGGGATGGCCTGAATAGTAACACTGTTTCCTGAACACACAGAGACAAAATCAGAAGAAACTACCATTGACATAGGACCACCAACAATATTAACTGTAACCTCATCAGTACTTCTGCAATTATTACTTTCATCCTCAACCATTACCGAGTAGCCGGTAGTTTCGGTTAAATTTATTGTCACAGGATCTTCAACCGTGTTATCTTCAAGTTTGTCTGCAGGTTGCCAGTCATAAATTAAATTATCTGAACCACCGGTAACCTCACTATCGAGTTGTGCTGAAGTCCCATAAGCAATATTTTGATCTTCACCCGCATCAATTGTGGGTGAATTAAGAAAAACATCAAACTCGTATGAATCCACAGGTGATGTATTTCCGCAATCATCTTTGATAAAACTTAAAGCGACTACATTTATGGCATATGTGCCACTTTCATAAATCGGAGGATCGAACTCCAAACGGAAATGATTCTCAGCTTCTCCACCCTGATCACAGGTTTCTCCGTAAAGACCTGTAATAGTATACGGTCCACCAGGTCCGGTGATTGAAAAATCGGAAGGTTGAACTGAATTACAAAGAACCCTTTCATTGAAATCAAATTCAATTGCCGAAGTTCCACATTGTATATCATCAGTATAAATGTTTGTAATATATGGTGGAATATTATCATAAATGTTAGCAGTTGAAAGACCAAAGTCAAGCGTGTAGCCAGATTGTGAACTTGAAAAGTTACTGATATTAAGGACATACGTTTCACCTTCTTCAACAGGAATAAACTTACAATACTGGCTGCCACCAGCTCCCTGACAGCTACTTCCGTTTATAAGTGTAGCCCCTGTTTCTCCTACATTGCCTGAGTAATTGCAACTTACCTGCATTTGGGCAACATGCGAATAGATATCTTCACAATCATATTCATTTAAACTGTAGACTGCCCAATCGTAATCATCTGAAGGGCTGTTTGGTGTAATCTTAAATCCCAGATCACCTCCGGTATTTACCGTAAATATATACCAAACATCATTTTTTTCCCCGGAGCTTAAACAGTTCCCAGGGCAACTTCCTGTTGTAGGTATTTCGTTAGGATAATTACCAGTTCCTGAATAAGAGTTTGGTTGTGTGTAAACCGACTGGCATACTGTTATAGCACCTAAACAATCCTGATCTGTTGGCGTTTGGGCTGATAACGAGATCGAAAAAAATAATGACATTGAAAAGTACAATAATCTAAGTGAGAGATTTTTCATAACTATAATGCTTACTGATCTGACTAAATCAATAGAACAGATTATTTATTTGCTATAATCTGTCTATTATGGATTCCAAGATTTAAAAACTGCCTCAAAAATTACGGCTAAAATACATTAAATTAGTATTAAATAAATATGAAATTATAATACATTTAGCTGAAGTTATAATTAATTTTTGGAAGATGGTGGTTGAGGTGTTCTATATGGCAGGTTGTTAGGCTTTTACAAGGTTTTGTTTTTTACATCTTGCCTAAGGCATCCTGAATATCTTTTATTTTGAATGGTTTGGCCAGAAAGTCATTCATACCTACCGAAAAACACTTCTCTTTGTCCTCTTTAAGTGCGTTGGCAGTTAGGGCTATGATATAACCCGGAGAAAGTCTTTCATCAAGCTCCCACTCTCTGATTTCTGATGTTGCTTTGAATCCATCCATTACAGGCATTTGAATATCCATAAGAACGACATCATATTTATTCTTCTTATACATGTCAACACCGATTTCACCATTACCAGCAACAGAAACTTCATGTCCCAGTTGTTTTATAATTCCCATTGCAACTTTTTGATTAATGAGATTATCCTCTACCAACAGAATATTCAGAGTGCCGTTATCATTCTTTGCAGATTTTTCTTTTTTAGAGTCTTTTGCAGAATCAACTGCATTTTTATTAAAAAGGACATTAAACCAAAATGTAGAACCAATTCCTGGTTCACTGTCAACTCCAATTTCACCTTCCATTAATTCCACCAGGTTTTTGGAAATTGCTAATCCGAGTCCGGTTCCGCCATATTCACGTTGCGTGGTTTGATTTACCTGGCTGAATAGTTTGAAAAGTTTGTCTTTTTCACTTTCAGGTATGCCAATGCCTGTATCAACTATTTTAAACTCGATCATATGTTTATTATGTCGTTCTTCCAGATAATTTATCAATATCGAAACTTCACCATCATGAGTAAATTTCACAGCATTGTTAGCCAGATTAAGGAGTATTTGTTTTAGTCTCATTGGGTCACCCTTAACCATCCTTGGAACATTGTCGCTAATGTTTAATAATAATGTATTATTTTGATCCTTTGCCTTGACCCCTAACAAAGAAATAGTTTCAGCAGCAACCTGATGAAGATCAAAAGCTATATTTTCCAGTTTTATCTGACCTGCTTCAATTTTCGATATATCAAGTATGTCATTTATAATTAATAACAGGTTATTACCCGAAACAGACATTATATTAACCAGATCTAATTGTTCCTTTGTAAGTGGTGTTTGTTTTAGCAGCTCCGAAACTCCAATAATACCGTTCATGGGAGTTCTTATTTCATGAGACATTGTTGCAAGAAATAAAGATTTCAGAAGATCTTTCTTTTCTGCTTTCTCTTTTGCTATTTTAAGCTCCCGGTTTGATATTTCCAAAAGCTTCTTTTGTTCATACAAATCAAGGAAAACGCGAACTTTGCCTTGCAAAACAGCTGGGATTATAGGTTTTGAAATAAAATCCACAGCTCCTGTTTCTATCCCTTTTAGTACATATTGTTCTTCCTTATAAATAGCTGATACAAATATTACAGGGAAATAAGCTATATCAGGATCATTGTGTATAAGCTCAACAGTTTCAAATCCATCCATATCAGGCATTTGAACATCAATTATACCAATTGCAAACTCATGTTTAAGTGTGTGCCCCAATGCCTCGTTTCCTGAAAGTGCCCTCACAAATTCTACATCCAGATCTTTTAACACAATTTCAAGTGCTACCAGATTTTCTCTTTTATCATCAACAATTAGTATTTTTGGTTTTGCTGACATTTATCCTATTTATATAACCAAACCCTTAACAAAGATAGAAGTTTTTCAATAACTATAGGTTTCGCCATATAGTCATTGGCACCGGCTTCAATGCATTTTTGCCGGTCATCTTTCATTGCTTTTGCTGTAAGTGCAATTATAGGGACATTCTTTTGAGCAGGTATCTTTCTTATTTCTTGCATGGCTTCATATCCATCCATTTCCGGCATCATAATATCCATTAACATTATATCAAATTTTGGATTTTTATTGATAAGATCTAAGGCAACTTTCCCATTTTCTGCACGGGAAACTATCATATTTTGCTCTGATAATATCTTGGTCAGTGCAAAAATATTTCTCATGTCATCATCAACTATCAGTACTCTTTTATCTTTGAATACATCTTCTTTGCTATGCATTTTTTTGATAACTGCCTGCTGTTTTTGAGGCATATCGGCAATAACCCTGTGCATAAACAAGGCTGTTTCATCTAACAACCTTTCTTCAGACTTAACACCCTTTATTATTATTGATTCAGCATATTTTTCAAGGGTTTCGTTTTCTTTTTTTGTAAGGTCCCTTCCCGTATAAACAATTATTGGAGGGCGGTTTGTTTTAGTTTTATTTAATTCTTCAATTAGTTCGAAACCACTCATATCTGAGAGACCCAGATCAAGTATCATACAATCGTAATTATTGTCTTTTAACAACTCAATTGCTTCCTTTCCTGTTGCAGCATCTGTAATTTTAACGTCCTTATCACCAATTAATATTTTTATTGATTTTCTAAGATTATCATCATCCTCAATTAATAGCAGATTACCGGTTTTTTTGTTAATGAAAGTTTCAATTTTGCTAAAAGCTTTGTCCAGTACATCAAGTTTAATTGGTTTTGTAAGATAACCAATGGCACCTTTTGTAGAGGCTGTTATTGTTTCTTCATCACCTGACATTATGTGAACAGGTATATGCCTGGTATTTGGATTGGTTTTGAGAAGGTCAAGGACTCTCCATCCGTCTATTCCGGGTAACTTAATATCAAGTATTATTGCATGAGGAATTAGTTTATTTGCTAGTTCAAAGCCATATTCTCCGGTAGGAGATGCTATGCATTTAAATCCTCTTTCATGACATTGTTTATATAATATTTTAGCAAATGCAGGATCATCTTCAATTACCAGGATAACCTGATCATCCTTCCCGATTTTCCCGTTATCATCTTCAATGAAATCTCTGTATGCCTGCTCCTGATAATCTATTGGAGACGGAGTGAAATCACTTTTTATTTCAGTTTTGGGTTTCTTTTCAACCTGTTTTGAATCAGTGGTTTTTTTTCTGTTTGTAGTATCAGGTTTTGTATTGGTTGGCATACAAAATGTAAAAGTTGACCCTTTTCCGGATTTACTTTTCAGGCTGATTACACCACCAAGCATTTTCGCCAACTCCCTTGATATAGATAGTCCTAAACCTGTACCTCCGAATTTACGGGAAATACTGCCATCTGCCTGTTGAAAAGCCTCAAATATTGCCTGCTGTTTATCTTCATGAATTCCAATTCCGGTATCAATAACAGATGCACAAATCATATTTTTATTCTCTGCGTTTTGTTCATCGGGCAAATGGAACTTTAATGTAATGCTTCCCTTGTCAGTGAATTTTAGAGCATTAGACATGAAATTTTTAAGTATTTGCTCAACTTTTTGTTGGTCGGTTTTAATTTCTTCAGGTATATTATCATCCATCTGAATATTGAAATCGATCTTCTTCTGAGTAATGCCATGTTTAAAATAGTCATTAATATTCTCGGAAATACTTCTTAAACTAACATTACCGATGTTAATATCCATTTTGCCGGATTCAATCTTTGATAAATCAAGAATGTCGTTTATCATAGTAAGCAGATCGTTACCACTTTTGTAGATAATTTGTGCAGACTCAACCTGTTCTTCTGTCAGATTACTATCCTTATTTTCAGAAAGACTTCCTGAAAGTATTAGTAAGCTGTTAAGCGGTGTTCTTAACTCATGTGACATATTTGCCAGAAATTCAGATTTATATTTGCTTGCAATCTCAAGTTCTTCTGCTTTTTGTTCCAGATTCTTACCGATATTTTCCAGTTCCAGGTTCTTATTGGTTATATCGATACGTTGCTGTTCCAGAAAGTTGGTTTTTTCTTCAAGCTCTTCATTTGTTACTCTTAGTTCTTCCTGCTGTTGCTGGAGTTCCTCTTCAGATACTTTTAACGCATTTGTTTGTGCTTCAAGCTCCTTATTCGAACTAACCAGTTCTTCCTGTTGTACTCTTAATTCTTCCGCCTGTGTTTGGGTTTTCTCCAACAACACTTCCATTTCGATTCGTGTATTAATAGAATTAAACCCAAGTGCAAGGTTTTCAGAGATCTGATTTATGAAATCCAGTTTGGTCATTGTAAGCTCTTTGGCACTACCAAGTTCCATTACAGCAATCACCTTCTTCTGATATACCAACGGCGCAACAACAATTACCCTGGGAGTGATTTCGCCGAGTCCTGATTTAATACTGATGTAATCATCCGGAACATCAGTGAATATTAGTAATTTTTGTTCAAGAGCTGATTGTCCTATCAGCCCTTCTCCAAATTTGAATTTATTGAGGTTCGACTTCCTGATATTATAGGAGAATGAACTTGAAAGTGTTAATTCTCCATTATCATTAAAGAATATTGATGCAATCTGAACATCCAGTATTTCAGCCAATGCTGTTAATATTTGATTTCCAAGTTCTGCGATCGATTTTTCTCCCTGTAATAGCTCACTTATTCTTACCAGTGAGGTTTGTATCCATCTGTTTTTATCATTGACCTCTCTTAATTCAAGAAGACTTTTTCTCATTTGTATTAATGAGTTGCCAAGAATATCGTTCTTACCAAGCGGGGTATAATGCTGGTCCAGATCTCCTTCTCCAATACTTCTGGCGAAATCAGCACTTTTCTTTAATGAATTTGAAAGAGTCAGGAGTGCTTTTGCCATCTCCGAAAGCTCATCACTTGTATTAACTTCAAATACTTCAAGATTTTTTACATCACCGGTTGATAGCTGGTTAAGTATTTTAGTAGTTTTTTTCAGTGGTGATGTAATAGAACTTGCTATAAACCATATTAAACCGGCAAGCAAAACAATTCCGAGTAATCCTACAAGTATAGAAATTCTTAATGTTGACATTGCTTTGGTCAGAATGATATCTGATGGTACAACAATAGCAATATACCATGTGTCGTTTGAAATACCGGGTTTAAAAGGAGCGAATGATACAAACAGAGCTTTATCACCTTTTGCAGTTTCTGAAAATGAGAAAGCTTCTCCGGCCTGCATCTTCTTTACCAAATCGAAATCAGCCTGTTTACTTATTTCAGTGTCTTCGATCTGGGTGTCAATAAGACTCCTGTCAGGGTGAGAAACTATCTGACCACTACCTGATATCATTATTGCATAACTTCCTTTAAATGGAACAATTTCACCAATTACATCATGAAATCTCTCCAGTTCAATATCTGCACCTGTTAGACCAACAAATGTTCCATTATCCATTATTGGTATTGCAATGCTTGATTCAAGTATCTCGTTTTCCTTTTGATTCGTATAAGAATAGAAATAAGCATCAGTGAGTGATTCTCTCGGGTTGCTTTTTAAGTCATAATAAATACCACCTAAATTTACTTCACCAACTTCAAGTATTTCTTCCTGATAAATTATGTTATTGCCTTCTCTGTAATATGTGTATCTTTCACGTCCGTTTTCTTCCTTAAAATCAGAGTCTAATGCCTTAATTTCCCAACTTGTCCATATTGATACAAACTGAGGATTAGATATAAGGACATCTTTCATAATATGATTATACAACTCCATCCTTTCATTTGCCGGAATATTTTTATACCCACTGAATGCATTTACCAATGACCGACATGTTGCTATATCATTATCCAGTGTTGCTTTTACTGAGTTTGCATGCTCCTGTGCAGTCGCATTAACGAACTTATGAGCATCATCAATTGCGTTTTTGTTCGTATTTGATAATATATAACTAAATGTAGCCGCGAAAACAACAATGGCTGTTAAGAGTATGTATATCAGTAGTTTGGTTCTTATTGATATACGTACCGGTGTGCTTGTTGGAATACTCATATTAAAATCCTTGAATTATAATTAATAATCAAATTACAGAAGTATTTAAATTGCTTATTAGTGATATCTGTGCCCCTTTATTTTATCTTTATACATAAATTAGCATGTTTTGTTACCTAACCGATAGATTTCATCTTTTCTTATCTTATCTGCCTTATTCAAATTATGTTTAAAATATAATCAACAATCTTTGAATCAGGTTCGGTAACATGATAGCTAACTGCATTTTTGAGATTATATCCTGTTATAATCTTATCTACTAATGATTTCCTCACAACTATTAATATGGTATTGTTAGTTTCTTGTAGCAAGTATTGTAGTGAATCATTCCACCCATTGCCGCTAATTTCAAAAGGGCCTACCTCATCAATTATTATCAGTGTGTTGTCAGTGTGGTTAGTTTGAAGAATATTATTACCAAAAATAATTGCATCATTTGATATGTAAAAATTACCGGTTTTTTCTACAGACAGATCCTGCTGTACTTTCGAGCAAAATATGATTGAGTCGCTGGAATTTATATCATTGAGAATATAGGTATCTCTGTCTTTTCCTGTTGCGTGAGTAATAAATCCCGACATTGGTATTCCACTACTTCGAAGAGTTTCAATAACTCTGCTAACTTTAGTGGTTTTGCCTTCCCCTTTTTCGCCTGTAATGATAATAATATTGTTTTCGTTCAAGATCAGTTCTGTTTACGGATAATTTTCAATTCCAACAATCTTATCATAAGCATACAAATATAAAAAAGAAATTCGGTACTTTGCAATTATGAATATCAGGAACAACAATTTAAAACAACTAAAGAGTGTTTATGTCACTGATCTATCAGATTTATATGGAGTTGACGAGGCTGAACAACTTATGACAATACTTATTGAGCACTTATTTGAAGTTTCCAGGTATCAACTTGTTATGGAACCTGACATAAGACTTTCAGAATCGGAAATTGTTAAATTACATATGGCAGTTAAGGAACTTAAAATGTTAACCCCGGTTCAGTATATAACCGGAAGGGTGGAATTCATGGGACATAACTATATTGTAGATCCTTCAGTTTTGATACCGCGTCCTGAAACAGAAGAACTGGTTCATCTCATTCTGGATAATGAAAATGGAGAAAACCTGAAAATACTGGATGTTGGAACCGGAAGTGGTTGTATTGCAATTAGTTTATACCTAAAAATGGTAAACTCAATTGTTGTAGCATGTGACTACAATCAAAAGGCCCTCGATACTGCTGTATTAAACTCGGAGGTTAATGGTGCTGAAGTAGATTTTAAAAGACTTAATATTCTGGATAAGAATAGTAAAATTGAACATAAGTCAGTTGGACAAGACTTTGACATAATTGTTAGTAACCCACCATATGTAACATCTTCTGAAAGATCTAAGATGAATGATAACGTACTTAATTATGAACCTCATGATGCATTATTTGTACCAGATGAAGATCCTTTAATTTTTTATGATGCGATTCTTCATCATGCCGATTTATGGCTTAAAGCCGGAGGCAGACTTTACTTTGAAATAAACGAAAATCTGGGTAATGAGACACTTCATTTGATCAGAGAAAAGGGCTATAAACAGGTTAGACTTTTTAAAGATTTATTTGATAAAGACAGGTTTATTCAGGCAACAAAATCATCTGAGTGATCTTTTAAATTTTCAAGAAATTTGAGTGTTTTCAAGTAAATTCCCTCATGAGAGCTTTCTCGTGGACCTGCAATATTTAATACCTTAATTTTTGTTTTCACTAACCAACTAATTGTAAAGGTATAAACAGAAAAGTTTGCCTTTGCAAGATTAACAAGGTAGTAAGGTTTATTTAGTTTTATTGCTTCATCAATGGTTAACCTTGTTCCAGGATCAATTAAACTATCATAGATTATTAATGTACCATCCGAATCCCTAACATTTAATTTTGTTCTTTCAGAGTACCTGGTAGTTTCCGTTTCTTTTAGTTTATAAATCACAGGTATTTTACCATCTTCTGCACGTCTTCCTGATGGACACCATCCTGAGATGTTAATATGATTTTTATAAGCAAAGAAAAGGGCAGCCCGGTCAACGCCTGACTGCCCTCCACTTATTATTGTGATATTATCAAACACTATTGTCCCTGTCTGAAATCGTAAAAGTCACGTTGTGATTTAAATAAGTTTACAACTTGCAGTGCCAGATTTTTACTTTCATTCACAAGATTAAGGAATAAATAGCTATTTCTGGTACCAACAACTTCATTTTTAACCCTTTTGATCTGTGATTTTATTATTGTACCAACGAATTTGATTACTTCCTGTTGTTTTGAAATAATATTATCAAGCTCGTTGTAGCGTCCATTCTCAATTGATTTTGTAATCATATCAATTAAATCGAAAAGCATTTCATTAAGAGATTGAAGTTCTTTTATCTGTTCTTCAATCAAAGGTTTGTGATTATTATTTACATGATCATATGCAGGTCTGTTGATGAATGAAATACTGTGGAGCATTTCACGCATATAATCCAGAACTTCCACAAAATAATATGCTGTATTTTCAGAATCTTCTTTAAGCTTATCTACAATAACATTAATGTTGTCTTTTAAATACTTTGTTTTCGTGGTTATTTTACTGATCTCTTTACCTGACTTTCTGAGTATCTTAAGGTCTTCTTTATCCAAACCTTCAATAGTTCTTTTGTATTCATAAGCTACAATTCTGAGGTTCTTTATTATTGTTTCAGAAGATTTATCGGCAATATTTGTTTCAGATATATCATTAACTTCCTGATCATCGCTACTTGTTTTCTCAGAAACTTTTTTGTGAATACCGTGAGTTCTGTAAACAAGGAATATTGCAATCGCAAGTAGTATTATTACAGCGGTTATACCACCATAATATAATATAAATGCTACAATAAGTGCTATAGTAAAGGCACTAAAGGCTGTTAGGAACCATCCTCCAATTACAGAAAATACACCTGTAATCCTGTAAACTGCACTTTCTCTTCCCCACGCTTTATCAGAGAGTGATGTGCCCATTGCGACCATGAATGTTACATAAGTAGTTGATAAAGGCAGTTTCAGAGAAGTAGCAAACGATATTAAAATACTGGCTACAACCAGGTTAACAGATGCTCTTATGAGGTCAAATGATGGAGCATCTTCTCCATCTGTTGTGTAGTCATTTGGTTTAGACTGATCAAACCTTCTATCAATTGATCTCACAACTGAATTAGGAAGGAATGCATTAATACCTTTCGATAAGTTACTGGAACCTCTTACCAGTGCACGGGCAAACCCTGATGATCCGAACCTTTCAAAACCTGCATCTTGTCTTGCAAGGTTTATCTCAGTTTTGGTAACAGTTTTAGCTTTTTTAGAAAACCATAATGTAACCACCATAATTAATCCTGCGATCAGAAGAAATAATGTTGGAGTTTTTACTTTACCGGTTAAGTCTGCCATCAGGAATCCGTTAGGATCTGCGCCAGGGTTAGATATAAATGAATTGAATGATTCATATCCGGCCAGAGGAACCCCAATAAAGTTAACAAGATCGTTACCCGCAAAGGCCATTGCCAATGCAAATGTTCCAACAAGAACAATTAATTTGAGTACGTTAAATTTGGTGAACCAGGAGAATAACTGGAGAATTATTGTCCAAAAGGCAAAACTTATAACGATTATCATCATTGTATTCTCAATGATTGTTTTTTTAAGATCGCTGGACATAAACGATGCTCCTTTAGCTCCTTTTATAAGAATAAAATATGTAATTGCTGTAATAGCTATACCACCCCAAATTGCTCCATATCTCTTTATGGTTTTTTTGTAATTGAAAGAGAAAACAAGTCTGGTTATGAACTGAACAATTGCACCGACTGTAAATGAAATTACTACTGATAACAATATACCGGAAATAATAGCAAGAGCCTTTCCAGAATTGATGTAATCTCCCACCATCATTGCACCGGAATCAGTATAGCCTTTTATTATTGCAATACCAACTGCAGCACCAAGAAGTTCAAATACAATCGAAACGGTTGTTGATGTTGGCATCCCATAAGTATTGAAGGTATCCAACAGTATTACATCCGTTATCATTACAGCCAGAAATATGTACATTATTTCAGAGAAATAAAAGTACTGAGGGTGAAATATTCCCTTTCTGGCTACTTCCATCATTCCACTTGAAAAGGTTGCTCCAACAATAATTCCCAGTGAAGCAATTATCATGATTATTTTAAAAGGTGCAACTTTTGATCCGATTGCCGAATTCAAAAAGTTCACTGCATCATTACTTACCCCAACAACAAGGTCAGAGGCTGCCAGTAGAAATAGTACTGCTACAATTACAATATAAACTGTTTCCATTTATTAATTTATTAATATTTCGTGCAAATAGAATAAATATATTTTTATATATCAGACTTCAATGTTAAGTTATTGTTAAGTTTTGATTGGTGTTTGTAAGTATCACGTATACAGGTGAGTATAGGTGTTTTAGTCATCTTTTCACCCTTAGAATGTGATTTAAAAGTACTTATATCCATCAATATACAAAATTCAAATTTCATTATGGTATCAGGATTGTGTTAAGTCTTAGTTTGAAACAAATCAGGGGGTAGTTTAAACATCAAACTACCCCCTGATTTTAATTTTATTTAAAACAGATATAACACAAAATCTTTCACTTCTTAAATATAAATCAGTAATAAAATAAAACTAGAATTTAGGATCCATTCCCAAATTATACATTATAAAGCTATACATATCAGCTGCCTCGCTAATTTGTTTTGCTGTAGGTTTACCCGCTCCGTGGCCTGCCTTTGTTTCAATGCGAACAAGTACAGGGTTTTTGCCACCATTTGCCTCCTGCAATGTTGCCATAAATTTGAAAGTATGTGCAGGTACTACGCGGTCATCGTGATCTGCAGTAATTGCAAGAGTTGCAGGATAATCAATACCCTTTTTAATGTTGTGCAGAGGTGAATATCCCAACAAGTATTTAAACATTTCTTCACTATCATCACTACGACCATAGTCAGAAGCCCATGCCCATCCAATTGTGAAATTGTGATAACGTAACATATCCATTACACCAACAATGGGGATGGCAACTTTGA
The DNA here is from genome assembly GCA_028277395.1 of Bacteroidales bacterium. GTDB lineage: Bacteria > Bacteroidota > Bacteroidia > Bacteroidales > F082. The sequence continues at coordinate 15,882 of JANQGJ010000099.1, read as the reverse complement.
ATAATTCCGGTTCCTGAGTCATACAGGCTCCTACAAGCAATCCTCCGTTTGAACCACCTATTATTGCAAGCTTATCAGGTGAAGTGTATTTCTTCTTAATCAGATATTTGGCAGCATAAATAAAATCGTCGAATACATTTTGTTTTTTGAGTTTAATACCGGCATCATGCCATTTTTCACCATATTCACCACCACCTCTTAAATTAACCATTACATATATTCCTCCTTGTTCAATGAAAGCAGATCTGCTTATACTGAAACCCGGTGTAAGGTTAATGTTGAAACCACCATAACCGTAAAGCATTGTTGGATTTTCACCGTTAAGTTTAATGTCCTTTTTATGAACGATGAACATAGGCACTTTTGTGCCATCTTTGCTTTTATAGAATATCTGTTCGGTAACATAGTTTTCGGGAGTAAAATCAACCTCTGATTTGTGCATTAATTTTGACTTACCTGTGCTAACATCATATTTATAAACACTTGATGGGAATGTAAATGAGGTGAAACCATAGAAAGCCAGGTTTTTGTCTTTTTTTCCATTAAAACCAATTAATGTACCTATTGCCGGCAACTCCATTTCTCTGACGTAGGTTCCTTCTTTTGTGTAAAAATAGGCTTTGCTGCTGGCATCCTTAAGGTATTGAGTAAACAAATATTCACCAACAAGTGATGCACCTTCCAATACATTCTCTTTTTCAGGAATAATAGTTTTCCATTTTTCAGGATCAGTATTATTATACTTTGTTTTTACAAGCCTTTTATTTGGTGCGCCATGATTGGTTATCATCAAAAGTTCATCACCAATATTATCAATTACATTATAATCATAATCAAACCCATCGGCAATTTTTGTAAACTTAATACCCGTCAAGTCTTCAAGTTTTGCTGCATATAATGCATTGCCACTTGTGCTTTCAGTCTCACCCATTACCAGGTAGTTTTCATCCTCTGTCAGATAAGCGTGAAAATTTCTTAAAGGATTTTCTTTGTCTTCATGAATTAACAAGTCTTCATCTTGTGAGGTTCCAAGTCTATGATAAAATACTTTATGAAATCTGTTTTGTCCGGATAGTTCATCACCTTCTTCCGGTTCACCATATGCTGAGTAGAAAAACCCATTATCTTTCCAGCTTATACCGGAAAATTTAACCCATTTAATATGATCATCCAATGTTTCCCTTGATGATATATTCATTACATAGATTTCATTCCAGTCTGATCCTCCCCTTGAAATACCATATGCCAGGTATTTGCCGTCTTTTGATATTCCTAAAGATGATAAAGCAACGGTTCCATCTTCTGATAATGTATTTGGATCGAGGAGAACAGATGGTTCATCATCAAGATTTTTCTGTATATAAAGTACACTTTGATTCTGTACTCCATCATTTTTGAAGAAGAAATATTTATCACCTTTATTAAACGGAACACCATATTTAGGATAGTTCCATATTTTTGTCAACCTTTCTTCCAGCTTATTTCGGAAAGGGATGCTTTCAAGATAATTTTTGGTAATTTTGTTTTCAGCTTCTACCCACTCGGCCGTTTCCGCAGAATTATCATCTTCGAGCCATCTGTATGGATCTTTTATTTCAGTACCGAAATAGACATCAACACTATCAACTTTTTTAGCATCAGGATAAACTATTTTCTCTTTGTTCTGTCCCTGGACAGATGCAATTAAAATACTCATAGTAATTATTAAAAATAATTTTGTTTTCATAAATAAATTTTTTGTTGCGATTATTAAATTAAGTGAGTAAAAGTATGGATGTTAATTGTATTTTACAAATAAGTATAATAAAAAACCAACAAACCATTAGTAATAAATACTTTTTGCAAATGTCAATTACCTCTGATGCTTAATAATGAATATTTTGGATGTGACTGGTGTCAAAATAGAAATTATGGTCTAAACTTCAGATAATGATCTGTTAATGTATGTAGAGTAGTCTTTTACGATACGTTTGTAATTGCTGCCGTAAAGACTGGAACTTATAATAAAGTCTGCAGTTGATCTGTTACATGCGGTTGGAATATTATAAAGTACTGATAACCTTAGTAAGGCTTTTACATCAACATCATGCGGATGCGAAGCCATTGGATCCCAGAAAAAAATAAGCAGATCGATTTCCTCCTCTGCAATTAAAGCTCCAAGCTGCTGATCTCCACCAAGCGGACCCGATTTAAGCCTGGTAACTCTGTAGTTTTCTCCAAGTGCATTTTCAACCATACTTCCTGTTGTTCCTGTACAAAATAAGTCATGTTTTAGCAGGTTGTCCTTATTAAACTTTACCCACTCAATTAAATCACTTTTTCTGTTATCATGTGCAACTAGTGCTATTCGCTTCATAGTTTGTATTTTTTGCAAACATAATCTTAATTATCAGGTTATAATAGCTGTTATTATAATTTTAGCACTATAATGAAAATAAATATCCAACCTGTATTTAGATTCATGGTTAACAATCGATTTCAGGAGAATAAGAACTACAGAAATCAGTTGAAAAGTTGGTGTAAAATGTTAATGAATTAACAGTTTCAAGGTTACTGATGATTTACAAATTATTAATTTTGCATCCTTAAATTTCAATTATCAATATGAAAAAGACAGCTTTTAATAATATGCATCGCCAAATGGGTGCAAAAATGGTAGAATTTGTTGGTTTTGATATGCCAGTTCAGTTTGAGGGAATTAACATTGAGCATGAAACCGTGAGAAACAAACTTGGAGTTTTTGATGTTTCGCACATGGGCGAGTTCTGGATTGAAGGTCCAAAAGCAAAATCACTGGTCCAAAAGATTACAACAAATGATGTAGGTGCTCTTACCGATGGTAAAGTTCAGTACAGTTGTTTTCCCAATGGTAAAGGTGGCATCGTTGATGATCTTCTGGTATACAGGTTCAATGAAGAGAAGTATTTACTTGTAGTTAATGCTTCAAATATTGACAAAGATTGGGAGCATGTTGTTAGTTGTAATGATATTGGAGCAGAAATCAGGAATGCATCCGATGAGATTAGTCAACTTGCTGTTCAGGGGCCACTTGCCCTGAAAGCTATGCAAAAGCTTACAGATACTACCATTGAAGACATGGAGTACTATACTTTTAAAGTTATTGAGTTTGCCGGAATTAGAGATATTATTTTCTCTACGACAGGTTATACCGGATCAGGAGGATGCGAAATATATATGTCAAACTCTGATGCAGAAACTGTTTATAAGGCTGTTCTGGAGGCTGGTGAGGAATACGGAATTAAGCCCATTGGCCTTGGTGCAAGGGATACACTTAGGCTTGAGTCAGGGTTTTGCCTTTATGGCAATGATATTAATGATAGTACATCACCCATTGCAGCGGGACTTGGCTGGATCACAAAATTTACTGATGGTAATGATTTTATTGACCGTGATTTGTTTGCACAACAGAAAGAAAACGGAGTTCCAAAACGTCTTAAAGGATTTGTTATGGAAGATCGTGCTATTCCACGCCAGCATTATGAAGTTACAAGCGCAGATGGAGAAGTAATTGGAGAGGTTACATCCGGTACTATGTCACCCATGATAAAAAAGGGTATAGGGATGGCTTATATTACAAAACCATACTGGAAAGAGGGATCGGAAATTTTTATCAAAGTAAGAAATAAGCTTGCTAAAGCAATAGTAAAGAGACCTCCGTTTCACAAATAGGCCGTAACAGTTTCAAAACAATTCCTGTATCTCATTTGTAGCTATCTGTATTCTACAATTGCCGGTTTAGTATTAAGGAAATTAATCCTTTCTACAATTCCGGTGGAAGAAAATGAAATACCAAAATTGGATATTCCGCTGGGAGTAACAGGAAAATAAGCAACTCGTATCTGGAATGAGTCAAACGCCAGAAAATCATTTTTGGTATAAATACCTATTCCAAACGAGCTTAACAATTCATTTTTAAAAATGTTCTTATCATTTTCTCCAATAAGTCCTGCACTTCCAAATGCGAAATACGCAAATCTAAATCCTAAAAAGTACCAGGGTGTGTATGAAATCGCTTTGAATTCAAGGAATAATCTCTTTTGCCCATACCAGGCTTTGTCTCTCATACCAACAAATCCATAGTTTTCACCAATATATAGCAGATCGTTGGTGAACCTGTTTATGCCTTTGGTATAATTCAGGTTGACCAAAAAGCGGTACCTGTATCTGTTTTTCTTAAAAATACTGGAAAGAAAAGCGACATCCATGTTAATTGCACCCTGTTCCAGTTTTTCAGCAAAGTGTGCACCAATATCGAAATCACTGATAATATATCCAACATCCTTAAAATTTTGCGAAATCGAAAATCCAAACCCAAGGTAAGGTTTGTTCATAAACTCGGTCCAGGAATATCCACCTGTTACAACAGCCTGAAAACCATAAGGAATATACTCGGCCTGACCAAAGCTTAACAGGTAATTTGTTCTGTAGTAATTTTGTTTTGAAACTGCAAAATTACCCAGCAGCTGTGTGTAATCAGTGAACCTGCTGTTGCTGTCAATAGAAACATATGGACGATACAAATAGTTCTTATAATACAGTCCAACACCCGGAAGAAAATATACATCCTTTAAGTTCTGTGATTTTCGCTTTGCCCTGTCATAAAACAGATATGATGACCATAATTCATAGTATCTGTATTTAAAATACCAGCGACTATCATCAATTTCAGTTGGGTCAACTATAATGTTTTCTTCTTTTTGAGTTAATTCCATACCACCACCTAACCTGACACTAAGTGGTACAATATCCCTGGATAATAACACCTGGTATAGTCTGTTGTCATTGGATACATGGAAATTAACGGCACTGCTAACCTGTTTATACAAATTGCTGTTGAAATAGTTTACGTCAGATAGGTATAAAGCAGGAACACTTTTGGTATCCATAGTTAGTCCGACGCCAAGCGAATGTCCCAATCCAAGTATGTTTACATGTCTCAGGAAAAAAGTCATTTTATTTACATCATAAATATTTATACCCGGCAACCAGGGAAATTTATCTTTTGCAAGAATCAGGACATCAACAGAATCTTTAGTTGATTCTGAAACTATTATTGTTGCATCCTGCAGATAGGGTAATCTGGTAAGTTCATTAGTGTTCTCAACAAATTCCAAAGGATCAACCCGATCATATTTACTGAACATCAGCTTCTTTTCAATAGTCCGTTTGTTTGTATTGATATGCGACCGGTTGAGTGCCTTACCCCAGGTGGAAACAACAGGTAAATTTGTGTCGCTAATTGTTGGCCCAAAAGGTTTTAGTACCTGAATCTTGATGTTTCTAATAACTTTTCCCTCATAAGGTGTGTAAGCATCCTCAGCTTTCATCATAGCCTGATTAATTAACATTGTATCCTGAGTGCCTGATGCCATCAAGAGCTGAAAAAGTCTGTCAACGAGGTTATTTCTTTTTGATTCACCAATTAATTTGGAATATAATGAGTACCCATTTTTCTTGTCAAGTATGATATATTTATTACAAATGATGGCATTACTATCATTAACCACATGTATTGATGTATCATCAAGAACAATGTAAGCAGGTGCAATAACCTTTATAGTATCGCATTTATTTTCCTCAACCTGTGCATATATAAATGAGTAAAGCAAAATTGCAATAACAGTAAGCCCGAATGATATTGATGATTTCGTTGTCAACTGCTTTTTAGATTAGAAAATTGCAATTGCGAATATACCCATTTATTACTCTGGATAATTATTATATGAGGATAATTATGTGTTACGTTATAATGGCTGAATTACAGTTTTCTGCTGATAGCTTTTTGAGCAGCAGCAACAATATTTTTAGTGCCGAGACCATAATGTTCCATAAGTGCTTCCGGTTTTCCACTTTGTCCGAATTTATCATCAACAGCAACATATTCAATTGGCCTTGGAAGATTTTGCGCAAGAACCTGGGCAACACTATCCCCTAATCCACCATTGGCCTGATGCTCTTCTGCAGTAACAACACAATTTGTTTTCTTTACGGAATCTATTATTATTTTACCGTCAAGAGGTTTTATTGTATGTATGTTTATCACTTCAGCATCGATTCCATTTGATTGTAATATTTCAGATGCTTCTATTGCCTTCCAAACCATATGACCGGTTGCAATAATTGTAACATCATTTCCGGATTTGATTGTAATTCCTTTACCAATTGTAAATTCACTGTCAGATGGCATGAAGTTAGGTACTTTTGGTCTTCCAAACCTTAGGTAAACAGGGCCTTCATAATTAGCAATTGCGAGAGTAGCCTGTTTAGTCTGATTAAAATCACAAGGATTGATAACAGTCATTCCAGGTAGCATCTTCATTAATCCAATATCTTCAAGAATTTGATGTGTAGCGCCATCTTCACCCAGTGTTAATCCTGCGTGAGAAGCACATATTTTAACATTTTTACCGGAATAGGCAATTGACTGCCTTATCTGATCGAACACCCTGCCTGTGGAAAAGTTGGCAAAAGTACCGGTAAATGGAATATAACCACCGATTGTAAGTCCTGCAGCTGTACTCATCATATTGGCTTCAGCAATCCCCATTTGAAAAAATCGATCAGGAAACTCTTTGGCAAATTCATCCATTTTTAATGATCCGGTGAGATCTGCTATCAATGCCACTACTTTTGGATTTGTTTTTCCAAGTTCCAAAAGTGCTTCACCAAACCCTGACCTTGTATCTTTATGATTAATTATAGAATACTTACTCATCATTAGTTATAATTTTATTCGTGTTGTTTTTTCTGGCTTAATACTAAATTCCCTTTCAATGGTGGTTGCAGACTGCATTGAATATTTTGATCTGAATACCAGTCTGTATTTTCCCGGTTGCAGATACATTGATTCAGTAAAGTTTGAATTACTGCCAAAATTTATTACCCATTTTTGTTTATTACCTTCGAGAGAATATATACTTCCATATCCTTTTATACTTTTTTGTACAGCGCAAATACCCGGACTTTCAATTTCAATTTTAGTTTGGTTATCCGGTTCAATTTCAATCCCTTTTAAATAAATTGGTGGTAATGTAAGAATAGTCAGGTCATACTTATCTGCAGTATAATCAACACTTTCTCTTAAGTATTGTGTATTCAACAGGTTAGGGTTGTTATGCTCCTTGACGATTATTGCAGGATTAAAATCTGACTTAGGTTGACCTGACAGCTTTACCAATAAGCTTCCCTGCGGGCATTGTAATGATACTGTGGTATGTTTTCCTTCCGAAAGTACAACTGAGTCAATTCTTCCTGGTGGAATAGTATTTACAATTATATCATAGTTTATAAGCTGGTCGGGGTGTAGTGTATCCGGATATCCTTTGCTATTTAAGGTATGAACTATATTGTATTCAATATCACCTGTTCGTTTATTAATAAAAGTCATATTAATATTGCTGACAGTTGGTCGGTTATACTGGTCAAGTAAGTTAACCTGGAGGCTGGTTTTGCTTAGTACTTTAGTGATTATTACTTTAAGTGCTTTGGAGAATTCTTCCTTGTTGGCAGCATTAAAATATTGCCCGGCGCAGTCATATACCTCATGTGTATCTCGTCCAATACCAATGATAAACGGTTTCAGAAAAATTCCTTTCTTCTGTAGAGCTGTACTCACTTCACAGATATCTCCTCCACACTCTTCTATACCGTCGGTAATAAGAATTACAATGTTCCTGCAGTTTTTGCATGTAGTAAAATCATTACTGGTTTTTAATAACGAACTTGCAATTGGTGAGGTACCTTTAGGTGACAATTGTTTTAACCTGAACTTTATTTTGTTTTCATTATTATCTTCAAAAGGAACTTCTAATCTTGTATCATCGCAGTTCTGTGGTGGAAAGTTTTTAGTATGACCATAAACCCTGAGAGCAACCTGAACATTATCAAGTTCACTTATGCTATCCAGTATTTGCGACATAATTGTTCTGGCTATGGCAAATTTTGTTTCTCCCTGCCATTTTCCTGACATACTTCGTGAAGCATCTAAAACAAATAAGATTCTGGTAATTGTAACGGGATCAGTGTCTGTAACGTCCGACTGGCAATAAGTTCTTGTGCCTGTCAGTACTAAAAACAGAATCAAAAAATATGTTACAATTGCTTTCATATTTGAAATATATAAACTAAAATGACAAAACTTAAATCATACACTGAATTACAGCAGCTTTATCAGTATAGTTAATATCTTAGACCTTGTAATCACCTAAGGTTTCTTCAAGTTGGGAAAGTGCATTTTGCAATTGTTCATCGTTTGGTGGTATTCCGTGCCAATGATGTGTACCCATCATGAAATCCACACCCATTCCCATTTCAGTCCTCATCAATACCATTACAGGTTTTGAATTATTCATTGTTGATTGAATTTGTTTCATGGTATTAACAACATCAAACATATCATTACCATTCATTTCTTTAACTTCCCAGTCAAATGATTCAAACTTTGCAACCAGGTCTCCTAAAGGCAGGACATCGTCAGTTGAACCATCAATTTGTTTACCGTTGTAATCAATAACTCCAACCAGATTATTAATATTGTGTGCACCTGCATACATTGCAGCCTCCCATACCTGTCCTTCTTCAATTTCCCCATCTCCCATGAGGCAAAAAACCTTATTCTTATCATTGTTTAGCTTTTTAGCTAAAGCTATACCAACAGAAACAGAAAGTCCTTGTCCAAGTGATCCTGTAGCTATTCTGATACCAGGAAGTTTTTCCATGGTAGCCGGATGTCCCTGGAGCCTTGATTCAATTTTACGAAAAGAAGCCAGCTCGTCTACCGGGATCTGTCCGCTTCGTGCAAGTACACTGTAAAGTGCAGGACTTATATGACCATTCGAAACTATTAAAACATCTTCATTAACTGCATCCATGTTAAATATTTCCCTGTTGTAATCCATTATCTCATAATACATGGCTGTAAGGAAATCAGCACAACCCAGTGATCCTCCCGGGTGTCCGGATTGTACACCATGAACCATTCTTACTATATCTCTACGAACCTGGGATGCAATTTTTTGTAAATTTTCGATGTTTGACATATTAATGCTTTGTAATACAGTAATTTAGCTAAAATGATAAATTAATTGTTAATCCGGCAAAAGTAATATTATTTAGAAGGTGAACACGATCCAGTTATCAACAATTTGTTAAAAAGATTAACTTTGTTGAATAATTTTTTTTCAATGGTAGTAAACATAACTCGATTAAATATCAGGGCATATCTTATATTGTTTTTTATTGGCACTTTTTTGATGCAATTGCTTTCTCAACCCGACATTTCGGCTATTCAGACGGAAGACGAGTGGGTTGATTCGGTCTTTAATTCTCTAACACCGGAAGAGAAAGTTGCTCAGCTTATTTTCGTTCGTGCAAATTATTCGGGTCAACCATATTTGAGTAGCATAGATACACTTATATCAAAATACAATATTGGTGGCATAGTATTTTTCAGACATGATCCGGTTTCTCAGGTAATACAAACGAATAAGTGGAATTCACTTGCTAAAACGCCATTATTTATTGCAATTGATGCAGAATGGGGTTTGGGAATGAGGTTAAGGAATACTGTTAAATATCCGTTACAAATGTCACTGGGAGCTGTAAAAAATGATAATCTGTTATGGGTAATGGGTAAACAAATTGGTGATCAATGTAATCGCATGGGCATTCATATAAATTTTGCTCCTGTAGTGGATGTCAATAGTAATCCAAAGAATCCTGTAATAGGCATGCGCTCGTTTGGGCAAGATCCGGAATCAGTGGCCAGGAAATCATATTATTATACAAAAGGAATGCAGAGTAAAGGGATTATTGCTTGTGCAAAGCATTTTCCGGGACATGGAAATACATTTATTGATTCTCATGAGGATCTGCCTGTAGTACCTGGTACTTTTAAGGATCTGGAAGAAAGTGACCTCTATCCCTTTCAATATTTAATTGACAGTGGGGTAAATTCAATAATGATAGCACATCTGTCCGTGCCATCAATGGATAGCAGAACGAAACTACCGTCAACCCTATCAAAAAAAATAGTTACTGATTATCTTAAAAATAAAATGGGATTTGACGGACTGATTATTACAGATGGGCTTGATATGAAGGGTGTTACCAAGTACTATAAAGAGGGAATGGTTGCTTTGAAAGCCCTTGAAGCAGGAAATGATATACTGTTAATTCCTGATAATGTTCCTTTATCTATCAGGAACATCATGGAAGCAGTCTCGAATGGTGAAATTAGTATGCAGAGGATTGAAGAAAGTTGTCGGAAGGTTTTAAGCTACAAGTTTAATTCAGGATTATGGAGATCGGAACCTATTGATACAGTGAACTTATTAAATGACCTTAACAAAGATATATATGTTGCCACTTCTCAGAGATTGATGGCAGATGCAATAACTGTAGTTAAGAATGATAATGAAATATTGCCACTGGATGACTCAATTGCTAAAAAAGCCCTGGTTATAGTTGGGACACTGAATAAAACAGAATTCGAGTCAGCATTAAATATGTACAATGAGTTTAAGATATTTCATTTAAACCATAATTCCAAACGGAAGACACGCAAAGCATTAATAAAGGAACTGGATGACTTTGATATTGTTGTAGCAGCAGTTATTAACACAAATATACTGTCCACACGAAAATATGGTATCAGCAAAGGGGATATTGATTTTATAAATAAACTCTCTGTTAAAACCAGTTTGGTTCTGAACATATTTGCAAGCCCTTATTCACTTGATTTTTTTAAAACAGATGCCATACCGGCAATAATAGTTTCATATCAGGAAAAACCATCTGCACAGATAGCTTCAGCAAACATTATTCTTAACGGATTACACATAAATAGTAAACTTCCAGTTGATGCCGGAGAATATAAAACCGGATGGGGATTAGGAGACAGGGGAAGCAGGTTATATGATGACAGCCCTGATTTTGTTGGTGTAAATACTGACATATTAAAAAAAATAGACTCAATTGCTATCAACGGAATAGTAACCGGGGCTTTTCCGGGTTGCCAGATTTTTGCAGCTAAAGATGGTGCTGTTTTTTATAACAAGTCATTTGGTTTTCATACATATGACAGTGTAAACAGGGTTAAGTGGAATGATGTATTTGACCTGGCATCGCTAACAAAGATACTTGCTACAACTCCTGCATTAATGAAAATGACCGAGGATAGTTTGGTTAACATTAATGGATTAATTAGTGATTACTTAATCATGCTTGGAAATACTGATAAAGACAGTCTGACGTTTATTGAGGTACTATCTCATCAATCAGGATTGCAGAATTGGATACCTTTTTATAAGCACACAATTATAGATGACAATTGGGACACGTTGGTTTATAGATCAGGCATTTCGGAGAATTTCCCCGTTAGGGTAGCAGAGGGTATGTATATTAGAAAAGATTACAACTATGTAATAATGGATACTATCCTGAACTCAAAATTCCAGGATAAATCGTATCATTATTCGGGGCTTGGATTCTATTTATTCAAACAGCTGGTGGAGAGTGTGAATAATAAACCATTTGATGAGTATTTGTACAGTTATTTTTATAATCCGCTTAATTTGAAATATTTAAAGTTTAAGCCCAGAAATTATTTCAACCTAAACAATATTGTACCAACTGAAAATGATACTATCTTTCGCAAACAACTTATTCATGGTGATGTTCATGACCAGGGAGCAGCAATGTTGGGTGGAATTTCAGGTAATGCAGGATTGTTCGGTAACGCCTATAGTGTGGCAGTTATAATGCAGATGCTCATGAATGACGGCCAGTATAAGGAAATTAAATATTTTGATAAGAATACCATAGACTTATTTAATACCCGTTATTTTGCAGCTGATAGTAACAGGAGGGGATTAGGATTTGATAAACCTTTAATAAAATATAAGGAACACAGTACAAATTGTAAGGATGCATCACATTCAAGTTTTGGACATTCGGGTTTTACAGGGACTTATGCATGGGCTGACCCTGAAAATGGTCTTGTTTATGTATTTTTATCAAACAGGGTTTATCCTGACATGAGTAATACTAAATTGATGGATGAAGATATCAGGACAAATATTCATCAGTTATTTTATGACGCGTTGAAAATAGGTGATTATTAATAAACTAACATTAAGATTATGAGTAGTAAGAGTAAAAACATTTTTCTTTGGATAATATCTGTAATCTTAACAATTGGCATTGTCATTTATCAGAGATCAACAGGACCAACTTATCCTGTAAGAGGAAGTATTGAGATTGCAGGAGAAGATATTGATTTCAGGTTAATCAGAACCTTTGGCGGAGATAGAGATGCTCTGGTAGAGATTGAAATTGAAAATGATGACATTACAGGTATAATAACTCAAAAAAGATATAAGAGTTATGATAGCTGGACAGAATCTGACATGATAAGAAAGAATGGAAAACTGATAGGTGTAATTCCTAATCAACCACCGGCCGGGAAAGTTGAATACATTATTACATTAAGATACAATGGAACTGATTACAAAGTTGTTGATGAACCGATTATAATAAGGTTTAAAGGTGAGGTTCCAAGGTCAGTTTTAATTCCTCATATTTTCTTCATGTTCATGTCGTTGCTATTTGCTCTTAGAGTAGGGCTGGAAGTGTTTTTCAGGAAAACCGATACTGCTTATTACACTGGTGTTGTAGTGATCACACTGCTTTTGGGAGGCTTAATTCTGGGCCCGATTGTTCAAAAGTATGCATTTGACGCATATTGGACAGGTTGGCCATTCGGCAATGATCTCACAGATAATAAAACTCTTTTCGTATTTATCTTCTGGGTAATAGCATGGTTTGTTTTAAGGAAAAAGCCACAAAACAAATTATGGCCTGTATTGGCAGTTCTTGCAATGCTACTTGTGTATGCTATTCCACATAGCGTTATGGGATCAGAAATAGATCATACTAAAACACAAACTACAAACTCTGAAATTCCTGGTGAAAAATGATACTGACTATTGTTATAATTGCAATTACTGTGTTGGTTTCAATATCAGCTTTTAATAATGCTGAATTGTTTTCCAGACTAAAATTCAACGCATATTTTATAAAGCATTCGGGTGAAAAATGGAGATTTTTCAGCTATGCACTGATACATTCCGGATGGATGCATCTGATTATTAACATGTATGTATTGTATTCATTTGGAGATGTAGTTGAACAGTTCTTTTCAATGAGGTTTGGATCTATTGGTTATCTGTATTATGTGCTATTGTATACAGGAGGGATCCTATTTTCAACATTGTACGATTTTGGAAAGCATAAGGATGATGTATATTATAATGCTGTAGGAGCGTCAGGAGCTGTAGCTGCTGTCGTTTTTGCATCAATTTTAGTTTATCCGGTGGGTAGTATTTATTTGTTTCCTATACCATTCCCGTTACCTTCATGGGTATTTGGTATTGCTTACCTGATTTATTCTGCTTACATGGGTAAAAAAGGAGTTGATAATATCGGGCATAATGCCCATTTTTGGGGTGCCATTTATGGAATAATTTTAACCGTAATACTTGTACCAAAGGTTATTCCAAACTTCTTTGCTTCAATATTCTAATTATAAGACTAACAACATGAAGAATTTTTATTTTCTGCTGATTTTAACTGTATTTGTATTTGCATCTTGTTCCGGACCATATACAATGAATGATAATGGAACAACTGTTAACCTGGGTATTGATGATGTTTTTGAGATTGAGTTGGAAGGAAATGCATCAACTGGATATTTGTGGGAAATAGTTGGATATGATTCCACCGTAATAAAGAGAACAGGAGATGTCAAATTTGTTCCTGAGGATGACAGAACAGGATCCGGAGGTACTTATGTTTACTCATTCCAGACGATTGCAGCAGGTCAAACATGGCTTGAAATGGTTTACAAGAGGAGATGGGAAGAACATAAACTTCATGATAAGACGTTTAGGATTAAGATAGTTTCAGGAACAATGGGAAGAATACTCGAAGAGTGATACTAGTTTAATCCTGGGTCAGAAGGGAACTTTGGCCAGTGTTTGTATTTTTCACCCATGGGAACAAGTAACTGCTTCCACATATCTTCGGGTACAATTTTCAAGATGTCTTTATTAAGATGTTTTGAAACAATCCATGAATTTCTCTTTAGTTCATCCTGAAGCTGGTCAGGTGACCAACCGGAATAACCAACCGAAAATCTTATATCTGACGGAGATATTGATTTCAAAAATATCATTTCCTTTACTATCTCAATATCGCCACCCCAGTACAAACCTGATCCGATTTCCATCGAACCTTCAATTATATCACCCATTGTATGAACAAAAAATAAATTTTGAGTTTCTACCGGACCGCCAAGAAATAAATGTCCATCAAATTCGGGAAAGTCCTGAACTACATCGTTAAACTTTTGAGGTATGGGTTTATTGAGTACAAGCCCGAATGAACCTTCTTCATTATGTTCAGCAAGTAATACAACAGATCTGCCAAAGTAAAAATCACCCATCAAAGGCTCTGATAACAACAATCTGCCCTTCTCAGGAGTTAAATTATTACTGCTCACTTTTACAAATCTATCCAGACCGCTCATTACATCCTAATTCTAGTATTGCAAAAACAACTATTTTTACAAAAATATATAACAAAAAATATACCAATATCTTGACTGTTAAAAATCATAATCAAAAATACCTGCAGTTTAGACGGGAATATCCCTTTTTTGAATACCAAAGTTATTCATTTATAATTAGAAATGATCAATTAATTATAAAATATTCATTCAACTTATCAAATAAAGTTGAGTTTACTCCGATTATTAAAATACCCTTAAAGCCATTTCATATACTTGATAGTCTGTCAAATTCTGATATTGATAATTTCATTTTCCATATTGGAATGGTAGAGTTGGTAAGTTATTGGAAAACAGCCTGTTCTCCAATTGTTATTATTCCTCATGAACTTGATTCGGAACAGATTAAGTGGTGGAAAAAACTTTACTTTCTGGGATTAGGAGAATTTTTTTATGTTAATGGTATAAGTGCAGATATTGAGTCGTTTATGACCATAGAGTCAAAAGGAAGCCATTTATCTCCATCAAACAGGGAATTGAACAGTAACAAGGTATTGGTACCTGTTGGTGGGGGTAAAGATTCTGTTGTTAGTCTGGAAGTTTTACGAACAAGTCATATTGATATCATCCCTATGATACTTAATCCCCGCGAAGCCAGTATAAATACAATCGAAACAGCAGGATACAGTATGGGAGATTCACAAATTATTTACCGAACAATTGATGAGCGGTTACTCGAATTGAACAAACAAGGCTTTTTAAACGGACATACGCCATTTTCTGCCTTATTGGCATTTGTTGGGGCATTAAGTTGTTTAATGTCAGGGTTGTCATACATTGCCCTGTCAAATGAAAGTAGCGCCAATGAGAGTACTGTCCCTGATTCGAAAATAAATCATCAATACTCTAAGTCTTTTGAGTTTGAGTCAGATTTCAACTGGTATGTGAAAAAATACCTGAATAATGATATTAGTTATTTTAGTCTTTTAAGACCCGTTAATGAATTGCAAATTGCTAAACTGTTTTCCGGATTTACTCAATACCATAACAGCTTCAGGAGTTGTAACGTTGGTAGCAAAACAGATAGTTGGTGTGGTAAATGTCCGAAATGTTTGTTCACATATATTATGTTAAGTCCATTCATACAGGAGGATAAATTGATTGAATTATTTGGAAAAAATTTGTATTCAGATATTAATCTGGTGGATATACTTGATGAATTAACAGGAAAAGCAGAGGTAAAGCCATTTGAATGTGTTGGAACACCTGATGAAGTAATGGCTGCGATTCATGTA
>JANQGJ010000086.1 GCA_028277395.1 Bacteroidales bacterium | reverse complement strand
TTAAAATTTTTGCGAAAGCGGAGATTTATCGGAGTGGTACCATGGGTGCGAGAATTTTTTATTTAATTCATTATCAATAAAATAAAAAATTATAAACACATGAATAACCACATACAAAACACTGTCATAATCCTGTTTATTTTGATATCATTAATCTCCTGCTCCAGGAAGTTTATGGTTATTGAAAGCCCGGTAAAGCAACCTGAAGCCAGAAAGCTGGCACAATCCCCCGATGTGGCTCTTGTACTTGGTGGCGGGGCATTTCACGGTATAGCACATGTTGGTGTAATAAAAGTGCTGGAAGATGAGGGAATCCCGATTGATCTTATTGTAGGAACAAGTGCAGGTAGTATGGTAGGTGCATTGTATTCAGATAATCCAAATATCGATACATTATTACCACTAGTTTATAATACTAAAACCAAAGATGTATTTGATTTTTCATTGTTCAGATCCAGAGCAGGGTTTGTATCAGGAAAACGATTGCAGAGTTACCTGAACAGATATCTCAGAGTTACAAATATTGAAGAAACGGAGATACCATTCGTAGCAGTGACAACAGATATTGAAAAAGGTACATCAATAGCTTTAAAAGCAGGTCCGATAGCACCATCAGTAAATGCTTCATGTGCAATTCCCGGTATTTTCGAACCGGTAAAAATGTATGGAACTACCTTTGTTGATGGCGGAGTTCTTGATAATATTGCCACAGATATTGCTTCAGAATACGATCCAAAGATAATAATTGCTGTAGATATTATGAGTTTTGATACAGTTGTGGAATTAAAAAACTACTCACAGATATATCGAAGAGCTTTTACAGTTGCTGCACACAATCATACTAAAAACCGCCTTGATGCTGCTGATGTTGTAATAACGCCTGATCTGGAAGGGTTACCCATGATGAGAAGCAAAGATAATGATAAGATATACAAACTGGGAATTGAAGCAGCAAATGCATCACTTCCTGAAATCAGAAGGATTATGAGTGAACGGAAGGTAAAGTTTAAGAAAAGAGTTACGAAATAATAGTTTTTTTATTCATTTTTATACTTCATTTCAGAGAAATACCTGTCAGCCAGTTTTTTTGCAGCATCGTAAGGATCCAGTTCATCATTAAAGATCTTATTTCGGTAATCTTCCAGGATTTCAGCAATACCCTGATCATTATAGAAATGTGTCCTGAGGTTTTCTTCAATTGTATCATTTAATATATCAAGTGCCTGATCACGACGGTTATTATAAAATGATCCGTTTGATCTTGTTAGTGCTACGAATTCTTTTATCTTTTCCCATACTTTATCAATGCCGGTATTTCCTATGGCAGAAGTGGTAAGTACATCAGGAATCCAGCCATTTGGTAATGCCGGGAATAGGTGCAAAGCACTTTTATAACCGGTTGCAGCAACCTCGGCCTTTCTAATATTATCACCATCAGCCTTGTTAATAATAATTAAGTCAGCCATTTCCATTATTCCACGTTTAATACCCTGTAGTTCATCTCCCCCACCTGCAAGCATTAACAAAAGGAAAAAATCAACAATTTGTGATACAGCAATTTCCGACTGCCCTACCCCAACAGTCTCAACCATAATTATGTCATATCCTGCTGCCTCGCATAATATCAGGGCTTCACGCGTTGCACGGGCAACCCCTCCAAGTGTTCCTTTACTTGCTGAAGGACGTATATAAGCACCCGGGTTAATACTCAGTGTTTCCATCCTGGTTTTATCTCCAAGTATGCTGCCTTTCGTTCTTGTACTACTTGGATCAATCGCCAGTACTGCAACCTTTTTTCCCTCTTTTATCAGATTCAGACCAAATGTTTCAATAAAAGTACTTTTTCCAACCCCGGGTACGCCTGTAATCCCCAATCTTAATGAATTCCCGGAATGTGGGAGGCATAATTTTATTAATTCCCCCGCATCATCAAGATCATCAGATAATGAACTTTCTATTAATGTTATACCACGACTTAGCAATGTTCTGTCACCGGCTAAAATACCTTTGTAAATATCAGTTACTGATAAGCGTCCTTTCCTGTATTTACCAGCGCCTTTAACAAAATTAGGGTTTATTTGAGACGGTTGCTCAATACCTCCCTGCACACTAAGGGCCGATTCTTCTTCTTTCCTGTTCTTATTTAACATTTGACGGGTATGTTATAAATTGCAAATATACACAGACCTGGTTATTGAAAATGTTATTGCTTTTAAAGATGGTATATCATCAAGTTGTTAACATTCACAAAAACTGCCGATAATATGGCGTATAAAATATAAAAAATAATTATCTTTAAAATCTATATTTATAATCATGAGCTGAACCATACATTAATAATTCATAATGGAATATTATAATTTTCAATTTCTCAAACATTTCTTTCATGTATAGGAAAGCCTGATTTTTTACTTATTTCTGAAAATTATAAAGTATTTCAATCTTATTCATACTCCTTTCAAGTTGTGAATTTGAACTATGAAAAAGAACTATTTAATATTGTTGATCTTACTATGGGCAATCCTTGTGGTTAGTTCATATATTTGGAATTACTCTTTAATAATCTCCGGTAATGAGAAACTGGTTCTTAATAAATCACAGTCAATTTTCAATCAGATTTTATTAACCCGAAACTGGAATGCACAACATGGTGGTGTTTATGTACCGGTTACGGAAAAAACAAAACCAAATACATATCTTACTGACTCTTTACGGGATTTGAATACTACAAACGGGATAAAGCTAACATTGATAAATCCTGCATATATGACACGTCAGATTGCAGAATTAAGTTTAAAAGACAATAACCTGGAATTTCATATTACCAGCCTTAATCCTTTACGTCCTGAAAACAAAGCTGACAACTGGGAAACAAAAGCACTGGAAATGTTTGAGCTGGGTACTCCCGAACTAATTGAACAAACAGTAACAGATTCAACAAAATGGTACAGGTATATGGCACCGTTATTTACACAGGAAAACTGTTTGAAATGTCATGCAGAACAAGGTTATAATGTCGGTGATATCAGAGGAGGAATCAGCATTTCGTATCCGGCAGACCTTTATCTCAATGCAATGCGTAAACAAGTTTCTTCAATCACTATTGTTCATATAATTATTTTGATAACCGGCATTGCAGGACTACTTATTTTCCACAGGTTATCAAGAAAATACATTTATACAATAGAGAATAAAAACGCTGAATTACTACACATTAATACTACGAAGGATAAGTTCTTTGCTATCATTGCCCATGACTTAAGAAGTCCATTTAGTTCAATTCTTGGTTATAGTAAGTTGCTTATTGATGATTATGACAACCTCACTGATATTCAAAAAAAGAAATTCATAATCGAAATGGGAATATCGACAAAAAACTCATATCAATTACTTGATAATCTGTTACTTTGGGCGCGTTCGCAACGAGATGGTATTGAAATAAACAGAACTAAGCTAAACCTTCGGACATTAATAGGTGAAGCCATTGATCCATATATATCAGCAGCCAGGATGAAAAACATTACAGTTGATATAAAAACTAATGATACAATTACAGCATATGCTGATACATTTACAATATTAACTACTATTAGCAACTTATTTAATAACGCAGTAAAATTCACACCAATTAACGGTGAAATCATTATTGATGCCAAAACAACTGGTGATGAAGTAAATATATTTATAATTGATAATGGAATAGGAATTGATGAAGAAAAGCTTACAAAACTGTTTTTAATTGAAGAAGATATTTCAACACCCGGAACAAATAGTGAAAAGGGGACAGGATTAGGACTAATTTTGTGTAAAGAATTCGTTGAAATAAATGGTGGTAGCATATGGATACACAGTGTTACCGGACAGGGAACCACTGTTACTTTTACCTTACCGCTAACTAAAGAAAAATTATTATGACAGATCATATTAAAACTGCAATCTCAGCTTCGATTGAAGCAGGTCTGGAAATATTAAAGGTTTATAAATCAGACTTTGAGATTGAATACAAAGCTGATGAATCACCACTGACAATTGCAGATAAAAATGCCCACAGAACTATTGTTGGTCACCTAAAAAAAACAAAAATTCCCATATTAAGCGAGGAGGGTAGTATAGTTTCTTACGAAGAAAGAAAAAAATGGAACAGACTTTGGATCGTTGATCCTCTTGACGGCACAAAGGAATTCATTAAGAAAAACGGTGAATTTACTGTAAACATAGCATTAATTCAAAATCAAAAACCAATAATGGGTGTTATCTATGCTCCTGTTCCGGATACAATTTATTTTGGAGACATTAATAACGGTGCCTGTAAATTACAGAATGTATCCGATCATGTAACTGATATTGATTATATACTGGAAAAATCTGTTAAGCTTCCTACAGCAAAATCAAGATCCTATTATGGGGTTGTGGCAAGCAGATCTCATCTATCGCAGGAAACAAACAGTTTTATCGAAAATCTGAAAACAGAATATCATAACATAAAGCTATTAAATGTTGGAAGCTCACTGAAATTATGTATGCTGGCTGAAGGTGATGCTGATATTTATCCTCGTTTTGCTCCAACCAGTGAATGGGATATTGCTGCCGGACATGCTATTCTGCTAAGCACCGGAGGCAGAATAGAAAAAGCAGATGAACCTGGTGGTGAAATTGTTTACAACAAAAGGAATATTCTTAATCCATGGTTTATTGCTTACGGTATGTCTTAATTATCAATAATTTAACACATAATGGATAGTTTGTTAATGTTACCGGACCAGGTAAAGTAGTTACTTTATATGATTTGGTTACTGTAGTTATGAAGGCAGCATAATATAGCAATGAGTTGACTAATAAGGTACAGGATGACTAAATTAATGTGTAGATATACTATCACAAAAAAAAGCTGCTATTGAAATTGTAGTTTCATATTTAATAAGTCTGATACTTTATAAAAACATTTCATAATATTGCAATTCATTTGACTATACCATAAACAAAATGAACGATAACGTATTTCCTGATCATAATAAATTTATAAACAGGGCAGACAAGGAGAAACTCCTGAACCAGCATGCCATTGTTATCTGGATGACCGGATTATCAGGATCGGGTAAGACAACTTTAGCTAATCACATTGCTCTGGAGTTAAATAGAAGAGGTTATATTACGCAGTTGCTTGATGGCGATAATATCAGATCAGGGATCAATAGCAACCTGGGATTCTCAATTGATGACAGATACGAAAATATCAGAAGAATATCCGAGGTATCGAAACTATTTATTGATTGCGGAATAATATGTATAAATAGTTTCATATCACCTACACATAAAATACGTCGGTTGGCAAAGGAAATAATTGGTATCGAAAACTATTTTGAGGTTTTTGTAAATGCTCCTATTGAAGTTTGTGAGTCAAGGGATGTAAAAGGTTTATATAAAAAGGCCAGAAAGGGGGAACTTCAAAACTTCACCGGTATAGATGCCCCGTTTGATATACCGGAAGATCCATCAATTACCGTAAAAACTAATAAACAGTCTGTTGATGAATCTGTACTAAAAATCATGGAAAAGATACTCCCCTTAGTAAGGTACAAAGATGAATAATCACCGGTAAATTATTCTATAAGAATATACATAACTATTCAGTTACTGATATTATTTTATGAAAGATATCGGTGTTTTGGTAAATCCCTTTAAAAGTTTCAGCACCCGGCCCATATGCAAATACCGGAATCAAAGTAGCAGTATGTCCTCCTGTAGCAAATGAAGCCTCAATTGTTGAGTAATTTCCATCTTTGGAACTAAGTGCAAAACCACCTGTTTCATGGTCTGCCAGTACGATAACAAGAGTGTTCCCCATTTGTTTGGCATAATCCAATGCTATTCCAACTGTACGATCAAAATCAATCATTTCCCCGATTAAATAATCTGTATCGTTAGCATGTCCGGCCCAGTCGATTTGAGATCCTTCAACCATAAGGAAAAAATTATTTCCAGACCTTGAGAAATAGTCCAGTGCAAATTTGGTATAATCAGTTAAAAAATCACCGCGTCCGTCTATCATTGTTGGCATGCCATCTTCGGCAAGTAAAAAGCCATATTTACTATTACTGTCAGGCACCTCAGATTCTATCCGGGTATTGATTTGAAATCCGTTGGCTGAAAGCTGATCTAACAGATTTACTTTATCTGTCCTGCCATTGAAAAATGAAATCCCGCCACCAGCAAAAAAATCAATTTCTGAAGAAACAAGCTGCTTTGCAATTTTTTCCTCCCTCTTCCTACTGGGAACATGAGCATAAAAGCTTGCAGGAGTAGCATGAGTAACTGAAGAAGTTGAAATTACTCCTGTATTATATCCCTTAAGGGACAACAATTCCACCAGGTTAGGTATTTCAACAGAATCAGCATTTAGCCCAACCGCACCATTATATGTTTTTTCACCGCAGGCAAATGCTGTACCTCCGGCTGAAGAATCGGTAATTTCTTCTGTTGCCGAGGATGTTCCAAACAACCCTATCTCGGTGAACCTGGTAAAATTAGTATTACCTTCTCCAAAGTAAAAAACTGAACTCACCTGACTTAAACCCATTCCATCCCCAATAAGTAAAATTATGTTGGGCTTTCTTTCAACTATATCCTTCGACTTCGGATTCCCTGTACACGACAGAAATAAACCGGTTATGATCACTATCAAATTAATCTTTAAAAACAATTTCATGGGTTCAATTATTTAAATAAAAGTAAAATGCAAATTTAGCTACATTATTAACATGCCGTTTTACATTTATGTTAATTTATTAGCCATGTTAACAGTGGTTTGAATGAAATTTTTCTGTTCTGCTGTATCAATAAATATGATAATGAATCTTAAATAACTAAAAAGGTAAATTAATTATTCAATCAACTATTCTATATAATGATTTAATAAAATGTTACTATCTATTTATAATATAGTCTATTGAAGGCCTTATCGTCATTTCCCATAAAGTATATTTATCCTTTTTCTTATTTGTTTTATATATCCGGATACCTTTTTAAAAGGTTTTATTGGAAGTAATGGTGGTGAATGGCGATAATTATTTTTGGCTTTTGGTTCTTTTACTGCATTTTTAGACATGTTTTGTTGTTGATAATTATTCTGTGATATTCATCGTTATTGATCCTGAGAGGGTATATACAATGTAAATCCCAGAAAATAGTTGTTACTAAGTAATACTTTTAAACGATATCCTGATTGTCTGACAAACTTTACTATTAACTGCCAGATATAGGTTTTACTGCTTGTTAGTTTGTTTTCAAGACTTTCCTGAAAAATACTAAAAAGTTCAAACTTTTCTAATTCAGTTATTTCTATTCCCTCAGTTATAATTTCAAAACAAGCAATATTTGAAGATATCCTGGACTGAATACGTATATTTTCATTTATGTTCTGTAAAAATGAACTGTTGATTAGCAATGTTAATATCATGGTTATTATTTTCGGTTCTCCATAAAATTTATCTTTGAAATCATAGTTTTTTGCAACTTGAATTTTAATATTATTGTGTTCATTAAATCGTGTTTGACATAGTACATTCGAGTATACCTTAAGTAGAATTCTATTTGTATCACACGCAACCTTATTAAAATTATACTGAGATTGCTTTAACATTAAAATATTTGTCAGATTATTTGTTATTAGAAATACAATCTCAAAGTTTTGTTTCAAATCCTGCATTGTACTATCATATATTTCTATTTTTTTTATAAACCCCGAAATTTCCTCTAAAAAAAACAGCATATTATCAGTAATTGATTCCAACAGAGATATAGATTCAATATTAATAGCATTCTGTTTTCGAGACTGGTTTTTATCCCATACGTTTACATCATTCTCCGTAGCAAACTGTAATTCATTTTTTAGTTTCATTGTCAGATCTCGTTATTTTTTACATATTTAATTATGAGATACAAAGTATCATCATAAAACATGTGCAACTATAGTAAGGTGTTTACTTTATATTCATTATTTTGAAGCTTTTATAAATAATATTTAGAACTATCTATGTCCGATTTGGTCTAATTTTTTTTCTAATGCGATCATTCTGTTTAATTACTAGTTAGTGTGATTTTATTCCACTGTTTTGCAATGGAAACGCTAATATTATTTTAACCCCATTTCCCAAATAACTTTCTGTTGAAACTTCACAGTTAATTATATTTACAAATTCATTAAACAGAATATGGTGAATTAACCTTGGTTCTGTTAAAATTCTTTTATTGAACAGACTATCGGAGCTGAAATCCTGATTTAATATGGATGATATTTGTTCCTGACCAATATTACATTCAGGATCAGTAATCCCAATCTGTAAGGTACTTTCATCCTTCTTTTTGAAATCGAAATGAATATATCTGGAGTTACCGAAACTCACAATATTGGCACATAAAATTGCCAACAGGCTTTTAAGGGTATAATGATCATATATTATTTTATCTGCCCCTTCTACATTATGACTGATTGACAATTTCCAGCTAGCAAATTGGGTGCTAAATTGAAAATTAACTTCTTTTTCAATTTCATCAACCAGTTTGTCAATATTAATTGTAGAGTTCTCAAACTTATATTCTCCAATGTTGATCCACCTGATATTATTTGTTGCCTCAAGTACACTTTCCAGCTTTTTTATTCCATATTCAATGTAGCTCATGTAAAGTTCTCTATCCTTTTCATGACTTCTTTTTAATAATCCTAAACTTCCTGAAATTACACTTAGAGGTGTTCTTATTTCGTGAGAAATAAGTCTCAAATAATGATTTAACATGCTCTCTTCATTCATTCTTTTAACTCTGGTTCAAATTACGCTTAACGTATTAGTTCCAGATCAATCATATTCCTTTCAGAATGTTCAGGTTTTTAATTTGACTGATCTGAATTAATACCAAACGAATATACACCAGTGAATACTAATATTGGGATTTAATGGCATTGCAAAAGCGTCTCATTTAGACAACATGCGTTACAAAAGTGTTACAAATGGCCTATTTTAAAACATTTAGGACAGAATCAAAGTTTCTGAATAATTATCAGTAACAAGACTATACGTTTCTATGAATTTTGCGGTACTATAAGCTTTATACTATGTAGGTAATTTTCATCTCTATCTGCCTGAATTTTGTAACCTAATCGTTTTGTTTGTTTTAACACGGTTTTAAAAACAAAACCTTTCTTATCATAAACATCACTTTCATCTGCTTCTATTAGTTTTATAATTTCCCTATAGTTGGTTTCTTTTGTACTAATGGGATCTTTACAAACAATTTCAAATTGTACTCCGGTATTGTCATGAACAGCTTTAATAAATAGCCCGGATCTGTATCCATTTATTATCAGCCATTTTATTAACAATACCAGAAACATAGATATGACATTCTGGTGACCGATGTAGGTGTCGTTAGTACTATTATATGGAACAACGTCAATTAAGGCGGTGTTTTTATTTTCAGGTGACAAATGAAAATCAACCCCTGAATAGGCTCTTAACAGAGTTTGTTTAATACTGCTATTTTGATTCTGATCAGAATCATTTAACAATTTCAAAGAAACAATGTTTGCAAAATTTGAAAGTGTAAAATCAATTATTTCCGCATTCTTTTTATAGTCATTCGATTGTATCTTCTTTGTTTCAGACTCAATTTCCCTGCTTAAAAGAATAATATCATCAAAAAGATCCTGTATGTTTTCTGACAACACTTCTATTGTTGATAGCAATTCAACAACATCGAAACCATCGGTATTCGAATTAACCTCCTGATATTTTGGAACAATGACCCTTTCTTTTGACCGAAAGCAATCAAGTAATTTCATGATAATTCCATTAATATAACCTCAACCTGTAGGCTGAGATCTTACAAACCTTTTTCCTCACAAATATAATTATTTGCAACTGTAAAGATACATTAATATTTTGAAAAAACAGAATAAAAGATCAATAATTTACGATAATCATTTACATTTCTACACCATGGAAAAACATGTTGTAATATTCTAATGTCAAAGTAGGTTTTTGAAAGATTAAATTTCAATAGCTAATTTACATACCCCTATACTAAGTATCAACATCTGCTATTTCCAGTAAATCAATGTTGGTTAATCTTGATAGTTTTTGCAACAACTCATAATCATTTTCAACATTGAGTTTTGCCCTTAGTCTAAATTTACCGGTTCTTAATGTACTGGCAGACTTATGTGTGATCATAGCCATCTCACTGGTACTGTATCCCATAATAATAAAACATAACAACCTGTAATCATGCTTGGACAAACCAATTACTTCTTTTCTCAAGGTTTCGATTACTCCGGGATAAATAATAGAGAAATTTCTTTCAAATTCGTGCCAGTTATTATCCACTGAGTATGTTGAAATCTCTGCCAGTTTTGTCTGAATTTCTCTTTTGCCTTCAGCATTAGTATATTTCCTCAGGGATTTTAACCAATCCACAAGCTTTGATGTAATCATCGATTGTTGCAATATATGACTATTTGCTGAAGCTAACATGCTATTACTGATTTCAAGCTGTTTACTAACTGTTGCATTTTGTTGTCCCATAAACTCCCCCTCTTTCTCAAGATTACCTATCTTTTTAACTCTCAAATCCTGCAACACCCTGTTTTTACGCCAGTTAATCAACAATACCACTATTATCGGTATAAATAATATGCTTGACACCAGTAAGGTAATCGTTAAATACCTGTTTTTGTTCCTAAATTCTTTATTTTCTTTTTTTTCAACTTCCAGGTTATTCACTAGTACTACCGTTTGCTTCTCATATTTGTCTAATTCATATCTGATCCTTTGTTCTTCACTACTTACTTTACTATTATATGAACTTGCACTATCTTTTAAGGCTGATAACAATAAAGAAGTTTCAAAAGCCATTTTAAAATCATTTTTTTTAATATTATGCTCCATGTATTGTTCATAATAGTGGGGTAATTGTATTCGCTGATTGGTTTTATTAATATAAAAATATGCTGAATCAAAATATTTTTCAGCAAGAGTAAAGTGTTCTGTTTCTGAATAATAACTTGCCATATCTATGGTTAACTCAATCTTCCCCAATGTATTTTCACCTGTTTTCTTATCAATATAATATGCTTTAAACAAATATTTTCGGGCCAGGTAATAATCATTTTCAATCAAATACAATCTTGCCATATTAGTAAATGCTAATATCCTGTATCCTGGTTCAACATCTTTTTCAGCATCAAGTATATTGCTGATATAATATCTGGCTGAATCCAATTTATCTTCTACTCTGTACACATTGCTCAATCCCAGAATTGCCCGACATTCCAATGCAGTTATTCCGGTATTTTTTGCTTCATTATATCCTTCTAACAAGTATTTTTTTGACTTTTCAATTTCATTTAATCCAAAATAGATCATTCCCAGATCAATTTTTGCTCTTACTACATGATCAATGGTAACAGAGCTCCAATATGTTAATATTAAAATTGCATCTGACTTAGCATTTTCAAGATCAGCCATAGCATAACAGCTCGTTATTCTTATGTTTGCACAGCCTGTGATCCTGGCTGTATCATTGATCAGTTTTGCGTATTCAATAGCTTTGCTACTATTTACAATAGCTTCGGGATGCATATTATTTAGTTGCATTTCCATCGCCTTCAATGAGTAATAGTCGGCAATCGATGCTGTATCCATATTTTCATCCAGGGCTTCTTCAATCAGCTTAAAATATTTTACTGTTGCTGAATCTCCTGAAAAAACCATGTTTTCAAGCATTTTAAATATTGATTTTATGTAATATTTATTTCGTTTGTCTTCATTCAATAACTCAATTGCTGTATTTAACTCATCTTCGACTTTTTTCTGTTCACCTTTTTTTGAAAAGACACTTCCAGAGTAATAGTGTGCAATCGCCTGATCTTGTGGCGAATAATCACGTGCCATCTCCAGCATACCTGCAACATAAAGTTCCTCAAGGCTGTCGCATAGCACTTCCTTTTCAAGAAAATCCACAACCATCCTGAATTTTGAATAACCATCACTCCCTTCAATCAGATTTGATAAACTGTCGTTTAAAGGTGATCCTATAACTATTTTAATACCAAAAAATAAAAATTGGAAAATGCAAATTATTGACCTTCTCATATGATGAGCTTTTTATAAATTAACTTGATTTATAATTTTACTACCTTTTATGGTAGTAAATTCAGCCAACTATGTTTGTCAATCTAATTGATTAATTGTCTATATTAATAATACAAATACCTTACCAAACCACCTTCTGTTTACCATACATTTTATCATAATTCCAAATTCAATAATAATCAAAAGAAAACTCTTTGTATAGTTTTGTATATCAACTATTTAATGGCAATAACCATTCTCTATAATCACATATATCAATTAAAATTAAAATACATTTTACCAATTGGCAAAGTAATCCATATACTTGTCTTCTCATCATGGGAATATTAGTCTGTATTTGAGAAATTAACTGTCCCTGCACTTTTGTGTAGTAAATGTAAGAAAGAAATCTCTTAAAAGCAAATTATTATGATAAATTTTTTAAACGAAATTTTTTGTGTCACTATACTTAAGCATTATGCTGTATTATTCTGCCTATACAAGAAAGCCAGTAGCTTAATACTTTTCCTTAAGTACGGCATACCATACTATTTGTTGTTCACTTTTTGTCTTATCACTTATATTCTTGATTATCAACGTTAAAAATTCCGGCTTTTCAGGACTGTATCGTAGTGATGCAATCCTTCCAAACAGTTTTTCATAAACTGCATTTTGCCTTGAATTATTATAATAACCCAACTCTATATCAGTCCCATTTTTTTCCATGCAGGCAGCAATAAGTTTATATTCAAATCCAACAGTTAAAAAAATCCTGACTTCAGTTGACTCATTTTTTCTCAAAAATAATTTATCAACGATTAAAGCATCATATTTTTTAAGGTCAAGTACCCGTGTTAATAAGGTGACATCTTCCTGGCAGGTTACAGGTTTGGTTATCAGCACTATGAAAACTAAAAATACATATTTTAAGTGGTTATTCATTATATTGATATTCCACGGGTACAAGTTTTTTCAAGAACTCAATTATTGTAAAAGTCATTTCAATAATATCTTCACTGCAATGAATTAACTCATTTTGTTTTTTAATTGTTTTAATTAGTTTTCCAATACTCATACATTTTTCTATAGCTGAATATACTCTTTCAACATTAACTGATTCAATATTTTTTCTCTCATTCTTATTCATGGGTACATTGTAATCAGCAATGATCTGAGATATATCATTTGAATAATTAATTAGCATATTCTTAATATCATTATCATCACTTGCTTTTGTGCATCTGAATATTTGTATATTCAAATCCACTACAATTCTCCATATTTTTTCTCTTTCTTTATGTTTTATTTTATTGTGCATATGTACACTTTGTGCATGATTTCAGTAGTGTTTAATTCATATATAGGGTTAGGGAGTAACGATTAAAACTTTCAGATTCCTTGTTTATTTTCAGACCATTATTTTATAAGAACTATTGATTTGTTGTCACCTTGAGGGTCAGTAAAATACACCATCTAAGCCTGACCCTAAAGGAATAAGGTGACAACTTCAAGTGGTTCAATAATGACATAAAAACATATTGAGTTTCAATATGTTTCTTTGTTTTTTTCCAAAGAATTCATTCCTTTTACTATGTAAATCTATTATTACTATAAGATCTTTTTTCATTTTAATATTAACTATTCATAGTAAAAGAAACCAGAAGAATGATTTCCGGAACTGGGAACCACGATCATCTCTTCTGGCTCTCTCTTCCCATCGACACTACATTATATTATTCAATATCAATATCTTTCTCCTTACGAACAGCAATCCGTTTTACAGTATAAGCAACAGCCAAACCTATCAAAATTAGACTCCCTCCCTCAACAGGTGCAGGTGTACCACCAACAGGTGCATCCACCGGCCCCGGATCTGTAGGTGGTGGTGGAGGTGGAGGTTGAGCGTAGCTAATCGCAGGAGCAATGAAAATCATCATCATTACCAAAAACGCAGCAACCGTAACTTTTTTATATACACTTTTTTTGTGTTTCATTTTTCCAGATAATTTTATTTTAATTCCCTTCATTTAAATATTGTGCTAATTGTTTACAGTAGTCTTTTATCAAAACCTGCCACTGTGGGCATATTATTTTATGAGAAAACCCTATTTGATTCCGATTAATATTTTCCCTGTATATACGTTTTTATTGGTGATAACTTTTACTACAAAGTAACCGGTATCATCATCAACCCAATATTTAGAGATTTTGTTCCTTACATCATTTATTTCCTTAACTAACACTCCTGACAAAGTATAAATCTGAACCTTTTTGATCTGCTCATCTGAATTATTTTTCACGTAAGCATGATAACCATGTCCGTAGATATCGACAGGTTTTGGTTGTGCGGATTCAACAATTCCATCAGGTCCGAAAAAGTGTATAACAAATCTGTCAACAGGTTCATCTGGTGAAGCTGTAAAATTATATTCCGGTTGATCTTTTACATAAATCCATTCTCCACCTTCTTTTTTATCTTCCAGATAAATATCAGTTCCGCTCTCAAATGTCTCCATTCCTTCGAATGACAGTGAGTAGTTAGTATTATATCCACAATTAAAATGTACGGGCACACTTACCATATTCAGGAACAACCCTTCTAGTGGCAGAAAATTAATTGCAAGTTCTGTTTCATCTTCTGCAATGCTCCTGATCATAGTTGCATCTTCAACCTGACTGTTCCACTTAATGGCCTCCAATTCAATATCATATCCGGAAGTAGCTGTTTCTTCGAACCTTACAACCAGTTCATCCTTATATCCTTCCTGTCCACCGGTTGCAAAAACTGTAAGTTCATTAACAATGGTATTTCTGAAAGGATCATTACTATGTGATCTCTCGGTGTTTGTGAAAGTAAAATCACCTGCAGCTTTGGTCTCAACAAACATGCCCTGTCCAACCTGAACGTACTGAGAACCACCGCTTCCACCTGCCCGTGCAACATAGACACTTGCTATAGGATCATAAATCCAGTACTTATTCAGAACAACATTTGCATTTGCTGTTGTTGTTGCAAGAGCATCAAAATCAACAGATGAAGGATAAGGATTACTTATTAATTCCAGATGGTTATTACTGTATGTTAGTGAATTTGTAACATTACCTGTTGAAAGATTTCCAGTCATTTCTAACGTGTGAGTGGTATTATCAGTTGTGGAAAATCCAATACCTTTGGCAGGATCAATCACATCAGTAAGTAAATAAAGGTTGTTCCAGCCTTCATCCGGAATCTGATCCTCTTCCCATTCATATACATATGTACTACTATCAGCAACATTAAAATCACTTAATGTGGCTCCTGAAACGGTAGGTCCAATAAAATGCATACAAAAACTACCATCTAAAGAATTATTTGTAATATAGGTTTGTACTTTGGCACTCCCGCTACCACCATAGTTGATTGTACCGTTATCGATGAAGGAGCCGGAACCGGTACTGCTGGCTTTAACCAAAATGCCGTTTGCAGCATTTATTGTAGTTGACCCGTTAAAAGTAGCTTCGGCATTCTCGTTTATAACTATACTACCTCCGTCAGCAACAGTGGTACTTCCTGTTACAGTAATTCCAGGATTTGTATGGCCTGTTTCATTAACTGTTAATGTACCCTCAACTAATAAATCTCCTGAAACATCAAACTCGTCATCCATTGCATTCAAAAAATTGATAGAAGCACCATTTTGGATTCTTACATGATTTGCAGGTGCTGTACCTGATACAAATGCTTTGTTATAATTTTGAGGATAATACGTTTTACCTGAAGGTATAAAACAATTTGAAGAAGACGTTGGTACTGTACCAGCTGAACCACATTCAGTTTTCCAGTTTTCTGCTCGGTTCCAACTATATTCATTCTGAAAACCATTGTCAGTTGCTCCACCTTCCCACACATGAGTATAAACTTTAGTAGGGTATGCATAATTAGTAACTGGCCCATCCTCAACATCAGGATGATAGGTATATGCTATTGGTGTTCCCCATTGAAAATTTAATCCCGCACCTAATTCCAGGTCATTTGCTAGAGTAAACGTTCCCGTTCCAGATCCACCAGTAACCTTCCAGGATGTAATAGTCTCCCATTCATTTGTAGTCCATGTTGTTGGACATGCTATTGGAGCTCCGGCAATATACCATTCCCTCCAGTGACTAGCACCAGTTGTTTGACGTGCACTTAATCCATCGGCTATATTATATGGATTACTTGTACAAATTAAGGCTATATCTGCACCATATGATGTGGGCCAATAGATTTGAAATGTCATTCCTGAAATTGGGTCGTCCTGTACTGGTGTTTCACCTGCATCAGTGCATCGCATTTGAAGTTCAAGGTATCCGTAATCATTTTCAACTAATCTAACCTTCCAAATGTCTGCGTATAACGTGGTAGTTGTTAAAGTTATTAATACTACAAAAGTTAATATTCTTTTCATGTTATAAATTATTAATATTTATATTTAGTTGTTTTAATTATGGCAAATGAGCTGTAAATGATTGTGTAGGAGTGGACACACCAACAACATTTAATATTGAAACCCGGTCAGGATTTCCTCCTTCATACTGGATATTACCATCCATATTTGTATCAACCGGAGAGTATGTTGCTGATATGCTATTTGTAGGTGTTGATACTCCTACTGTATTTAATATTGTTATCCTGTCAGGACCAGAACCTTCATACTGTATTTCTCCATCCGCATTTGCATCTCCATCCCACAAACCAAACACACCAGTTTCAACCTCTTTCATTGCATCATTTGTGGTTATAGCACCATCCTGCCAGGCAGTAGCCTGTGCCGACTGAAAACTTAAGGTTGGAGAAGCTCCGTTAAGATCAATTGTGGAATTCGAAATTATTCCCATATGATTTCGGTGGAGCACTGCTATGTAATATGAGTCTCTTGTTACTCCTTTCATCTTGAAGTTGGTCTCATTTTCTTCAATGATCTGACCATCCTGATCAACAAACCTTGCAAAACTGTACAACACACTTGTGTTATCTGTCTTGTCGCGTAGTTCAATTTTTACCCAGTCAACAGCATTTGTTGGTACTGCTGATACTGTTGTACTAAGGCTATATGGATCTGTAAGTGGTAATAAACCCTCTGTATTGAGGGTCTTATCCATGTTATCGTTGGTGGTATTGTATGCTCCTGCAAGCCATATTTTTAAGTCAAGCAGGATACCATCATAAAATTCATCACCAACCATAAATGTTCCCAAGGTTGTTATACCTGATATACTTTGAGTATATGGATCAGAACCACCTGCAGCCGCAGGTGTTCCCCAGGTTACATTGGCTCCATCATCAGTTGTAACTCCAAGCATACTTTTTGTTCTATCGAAATTTGTAAGTTCTTCCCCGCTATTCCACTGGGTAGTAACCGTAAGATCAGAGCCACCAGCAACATATTCAGTAATTATCCACGAGCGATCAACAATATTCGTAGTTCCACTGAAACTGCCAGGTTTGCTATCTACCACCCTGATACCATAATTATCCGTTGTGGCAATTGCACTGTTTTGAAGAGTAACAGGATTGTAAGCACTATTTCCAATTGGATATAGTACATTTGTTGAGCCATCACCCGGAACGCTGCGTTTTACAATCCCGGTACTGTTTGTTACTATATATGCTGATGCTCCAACCCCGGTAGGATCGTTAGCACCCAATGTTAGATTAAAAGCATTCAGAGTTAGTTTTCCCTGGGTAAATGTAAGGTTACCAGGTATACTTTGTGATGCTCCGGTTGCGTCGTCCGTAAATGCAAGCCCATCAGTGTTGTTTATTTCAACCGTTCCGTAAAACTCACAGCCTGAAGTCCCGGTAATTGTTTGTTGCCCGGAAGTTCCTTTTATTTTAATGGTTCCTGTTGATGAAGCATCAATAAGTGTTCCGTTGTTATTAATAATGTTACCGGTTAACTCAATGGTACCATTATTAAGTATTGTTCCTGTTGAATTATTTTCAATACTGGTAGCAGATAATATTACAGATGAATTTATCCTTAAACTTGCAGAACCTGACAGTTTTATTTTAGCTCCTATAATATTTGTACTACTTCCAAAAATAAATGCAGCCAAAATTATGACCCTGACAACAAATTTTGAAAGACTCTGCTTTAATTCCCAATAATAAGCATTGTCAACATTACTAATTCCTTTTCTTTCCATTTTAATCAATTTTTAATCAGTTTTCATTTCAACAGCTTAACAGTTCATTGTGTTTTTCAAAATTTTGATTAAAAACATCTACTTTCTTTTTTGAATTTTTTTCTATCTTGATTCGTTTATAAATAAAAATTCGAAATCACTAAGAGGTTATTAACGCTGCAAATATCCGTTACCACTACTTCGAAGCCTAATTTTTGGCGTTACAAAACCGCCACATATTTTGACTTAGCGTTACAAAAGCGTTACATAAAAGTGTAACGCGCTCATCCTGTGATTTTTATATCGTAAATTATTTGTCTCAACAATTGTATATCTTCAAATATCACACAGTTAACGGGTGGCTTTTATGGTAATTTTGATTACTGGTTGAGGTATTTTTTTGTAACAATTGCATCTTCAGACAGGGGTTATGGGCTTCCATTATTTATGGTTATCTGACTGATTTACCGGACCTAACATGTATTGTGCCTTTCCCTTTTATTTAATGTTTGAAAAATCTGCCAGAAACTACTCATATTATACTTGTTATTCATAACAAACCTGAAAGTATACACCCCAAACTTTACTTAAGTTTTGCTCCAATAAATTGGAGTTGATACATTTGACAGTTTATTTTTTGTATTTTCCTGAAGATGTTAAACAAGTAATTACTGACTACTGGTGAAATTGCAATATTATAAATAATAATAATCGTGATCAGGGTATCTTTATGATATTAAGCCTGGTTACGGGATCTATTGATGTGTTATTATAATATTTATTGTAATATCTGTCATTGCGGTGATTTATCTACTATTCGAAACTCATTGTCAAGTATATAAATGGTTGGAGTTCCAAATACGTTATACAATATAATTTTGAGAAAACTTCAGCTCTTTATTTTTTACATAATCAGCCCTGTAGTAATCTTTAAACTTACGGAACAGTGGTTCAGCCATACTGATAATTCCACGGCTGTAGTATTGGGCTGCATACCGGTTTATTAAATCCTGAATTTGAAGGGTATCGGTACTTCGGGGATAAACAATATCCAAATGGGTGTAAATTTTTGTTTCAACAACTGATAAAATTGAATCTTTATCAATTAGTTTTCCTTCGAGGCTGTTTACAAAGCATTTGGCTATATTGTTGATTAACCGGGTATTGCCGCAATAATATTATGATAGTTGTTGCAATGCAATAGTAAACTATCATAATATGTATGCAGTTCTGTTAAATTTTCTGTTGTATAACACAGTGTAATAAAACGATGAACTTCAAACGAGGCAAAAACCGCCGAATCGGAAAATTGCCTTATACTGTCAGACATTTTTTTGTAGTCTGACAGTAGTCCTGATTTTTCATTTCTGATAATAGTACTATCACCTGGTATTGTATAACCTGCCTGCCTTAATATTCCAAATGCCCTACCGAACTAATTATGAACAAAATCACTGTTGCTAATTGAATGTGTTTTATGCCCGTTGTT
Source organism: Bacteroidales bacterium (assembly GCA_028277395.1). Classification (GTDB taxonomy): domain Bacteria; phylum Bacteroidota; class Bacteroidia; order Bacteroidales; family F082. The sequence goes on along the minus strand of JANQGJ010000086.1, from coordinate 131 downwards.
ACATGAAGCAAATACCACAATTGTAAAATAAATATTTCATGTGTTTATAATTTTTTATTTTATTGATAATGAATTAAATAAAAAATTCTCGCACCCATGGTACCACTCCGATAAATCTCCGCTTTCGCAAA
>JANQGJ010000089.1 GCA_028277395.1 Bacteroidales bacterium | reverse complement strand
GATCAATTGAACTATCATCACAGCCCAATGGTGTTTATTTTATACGGATTATTGATGGAGGTGAGGTTGTTACCAGGAGGGTTGTATTGAGCAGGTAGGGTTTGAGCGTTATTTACTGGGAAATGTCTATGGTTTTGCTTAAGGTGTAACAACGGCATTGGTTAACGGGGCAAATGTAGGGCAGGCTTTAAAGTCCGGTGTATTAGGTGCAGCTATAGGAGAGTTATTTAAAGATTCGCAGAAATTCATAGAAAAATGAGGAGTAAGGGCCTTGATGGGAGGCCGTTTCGAACTTGGCTTCCTGTCTGGTTTTGCAAGTAGTCTTGGGGCCTCTTATAGTAATAAGGTATCAAATAAAATGGGAGTAATGGTAGGTATAGCAGCAGCTGTTGGTGGCACCGCCGAAGTTCTTGGTGGTGGTAAATTTGCAAATGGTGCTGTTACAGGTGCATTTGTGGCGTTGTTTAATCATAAAAACCATAATTTACAATCAAAAAGTGTAGGCAGGTTATTGAACGAAAAACAGAAGAATAAACTTAAAGATATTATTAACAAGTCTGCTTTTTACGAACGGGTTTCAAATGCTTCATATGATCCTGAAGATGATGTTAATGGAAGAGATCCTCTAGATACTAGATATAAGTGTTGATGCTAATATTGAAGGAACACCGGAGAGAAACATATTTGGTATAGAAAATTTATATATTGCTGGTGAATGTGAGATAACATGTGGGAAAAAATTGTTAATGCTGATGCAATTTATACGCCATCTGAGAATACTGATGCAAATATAATTAGAAAAATTATTACACCTGGAACAGATAAACAATTCAGATATCAAATGATCAATAACAAAGGTTATCAATTGATTAACTCAATTTCAAAAATAAGAGTGATTTTAACACTTTCAGACAATTTATTAATGGTCACCAAAACTATTAATTAACAGAAAATATTATGAAAAAGATTGTAATTGCGATTGTGTCAATTATAGTAATTCTAGTTACTATTTTGACCAACAAATATTATCAGGAGTTTAAATTTTATAAGTCCGATCGTTTTAAGTACTTCAGTAATAACATAGATTTGCACCTTCAAGCCTATTATTATACTTATTGTTCTTATCCCAAGTCAGGAGAATTATTCTTGGAATTTTTAATGCAAGATAGTTTGTATTTTAAAAATACTGGATCAGATATAAATTCATCGATTTTCAGAAATGGAATAGATATTAAAGTCAGTGATAATGATTCTTCTGTTATAGTTTATTCAAATGGATTTGTTAAATCGTTATCATTTCATAACGATTATTTTACACCTGATGAATTGGATTTTTTAAGTTATTTGTTTTCAGGTAAACATATCTTAATTTCGAAAATACCCTATTCACCATGTTGCTATAATATTCCTAATAATTTATTAATTTTTCAAAAGGGGCACCCAATAGACCTTGATAATAGTATACAGGATACAATCTCTTTTCTTCTAAAGCAATATACTATTGATTCAAGCCATTATAATTTGATTTGGATAAAACCGCAAATTGAAAAAACAATTTACTATAAGATTGTTATGGCTGATGGCATTCCACACGTAATTTCTCTTTGTAAAAACAACACACTAATTTATTCAAATAATAAAAAACTACAATATAGTTTGGAGAGATATATAGAAGAAGAAACTTTTCCAAAAGACTTTGATTCATTATATTTTAAATTTAAAGTCATTGATTATGTACTACCTATCAAATAAAACTAAACTAAAAGTAATGTTAAAAGTATTAATTGTTTTAATATTACTACTATTTGCAATACATTTTGGCTTACGAATATTAAAATTCGAGTCATTTCGATCACAAATAATTGGGAATTTTCAAACAGAAGTTACTGGACAATTGCTAAATTATCAATATACGTATTTGAGACCACCCAATTCAATACAAGAGTTTATTTCGTTTTTAGAGGTTGATCTGGAGATTTACCCTTCTGCTAGGATTGAAAATCTCGTACAGAAATTAAAAAAGTTCGAAAAGGAATTAAAAATTGTTATAGATTCAGAGACGGGATTTTTGTACATGTATTATTTAGGTTTCAGTTATAACGATGAAGTTGATAATGTTATAAATTCTAAAAATATATCAATAGTTAAATCGATTTTTTGCTATAGTGCAATATTAATTGCTTATTATGAGTTACCAGAATTATGTATTGATAATCAATATAGGGTTTATATTGATTATGATGTTTTTGTTAACGAGTACAGTAATTATGATACGTTGATATCGAATGTCTTCAAACCTAATGTGCAAAGGTTTGCAATCAATAATGCAATAGAAAGCACTCTTGATATTGTAATCACACTAGATTTTATTCACAAAGAGATTAAAGTACATTATTGTAGTGACTTTTCGAACGAAGAAATAAAGAGTTTATTTAATGGATATATGGCAGATATGGCTTTTAAAATTGATTGGACTTATGAACCTGATAGCTTAATAATCCCAATTAGAATTAAATCATTAAATTAATAATTGATTTTCAGTGTTGTTTTTATAATTGTTAATTTCAGTTTTCTCCAAAAGACTCAGCACAAGGGTTCTTTTGACTATATTTAACATTAATAGCCAGTTAAGTTTGAGATGCTTATTGTGGAGATGATGAAACATATAACAGTTAAATATTAAGATGTACTAATAGATTTTCGAATTTCTGATAACAGGAAAAGAATACGAAGGAACGAAAGTAAATAGAATTAAATTGTTGCTAATTGTAGCCTTACCCATAAGAATGTTACTTTCAGTTTTAATATTACTACTAATAACAACAATGTTCGCATTTTATATAAAAAAAACAATATTGAAGATGCAATTCTATCTATAAATGTTATTGATATTATTGAGAAAACTCTGTTCAGTAATAAGTTTTGTAAAAGTTGGTCTGGTACCTTTTCCTATTGTGATTTGACATAAGCTCTTATACTAAGTTTGTTTGGCAAAATGTAACATGTTCATCTGAGATCAATATTACATAAGGATCAAAATGAACAATTTGAAAACTCAGAAGAAATATATTAGAGAGAAAAGTTGTATAAATCTGACAAACTATTTCGTTTTACAAGATCATCACTGTGCACAATATTCGTTTCAGGAAACCTTTCTTTTATATAATTGCTAATAAATCTGAACGAATCATCGGCAATTACCACATCATGACCAGGCATCTTGTTGTAAACAAAGGTGTGTAGATTAACTTTCCTTTTTGCACATAATTCAAGACTTAACAATGTATGATTTATACTTCCAAGCTTTGATGACCCTACGAATATTAAAGGCAACTTAAAATCAACAATATAATCTATGGTATAATAATCTTTAGTTAAAGGTACCATTAACCCTCCTGCCCCTTCCGAAAGTATTATATCGAATTTCCTGACCAGATCGGAGATAGAAGCCCTGACTCTGGATAATTCAAACGGTTTCTTATCAATTTCTGCAGCTAAATGTGGTGATGCAGGAAACGAATACACAAACGGACATGTATGACCGGAAACATCTTCAGGGAAAAAATTTTGTTCCATAATCCTACGATGCTCTGCTATGTCTTCAGATATGCCCGAACATCCTGTTTGCACCAGCTTTGTGGTGATTATTTTCATCCCTGACCGTTTTAGGTAATATCCTAATAATGAGGTTATATAAGTTTTACCACAATCTGTATCAATCCCACTTACAAAATATTCCTTTGATGCCATTTTTAACTCTTTTTCTGCGCAATTATAATTATCGGATGATAGGTTAAACTTACTGTACTATCCCTGCTACCATATGTATTCTTATAATCATTTGTAAATCTTGTTAAATCTGATTTTCCAAAAAAACCATATCCTATCCCATTTACTCCGGTATCCTTAATATGACGCAATACTTTATTTGGATTGTCAAATTGCAATACCTGCCTCCATTCTTCCGAATGAATTATATTAAATTCTTTACTGATTATTTCTTTATGCTCATTCAATGTGTGATAATCCAGGCCTACATTTAATATTTCCCTGATCTCCTTAAAATTATATGTACCATATGTACTAAATGCCAGAATTCCTTTGCTGTTTAACACTTCACTCATTCTCATGATAAACATCTCAATGTTATTGAACCACTGAAAGCAGGATGCCGACAGCACAGCATCTAAACCCGATGGGAATAGTATCTTCTCAGCATCTCCCTGAATAAAACCATATTTTTCAAATTGATGGGTTTCAAGCCTGATTTTAACATCAATAAAGTCTGATCCAACCAGGTCGTTTAGTATTAATTCAGAAATGTTAAAATCAGTAACCAACAATTCTGTTAACATACCCGTACCACATCCTACCTCAAGTACTCGTTTTATATCTTTTTTTAAATAAACAGACAGCAGATCACAGAACTTTGTTACAACCTCTTTTTGTACAACAGCCTGCTCGTTATATGTTGAATAACATCTGCTAAAACGTTGTTTTACTAATTTCTTCTCTGTCACAGACATAATTATAAATTTATTATCTCTTCCCAGTTGTTAAATATCCTGAACGGATAATGAGAGATAGCTCTGTTCACTATTCTTGTTCTGTTTCTCCAATAATTGTATTGATTCTTTCGGGTGAATATATAATCATCAGATCCAATAAGTGCAGTATCAAATTTAAATTCACATGTTTCATCAACTGATAATTGCCTGGAAATTGAAATTAATTCTTCATGTTGTTTATCAAAATCTGTTTTCGAAATCCGGTTTAAGTTTTCATTATATTTTTTTACACCACCAAACATTCGTATACAAAAACCTGAATAGCTTTGTTTTGTCAGATATCTTAAAGTATTATGAAATACAAGAGGATCGATCCCTTCTGTTTCATCAACCGGGTTTTGAGTTCCGTTTATGGCAATAGCTTTTGTCAAATTTGGAAGTGTTGGTTCAATCATACTTACTGCCCAAACACCCAATGACCATGCTACAACATAAACTGAATTATAACTCCCCAGATCTTCAGTAATCGGTGAAACAGGATTGTAATCATTCAACATAAGAATATCATAACTTCCTGTTTGCATATGTGATACAGAATTAGCATCCATCCCCCAGCCATTGAAAAATAAGATGCATTCCTGATTATTTTCTTTATTTAGCCAGCTACATTTCATTTTCTGATTAAATATTTTGGTCAGCAGCAATAATCCCTGACTCATACAATACCTGTTTAACAGGTAAAAGCTCTTCAATACGATGATCAGCATTAAGTGAGAATCTGAGTCGTGCTTTCCCTTTTGCAACAGTTGGATGTTTAATAGGCATCACATTGAAACCGCTCAGCCTCATTAGCTCTGACACATCTGTAGTTTTCCTGTTTTCTCCGATTACAACCGGTACAATATGGCTTTCCGACTCCAAACCAAGCAGACGTGAGAATTGAACTGACAATTCAATTAGCGTTTCTCTTTTTTTTGAGAAATCAGGTAATCTTTTAAATATGTAAACGTTCCAGGCCAGGTTGACAGGCGGTAAAGCCGTAGTGTATATGAATGACCTGGAATGATTTATCAAAAACTCCCTGAAAACAGAATTACAAACAACAAAAGCTCCGATTGATGCAAGTGCTTTACCAAATGTTCCGATTATAAAATCAATACTGTTTATATGATTAAACTCCTCAGAACAACCAAGCCCTGCCCTACCCCTCACACCGATCGCATGTGCTTCATCAATATAAAGTAAACAATCAAACCTCTCCTTTAAATCAATCAGCTTGCCTAGGTCAGCAATATCTCCGTCCATGCTAAAAATAGATTCACTCACAATTATTACATTCCTGTAATTATTTCTGTGCCTCTTAAGTATGATCTCAAGATGTTTATAATCCAGATGTCTGAACCTTATGAAGTCCGCTTTACTCAATTTTGCACCATCAATAATACTTGCATGAACAAGCTTGTCAGCAATAATCAAATCGTTTTTACCGGCTATTGCCTGAATTACACCAATATTAGCATGATAACCACTATTATAGACAAGACTGGCTTCTTTTCCGTAACAATTGCCAATTAACTGTTCAAGTTCGCTATACTCAGCAGCGTTACCACTCAGAAGTCTTGATGATGTTGATCCAAACCTGTATTTTTTATTCAGAAATGATTCCATGAAATCTTCATAGATCTCCCTGTTTTTATTCAATCCCAGATAATCATTTGAGGACATATCTATGATATCTGAAGGGCAACTTTCGCGCAGTTTCCTTAAGTTTCCTGCATCTTCCAATTGCTTTAATTCGGCCTCATACCTGTTAATCATCACACCAGCTGGTTAATTACAACATTAAATGCACTTGCTATTTTCAGCAATTCAAACTTTGATATTACATATGGTGGCATAGTATAAATTAGTTTACCAAAAGGTCGAACCCAAACCCCCATGCTGATAAACTCATTTTGTATCAAAGTCATATCAACAGGATCTTTCATTTCTACAACTCCAATGGCTCCAAGTACTCTTACATCTTTAACTTTTTTATTATTCTTCAACCCTGTTAATCCCTTCTTCAACTGTGTTTCTATCATCATAACATTCTCCTTCCAGTTACTTTCAAGTAATAGTCTGATACTTGCCAAAGCAACCGAACATGCTAGTGGATTACCCATAAATGTTGGTCCATGCATAAAAATTCCTGGTTTGGATTCTGAAATACCCCTTGCAATTTCATCAGTACACATGGTAGCAGCAAACGACATGTATCCGCCTGTAATTGCTTTACCCAGGCACATAATATCCGGAACAATGTCTGCATGCTCACAGGCAAACATTTTTCCTGTTCGGCCAAACCCCGTAGCAATTTCGTCTGCAATCATCAATACATTATACTTTGAGCATAAATTTCGCACTGCAACGAGATATTCCGGATGATAGAACCTCATTCCTCCGGCTCCCTGTACTATCGGTTCTAATATAAATGCAGCGATTTTGTCATTTTCAGCTTTTAAAAATTCTTCAACTTTCTGAATATCTTCATCATCGAATTCCTGATGGTAATCTGATTTTGGCGACGGTAAAAAGAACTGTATTGAAAGTCTTTCATGAAAAATGCTGTGCATGCCGGTAACCGGATCACAAACCGACATTGCATGCCATGTATCTCCATGGTATCCTTTTCTAATCGTAACAAACTTGTTTTTTGTCTTTAAACCCTGAGAAAACCAGTATTGAAGCGCCATTTTCATAGCCACCTCAACGGCCACAGAGCCTGAATCACAATAAAATACTTTTTCGAGTCCTTTCGGGACAATGCTTAACAACAGGTTCATTAACTCAATAGCAGGTTTATGCGTTAATCCACCAAACATTACATGTGCTGTTTTTTTTACCTGGTTTTCCAGTGCCCGGTTTAGCTCCGGATGGTTATATCCGTGAATAACCGACCACCAGCTTGACATGGCATCAATTAAAACACGGTTATCCTCAAGCACTAAATTAACACCTTCTGCACTGTTTACTACAAGGTTGTCAATCAACCCTGGTGAGGATGAATAAGGGTGCCAGATATGCTTCTTATCAAATTCAGTGAGTTCTTTTATATTCATTAGATAATTATTATATGGTTTGATCAGACGATGCAATTAACAAACTGATACCCCATCGTAACTATTCATGATTCATTTTTGTTATATTAAAACCTGCTGCTCTGAAATCCCTTATATCCTCATCAATATTTGATCCTGTGGTTGTTAAATAATCTCCGGTTAAAGCTGCGCTGATCCCGGCACGTAATGCTTTATCCTGAAAATGTTTAATTTGTAATCTTCCACCGGCGAATCTTAGATTAGCTTTTGGGTTTATAAACCTGAAGATGGCAATTGTAGTTAATATTTCCTCTTCAGACAATGGCTCTGCGTTTTCAAGAGGAGTTCCGGGTACCGGTGTGAGGATATTTATCGGAATTGACTTAACCTCTAACTCTCTAAGAGCAAACGCCAGCTCAATCCTTTGCTCCATGGACTCCCCCATTCCAATTATCCCGCCTGAACATATTTTTAAACCCAGTTCTTTTGCGTTTTTTATGGTAATGATCTTTTCCTCCAGAGTATGTGATGTGCAAACTTTTGGGAAAAATGAAGGTGCTGTTTCAAGATTACAGTGATAATGCTCAATTCCTACCTCATCTTTCAGCCTTTGTAATTGATGTTTGTTGATCAAACCCATTGATGCACACAAACTAACATTGCTCTTATTCCTGATCTCCCTGTAAACAGGTATAAGTTTGTCCAATGTACCATCATAAACCCTTCTCCCACTGGTAACCAATGAATGTCTGCTTACACCTTTTTTGGCATTTCCAACTGCTTCATTAACAGCAACATCTTTGTCAACCATCTCATACTCTTCAATATCTGTATTGTGAAAAGCTGACTGGCTGCACCAGCGGCAATCCTGGGTACATCTGCCGGATTTTGCATTGGTTATGGAACAAAGATCAATATTGTTTCCACAGAAATGTTCACGAATCTTATCAGCAGCATTGTATAGCTCTTCTTTGTTTGTAACACGACTTAATTCAATTGCTTCGGCAAAATCAATAGCCCCGTTTTTTAGTATTCTTAGTTTTAGTTTTTCTACCATAATATGTCAAAAAAAAGTCCATACCCTGCAAAAGCAAGATATGGACTCAGTATTGGTTATACATTATTTAATTTACAACATGAACTGTCAATATTTATAATTGCCGGCTCCGGAAATATCATTTCCAGCAGATCTGATAAACATAATCCACGATCATCATCAAATTCCTCAATCAGGTTATAATTGAAATTCTCGTTAAATAACCTGATTAAAACACCACTTTTTCCAAAAGAAGAAATAATGACTGCAACAGCAAGACGGGCAATTTTCACAACTTTGCTTAAGCTTGAGAAAATTGCATAACCTTTTCTTGACCAGCCTGAAAAGACAAGCTCACGATTTTGAATATTGCTAATTGTAGTCATGACCCGGCAAAAATAGTCAAATACTTATTGATATAACAAAACATTCATGATTCCGAGGAATCACCAACAGAGATGAAAGAGAATTAACTTGCGGTATCTATGTACCAATATAATTTTACTATGTACTCTGTT